>CALUSR010000001.1 GCA_944323485.1 Candidatus Gastranaerophilales bacterium
CGGCATTTGAATAAAATATTATCCAGATTTATACCTTTTTCAACAGTTTTCTTTGCCATACAACCCCGCTTTTGTTAAGTTTATTCTATCACAAAAATATACAATCCATCGTTATGTAATAACCGTGACATAATTCATTAATACATGTATGCGTGTCAAAAACGGACAAAAAATATCATTATAAAATTTAAAAAACTCATGTTTATTGTATAATGATGCCAATAAAAATATACAACGTAACAAATAGGGATGTGTATAGTGACTATTAATTTAAAAGATGTAGATTGGCGAAAATATCGTGTTTTTAATGCTGATGAAGGATACAACAGTGAAAAAGTATTAAAATTAATAGATTTAAAAAATTCTTATGATATTGAATTTGTATTTAATAAATTAAAAAACGAACAGCCTGTTTTAAATACAGAAGATAAAGAGTCTGCAATAATAAATAGTTTGTATAAAAGTAATTTTGGTAAAACATTATTTAAGTTTAATAAATATATTAAAAATAAAATACATTATGCTAAACATATTTTACAAATAGATGATTCTGATACAGAAGAGGATTTGTCTATATTGTTAAACATATATGAAAAAATTGAGTATGAAACTAATTTACTTGATCAAATTCATTTGTATTACACGTATTCAAATAGAAATTTAGAAACAAGTTATGCTGTAAATAACAAAATTGATGTTAATAAGTTAGAGACAGTTTTTAATGATAACTTTATTAAGAAAAATATCATAAGTTCTGGGAAATTTGAATGTATATATCATAAATATAATAAAACAAGTGAGTATATATGCGGAATTTATTTTCCTGGAGAAAGAGAACGTTATGCAGAAGCATTTGAAAATTTAATAACTTATAATCCAAAGGAAGCTTTTATCATATATTATGATTCTCATAACAATAATTTTATTTTCCGTGGCTCAAATAAATATGCTGAAAAATTTAAAAATGTATTAGAAAAAAACTTAGACATTGAAATGTTTGAATGGGGTAATGCTATTGATTTTGATGCCACTTCATTTATGAACAGACTAAAACAGAAACCTTCAAAAAGTGAATTATCATTAACTGCTCTATACATAAATGGTCTTTCTTTGGGCAAAAATGTGGATTTACTATTGTCACAAAATTCTTCAAGAAAAAATGATATCTCAGATAAAATTAATCAACTTATTTCTACTAAATCAATTACTATTAATTCTTTTAAGGATATAAATTATTTAAAAATATTTTATAAAATACCAATGAAAAATACATTAAAAGAACGCGAAGTAAAGGTTGTTTATGATACAACTAATACAAAAGTTAAATTAATACTGAATTCAAAAGATTTAATACCGATAGAAAAGGCTTTTGTTAAAGATCATTTTCAAAAAGAATTTGGAATCCCCTTGGAAAAAACTCTTAAACCAGAATTATTTCAAAATGGAATACTCGATTTATACAAACATATATTGTTAAAAGATAAGGTAGAAAACCTTGAAAGTACTGTTCGAGGAATATTTAATGAATTATTACAAAAAGATTTTGTCAACATTGATGATGAAAGAACATGGTGTTGTGAAAACTGTGATGAATATAATGATATAAGTGTAAATAACTGTAAGACTTGTCATACAGAAAAGAAACCAAATGCAAAAACATATTCAACATACTCTATAAATGAAGAAAAAATTAATGAGTATATAATAGATTTATTAAAAAAAATTATTCCAACCTTTAAAGATAGCAGTACAAATGATAATAAGGATTTTTATATTACAACAATCAAAAATCATAATGATGATGAGATGTATATAGTATTATCAAGTAATAAGTTATCTGTATCTTACATTAATAAGCTTAAGAGAGAATCAAAAGCAGTTATTTTTGTTTTATCAAATCAAAACACTGCGATTGATAATACAATATTATGTAACGACCTTTTTTTTTATATACCATTAGAATACTTTTTGGCATATGAAAAAATGGATCCAAAAGAGGTAGAAGATCTTATAAAAAATAGATATGAAATATGTATTAATAAAGCTAATATTATTGCCGAAAATGCAACTGTAAACTCACTCGATAACTTGAAAAATACACAAGCAGCATATGCTACCTCTAAGATTAAAGGAGATTGTTTTGAAAATGATATTTATAATTTATTTAGATATATTTTTAAAACAACCAAACAATTAGGCAAAAATTTAAAAGGCAAAAAAGTTCCTGATGGATATTTTGATATCCACATAACGGGTGGTTCGGAAATTGAGAAAGAGAAAAAATATACATTATTATGGGATGCAAAATATTCAGAAAAAGTTGATGGCTATGATTTGGATATTTCTGAAAAGCGGAAACTTGTTGAATATATAAATAAGTATAATTCAGATTATGAAATTCGAAGATTTTCGACCCAAAATACTTTGGATGTATTTATTATTGTATACAATAATATGAGTGAAAACAAATTTAGTGAAATAGCATCTTATGTTCGTGAAAAATCAGAATGGAAAGGCAAATTACTATTTTTAAATAGTAGTGCTTTAAGTTATTTAACACAATTTATTCTGCAATATAATGAACAATATCAATCAAAAAGAAATGTTTTCAATAATGATTTTATGAATAATATTGTTAAGATTAATGATTTGCCGGAATATAATTTTTCTATTGCTAATGAAGGGGACATTAAAAAATTTATTGAATTATTTGATAAACGTACCAAAACTATAGAAAGCATACATGAGAAAGTTGAATAATGTATTAAATTTTTCATTTAATTTTTCTGGAAACTTCTGTTACTTTTTCTGTTTTCTCATGTTAATTAACACCTAAAAAAATATCTATATAAAGCAATCCTGTTTACATCACATTTCTATAATAGTATTCAATAAGCTCTTCAATTCTATTACTCTGAAGCATTCTTATTGCATTCACTATATGTTTATCTTCCCAATTCCACCACTGAATTTCCAAAAGTCTTTTTATTGTTTCATCATCAAATCTCTTTCTTATTACTTTTGCAGGAACTCCGCCGACAATTGAATAAGGAGGAACATCTTTTGTAACAAGAGCTTTATTTGCAACAACAGCTCCATCTCCTATCCTGACTCCGGACATAATTGTAGCATCAGAAGCAATCCACACATCATTCCCGATTATAACATCTCCTTTTGATACAGGATGCCCTATTATATCCCCAAAATTATGCGGTAACAAGACATTAAACGGATAAGTCGTCACAAAATCCACATTATGATCACCCTTGAGAAACACTTTTATTCCTGAGGCAAGCGAACAAAATTTACCAATCTTTAGCTTCACATCTTTCCCATGAAAAATAAACTCAGGAAATCCGTATGTGAACTCTCCGACTTCAACATTATCAGAAATACAGCTCTTATGCTTTTCTCTTAAATATAATCTCAAATTTTCATATTCTTCCATTTCAGACAGGCACTCAGGCTTATTATCCTCAGGAGGTTTTCTGCACCTGAACTTTAGTTTTATTCCGCAAATTGTAAAAACTTTATGAAAATGATTATTCTTTACCGAAAAAATAAGCTGCAAAAACTTCTTCATATAAATTTTTTATTTATTATCAAAACTTTTTATCAAAATATTATCATAAAATTTATTTTATACAAAATACTACTGTATTTTTTGGCTTAAACAACAGTATAACTTTATATAAAACTTTGCCTGTATTCTTTAATATTTTTTTATCTACATAATGTTTGCAAGGTGATATTGTGGACTACAGAAAAAAATTGGGACAAAGAATACGTGAACTGAGAAAAAAACGAGGTCTCCGTCAAGAGCAACTGGCTGAACTATCAGATGTCGAACCGACATCTGTCAGCAATATTGAAAACGGCAGAAATTATCCATCTATACAAACTCTTGAAAAATTCATCAATGTATTGGAAATTTCATTTTCCGATGTTTTTCAGTTTGAGCATAACAACCAACCTGAAAATTTGCTGGAAGAAATAAACAAAATCCTAAAAAAACATCCTGATAAAATAAGCGATGTTTATAAAATTATAAAAGCGCTGGTTGACTAAATAAAATTGTTATTTGACATATTTCCTCTGTACTTTCATCTCAAAAATATATAAAATAATACTTGAATACGGATTTGTAGGAGTGAAAATATGAGAATTTTTCTGGCAATCCTTGCCTTATTTATCACAATAACAACAGCTCATGCCCGGGAGGAAATGCAAACAATGGAACAAAACATACCCTATGTGCCGACAACACTGCGCCTGATTTACCCTCAATGGCAGGGAGGTGTCGTTTCTCACTGGATGCCTGATATCCCGGAAGAAGACTCATCAAGAGGATATTTCCTCGGCGCTCATCTTCTGAACTTTCTCGCACCACAAAATCCATCTCAAAAAACTGTAGAAGTCCCAATCTCTACAGAATACACTCAAAGAAAACTCGAAAAAGGTATAACTGACAGAGATGACATCCTAAAACAAACAAAATCGGCACTCAAAATTCTCGAAGAAAATAACCCCGATAAAATTCTTACCCTCGGCGGAGAATGCTCTGTAAGCGTCGTTCCTTTCACATATCTTGCCAAAAAGTACAACAACGATGTAGCACTGATATGGATAGATGCCCACCCTGACATCAATCTTCCATATGATGACTACACAGGTTACCATGCAATGGCGCTGACTGCTGCTATGGGCATAGGCGATGAAAGATTTATGAAACTGCTGCCCGCAAAATTCGATTCTTCAAAAGTGCTGATTGTCGGTCTGCGTTCATGGGATAAAGGAATGAAAGGGCGTCAGGAAAGACTCGGAATACAAAGCCTTTCCCCGCAGGCTGTTGTTCAGGACAGTTCGGTTGTTTTACAGTGGTTAAAAGATACAGGAGCCTCAAAAGTCGTTATCCATTTTGACCTTGATGCTATCGACCCTCAAGAAATGATAGCAGGCGTAAGTAATGACCCTAACGGTTTGAAAATAGATGATACAATCAGATTAATAAACGATATCTCTTCAAACTACGACCTTGTAGGACTGACCATAGCCGAACCTATGCCAAGAATAGCAATCAAGTTAAGAAACATGATGAACAAACTCCCTATGTTTAAATAATGCCAAATTCTCAAAAAAAGCATCTCTTTAAAGAGATGCTCTGGGTATGGGTATTATATCATTATGTTTTCACCGTCTTCAGGAACAAGCACGGTATCTTCAAGGTTGTGTTCTTTCAAATATTTCCTCAAACCGACTCTATCAAGAGTTGCATGACCTACTGTGTCCATATGGCTTGCAATAATCTTCAATGACGGAGCATAATTATGTAACGCCTGAATATCTTTTATACCCATAATTATCGACCCGCTTGTCTCAAGCTGTGCATCAGCAGCATTCACAATAACCGCATCAGGAGAAAATTTGTCTATTGCCTCTTCCACAAAACCACACCAAATAGTATCTCCTGCGAGGTATAACGTTTTTTCTCCATCGCATTTGAACACAACACCCATTGCCTCATGCCGTATTCCCATTTTTTCAAAATACGGAAATGCTTTCTCCCTTTCTCCATGTATACAGTTTGTTTTGTATAATTTTACATCTCCAAAAGAAACTCCCTCTTCTCTCAAAATTTCAAGATTCAAAAAACCAAATTTCTCAAGTGTCTTCTTGTCTTCTTCATCCTGTACAAATATCTTCATATCCTTAGATAGTGAATTTACAGCAAATTCATCAAAATGATCTATATGATAATGAGTCATTATAACAGCATCAACATCTTGCAATATTTCTTTCTCCGAAACGGGCAAATCAACCATAGGCCACCTTCTATCAGGAGAAAAACTCATCGGAATCGGAGGATAAGCATCCTTTTGAGCAAACATCGGATCAATCAGAAAAACACTCCCCCCGTATGTTATTTTAACAGTAGCACTTCGTATTTGTTGTATGTTCATATTTCGTCTCCTTTTTTAATGTATAATATTTTTAGCATATAAGATTATTTTTTGTAAGTAGGAACTATAAAGTTCTATAGTATACAAAAGGAAACTAACAGCACATATGAATAAAATAACAACTAAAAAACTGCTTCCATGTCCGGTTGCAGTACTTCTTCAAATAGTCGGAACAAGGTGGAAAATTTTGATTGTCAAAGAACTGCTCTCAGGAACAAAACGATTCTCTGAGCTGAAAAAAGCCGTTGTCTGTTCGCAAAAAGTTCTGACATCAAATCTGCGAGAGCTCGAAGCTGACAGCATAATATCAAGAAAAGTTTATGCTCAAATTCCGCCCAAAGTAGAATACTCCCTTACAAACACAGGGAAAACACTTGAGCCGATTGTCAAAGATATGGCAAAATGGGGAGAATATTATCAAAAACTCTGCAATAAAAACTCAGACTAACTTGAATTTTCTCTTCTTTCTCACATTTCTTGTAACAATCAAAAATACTCCGCAAAGAATTAATGCAACCCCTATGCATATTCTGATTGTCAACTGTTCATGAAAAAAAACAACACCGAAAAATATAGCCGTCAAGGGTTCAAGAGCCCCCAAAATTGCTGTCGTCGTTGAACCTATTAATTTAATAGCCACCGTAATAGTTTCAAGCGAAATAATTGTAGGAAAAAGTGCAAGAGCAACAGCATACATCCACAACATGGGAGAATCAAGAATCTGCAGCTGTGTACAAAATTTTAGATTATACACATACACTAACAAGCCGAATAACATTACATAAAAACTCAACTTATCAGGTTTCATATGTTTTATTTCTTTTATATTCTTTACCCCTACTATATAAAGTGCATACAAAAGAGCCGACAACAAAACAATACACACACCATGCATATTCAACCCTGCGCCTCCGGGTTTTCCTTTGTATAAAAGAATTATCCCGGCTGATGTCAAAAGTATCGCAAAAATTACTGTCTTGGTAAGCTTTTCTTTGAAAAATAACCACATAATCACAGCAACCATAACGGGATATATAAAAAGAATAGTGCAGGCTATCCCTGCCTCTATATATTTGAACGCCTCAAACAATGTAAGCGATGACAAAGAAAAAAACAACGCCAGAAATAACAGCGGGAAAAATTCTTTGAGAGATATGGCAAAAGATGTTTTCTTGAAAAATTTCAGCCATATACCATAGATAACAACAGCAAAAGCATACCTATAAAAAAGTACCGAATTAACCCCTACTCCTGCCGCATAAAGAGGCAGCGCAAAAAGCGGGTTAGTTCCATAACTCGCAGCAGCAATCGCCCCATTCAAAACACCTGCCGTTTTTCTGTTCATATCTCTTCTTCTTTCTAAGAGTCTAATCTATATTAAAAAAATTCCAAAATCAACACAAAGACTTATTTTAAAACTAATGACAATTTTAAAACATTTTATTTTTTTATTATTATATGGAAATAAACAATAATTTAAACCAGAACCAAATTCAAACAAACTCAAACACATCTAAACAAACCTATACCCCAAAAACAGCAGGTATAGGGCATGATACTGTATCTTTTAGTACAAAAAACTCCAATGATAAAAAACAATCACTCTCTTCAAAATTTACCGAATTCAAACATAAATTCATGACTTTTCTTTCAAATATTTCTGAAAAATACGGTTTCACTCAATCACAACAAACTTTCTACAACTCCGTATACTCGGGATTTGAAGCTCATTTCTTTGAACTGGAAGACAACCTCATCTCAAAAATCGAGCTGAATGAAGAACAAAAAAGTATCCTCAAACAAAAAATAAACGATTTTGAATCTTATAAAAACAGCCTGAGTCAGGAACAAAAAACAGAACTCGAAAAAAACAAACATGCCCTCATCGACTTCTGTTTGAAAGACGGATTACCTGATAAATCTTTTGCAGGTTATAACAACTTCAAACTGAAATATGAACAATACAAAACAGGCAACTTCTCTAATATGACAAATGAAGACCTAGCCCAACTTTTGTATTATGTCGATACAACCGATACAATAAGCGACGGTAAAATAGGCAGCTTCGCTCAGGGACGTACAGGTTCATGCTGGTTTTTGTCTATGCTCGGAAACTATGCTTCAACAAAAGAAGGCGAAGAAAATCTTTCAAAACGGATTTCCGGACCTGATGAAAAAGGGAATTATACGGTCACCTTAGATAACCCATACGAACAATCATCAAAAGAAACTTACTCTGTCAGTGCAGAAGAATTGAAAAACCATGACCTGAGCGACATAAATTCTAGTTTCTCTTCAGGTGATGTTGATGTAAGAATTTATGAAATAGCCATAGAAAAATTGCTCAGAAAATATCTTGCAGAAGAAGGAACTCCATATACCAAAACACTAAATAGTAGAATAGAAGAGTTAAAAAGTTCAAAAGATGAAAACGGAAAAAACTTGCTTGATACCCCTGGATTTATCATTGCATCAGGAGAAGCGGAAAAAATAACCCTTGTTCATCGTGCACTCGGGTACAAAAACAATCCTCAAATATTCTACAAAAAATCAAATGAACTGCTCAAAGATTATACTACTCAAGAATACATCGATAAAACAAACGCTGAAATTTATTCTCTTGAGCTTAACCTGAAAAAAGAAAACGGAAAACTTAAATTTGAACCGGTAGTAAAACCGATAAATTATTCCTCTCTCAGCGATATACTTTATTCACCGGCTTACGCAAACTCAGAACTGATTTGTAATACAGGTTCAGAAGAATACTCAGATGACGAGAAAGAATGCAGATACATATCAACAGGTCATGTATACAATGTTATGACCACCAACAAAGACAAAGGCTCGGTAGTAGTGAACGACCCGTACAACTCAGCATTTCCTCATGCAATAAGCAAAGAAAAATTTGACGACAAGATGAAAAACCTGATTTATCTTCCGAATAAACTGGGCTGACCATCTACATAAAAATTGTACCGAGCAAATAGACAAAAAACGCAACAACCCAGGCAATCGAACACTGCAAAACTACAACCAAAAAGGCATAAAATCGTCCGAGTTCCCTTCTGACTGTGGCAATTGTCGCAACACAAGGTGTGTATAAGAGAGAAAATACAAGAAATACAAATGCCGTAAGCTGGTTAAACAACATCGGCAGCTTATCGGTATCTCCGCCCAACAAAACACTAAGCGTGCTGACAACACTCTCTTTTGCCATAAAACCTGTGATGAACGCCGTAGTTACTCTCCAATCATCTATCCCGAGAGGCTCAAATATCGGAACAATAAAATTACCCAAAAGCGCCAGCAAACTCTCAGAAGAATCAGTAACAAAATTCAGGCGTGAATCAAATGTCTGCAAAAACCATATAAGTATCGTCGCCCAGAAAATTATCGTAAAAGCCTTTGTCACAAAGCCCTTTGCTTTTGTATAAATCAGCCTGTATACATTTAGCGCGCTTGGAAAACGATAGTTAGGCAGTTCCATAACAAAAGGAACAGGCTCGCCTTTGAATACAAAATATTTCATAAAATATGCAAAAATTATACCGACAACTATCCCTATCAAATACAAACTCAAAATAACAACAACCTGATTTTCTACAAAGAATGCTGCCGTAAATAAAGCATAAATCGGAAGCTTCGCAGAACAACTCATAAAGGGAGTCAAAAAAATAGTCATCTTTCTGTCTCTCTCTGAGGGAAGAGTTCTCGTTGACATAATCGCAGGCACTGAACACCCGAACCCTATCAGCATAGGAACAAAACTACGACCGGATAAACCTATTTTTCTCAACAATTTGTCCATAACAAAAGCAACTCGAGCCATATATCCTGTATCTTCAAGTATAGACAAAAAGAAAAATAACACGACTATTACAGGCAAAAAACTCAAGACACTTCCGACACCGGAAAAAATACCGTCTATAACAAGAGATCTGACTATCGGGTTCAGACCGTAGGATATTAAAGCATTATCCGTCAGCTTTGTTATATATTCAATTCCAAACTCCATTATATCTGATAAGAACGTTCCGACAGGTCCGAATGTCAAATAAAATATTAACCCCATAATCGCCAAAAACGATATAACAGCGGTATACTTTCCCGTTAATACCTTATCAATCTTCACTGATAATCTGTATTCAAAAGTTTCATGCAATTTGTTTACATAGTTATCACAAAGATTTTCTATGAAAGAAAATCTCATATCGGCAAGCGCCGCCGCCCTATCAAGCCCTCTTTCTTCTTCCATCTGAGAAATTATCTTCTCACAGGTGTTAACCTCATTCTCATCAAGATTTAATGCCCGCAAAATAAGCTCATCACCTTCAGCAAGTTTTGTAGCGGCAAATCTTACGGGAATGTTTGCACTCTTGGCATGGTCATCAATCAAATGAATAATTGAATGTATACATCTGTGAACAGCTCCTGTCTTCCCTTCATCAGATGCACAAAAATCAACACGCCCGGGGCGCTCTGAATATTTAGCAACATTTATGGCATGCTCAACAAGCTCTTCTATACCTTCGTTTTTTGACGCAGAAATAGGGATAACAGGCACTCCAAGTGCGGCCTCAAGACCGTTAACATCAATACTTCCTCCGCTTTTATGGACTTCATCCATCATATTGAGAGCTATTACCATAGGAACATCAAGTTCTATCAGCTGCATTGTCAAAAGAAGATTTCTTTCGATATTTGTGGCATCCACAATGTTTATAATTCCATCAGGCTTTTCTTTGAGAATAAAGTCTCTCGTAACTATCTCCTCGCTGCTGTATGGAGAAAGTGAATAAATTCCTGGTAAATCAGTTATGGTAACATCCTTGTGACCTCTGATAAGTCCATCTGTTCTGTCAACAGTCACCCCTGGGAAATTTCCCACATGCTGATGGGAACCTGTCAGCTGATTGAAAAGAGTTGTTTTACCGCTGTTTTGATTTCCTGCAAGAGCAAATTTTATCTTTGTCTTCGGAGGAATATTTGACTTTCTTGTGCTGTATGTTTCCTCACCTTTTTGTGAGTGTTCTATATCTTCAAATGTTTTGTTTTTTCTCCTGCAGTCATGCGCATCATGAATATCTTCTATCTCAATTTTTGAAGCATCGGATTTCCTGAGAGTAAGCTCATAACCACGTACACGAATCTCAAGAGGATCTCCCATCGGAGCCGTTTTTATCAAAGTAACTTCAACTCCGGGAGTTAACCCCATATCCAGAATATGTGCACGAAGAGCCTTGTTCTCACAGTTGATTGAAGAAATAACAGCATCTTTCCCGACCTGCAATTTATCAAGACTCATCCTGAGCGATGTATCTGCCATAGATATCTCCTCTCCAAAAAGACAGAATTATTCTGCAAAAATCGGACGGAGCATAATAATCGAGTTTATATTAAGCTGAATAAAATCCTGCTCTTCTGTTGTTCTATCAGGAAAGTGTCTGTGTTTTATTTGACAGTTTTTTATTGCCATAAAACGTTTTTTCCCGTTCAACAAATCAGATAGAACTCTGTTCCTTTTGTTTATCTTCGGCAAAAATATTTTCCCGACAATCTCATAATCCTCGGTGATTACAAGAACCTGTTCAGACCAGACACCTTTTATAAAACTTTCTGCATCATTATTTTCAACCATTTTTCACCTCTTTTAAATATGCGCATAAGTTTGGAACATAGGAAGATAAAGAGCCAGAGCCAAGAAAAGAACAAGTCCTCCAATGACAACCATCAACAAAGGCTCCATCAAACTTGTCAACAAATCAATAACTTCAGCAAGAGTATTATCTATATACTCACCGATTTGTCTTAACATTTCTTCCAAATTACCGGATTGTTCACCTGTTGATATCATGAACAAAACCATATTCGGAAAAACTTTTGTCGTCTTCATTGCCGACGAAACCTGTGTACCTTGCTGAATTAACTTCGTCGCCTTATTGACAGCTTCATTCATCGTGAAATTCTTGATAGTAAGATTCCCCATATAGAAGCAATCAACAAGAGGAATACCGGCTTCGTATACAACCAGAAGAACCGAAATAAAGTTTGATAACTCTACAAACTGAACAAATTTGCTCAACACGGGAATTTCAAGGACATATTTATCAATAATCCTCTTTGATACTTCCCATCTGAAAAGAGAAATAAATGCCGAAACAAAAGCTATTATTCCGATAAGAGTAATATGCCAGTTCTTCTTCATAAACTCACCAGCCCCCATACATATCTTTGTAGGAACCGGCAGCTCAGCACCGAGGTTTGCATACAAATCCTTAAACGAAGGAAATACAACAATCAACATAACAAGGACAACCAGAAAGGCGAGAGTTACAACTATCGCAGGATAAGTCATAACCCCGATAACTTTCTTCTTCAATGCTGCCTGTTTTTTCATCAGTTCGACAAGACGATCAAGCGTCATGTCTAACTCTCCGCTCTCTTCCCCTGCTCTAATCAAACCGCGGCTGATATTATCAAAACATGCCGTAAATTTATTCGCAGCCTCAGCAAAAGTTGCCCCTTTAAGAACAAGCTGTCTGAGGTTATTTGAAAGAGCTCTTGTTTTTTTGTTATCAGCATTATTTTCCATGAAGATTAAAGCTTCAATAATAGGAACACCTGTCTTAACCAGCGTTCTAAGAGTCAATATAAAATCCAGCTTTTGCTTCAACGGAAGATTGATTCCGGTATCTATTTTTACCTGTGATGCTTCTTTCTCAGCTTTTGCCGTAGCTCTGTCCTCTCTGACAGAAATATGAACAAGGCCGAGTTTCTTTACCTTAGCTTTTGCCTCCTGAATAGATTCGGCATTCACTACACCTCGTTGCATTTTTTGTTGTTTATTAAGACCTGAAAATTCATATGACGGCATAATTTTTAAATTCCTTAATCGTTAGCAATACCAAGTACTCTCAAGCACTCTTCCAATGTTGTCATCCCGTTGAAAATATGATTAAAACAGGATTGACGCAATGTTTTCATACCACAAGCAACAGCGACTTCTTCTATTTCGACATCAGGGGCATTTTGAGCAATCAAACGTCTTATTTCTTTGTTAATCTGCATAATCTCATATATCCCCAAACGACCTGAATATCCGCCGTCGCATTGAGGACATCCGATGGCTCTATAAAATTTATGCGTTTTCAATATTGCTTCTGCATCTTCTCCCTGAGGAAGGAGTTCTTTTAATCTGTCCAAATCAGGTGTATATTCTTTCTTGCAATTATCACACAGGCGTCTGACAAGTCTTTGAGCAATTACACCTGAAAGAGTTGACGCAATCAAATAATCTTTTGCCCCCATATCCATCAATCTGGTAATTGTTGCTGCTGCACTGTTTGTGTGAACGGTACTCAATACCAAGTGACCTGTCAGAGATGCACTGATAGCTGTTTCAAGAGTTTCCAGGTCACGAATTTCTCCGACGAGGATTACATCAGGGTCCTGTCTCAAAAGTGCTCTCATACAAGATGCAAAAGTAATGTCGGCTTTCGGGTTTACCTGTGTTTGGTTTACACCTTCAAGACGAATTTCTATAGGGTCTTCTACGGTGCTGATATTGATACTTACATCGTTAATGTTTTTCAAAACGGAATAAAGCGTTGTTGTTTTACCGCTACCTGTAGGTCCTGCTGTCAGGATAATTCCGTTCGGTACAGTTATCATCTTCTTTATTTTGGCAATATCTTCAGCCGTTCCTCCGACAAGTTTTATATCCTTATCCTGGCTATCTGCAAGAGTAACACTCGGTGCGAGAATTCTTATTACCATCTTCTCTTTGCTGCCGACAGGAAGTGTGTTAATTCTGAAGTCATATCCAACTCCGGCATGCTTCAAAGAGAACGTACCGTCCTGCGCTCTCCTGTGTTCTGCAATGTCCATTCTTGATACAACTTTGAATCTTGATATAATGGCAGATTCAATCTGTTGAGGAATTTCAAACATCAACTTCAAAATACCGGCAATACGATATCTGACAATATAACCGTTCAGACGGGGTTCGATGTGAATATCACTCGCTTTTATGTCAATTGCATCGGTAATAATCTTTGTTGCAAATTTAGCAACGTTGCTTGAATTGTCCTTGAGTTCTTTATCAACCTGTTCCCAGAGACTTTCTTCTTCTTCGACTATATCTTCTTTAATAATATGTTGAACCATTTGAGTTGTTTGTTTCTTCATCTCAAATGCACGCAATATATTATTAAATTCAATATGAGGAATCAAAAGAGGACGAGGAGTCAGACCTGTCATAAATTTAATCTGAGATAAAACCGCTTTGTCATTTGCATTGACCATGCCTATAACAATAAAATTTTTCTCTTTTTTGATAGGAATGACTTTCTTACTTTTTATGTATCTTTCAGGCAGCAGAGAAAAAACGGAGCGTTCTATTTTATATTTATCAAGTTCAAAAAACTCCAGTCCCTGTTGTTCTGAAAGAACCGTTTTCATCTGGTCAAGAGTAATATATTTCAACTCAACAAGAGCAGAGCCGATAGGAAGTTTTTTCTCTTTAGCATAAGCAAGACCTTCTTCAAGTTGCTCAGGGGTTAAAAAGCCGGCATCAATAAGCTGTTCCCCAAGACGTTTACGAGGGTGCTCTCCGTCTTTTTTTCCATCATCAGAATTTGATGCCACCGTGTTTTCTGAGTCTGAAGAATAATTTTGAGAAACCTCTTCCTGTTCTTTATTCTCTGAAGAAAGATTATTCTCTTCATTTATGAATAATGGATTTTCTTCTTCCTGCGAAACGGTATTATTATTCTCCTCTTCTTTTGTTGTCTGCTGTTCTTGAGAATTATCCTGCTGAGCGTTCTGCAATTGTCTTTGTTTTCTTTCATCTTCGAGTTTGAACTTTCTTTCCGCTTCTTTTCTCACTTTATCCTCTGCAAGAAGCATCGGATCTTGTTTTGAAACAGGATTTATATGTTCATAATAATACTCGACTATTTCTTTATAATCAGCTTCCGTTATCGGAAGACATCTGACAACTGCTCCTGTTTTGTTTTGGAGAATTGTCATTATACTCTTTAAATAACTCTTATCTTCATTGCTGATTATACCTATATACAGATTACCGTCATGAGTTTTTACAGGAATAAATCGGTATTGATTTATTAAATCAATACCAATTCCTTCAAAACAATTCCAATCTATATTTTCGAGTATTTTGTTCATATGTAAATTTAGATATTTTCTATATTTTCTATCTCTATATTATCTTCATTTTTCTGTACTGTTTCTTCAAAATCAACCATCTCTTCATCATCACGAAGAATATGAGGTGTCAGCATGATGACAAGTTCTGATTTTGTTTTGTCAACACTTGAAGAACGGAACAGAGCGCCTATGAAAGGAATATCCCCGAGGAAAGGAACTTTACCGACCTGTTTGCTTTCATCATTTTCAAGCAAGCCGCCGACAACAAGTGTTTCTCCGTCTTTAACCATAACACTTTTGAGTTTCATCTCTCTTCTTGTCAGCAACGTAGCAGCAAGGTTGTTTGTAATCCCTCCCTGTCCATCAGGAATTTCTTCATAGATAGATTGATACGGTGTTGCAAACGACGGTTCAATATCCATAATGACATTGCCTGCATTCGTAATAGTCGGAGTCAAAGAGAGTTTTACACCGGCATCATTAGCAATTTCATATGTTGATTGAGGAACACTTGTAGAACCGACACCAACAGCTGTTACCTGTCTGGTTACACTCTTTACATAGTCCCTTGTAATATTAATTTCTGATTTCTTGTTGTTTGTAGCAAGAATTTTCGGGTTTGTCAAAGTACGTGCTTTTTGGTTAGAAACCAAGAACTTCAAATAGTTAATAACTCTGAAGGTATCTGTTGAAATATAGTTGAAACCTCCATTTTGAGTATAAGGCCATGGCGGACGAGCTCCGAATTCTCCTGCTGAAGATGGAGAAAAACCACCGCCTGATAAGTCATTCAGCTTGAAGTTGAATCTCTTTGTATGAATTTCCCATGCAGATTGCAAACTTTTGTTATCTGTTTCAGAAAGTTCGACAATCGACACATCCATCAAAACTTGAAGTTGTTTTATATCAGTTTTGTCAATGTATTCTTTCGCAAGCGATATTTGATCTTTTGTTCCTCCGAACAAAAGTATCTGGTTGTTATCAGGATAATAAACAACTGAATATGCATTATTTTTAATGGATTCTAATTTATCTGCAGTAACTGTATTTGATGAAGAACATGCAACAACAGCTTTACCAAAAGAGGTATTATCACTGCTCTTTGATGAAGAAGCACCGGCAGAAGCTCCGCCGCCGCCATCATCACCGCCGCCGCCGGCTCCTTTTGTACCGAAGACAATCGAGCAAAGAGCATTGGCTATTTCTGATGGTGAAGAGTATTTTACATCAAATGTAGTTACACTCGGTTTCTGGTCAAATTTTTTGATTATTCTCTGAGCAATTGTCACATCATTTGTTGTCCCCATGATGATAATCTCATTTTTTTGAGGGTTTGTAATCGCAACCTGAGAACCATTAATTCCAGGTCTGTTCAGAGAAAATATATTTTTATTCAAAAAGTCTGCAATAATTTTTGCGTCAACATACTTAACAGGAAGAGCTACCATCTCCTGATTGTTGAGGTTCAAATCCTTTGCAGCATCAGCACTGGCAACAATAATAGTCTTATCATCAAGCCAGTAGCTGAGTTTATTTACGGACATAATATAGTTAAATACTTTTACTAACGGAGCATTAACCAAATCAAGAGTAACCGTTCCTGATACGGAATCATGGAAAATAATGTTTAAATGCGCTTTATCAGCAAGCATACGCAATACCTGTCTGACATCCGTATCTCTCAAACTCACAGTAACAGGATCAGACCCGTGACTGAAAGACACCTCTCCTTGAAGAGGAACTACTTCGCTTGACGGCTTAAATTCGTTTCTCAAAGCCGGCGAAGCAAAAGCCGAAGAGGCGACAAAAAACAACTGGCTTAAAACCACAGCCCCAACGGTAAACCGTTTTATTAATTCCCTATACTCTTGTTTCATTTAGCTCAAGACTCCCTTTATTGTTTAATTTTATTAACTTCATTCTTTATCTGGTGTTCCCAGCAAACTTTTTATCAATATTATCAAGACCGCTGTTATCTTTCAGTTCCGCATGTATTGTCTCTCCAATACCTGCATTATAGGTGTTTGATCCGAATTTAACATAAACTCTGTTTTTATTTATATCCAATATACTAAATCCGGCGACAACATCCCCTTTCTTCACCATATAATCAGAACCCGATGCATTAACTATAGCTGATGCATTAGTCGGCTTATAAGGGTCAAACAAAATTCCTGTCACCTTTATAGACATCAGCTTTTTAGCGGACTCATCAATATTAAATACATCATCAGGCGGGGGGAAATCTCCACTGAAGGCCTGATCATAAAAAGGTTTAAACGGATTTTCACGACCATGCCCGCCTATAGTAATAACAACTTTATCACTGTTATCTATAATATCTTTATTATTTATCGGCTTACGTGCAGCACCTACCGGCTCATCCGGAGCAGTTTTTCTTTTTGATGCAGGAGCAGCTGACGGAGCAGAATCAGAATTGTTAGCTCCAACAGCAGCAGACGGAGTATTATTCCAATCCTGAGAAACATCAGGAAGATTATTTGCAGAATAAGACTCATCTCCAAAACTACCGAAATCACTCTCTGCTGAAGTAGTCTGACCGGCATTCTGCTGACTCAGAGCAGGCATATTCTGACTGATAAAACTAAAAACAGATGCGCCTATAATTATAGGAATAAGCGCCGAAAGAATCATCGATATAAGCCAGAAAATAAAAATTCCCATAGTCCATTTTTTTTGGACAGAAACAAAGTGTTCAACACTTTCCCAGTTTTTATCCTGCCATGACCATCTGTTTCCTTTTACAAGGAAGATTATCATAATAATCAAATTTACTATCGGGCTTGAAATAAGCAATACAACACTTAACATAACAAGCGGAGTGTTGCTTGGATCGCCGTTCATCCCCGAAAAAGCCATAAAGATTACAGGAGCAAAGATTATTAAATTTACAGCAATAATAGCCAAAACCCTTGCAAACTTAACATTAAACAAGCCCCATATAAACGGCCAGAGAAAAGCACCCCAGTTAAGCTTTCTTACATCAGAAGGGAGATCATCCGCATCAACTTCTGTTTCATCAAGCTCAAGGTTATTTTCATTAAAATTTTCTTCTTCTAAATTAAATTCGTCAGACATTTTCCAACCACTAAATCTTATCCCTATACAATTCTATATTTTTCTTCTATTCTAATTATCCTCTAATTATATTATATTTACAAAAAAAGAACATATCTGTAACAAATGTTACGGATATGTTCTTTTAAATAAGCCTAAAATGCTTTACTAAGCGGCTTTTTCACCTTCAGGTTTTGATTCACCCTGCTTTACATTTTCAGGTTGCTGCACTCCTTCAGCAGCCTTTTCATCTGCCTTGGGTGCTTCTTCTTTTCCTGCTTCAACAGGAGCTGCAGCCTGAACAGGTTCACCTATTTTTGCTAAAGCATCTGTTGCCGCTTTTTTAACATTTTCGTCAGAATCCTGAGTTGCAAGAGTGAAGACGGTTTTTGCAACATCTTTATCCTCAGGTCTTACTACATAAGATAAAGCGCTTATACCTGCTTCTCTAATCAATGCATTCGGATTATTCTTGATTGTATCTATTACCAAATTGATTTCAGGCAGCTCATTTATTTTTGCAGGTTGCATACCCTGTGCCTGCAATTCTTGGTTCACTGCATCTCTGTAAGAATTTTGGAGAATAGCCAGTGTATACAATGCATACTGTTTGTTCATTTCAGCAACTTCTTGAGGAGCAAGTTGTTCAGCTTTAGCCTGTTCTTCAGGAGTAAGCTGTTGACCGCCGAGAGCTTTTTCTCTCAAAGATGTTTGTTCTTGAGTCGGTGCTTCAAGGGTAGTTGTATCTTTATTAACTACCGATGCCAATCCTTTGAACGTATCAACAGCCAAAAGATTTGCTGCTTCAGGAGATTGTGTTTGTGCTGTTTCTGCTATTTTATTAATTGCATTGAACTGAGCTTCCAAATCATTGGAACCTAAATCCTGAACTAATTTATTAACATCACTCCCTGGTTGCTGAACCGGAGTTGCTGCCGGTTGAGCGGCAGGAGCATCTGTTGCAACAGGAGCAGGCGGTACTTGAGTATCAACCTGTTGAGGAGTTTCAGGAGCTGTAGGTTGGTCTACAACTGCAGGCGGAACCTGCGGCATGGGAGGTTGTGCTGCCGGTGCCTGAGGCACAGAAACAGGTGCCGGCATAGTCATCGGCATCTGAGGCTGAAACGGTTGAACATACGGATACATCATTCCGTTCGGATTATAAACGGATGATTGAGGATATGTATAATAAGGTTGAGCACCCGCTTCGTTTGGAGCACTTCCATATGCTTTTGGTTCTATAAGCTCAATTTTAACAGCATTAACTTCCTGTGCTGCCTTCTGTTGTTGAGGCTGCGATGTAATGACAGGATTCATCGTATAAGGCTGTCCCATTGTTTGCTGATACGGATTGATGTTGGTGGTCATATAATCTTCCCCTTATAAAATATTGTCTTAAAGAATCTTTCTTTCACTACCTACTATACTAATTAAAAAGTTGTAAAAAAAAACAAATTGCTATTTTTTTTTAAAATATTAATTTTTATTACAAAAGAGCCTGTATTGCTACAGGCTCTTTGCATAGGTTTTCAAATTTTTCCGTTACGTAAACTAAATCCAATCACATTTTCCGTCCGCACATAAAATTTTTGTCAAATCAGGCATGATTTCTTCATAAGTGAGTTCAAATGTAATAGGAGTTATTGATACTTTATTATTTCTTATTGCATTAATGTCGGTACCTTCTACAGCATCAGACTTGATAACTTCTCCCGCCATCCAGTAATAAGTCTTACCTCTCGGATCTACTCTTTTTTCGTATGTATCGGTGTACATTCTGGTTCCGAGTTTTGTTATGGCAACTCCAGCTATATCAGAGTTATCCATAAGATAAGGCACGTTAACATTCAAGATTGTCTTCTCGGGCAAAGATAAATCTTTTATTTTCGGTATCAGCTTCGCCACAAAATTAGCGGCATAATGAAAATACTCAAGCCCGTCGTTAATCGGATTTGCAAGAGATACGGCAATACTCGGATATCCCATCATTGCACCCTCAAGAGCAGCACTGACTGTTCCGGAATAAAGTATATCAGCTCCCAAATTCGGCCCATGGTTTATTCCCGATAAAACCAAATCCGGTTTTTCATGTTCTTCCAAAACAGCATTCAGAGCTATCTTTACACAATCTCCCGGAGTTCCCGTAACCATCCAGCAACGTTTTGCCCCAAACATAGCAGGCAGCTCTTCTACTCTCAATGGAGAATGCAATGTAAGAGAATGCCCTGCTGCCGAACGTTCACGATCAGGAGCAACTACATACAACTCATGCTTCAGTGAAAGACGTTCTATCAACGCCCGAATCCCGCTAGCATGTATCCCGTCATCATTTGAAATCAAAATTTTCATAAGTTCATCCTCTTAAACACCTGTCCTGCTAAATATATATATACCCTCTTTGCTTGCTGTCTAATCAAGAAAGTACTTTTGAGCATATTTAATAAAATTTTTTATAGATCTGTCATATGTCCGCTCTCCCTCTTCAGGGAAAAAACACCCGGGAATTTCACCGTTTTCACGATGGTGTGCTACACATTCACAGCATATCCCGCTTTTCGGACAACCATAAGAACATGTACATGCCAATCTGTTTTGTTCTGCCTTACATTCCATTACCGCCTCCCGAAATAAATAAAATGTTATATATATTTATATTCTATCAATATTTATTTAATAAAACAAAATAAAAAACACCATTACTGATAATGGTGTAAATTTCTGCTTTTCTATAATCTCTTCTTCCTGTTTTTTATTGCTGTTTATAAAAATTAATTGAAATAACAAGTGTTTATTCTACACTTTTATTCTATCCGGAAAAATTTTTATGTCAATAATCTTTATGAATAAATTTTGCATTAATCTCAAAAATGATAAAATTAATAAATTAATTATATATATGGAAATATCTTATGAAAAAAAGAGATAAAGCACGCCTTGGATGTCTGCTTTTTATGGCAATAATAATTATATTTATAAAGCTGATAAATATAATTATTATAAATGTACAAAATAATCAAAAATCAAAACTGTATCAAACAACACTGCAGAGTCTTAACCATTCAATCAGCAACTACGTCATTAAAAATACAAACTTCGACAGCAAAAAGATTCTATCAGTAGAAAAGTCGCTCATGTCTATGGAAAATTTCACAGACATATATGCAAACTGGGGCGAGTTTTTTGAAAACAATCTGATAACAAAAGACGGAGAAAAAATAGAAATAAAATATATCAACAAAGAAACAGGAGATATATATCTTCAAAACGGAATAAAATTTCTCTCTATAGCTAACAGCAAACAAACATGCTCAGCGAAATGCTACTGTATAATCGAAGTTGACTTAAACGGCGATAAAGCTCCAAATGCCCACAGCATAATCAAAAAAGGAAAAGTCAAAAAACTAAACGACAGATTTTTCATAATCATCCTCGACTACGGAGCACTCCCCTATATCCCGTCAAGATATAAACTTCAAGACCATGCCTGTATAAAGCAAATTTTTGAACCCAAAGAAATAAATTTGAATGATGCAGAAGAAGAAACTCGGTTTATGCTGCCTGAGAAAAAACGTCCCAAAGGAACAAAAAATATCAAATTTGACTAAATACAATGAGTTAAAGATAAGTTATTAAACAAAATTAAAAATTTAATAATATTGTAAAGAAGTGTATATTTTTCTAAAAAAATTTCCCCAAAAATCAACGTCAAAAAACAAAAACCGTTGACAGTAAATTTTGGTTGTAGTTTGATAGATATACTTCTTATCGGAAGTACTGGATTAATTTGAGAAAAAATAAACAACAAAATAAAGGATAAAGGAGACAAAATGCCTACAATTAATCAGTTGATATCCAACGAACGTAAAAAAATGGCAAAGAAAACAAAATCACCTGCCATGATGAACTGTCCTCAAAGAAGAGGAGTTTGTACAAGAGTTTATACAACAACTCCTAAAAAACCGAACTCGGCTTTGAGAAAAGTGGCAAGGGTTAGATTGACAAACGGTTTTGAAGTATCAGCTTACATCCCGGGAATCGGACACAACCTTCAAGAACACTCTGTAGTGCTGATTAGAGGCGGAAGGGTAAAAGACCTGCCTGGTGTAAGATATCACATTATAAGAGGCACCCTTGATACTGCCGGCGTTGCAAACAGAGCACAGGGCAGAAGCAAATACGGTGCAAAAAGAGCTAAAAAATAATTAACTAAAAGGAAGTAAAAAATGCCAAGAAAACCAAGACATCAAAAAAGAGTTCCGCTTCCTGATCCGGTTTATAACAGTGTTGATATATCTAGATTTATAAACAGATTGATGAGACGCGGTAAAAAAAGCCTGGCTGAAAAGATTTTCTACACAGCTATGGACAGAATACATGAAAAAACAAAAGAAGAATCAATCGAAGTATTCCAGAAAGCTATCAAAAACGTTACTCCGTTAATTGAAGTTAAAGCCAGAAGAATCGGTGGTTCTACATATCAGGTTCCTATCGAAGTTAAACCCGATAGAGGAGCAGCACTCGGAACAACTTGGATTATCCAATATGCAAAGGCAAGAGGTGGAAAGTCTATGGTTGATAAGCTCGTTGCTGAAATTCTTGATGCAGCTAACGGAACGGGTTCTTCGGTTAAGAAAAAAGAAGATACTCACAAAATGGCTGAAGCTAACAAAGCTTTCGCTCATTACAGATATTAATCTTTTTAAAAATCAGACTATGCCATACCCTCAGACCTTTGTCTTATTCGGATAAAGAAAGAGAGTATGGCATAATTTTAAAAAAGAAGTACGTAAATTTAGTATAAGTAAAGAGGATTACAAAAGTGGCTAGAACGACAAAATTGCAAAATATCAGAAATATAGGTATTGCAGCTCACATCGATGCCGGAAAAACAACAACTACAGAACGTATTCTGTTCTTTACCGGTAAAATCCACAAAGTCGGTGAAGTCCACGAAGGGACAGCTGTTACCGACTGGATGGAACAAGAAAGAGAACGTGGTATCACAATCACTTCAGCAGCTGTCACAAGCTTCTGGAAAGGTCACCAAATCAACATCATCGATACCCCCGGACACGTTGACTTCACTATCGAAGTTGAACGTTCAATGAGAGTTCTTGACGGTGTTGTCGCTGTTTTCTGCGCTGTAGGCGGTGTTCAATCACAATCAGAAACAGTCTGGAGACAAGCTAACAGATACAAAGTTCCGAGAATGGTTTTCGTCAACAAAATGGACAGAACCGGTGCAAACTTCTTCAGAGTAGTTGACCAGATCAGAGACAGACTGCAAGGAAACGCTTTCCCTATTCAAGTTCCGATAGGGTCTGAAGACAGCTTCAGAGGTCTTGTAGATATTATCGAACAAAAAGCAGAAATCTATACAAATGATATAGGAACAGACATCAAAGAAGAAGAAGTTCCTGAAGATTTGAAAGAAATCGTCGCTCAAAAAAGAGAAGAACTTATCGAAGCAGTTGCTGAATGCGATGATGAACTCATGATGAAATATCTAGAAGGAGAAGAAATTACTCCTGATGAAATCAGAAAAGCTCTGAGAACAGCTACCTGCCAGAACAAAGTTATACCTGTTCTCTGCGGAACAGCGTTCAAAAACAAAGGTATTCAGCTTCTTTTGGATGCTGTAGTAAACTACCTCCCATCACCGACAGATGTAGAAGCTATCAAAGGGGAACTGCCTGATGGAACTCAAGCAGAAAGAAAGAACGATGATAACGAACCTTTTGCGGCTCTCGCTTTCAAAATTATGACTGACCCGTATGTAGGCAGACTTACGTTTATCAGAGTTTACAGCGGCGTTCTCAAATCTGGAAGCTATGTACTCAATGCAACAACAGGAAATAAAGAGCGTATCAGCCGTATAGTACAGATGAATGCTGATGACAGAACAGAAATATCAGAAATCTACGCAGGCGATATCTGTGCGGTAGTCGGTCTTAAGAGTACAACAACAGGTGATACTCTTTGTGATGAATCAAAACCGATTATTCTCGAAAGAATGTCATTCCCTGAACCGGTTATCTCGGTTGCTATCGAACCGAAAACAAAAGCTGACCAGGAAAAAATGTCTATCGCACTCGGCAAACTTGCAGAAGAAGACCCGTCCTTCAGAGTTAAAACAGACCAGGAAACAGGCCAAACAATTATCTCCGGTATGGGCGAACTTCACCTCGAAATTATCGTTGACAGATTGTTGAGAGAATTCAAAGTTCAAGCTAACGTCGGTAAACCACAGGTTGCTTACCGTGAAACTATTACAGGCAGTGCTGAACAAGATTCTAAATTCATCAGACAATCAGGTGGTCGTGGTCAATACGGTCACGTTAAAGTTAAAATCGAGCCTGCTGAACCAAATCAGGGCTTTGTATTCGAAAACAAAATCGTCGGTGGTGCTATCCCGAAAGAATACATCGAACCAGCAAGAAAAGGTATGGAAGAAGCACTCCTCGGCGGTGTCCTCGCAGGATACGAAGTTATCGACGTTAAAGTCACTCTCTTCGACGGTTCTTACCACGATGTCGACTCTTCAGAAATGGCATTCAAAATCGCAGGTTCTATGGCAATGAAAGACGGTATCAAAAAAGCTAAACCGGTCCTTCTCGAACCTATGATGAAAGTCGAAATCGAAGTCCCTGAAGAATATACAGGTGACATCATCGGTGATATATCTTCAAGACGCGGTCGTATTGAAGGTATGGAAATGATTGAAGGAACAGGCATGCAAAAAGTTAATGCCATCGTTCCTCTCGCTGAAATGTTCGGTTATGCAACAGATATCAGAAGCAACACTCAAGGCCGCGGTACTTTCTCTATGGAATTCAAAAACTACGAACAAGTACCGACAAACATCGCAGCAGAAATTATCGAAAAAGCAAACGGCGCAAAAGCCTAAGCTATTTGATAAACAACTTAAAAAAGGTTCCTTTTTTCAAAGGAACCTTTTTTATTCTCAAATTTCTTTTTTTGAAAAGTCATGCTCAGAAATAAACAAACCAAATATTGTAAACACCATGCCCGCCCATGCAAGATAAGTTATATTTTCCTTTAAAATCAAAGATGAAGTGATGACTGTGATGACAGGAATAGCATAGATATACCCGTTGACTTTGACAGCACCAAGAATTTTTAATGCTTTATTCCAGCTCGAAAAACAAATGGCAGAAGCACCAAATCCAAGATATAAAAAGTTAAATATATCAACAGCATCTAAAAGCTTATAGTCATTCGGATGAAAATCTATCAGCATAACAGGAACCATAAAAAGAAGCCCGTAGAAAAAAGTCCTTCTTGTCACCTGAACAGTTGGAATTCCAAAGCCACCTATTCTTTTCATCAAAATAGAATACACAGCCCACAAAAAAGAAGCTGATAGAGCAAGGAAATCGCCTATAGGATTTAATTTTAAAATTGAAACACCATTAAAATTTATTAATCCTATACCAATCATCGCAAGTAAAAAACCAAACATAAATCGCTTCTTCAATCTTTCCTTAAATACAAAAGAAGCAAGAACAGCCGTAAAAAAAGGAGATGTGGACATAATTATTCCTACATTTGATGCATATGAAAAACAAAGAGCAATATTTTCAAAAAGAAAATAAAGAGTTACCCCGCTCAAACCGGCCAAAGCAAAATAAATCTCCCGATACCTGCCGCAAAACTTCAAAGCATGAGGATATATTGCCCATAAAGCGAAAAAACCTAATAAAAAACGGGTAAACAAAATTTCAATAGGAGAAAAATCATTCAATAGAATTTTCGTCGAAATAAAAGTCGTTCCCCATATAAAAATGGTAACCAATGCAAGTATATGCCCCGTCGATTCTTTTTTGTCCAAAATATCCTACCTCTTCAAAAAATAAGTCTATATTAACATAGAATGCTCATAAGACAAATTTCTCTTCTATATACTTTTCAATTTACATACAATAATATACTCTTTATTTTGTTGCATATTTTTCTTAAAATTTTTATGTCTTCTAAAAGTGTGGAGCAGGAATGTTTATAGACGCACCGCTTGGTTCCGGTAAAACAGACTTAATAGCAAAAAAATACTCTGAACTGATATCTTCAGGAGCAAAAACTTCTGAAATAATTGTCCTGTGCAATAACCAGCCAAACAGAACAAAATTGCTCGAAAAAATCAGAATCCGCCTCTCTGAACAAAACTTTGAAGGCGGTGCTGATTTGAAGGTCTACACTTTCAACGGTCTTGTAAGAAATACAATAACAAGCAACTGGGTCCTGTTCGAAAACCTCATCCCCCAAAACTTCGGACACCCTGAAATATCTCCTGAAATGGGAGGCATGGGGAACTCACTGTTTCTTATGAACAAATGCTGCGAAAGAGCAAACTTTGCCGACTACAGATCCGGCTTGAATCTCATGCACCAGCTAATGAGAAGATACACTCTTATCGTAAACAATAATCTCTCAAAAGAAGAAATCAAACAAAAATCACAGTTGCTGGGCGAAACTTTCTTCGAAGACGCCAATACAGCCATCGAAACCTTCAAAAAATACACTCTGAAATATAGAATGTTTGACTACCTCCGCCAGACAGATGCATTCTACAGCATGTACAAAAGCGGGAAAATAAATGACTTTAATAATATAAAACACCTGCTGGTCAACAACCTTGATGAATTCACCTATATAGGCTTCAAATTTGTTGAAGCCCTTCTCGAAAAAACAAACTCACACCTCATCACCTTCGACTCAGAAGGAAGCTCACGCCGCGGCTATCTGTGCGCATACCCTGACGGCGTCAAGAAGCTATGCCAAAAATATGAAGTAAAAAAAATAAAAAGACCAGACCAAGCCGCAAAAAATGCCGAAATTCTCTTCAATAACCTGACAGGACAACAAATATCTTCTCTTGATAATCTTGAAATATCTTCATTTACCTATAAACAGGAAATGTTAGAAAACCTGATTAAAAAAATTGATGAACTTCTCAAAACCACCTCTCCAAAAGACATAAAAATCATTACAACCGAAGACGATGAAATAACAAACTACTTCATCAAAAAATACCTCGATGAAAAAAACATTAAATCACGATTTCTTTCAGGAACAAAAAGAATCTACGAAGATAAAGCATGCTTCTGCTCGCTAATTATTCTAATGTTGTGCGAGCAAACTGCAACGCCATCAAAAACAGAAATCAAAAAACTCTGCTCTGACCTCCTGAACCTCCCAAATACACTGTGCTCACAGATATCGGAGACTTTCGCAAAACAAAAACAACTTCCTGATAACATAGACGCAGACAATAAAACACAGGAAGACTACAAAAAAATTCTCACAATCATAACCAACCTCAAAGAAAAAGAAATATCTCAAATCGATAAACTGCTTATGATTTTCAAACAGGCAATTCTTCCGCACATGAAAGAATATGACAACTTTGATAAATTTAATATGCTCATAAAATCGCTCGAAGAATTTTATACCCTGAAAAACCGTGCTCAAAATGACTTCAAACTCACTTTCAACGACTGGCTTGCTCAGATGAGAATAAATATCGTTTCAGACAACCCCTCTATCGAAGAAAACTTTGAAGACAACGAACTAATTATCTCCTCCCCGCAAAAAATAATCGACAATGAACTCAAATCAAAATACCAAATCTGGTTCGATGTCACATCCCGTAACTGGATAAAAGAAGATACGGGCACACTCTATAATGCCTGGGTATTCCAACATAACTTTGAACATAAAGAATATACTATCGACCTGCATAAAGAACTGACATTGAAAAAAACTGCAGCGGTTCTTAGAAAGCTGATGCTCTGCAGCGAAGAAAAAGTTATCCTCCTCTCAAGCAGATTTGATACACTCGGAAACGAAAACAGAGGAGAACTTCTCAATTTCCTTCTCCCTGAAAAATCACAGATAACGATAAATAACAACAAAATTACTCCAAGAGAAGACCAAAAACCGATTCTTGAATATACAGGAGGCAAAATGGCAGTCCCTGCCGTCCCCGGAGCAGGAAAGACAACGATAATGCTTGCCCTGATAATAAAACTCATAGAACGCGGGGCAAACCCTTCAGAAATACTCGTATTAACATATATGGAATCAGCTGCCACAAACTTCCTGAACAGAATAAAAAACATGACAAACCTGAAAGAAATGCCCCAAATCAGCACAATTCACGGTCTTGCATACAAAATTATTCAGGATGAAGACAACTGCTCAAGAATAGGTCTCAGCGATAATTTCGAAATCTGCGATGAACTCAAAAAAAATATGATTCTTCGTCAAATATGCGCCTCAAAGCTCCCTCCGGGCGAACAGCTCCAAGACTGGATGGACTACTGTTTGAAAAATATCTCAAAAGCAAAATCACTGCTTCTTTCTCCTCAGGACATCGAAAACTCAGAACTCTTCGAAAAAGATAATCAAATCAAAGAGTTCCTTTCCGTTTACAAAGAATATGCGAAAACACTAAAGAGCAACAACTCTCTTGACTACGATGACATGCTGATATTTGCAAACGAACTCATCGATAAATACTCTGATATCAGAAAATACTATCAGAACAAATTCAAATTCATAATCGAAGACGAAGCACAGGACTCATCCCCTATTCAGCAGCAGCTTATCAATGCAATATCTTCAAAACACTCAAATGTCGTAAGATGCGGCGACCTCAATCAGGCAATCATGTCAACTTTTACAAACGCTGATATAGAAGGATTCAAAAAATTTATCAACGAAAATAAAAAAATTGAAATGCAAAGCTCTCAACGCTGCTGCAAGGCTGTTTATACCCTTGCAAATTTATTTGTCAAAGAAACCTGTAAAACAAAAGAATTTCATGATGCCTTCTACCAGCTTGAAATGAAGCCTGTCGAAGGACAAAATCCAAAAACTGAGCCACAAGCCGTAAAAATACAAACACATGACACAAACTCTATTGAGATGGCTTACATCTGCGAAGAAGTCAAAAAACTTCAGCAAACAACGCCTGAAAGAACCTGTGCAATCCTCCTGAGGACAAACAACCAGATTTCAAACTGGATGGCTTATCTTGAAAACAACGGTATAAACACTTTCTCAAGAACAGAAACACTCAAGAATAAAAAAGTTTTCAAACTATTATCAAAACTCCTCGAATTTGTATATTTCCCCCTAAAAAATAACACCGTTCAGGATTTAGCAACCATTTTCAAAGAAAACAATATTATCTCACTCAAAAAATCAGATATAAATCAAATCAAAAACATCTCGGAAGCTTTTATGTCTTCAGAGCCTCAGAATCCAGAGCTTATTCAACTCTGGTGGGAACTATATTATTGGATGGAACTGCCGTTTGATAATGAGGAAGAATTTATCATCAAAGCGGGTAATCACTATTTTACAAAAAGCGATGACCTCTCAAATGTCAACCTAATCTGCTCTATCATCAGAAACTTTAAAAGAAGCTATAGAAACTACACCCAGGAAGAACCCTCACCCAAAGACATCCTCTCACACCTGACAAACATAGGCATAAAACAAAAACTCTCAGGCATAAAATATTTCAACGACCTCGAAGACGAAAAAATCACCCTCAAAAACGGCGTAGAACTCATGACCGTCCATAAATCAAAAGGAGATGAATTTGATATAGTCTTCATGCCTGATATGACAGAATTCAACTACAACATAGACCCTGGTGAAATCAAACTCAACAAACAAACAGCCATAGTACAAAAACTCGAACATATAGCAGGCAAGAAACCAAAAAATGACACAGAACTCAAACTTGAGCAGGCAAAAGAAACACTCAGACTGATTTATGTAGGAATTACGAGAGCAAAACGCAAACTCTACCTGAGTGCATCAGAAAAACAAAAAAACTTCTCAAAACCGAATAAACCTTCATCAGCACTGATAATCCTTGACTCATTACTCGAAAAAGAGGTGCCTATATGCTAGAAAACATCTATCAGTCAAATAACTTTGAAGTATGGCAGCGCTGTCAAAAACAGTACTGGTTCAAATATATCAAAAAACTCGCCTTCTTTGACTCAAAAGAAAAATATGACCTCGGAAGAAACATACACTCACTCATTTTTTACAAAATTAAAGGCTTCGATATCTCAAAAATAGAAAACTCTCTTGATGAAAAAACTCTCTACCACTGGAACTATATTAAAAATCATCAAATATTCGCAAATAAAAATATCTTAGCGGAATGGGGATTCAACGTCCCTTTGAAAAATAAATACTGGCTGATAGGAAGAATAGACGCCATTTTCTACGACAAAAACAGAAATAAATATATCATAGCTGACTGGAAAACTGCTCAACAACTCCCTAAATCACCTGATAAAAATTTTCAGGCGCTTATGTATATGTACTGTTTCTTCAAAGCAAGACATGATCTGAATTTGGAATTTCAACCGGAAGATCTCGAATTTCAGTTCATAAGCACAAACGAAAAAGAAGGTATTGAACTCATAAACTGCAGCAAACAACTCCTCGATAATGCGGAAAACTTATTCATAGACACAATCGAAGAAATAAACACCTGCACAAATTTTGCCCAAAATAAGGGAAAAGAATGTCAAAACTGCCCGTATCTAAGCATCTGTGAGTCTTAATATAATCTTTATTTGTAAAACTTAAAATATAATAGGTTTATACAAGTATTTTGTTATAATTAAAGAATTAAAATAAGATAAACTGTTATTAGGAGAGAATTTTATGTGCGGGATAGTAGGTTATATAGGGAAAAAATCCGTCATTTCAATATTGCTCGAAGGTCTTACAAAGCTTGAATACAGAGGCTATGACTCTGCCGGAATAGCCGTATATCAAAATAATATGATAAAAACTTATAAAGCGGAAGGAAAGCTCCAAAACCTCAAAAACCTCCTTAAAAATGAAAAAGCCGACGAACAAAATACAACTATAGGCATAGGACATATACGGTGGGCTACCCATGGTGCACCAACAACTATCAATGCACACCCCCATGTCAGCAACTGCGGAAAATTTGCTATCGTTCATAACGGCATTATCGAAAACTTTAAAGAACTAAAAGAAGAATTGCAAAAAAAAGGGTACACTTTCAAATCAGATACAGATACAGAAACAGTCGTACATTTGATTACCGATGAATACAAAACAACAAAATCCCTGCCTGATGCGGTTCTTTCCGCTCTGAAAAAAATTAAAGGAGCTTATGCCCTTGTGATAATATCAACCGAAGCCCCCGATACAATTATCGCCGCAAGAAAAAATGCCCCTCTGTTGATAGGTATAGGTGAACACGAACACTATGTTGCGAGCGATGTCCCGGCAATTATTGAATACACAAATAAGGCAATCTATCTGGATGACGACGAAGTCGCAATCATCAAAGAGAATTCACTGCAAATAATCAACATAGAAGGACAAACAATCAACAAAAAAACAGAAATACTTCCATGGGAACCAATCGCTCTGAGCAAAATGGGCTATAAGCATTTTATGCTTAAAGAAATACATGAACAACCGGATATCATCAGGCAAATGCTCTGGGATAAACTGAGAGACATTGACAAACCGGTTCTGCTTCCCGAGGTAAAAATTACCCATGAAAACCTGAAAAACCTGAACAGAATTCAGATTATTGCCTGCGGAACATCTCTTCATGCCGCTATGGTCGGGAAATACCTCATAGAAGAACTCACAGAAATTCCGACAGAAGTAGAAGCTTCAAGTGAATATATCTACAAAAAAAATATTACCGACAAAAATTCTCTTGTAATAGGTGTTTCACAATCAGGAGAAACAGCTGACACAATCACAGCAATCAGACAGGCAAAAGCAAAAGGATCTCATATTCTGATAATCACAAACAGAGCGGACTCAACGATGGCTCGTGACGCAGACAGCCTGATACCAATCAATGCAGGTATAGAAGTCAGCGTGGCGGCAACAAAATCTTATACGGCACAGCTGCTTTCATTCTATCTGTTTGCACTTTATCTGGCTGAAATCAAAAAAGTCGTTCCGAACTCAAGAATTGCCCAGATCAAACATGAATTGATTCAAATACCTCAAAAAATAGAAATAATTCTGAGCAATACCCACGAAATACAGGAATGTGCAAAAAGATTTCACAACTCAAAAGACTTCATTTATATAGCAAGAGGTATCAACTTTGCTACAGCACTGGAAGGCGCACTGAAACTTAAAGAAATAAGCTATATAAATGCAACAGGTTATCCTGCCGGTGAACTTAAACACGGACCTATCGCTATGTTAGATAACACAATGCCGGTCCTCTCAATTCTCATGCCGGGAATAGTATATGACAAAATACTCTCAAACTCTCAGGAGGCTAAAGCCCGTGATGCAAGAATGATAGCTCTCACTTCATCAGATGAAAACTTCGGAGACCTTTTCGAAGACATCATCAAAATTCCGAAAACTGATGAAATTCTCTCTCCGCTCCTGACATCCGTTCCACTTCAGCTCATTGCATATTATATGGCTGCATTCCTCGGAAAAGATGTAGACCAGCCAAGAAATCTTGCAAAGTCAGTTACGGTGGAATAATGTTTATTGAACACAAAATACTCAAAATTAAAAAAACAGAAAAAATAACAACAAGCTGCATAGAAGAACAAATAGCAAATCTTGGGCTAATTCCGATTAGATGGGCTATAACCAAAGTTGAAGATGATGCGTTCATCATCGACTGCGCAACAATCAAAAATTAAAAGAGGTATAATATGAAGAAAATCTTTACCATACTTACTGCAACAGCAATAGGACTGCTTTCTTATTTCTTAATCGCACAAGCAGATACAAATCAGATAACTTACTCGGAAAAATTCATAAATAATCTGACAAAATGTACTCCGATATCAGAATCATCAACGGTAAAAACTCCTTATTATACAACCGTTAACGGTCAAAAAGAATTAAAAGGCTACCTTAATACATATATCAACTTTTGGATTCAGGGGAAAAAAGAAGGCAAGTGCATGTTCTTTACAATAAAACGAACAACTCCAGTTCCTCAAGGAGATGAATATAAAATGCTCAGACTTACATCAACTGCACGCATTGAGTGCTTACTTACCCCTGAAGAACAACAATCCATGGCAGAAAAACTCCGTCAATACAATCAATTATCAGATAGAACACAAATAAGCACAGACCCGACTCTGTGCAAAGTCTACGTTTTTCTCGATAACAAATGGGTAGACTTCGAAAAAATTGACCCCCAAAAAATCGACAACTAAATATTTCCTCATCAAAATGAATTATTACTGCTTCAAAAAACAATAATTTTTTTAAAATATACTATAATTAAAAAGTGCAAACATAAAATGAGAATCTGAAATATGAAAATGTCAAATTTTACAAACTTCCTTGTACTTGTAGGAAGCATAGCAATACTTTACGTTGTCATAACAAAAGGAGAAGAATTCGACCAGACAACAGTCTTTACATACAAAATGATAAACAATGTCGATTTCTGCACGCCTTACTCTGATAACAGAATAGTAAAAGTCTTCTATGACGATAAAAAATATATCAAACAAAAAATTTCCGTAGAGGTAAGCGGATTTCTCCCCCCTGCACATGAATGCAACGTAACCATTCAACGTCAAGCTATAGGAAGAAGAATTCCAAAAAATGTTCCATATGCAAATATGTCACTGAAATGTATACTCGATGACTACGCAAGAAGAGACCTTGCAAAAAATATGACTGAATTGCAAAGTGCTCCTATTCAAGATTCTATGGTCTTGACAAACAATATGTTTCCAAAAGCCTGCAAAGTTTTCATAAGCAATAAAGACGGAAAAATGGAAGAATATGACTGGGGAATGAACGATAAAAATAAAAAGAAAAAAAGAAAATAAAATAACAAAAATTACCAAAAAGCGGGCATTGAATGCCCGCTTTTTGATGTGAACATATAACTTCCACCTCTACTTAATTCTTAAACATAATTATTAAGAAATATTTCAATAGTATATATTTATTGAATATTTTTTAGCACTTTTTTATGACTCACTGTTTTTATATATACATAGAGAGGAAAACAAGCAAGAGAGAGCTAAAATCCACATACAGTCTATATTAGAGAGATAATAAATTAAATAGAGAGAGTCTGTAATCTACCGCTAAAGATATTCAATTTTTTCTTCATACACATACATACCACATACCTTTCACTACCGCTTTAGAGGAGTTATAAAAGACTTCACACCGACCATAAAAAGGTCGGTTTTTTTTATCTTTCTTCTGCTGCCCGGCATGAGCTGTATAGAGAAGGGTGTCTTCGGCTCCATCTCAACGACAAACAGATGCAGAATTAGCGAAATTGTAAGAGATTCTTGCTTCAGCTGCAGGGAGCTTGCCTTCCATACAGATGAGGACACCCGCATGGTGCGGTTACTGCGCTCAGCATGACATGAACGGTCACTCTGAGCGCAAACAAAATATATATTAATATTAGAAAAATTCTTACCTCGACAGCAGAGGTGCGGACTCACCTCAAATAGCTTTAAAGCAACTTCTTATAAGTGTTTTCTATCGCCTCAACCAAAGCATACTGAACGCCATGTTTCTCAAGAGTAACATTCCCCTCAATGGTACATCCTCCGGGAGTAGTAACCTCATCCCTAAGTTGCATCGGGTGTTTTCCGCTTTCCAAAATCATTTTTGCCGAACCAATAGCAGTCTGAGCAGCAAGTTCAAGAGCCATCTGTTTTGTCAAACCGTATCTGACTCCGCCTTCTGCAAACGCATCAATTATAGAATACATAAACGCAGGTCCGCTGCTGGATACAGCTGTTATTATGTTGATAAGGCTTTCATCTGCAACAATACACTTTCCTGTTGCAGAAAACATACTCTTCACAAATTCCATCTGCTCATCAGAGACAGCTTTCCCTCTTGAAATAGCAGTCATACCTTCCCCGACAAGAACAGGAGTATTCGGAATAGCACGTACTACAGGATTTTCAGAATCAACAATACTCTCTATATGAGAAATAGTTACGCCTGCAGCAATTGACAAAATAAGAGTTTCAGAACTCAAAGCCGGACGTAATTCTTTCAACACTTTATCTATCAAATAAGGTTTTGTTGCAAGAACAAGCATATCAACTGTTGACGCAAGTTCCAAGTTACTATTCACAGCCCTGATGCCATAATCTCTTATCAATTCTGAACAGAGAACTTCATTTGGTTCATAAACAAAGACATTTTCAGGAGAAACAACTCTCTTATTAATAATTGCCTTCAAAATAGCGCCGCCCATCTTGCCTGCACCGACAAAACCTATTTTATTTATACTCATCGATTTTTCCTCTTTATCTGATTTATATTCAATGATTATATCACTTTATTAAGGTATATCAAATTCAAAATGTCTTATAACTTGACTCTGAACTATTTCTTTTTTAATATGGATGAACATGCTAAATAACTAATAATAGGAGATTAATATAATGAAACGCACACTCGAAGGAACAAAAAGAAAAAGACAAAAAGTCAGCGGTTTCAGAGCAAGAATGGCTACTCCGGGCGGTCAGGAAGTTATCAACCGCAGAAGAGCTAAAGGTCGTCATAAAGTAGCTATCACTGCAAAGAAAAGAGCTTAATAGTCTTATCAGGTTATCATTTTGTTACCTAAAGAAAACAGACTTAACAAATACAGTGCATTTAAAGCAACATATCACCTAAAACATACAGTTGCAGATGCACTTTTTGTTTTGTATGCGGGAAAAGAAAAAACAGAAGATGAAAAAACCAAAATAGGTTTTGTCGTAAGCAAAAAAATACATAAACGTGCGGTCAAAAGAAATCGAATAAAAAGACTGGCAAGAGAAGCCTCAAGACTTATGTTGAAGAATAAAAACCTGAAATGGACATCGCTAATCTTTCAAGCGAGAGCAAAAGCACTGGATTCAAACTTTCAAGAAGTTTACAATAGTATTGAACAGCTGATTGAAAAGGCAGAAAAAAAATTCTGATATGCTTAAAAATTTTTTTATAATACTGATAAAAATATATCAGTTTTTCTCAAAATTTACCCCGAAAACATGCCGGTTCGTACCGACATGCTCTGAATATACAAAACAGGCAATCGAAAAATACGGCATAATCAAAGGGATATGGCTCGGAATAAAAAGAATATCAAAATGCCACCCCTTCCATGAAGGCGGATTTGACCCGCTTAAGTAAAAATTTTTCAAATACCTATGTTTAAGTTAAAATTAAAAAATAAAAAGTAAGAGAACTACCAAGAGGAAAAAAGAGTGGATTTTACAGCATTAACAATAAACGCACTTAAAACTTTGAGCAATTTTTCAGGAGGATTCGGACTCGGTATCATTCTTCTGACCATAATAGTCAAACTTGCAATGCACCCGCTGAATATATCTCAACAGCGTTCTATGAAAAAAATGCAGGCGCTTACTCCAAAAATTAAAGATATACAAACAAAATACAAAAATAATCCGCAGATGATGCAGACAAAAATGATGGAATTCTATAAGGAAAACAAATTCAACCCTATGGGCGGATGCCTTCCTCTCCTGCTTCAGATGCCGATATTCATCCTGCTGTATACAGCTCTGATGAGCCCTCAGTTTGTTCAGGTCGCCGGTGATTCTTCATTCCTTTTCATAAAAAGACTTGATGCTACCTTGCAAAGTCAGGCAAGCACACCAAATGACGGCACTTTTGGTGTTTCAAAATTCGATACTTTCTCATCGGATAAAACAGTTACAGCAACATATAAGGATGGAGAAACAGCAACAGTAAAAGTCACTAACCCGAGAAAAGCCGTAGAAATACAAGGTGAGCTTACCCCGGGCGACTCCGTTGATTTGAAAATATCTCTCGATAACCTCAAGCTCAAGTTCAGCGAACTCGATAAAATCAAATCAGCAGAAGTAAATGTCATCAACAACTCAACAAAAGAAGTCGAAAAACTAAAATTTGACAGAAACGGAACAATACTGACATCTTCAATAAATACCGTAAAATCAGAGAAAAAGACAAATATGGATGTCCTGCTGCTTATCCTTTTATTCGGTGTGACAATGTATATCTCACAAAAAGTGATGATGAAATCACAATCAGCACCAATGGATGAAGCACAGGCAGCAATGCAAAAATCTCTCGGTAAAATTATGCCGATTATGGTAACAGGTATGTTCGTATTCATTCCTATTCCTGCAGGTGTTATGCTCTACCTCGTTACAAGCAATATAATCCAACTCCTTCAAACAATGGTAATCAACAAACAACTGGAAAAAGAAATGCCTCAAACTCCTTCAAACGGAGTCATAGACGCAGAAGTTGTGGATAAAAAATAAAATGACAAATCTCTACGATACTATAACAGCAATATCAACACCGCTTGGAACAGGCGGTGTTGGTATTATTAGACTAAGCGGCAGCAACTGTACAGAAATTATCGGAGAAATATTCTCAAAAAATCCGAAAGAAAAAACTCCCATCACTCTGCATCCGATGAGAATACACCATGGGTGGATTGTAGAAGACGACCATCCTATCGATGAGGTTGTTGTACTCTATTTCAAGTCACCAAACAGCTATACAGGCGAAGATATTGCCGAAATTCACTGTCATGGAGGTTTGAATGTCGTTCGCAAAATTCTGAACATCACAATATCAAAAGGCGCAAGACTCGCAGAAAGAGGAGAATTTACAAAACGTGCATTCCTCAACCAGAAACTTGACCTCAGTCAGGCAGAAGCTGTTCTTGACCTTATTCATGCAAAAACGGATATCTTCTCTGGACTCTCTGCAAACAACCTCTCAGGACGCCTATCAGAGTATATCTCCGAAATAAAACATGAAACTTTTGAACTCCTCTCAAAAATTACTGCAGCAATCGACTTCCCTGAAGACGTTGCAGAACCGCCTTATGAATTTGTAGAAACAGAACTTGAAAGCATTATCTCAAAACTCAACAGAGCTATTGCCACATTTTCAAACTCAAATCTGATGCGTCAGGGTATAAAAGTTACAATTGCGGGAAAACCTAATGCGGGAAAATCATCACTCTTTAATAGCCTGCTTGATATAAACAGAGCAATAGTTACAAACATAGCAGGAACGACAAGAGATGCCATTGAAGAAACAATCGACATAGCGGGAGTTCCGACAACACTTATAGATACGGCAGGCATAAGAGAACTCGAAAATATATCAGATGAAACATATGTAGAATCAATAGGTATTGATATCTCAAAAAAATATATAGAAGAATCGGATATCATAATCTTTGTCTATGACCTGACGCATGGAATGCAAGATGAAGATAAAAAAATATATCAGGAAATTAAAACCAAAACTCACATCATAGCTGCATCAAAAGCTGATTTAACGGATAAAAAACCAGAACTTGAAAATACCGTGATATTCTCATCTATGACAAAACAAGGAATTGATGAGCTTAAGAAAAAAATCGAAGAAAAAATACTTAACAAAAACGACTCTGATAACTGCGATTTTTCAATAAACATCCGACAATATGAATGCCTTAAAACAGCAAAAAACAGTTTGGAAATTGCACTTGATGCAACCAAAAGAGAAGAGTTGCAAGATTTAATCTCGATAGACATAAAATCAGCACTTCTTTCACTTGATGAAATAACAGGAGAGGTAATCACAGACGAAATTCTAAACAACATCTTCGACAACTTCTGTATCGGTAAATAAATCTTTAAATTTTAGCCCAAAAACCCTGTTTATGCTATGATTGTATTATGATTGAGGATTTTTGAAAGGGAAGAAATGAGCCAACAAAGTATTTTCGGAGACGGAAAAATTATCCCCGTAAACATACGCGATGAGATGAAGCGTTGTTATATAGATTATGCAATGTCAGTAATAGTAGGACGTGCACTTCCTGATGTGCGTGACGGTCTGAAACCTGTTCACAGACGTATTTTGTTTGCAATGAACGAATTAGGGATGACTCCTGATAAACCGTTCAAGAAATGCGCACGTATCGTCGGTGAAGTTCTCGGTAAATATCACCCTCATGGTGATTCAGCAGTGTATGAAGCTCTTGTCAGAATGGCACAGGACTTTTCTACTCGTTATCAGACAATCGACGGACATGGGAACTTCGGAAGCGTAGATGGTGACAGTGCAGCAGCTATGCGTTATACGGAAGCAAAAATGGCTCCGATTACAACAACTATGCTCGCTGACATTGATTCAGAAACAGTTACATTCATTCCGAACTTTGATGGCAGCCTCGAAGAACCGTCAGTATTACCTGTAAGACTTCCTATGCTTTTGTTGAACGGTGTAAGCGGTATCGCTGTCGGTATGGCAACAAATATACCTCCTCATAACTTATCAGAAGTCGTAGACGGTACTATCGCTTTGATAGACAACCCCGAGTTGACCATACCTGAAATTATGCAATACATAAAAGGTCCCGACTTCCCGACAGCCGCCACAATATCAGGGCTTGACGGAATAAAACAAGCCTACGAAACAGGACGTGGCAGCATACTTATGAAAGCTGTTTCAGAATTTGAAGAAATAGCAGGCGGTGCAGGACGTCAATCCCGTATGGCTATTGTAATCACAGAGCTGCCTTATCAGGTAAACAAGGCAAGCCTGATTGAAAAAATAGCAGAACTCGTAAGAGATAAAAAAATCGATGGTATCTCAGATATCCGTGATGAATCTGACCGTGACGGAATGAGAGTAGTCATTGAACTCAAACGAGATGCAAAACCGGAAGTTGTCAAAAACAATCTGTTCAAACAGACTCAAATGCAAACAACATTTGGTGTGAATATGCTCGCTCTTGTAGGCAACCAGCCGAGACTTCTCAACATAAAACAAGTTTTGAGCGAGTTTATTGAACACAGAGTCGACATCATCACCAAAAGAACAATCTTCGAACTCAAAAAAGCAAAAGCAAGAGCCCATATCTTAGCAGGTTTGATTATTGCTCTCGGAAGTCTTGATGAAGTAATCGAATTGATTAAAACATCAAAAACAACAGATGAAGCACGCCAGGGATTGATTACACGCTTCGGTCTTGATACTGATCAGGCAAACGCTATTCTCGAAATGCAATTGAGAAGACTGACAGGACTTGAACAAGAAAAAATCAATGCAGAATATCAAGACCTGAAAATCAAAATTGCAGAATATGAAGAAATTCTCGCTGATAGAAACAAAGTTCTTGCAATCATCAAAAAAGAACTTCTCGAAGATAAAGAAAAATACGGTGATGAAAGAAGAACAAAAATTATCCCTCATCATGATGAACTGAGCATCGAAGATTTAACTCCAAATATCCCGATGGCTGTATTCATGACACGTCAGGGATACATAAAAAGAATATCTCTCGATACATTCGAAAGACAAAATCGTGCAACAAAAGGTAAAGGCGGCATAAAAACAAAAGATAATGACGATGTCGACCAGTTCTTTACAGCTATGATGCATGATAAAGTTCTATTCTTCAGCTCGAAGGGCACAGTTTACAGTCTGAATGTCTATGACTTCCCTGAAGGTGGAAGAGCCGCAAAAGGTTTGCCTATAATTAACCTGCTTCCGCTCAATCAGGGTGAGTCAATCACTGCTATAGTTCCCGTAAGTAAATTTGAAGAAAGCAAGAATTTGATTATGTTAACCAAAAAAGGTTTCATAAAACGAATTGGTCTGAATAACTTCGAATCAATAAGAAAGAACGGAATTATAGCAATAGACCTCAACGAAGATGACACTCTCTGCTGGGTTAAACAGGCAAATAACAATGATGAAATTATCATCGGAACAAGCCATGGTATGGCTATCAGATTTGCCATCTCAGACTTAAGACCGCTCGGTCGTACAGCAAGAGGGGTAATATCAATGAAACTCCGTACTGATGATACAATTGTCGGCTGCGACATCGTTCCGAAGAACTATGACGCTGACCTCCTTGTCGTAACAACTGACGGCTACGGAAAGAGAACTCCGCTTTCTGAATTCAGAACTCAAAACAGAGGCGGTATGGGGCTTATTGCAACGAAGTTCAAAAAATCATCAAGCAGACTGACAACTCTAGCTATTGTGGATGAGAATGATGAAATAATGATTGTTTCCGCTAACGGAGTTGTCAACAGGCAAAAAGCCGGCAACATCTCAAGACAGGGAAGACCTGCAACAGGTGTAAAAGTTCAGGCAATGATGGACGACGATACAATTGTTGCAGTAAACAAAATTCCGCTGATAGACGAAGACAGCGAAGAATAAATTTTAAAAACGCAAAAAGACACTCTATAAAGAGTGTTTTTTTGCGGGCAAAATTACTGAAAAGAAGTCACAACAACAGGCATGGGCTGCAGCTTCAAAAATACAGACACAAAAAATATATACAAATCAGGCATAGTTATCTGTCCTCTTAGAGCTAAAAATCATAATAAAAGCAGCATCAGTTATTTGTAGAAAGACTCAAAAACATGGATTTGAAGGTTTCTATTAACAAATCACTGCCTTCTTCATATTGATTTATGTCCCGAATAAGATGCTTCATTTCTTCCTTGTATGAATCATCATTATAAAAATTCTTATCCATCATGTATTTCCTTAAAAAAAATAAAATATCCCTCATAATATTCTTTTCGGATACATCAATAAAAAACTTTAGTATTTTGACCGATAGATTAAGAAACTGTTACAATAGAAAAAAAGGAGAATAACATGAAATTTCATACAAAATATCTGTGGTTCAACACAACAAAACATAGAGATTATATAAACATAACAGACGAAGTTCAGGAAGCTGTTGATGAAAGCGGTATAAAAGAAGGAATGGTTCTGGTATCAGCCATGCATATAACGGCAGGAGTTTATGTCAATGATGCCGAAAACGGGCTTATTTCGGATATAGATAAATGGCTTGAAGAACTTGCACCGTTTAAATCGGACTACAAACATCATATGACCGGTGAAACAAACGGAGATAGCCATCTCAAAAGTCTGTTAATCGGACATGAGATTATTGTTCCTGTAACTAACGGTCAATTGGATTTTGGAACATGGCAGCAAATTTATTATGCCGAATTTGACGGACAGAGAAGAAAAAGAGTCATCATAAAAGTTATGGGTGAATAGGCTCCATATCTTCGCTGAACATCTTTTTGTATATGGTCGCAAGACGGACTTTGTTGTTTATCACAGCAATCGCTTTATCAAGCTGAGGATCTCTGTTTTTTATATAGTCCTCTTTTGTATATTCAACCTCAAAATCAGGAGTTATCCCTATTTTGTTGATATCAGCACCGGAAGGCGTTAAATATTTTGCTATCGTTATATTCATACCTGCCTTATAAGGAAGTTTTTCAACCTTTTGAACAAGTCCCTTGCCGAAAGTTTTCTCACCAATCAACTCTGCCTTATGATAATCCTTCATAGCCCCTGAGAAAATTTCTGAGGCACTTGCTGACCCTTCATTTATCAAAATAACCGTCGGTTTTGATATATAAAAATTATTCTCTACAGCTTTGATATCGTTCTTTTTGCCGTTTCTATCAACAATACTTACAATAGTTCCGTTGTCAAGAAACATATTTGCAAGTACAACCGCATTCGGCAAAAGCCCTCCGGTATTTCCCCGCAAATCAAGTATCAAGCCCTTTGTATCTTCAGTTGCATAAAGCGCCTGGATAAACTCTTCGGGCAGCTCTTCGCTCAAGAAACTTGTTATTGTAATGTGTGCAATGTTCTCTTTTTCTATAATGTCATGAGATACTGTCTTGATTTTTATTTCATTTCTGACAATAGTTTTTGTGAGTTTTTCTTCATCACGCTGCAGTTCAAGTTTTACCTTTGTTCCGACGGGTCCTCTGACAAGCTGGGCAACATCTCTCAGTTTGAATCCTTTTACATCCTTATCATTAATCTTCAGAATAATATCACCTTTTTCGAGTTTGGCTTTGGACGCAGGCGTATCTTCTATAACATTAACTATAACAGTCCGCCCTCCTATATCCGAAATATTAATACCTATTCCATAAACTTTTGCGTCTATATTGATATTCTGGTCTTCAAAGTCATAAGGATTCATAAATCTTGTATAAGGATCATCAAGACTCTCAAGCATTGAGTCTATGGCTATATAAGAATCATCCATGGTCTTGATGTTGGGAACATAACGTTTTCTCCAATATGACCATTCCTGATGATTAAGCGTTTTGTCATAATATTCTTCTTTTGTCAAAGCCCAGGCTCTCAAAAAAAGCTTCTGCCCATCATTCTTCGCCATATGAATATAATACGCATCTTCAATATTTGCCCTGAAAACAAACGCAAGACAAATCATAAAAACAAATATCATTAAACCTGAGAGAAGATAAATTTTTTTATTATTAAACATACCAGAAGATTGTTCCTTACTTAGTTAAAAACTGCCTATGATTTTCAAGTTTAGCCTTATTTTATTTTTATTTCAATACCAAATATCCTAGTCTTCATCGGTAACCAAACGGTATCCCCCACCGTAAATAGTTTCAATATACTTCTTATCAGGACTGATTTTTTGCAGCTTTGTACGGAGATGTCTTATATGAACACGTATGGTTTCTATATCATCATCAGGAGAATATCCCCATATATCTTTCAACAAAACAGGTGCAGTAACCGCATTACCATGGTTTTGCATAAGCATGCTCAATATCTCATATTCAATAGGAGTCAATTTCGCAGTCTTATCCTTTATCTGCACAGATAAATTCTCAGGTAAAAGCGTCATATCACCAACCGTCAAAATTTCTCCCTTACCTAACGACTCAGGAATTGCATTAACCCTGCGCAAAAGAGCCCTCACCCTCAACTTGAGCTCTTCAAGCTCAAAAGGTTTTACCAGATAATCATCAACTCCTGCGTCAAATCCTTTTGTCTTATCCTGTATCATTGACAGAGCTGTCAGCATAAGTATAGGTATGTCTTTTGTCGAAGGATTGTTCCTGATTCTGCTCGCAACGGTAAAACCGTCAACATCAGGCATCATAACATCAAGAATAATCAAGTCAGGAAGCTCCTGTCTTGCAAGAGCAAAACCTTTCACCCCGTCAGAGGCGGTTATCGCCTCATGACCAAGGAGCTCAAGGTTTACTTTTATCAATTCCAGTATAGCCGTATCATCATCGATTATCAGTATTTTGCTCATATTATTCTACCCTGACACCCAAATAAATTATCAGTTAATAACTTTTTTGCCTGATTTTTTAAGATGTTCTCTGTGCATTGCAAGAAGTACGCTGGCAAAAAAGATACTTGAGTAAGTACCGATAATTATACCAAGCAGCATAACAAGTACAAAATCACGTGTTGTAACACCACCGAAGAGATAAAGAGCAAGCAGGGTAATTACACATGTTAAAGATGTATTGATACTTCTTGCGAGAGTTTGGTTTACGCTTGAATTCACAATCTCAACAAAAGACATCTTCTTTGAGAGATATTTTGTATTTTCTCTGATACGGTCATAAACAACTATCGTATCATGAACGCTAAAGCCGACAACCGTTAGAACAGCAGTAATAAACAATGTATCAATCTGCGTTCCGAAAACCAACCCTAAAATAGAAAAAGTCCCGCAAACAAACAACGCATCATGTGCAAGTGAGGCAAGCGCAATTAACGAATAATCAAGATGAAACCTCATCGCCAAATAAAGCACAATACCTGCAAAAGCAAGACAAAGAGCAACCATAGAATTGTTGAATAACTCCTTTCCAAGAGTCGGTCCTACTGAGCTTATTTGTATCAGTTCAGCCTCCGGATCAACAGCCTTCACAACAGAGTCCAGCTTGTTACTGTCTTCTTCATTCAAAAATTTTGTCTTTATCGAAATTATATCAGTAATCTTTCCGTCTGTTTTAGCATCTTTGCTCTTATCCGATGTATGTTTTTCAGCCAGAGACTGTGTATTGATTACCTGAATTGTAGCATGTTCAAAACCGTTTTTTTCCAAATCTTCCCTCAGTTTTGGAATAGTTTCATCCTCATTCTCTTTAACAACACTGTATTGAGAAATTGTCCCTCCGGTAAAATCAATACCCAAATTGAAAGGCGCATGCGTCGGGTATACTATGCAAGAATAAATCATAGCGATAATACCGGGAATAATAAATAAAGCAGACAGAGCCAAATAAACCCATCTGTATTTGTATATATCCAAAATATGCTTTGTTTCTACAAACATTGATAATCTCCTTAAAAATTAGTCCAAAACACCGTATTTAGCTTTGTTGGCTGTAGTATCCTCGGCCTTAAAAGCTGTTTGTATCTCATTTTCTTTCAAACCAAACAAACCGGGATGCTCAAGGTTGAAATGGTCAAAGAAAACATGCATAAAGTTACGTGTAATGGTAATAGCACTGAACATGCTCAAAAGAACACCTATTGCAAGAGTCAGTGCAAAACCTCTTACAATACTTGAACCTAACATATATAAGATGGCACATGTTATGAGAGTTGTCATATTACTGTCAAAAATACTTGTGAATGCTCTTTCAAATCCGGCATTAATTGCCGCATAGAAAGTTTTGCCCATCTTGAGTTCTTCCTTTGTTCTCTCAAATATAAGTATGTTTGCATCAACAGCCATACCAATACTCAAAATAAAGCCCGCTATACCTGCCAGAGTCAGCGTAACAGGAACTATCTTGAAGATAGCCAATGACATCAAACCGTATATTACAAGTGCAACACTGGCAATAATCCCAGGCAGACGATAATACGCTATCATAAAAAGGATTACAAGGCCTAAACCTATAAATCCTGCTGTTTTACTCTTTTTGAGCGAATCAAGACCGAGAGTAGGACCTACGGTGTTTTCCTCGATTATTTCAGCAGGTACAGGCAGAGCACCCGCATTGAGAAGGTTTACCATATCTCTTGCTTCTTTAATGTCAAAGCCATCTCTACCACCGGAAATTTGAGCCATACCGCCTCTTATAGGTTCGTTGATGACAGGAGCTGATTGGATTTCGCCATTAAAGAAAATAGCCATCGGCTGACCAACCAATCTTGTTGTCAGCGTCGCGAATTTTTTTGCACCTTCATCATTGAATTCCAAAGATACAACCCAGTGACCTGTCTGATCATTACCTATCTCTGCTTTTCTCAAATCTTTACCTGACAAACCTGTCGAAATCCACTCCTCGCCATTCGGACCAATAACAGGCTGTCCTTTGTCATCTTTCTTGAGTTCCTTGAACTCCAGCTCCGCTGTATCTCCAAGAAACTGTTTTGCCTGCTTCAAATCTTTTACGTTGGGAATTTCGACAATAAGTCGTCTATCCCCTGCTTTTTGAACAATCGTTTCAGAAACGCCAAGAGCATTAACCCTTTTTTCGATTGCAAATTGTAAACTATCCATTACTTCAGGCGTAATTTTTACAATATTGTCTGTTGTTTGAGCCTCCAGAACAAGACGGGCTCCGCCTATCAAATCAAGTCCGAATTTGGTAGGAACCTTCAAAATAGTAATTATACTGCCTATTGTAAGAAGTATAATCGCAAGTAACATAAACTTCTTTTGATTCATAACCTGTCCCCGTAAATCATTATTTTACTAATATATTTATTTTATCAGGAATAAATTTTTATACATAATTAAACAGTTGATTAAAATTTTAACCAACTGTTTAATATGAAAATTTATTGAATTTTATACATCTATATTTGTAGCATAAACAGCGTTTGTCTCAATAAAATCGCGCCTTGGCTCGACTTTATCGCCCATCAGAATATCAAACAGCTGCTCGCAAATCATAGCATCTTCTATGTTAACTTTTAATAACGTCCTGTTCTGAGGATCCATGGTTGTCTCCCACAGCTGTTGAGGCATCATCTCTCCAAGACCTTTGAATCGCTGAATACTGATTCCTTTTTTGCCTCGTTCTTCTACTATCTTCTGCAATTCTTTGAACGAGGAAATGGAAGTTTCTGTTTTATCATCCATCAAAAGCTGAAGAGTTCCCTCTTCTTCAAACAGATAGCTTCTGATAGGAGGATATGCAACTTCAAGACGTTTATATTCAATGCTCTTAATAATACCTGAGTGAATATCAATCGGCTCTTCTTCATCGTTTCCTAAATCAAGAACAAGCTTGTATTTGTTTGCTTCAGCATTAAACTTCACTGTTGTTGAATAATTTGCAGCCTCGACAACATTATAGTTTTCGGCATGGTCTTTCAAATAGTGATTTAAATAAGCATTGATTTCATTCATCTTGTTCTCTGATTCAAAATCAACTTCTGTTATTCCGGAACGAATAAGTCCTCTTATTACAACTTCAGGAATATTCCCGATAATCGGATTGTGGAAAGCTCCGTAATAAACAGACATATTTGAAAGCAAGTTAACCAGATCATCTTCCTGGGCTGATTTTTGTTTATGTTTATCAAACAAAACAAGACCTTTTACGCCTTTATCACGCAGCTTCTTTTCCAATGCTTTGTCATCATAGAGGTATTCAGCCTGCTTACCCTGCGTAAGCTTGTACAACGGAGGCTGAGCAATGTAGACATAACCGTTTTCAATAAGCGGTCTTGCATAACGGAAGAAAAACGTCAAAAGAAGAGTTCTGATATGCGCACCATCAACATCAGCATCCGTCATAATAATAATCTTGTGGTAACGAAGCTTTTCTATATCAACTTCATCCGCATTCTTGCTGATATTTATTCCGAATGCCTGAATCAAAGATTGAATTTCATTGTTATTATAAATCTTATCCAATCTTGCACGCTCTACATTCAAAATCTTTCCTCTCAGAGGAAGAATAGCCTGAAACATTCTGTTTCGACCCTGTTTTGCACTTCCTCCCGCCGAGTCACCCTCAACGATATAAATTTCACATTTTTCGGGCTCTCTATTCGAACAATCTGAAAGCTTGCCAGGAAGTGTTGAGTTTTCAAGAGCGGTCTTTCTTCTCGTCAGCTCACGGGCTTTTCTTGCAGCCTCTCTTGCTCTTTGCGCTTGAAGAGTTTTTTCGATTATGGTCTTGGCTTCCTTCGGATTGAACTCAAGCCATTCTTGAAGTTTTTCTCTTACAACATCGGTAACAACCCCGAGAACTTCAGAGTTTCCGAGTTTTTCCTTTGTCTGTCCTTCAAATTGAGGATTAGGAATTTTTACACTGACAATTGCTGTCAAACCTTCTCTTGTATCATCACCGGTAAGGTTTGCATCATTATCTCTCAATAAATTATTCTTGCGGGCATAATCGTTTATAACACGTGTAATGGCATTCCTCATACCTGTGAGGTGAGTTCCTCCGTTGTGGGTATTGATATTGTTTGCAAAACTCAAAACAGTTTCGTTATAAGCATCAGTGTATTGCATCGCAACTTCGACATAAGTCCCGTCGACAGTTGCTTCCATATATATCGGTTTTTCAAACATTACCTCTTTATTTTTGTTCAAAAATTCGACATAATGTGCAATCCCGCCCTCATAGTGAAAACGTTCCTCAGTGTCCGTTTTTTCATCTCTAAAAATTATCTCAAGACCTTTATTCAAAAAAGACATTTCTCGAAGACGATTAGAAATCACATCACGGTCAATAACCGTTGTTTCACGAAATATTTCAGGGTCAGGCCAAAAAGTTGTTTTTGTACCAGTTTTATCTGTCTCTCTGATTTTTTCAACCGGTCCTGTAGGTTCTCCTCTTAGGTAAGTTTGTTTAAAGACATAACCCTGTCTTGATACTTCTACGGTCATCTTCTCAGAAAGAGCATTTACAACAGAAGCACCGACACCATGAAGACCTCCTGATACTTTATATCCGCCGTCACCGAACTTACCTCCGGCGTGAAGCACTGTATGGACAATTTCAAGAGCGGATTTACCTGTTTCAGGTTTGATATCAACAGGGATACCACGTCCGTTATCTTCAACCGTGACGCTTTCATCTTTGTTTATAGTAACTTTTATTGTTGTACAATAACCTGCTAATGATTCATCAATTGAGTTATCAACAATTTCATATATACAATGATGAAGCCCTCGCTGGCTTGTTGAACCTATATACATACCGGGACGGAGCCTGACAGCTTCCAACCCCTCCAAAACTCTAATATTCTCAGCACCATAACTTTGTGTTGTTTCCGTTGTCATATCCTATTTAGCCTCAACTCTAACAGTAGTCTAGTAATTAATAATATTATACCATCAACATACAATTGTTGGCACTTGTTGTTTACATTAATCAAAATTTTGAAATATTCAAGAACTTAAACAAGCTCAAAAATTTCTCTCCAAAGCTCTCACCATAGGGCATCATGGTATCGCCGTGATACTTTTCATACTCATCTAAGATATTTTGAGGAACATCCTCTCCTCTATCCAGCATTTCAGAAAGCATAAGCAAATAATCATCCTGCTCACGTTTGTAGTCAGCGTCTTTACGTCTCAGGTCTTCATCTGCTTCATAGTGAACAAGAGCATGCCAGCAGCATTTTATCGTCGGATTGTAACGGTCTTTCGGAAATCTTTTCAGAGCTTCCAAAACTCCTATCCTACCTGATAAAACACCGAGAATTAAAGATGATACGAGTTTCTTTTCTTCTTCGGAATTCATCTAAATTTTTGATAATTCCTTTTCACACATGGCATCAGCCATTTTCTTTAACTCGGTCATATCATTATGAAAATACTGTTTTGCAAGTTTTTTCATAGCCTCTTCAGCCATCTCTTCTCTTGACAAAACAGACTTGTAAAAATACTTTTTACCTTTTTTAAAACGAATAATCATAGCTTTCTCAACAAGCCTGTCCATTACTGTTTTGACTGTTGTATAAGCCCAATTCTTCGATTCGAGAAAATTAATCCTCTCCTGTACATCACAAACACAAATATATTCCTGCTCAGGTACTTCCATTGACCATACAGCATTCATAACAATATTTTCCAAATCACCGCATCTATAATCCATTGGTTAATTCTCCAAATTATACTTATAAATAAACTAACACAAAAATTACAAATTTATCAGGTTATTTCCCGAAAATATAATCCTCCTCTTTATCCCCTTCTTTGGGAATTTTGGAAGTATCATATTTTTTTGTATCTTTATATATAATAACACCGTTTTCCACTCTTACGGCACTTTCTGTTTTGGGTTTTTCTTTAGTCTTATCTTTCAAAACAATTGTAGAACTTCGAACCTGGCATCCGCACAGCAAAAATGCACATACACCAACAAGCATTATCAGTTTTATTTGTTTCAAAATCATAAACCAAAGCCTATTATTACAAATATAGTATAACCTATTTTGGATTATTTTTCATTATATTCTAAAAAAATACTTCCTATTCATTAATTTTTGTTAATTAAAAAATAAACCTCTTTCAGTCGTTTTTTGCTGACATGCGTATAAAGCTGTGTTGTTGAAACATCGCTGTGACCCAATAACTCCTGTACAACCCTCAAATCCGCACCATTTTCAAGAAGATGAGTAGCAAAACTGTGACGCAGCGTGTGAGGAGATATATTTTTTCCAACCTTCTTCCCCAACTCATGTATCAACAGATAAATTTTTTGCCGTGACACATCATGACCTTTTTCGTCCAAAAACAAATGTTTTGAGTCAGACTCCGTATTGAGTACAAACATTTTTCTTTTTTCAAGATAATCTTTAACCGCCGCAACTGCATATTTCCCGATAGGAACAAGACGCTCCTTTGATCCTTTTCCGAAACATCTTACATAAGCCTGCTCCAAATTCACATCAGATACTTTCAAATTAGCCAGTTCAGAAACACGCAGTCCTGCCGCATACAAAAGTTCAACAACCGCCCTCTGCCATGGAGAAAGACTCTCCTGAAGTATTGTATTTATCTCAGACAGCGTTAGAACCTTCGGTAAATGTCTGCTGAGCTTCGGCTGTTCAAGACTCGCTGTCGGGTCATGAGAAAGATATTCTGATGATATAAGCCATTTGAAAAAACCTCTCAAAGAGGCTATCTTTCTTGTAATACTCCCTGGTGAAAAGTCCTCCTGACGAAGGTTTCTTATATACCGGTTCACATTTGTACGTGATATATCAGGAAGTTCTTCTATTCCAAGACGGCTCAAAAACTCTGAAAAATCTACCAGATCATTACGATAAGCCAGCAGAGTATTCTCTGAAAGTCCTCTTTCTACTGATAAATAATCTATGTACTCTGAAATATATTGAAAAAGCATAGTAAAATTTTAGTTCATTTTACTATGCTTTGCAAAATTTGTTGTTTTTATTTAACTAAGCTTCTGCATTAAACTTCCCTGCGACAACAGCGGGAGTTTCATTTACCGATATTACATTGCCGTTGAAATCATCCATCGGTGCCGCAAGAAAAATGTTTGTTTTTGATTCGTTCTTGGGATCTTTTTTGATAGCAAGAACCTGTTTCGAGTTAACAAAAACTTTAGACTCACCCTGTTTGTCATCAGATACCTGAACCATTTTGCTACCTTTGAACGCAGGTGTAGCACTCATAATCTTTAACATAAAAAATTCTCCTCATGTCTTCCAAAAAAATTATATCTAAAAAAAATTATTTGAAAATAATGAATAAGTATTAAAAATAAAAAACCGCATTTTATACAAAATGCAGTCTAAATTTATTATTTTTATTAACTATACAAGCATGTTAAAGAACTCTGCATTCTTGCCTGATGGATCTCTCAAACCTAATTCATCAGCAATCGCCTTACGCATCTTCTCACCATTCACTCCATCATAAGATGCATGGCGTCTTATTACCTTAATATCCTCATCTATTCTCGAATTGTTGGTACGATGAAGAGCGTTCCAGAAAATGTTCAAAATATTACGTTTCTCTACACTGTTAACAATCGTTTCTCTCACAAGGCTTCTGTCTCTGGGAGCCAAGTCTTGTACGGTATACTCAATCATCCCTTTTGTTGTTCTGCCAAGTGCCTCAACAAAACGTTCTCCACTTCTGCCAAAAGAAAAGTTTTGTTTTGGATATCCGCTTCCTGCCACATTCATCATATTATTCACCATATTGTTTATTTAAACTTACATTACTAAAGCTCCCTGAAAATATTTATTGCCACATAAAATTTACTTTTTTACATTCTTTTACACAACAAACACCTCAAAGAGGTGTTTGTTAAAAATAAACTGTATCAATTTCTTTCTATTATAATATAATAAAACTACAACTACATTAATATAAAGGATAGAAAAATGCTTGATATCAAAGTAATCAGAGAAAACCCTGAAAAAGTCAACGAACTTCTAAAAAGAAGAAACCCTGACTTATCAATAGACAAAATTATAGAAATAGACAAAGAAAGAAGAGAAATACAAACAAAAGCCGATGAACTCCGCTCATCACGCAACAATATCTCAAAAGAAATCGGCATACTTAAAAAAGAAGGAAAAGATACAACAGAAATTCAGGAAAAAGTAAAAAAACTCGGAGAAGAACTAAAAGAACTCGAAGAAAAAGAAACAAAACTGACCGAAGTTCAAAAAGACATCCTTCTTCACACGCCAAACACACCTTTTGAAGATGTCCCGACAGGAGAAGATGATTCTTATAACAAAGTCATAAAAACTTTTGGAGAGCCGACAAAAAAAGATTTTGAACTGAAACCCCACTGGGATATAGCACAGGATTTGGATATAGTAGATTTTGAAAGAGGCGTAAAAATAGCGCAATCAAGATTTACTATCTACAAAGGTAAAGGTGCGGCTCTTGAACGTGCTATCATAAACTTCTTCCTCGAAGTGCATACAACACAGCATGGTTACACGGAGATTATACCTCCTATACTTGTCAACTCGGCAGCAATGACAGGAACAGGACAGCTTCCGAAATTCAAAGAAGATATGTACAAATGTCAGGACGAAGACCTCTACCTCATCCCGACAGCTGAAGTACCGGTTACAAACATCTACTGCGATGAAATTCTCAAAGAAGAAGAGCTTCCAAAGTATATGACGGCTTATACACCATGCTTCAGAAGAGAAGCAGGTTCTGCCGGCAAAGATACAAGAGGACTCATCAGACTCCATCAGTTTAACAAAGTAGAACTTGTAAAAGTCTGCACACCTGAAACAAGTCCTGAAGAACATGAAAAACTCACAAGGGACGCGGAACATGTTCTCGAACTCTTGGGGCTGCCATACAGAAGAGTTGAACTCTGCACCGGAGATCTCGGATTCAGCGCAAAAATCTGCTACGACCTCGAGGTATGGCTTCCTTCATATAATGCTTATAAAGAAATCTCAAGCTGTTCAAATATGGGTGACTTCCAGGCACGCAGAGCAAACATGAGATATCGTTCCAAAGAAACCGGCAAACCTCAATTTGTCCACACTATGAACGGTTCAGGTCTTGCCGTCGGAAGAACATTTGCGGCAATTCTTGAAAACTATCAGCAAAAAGACGGCAGCGTAGTAGTCCCTGAAGTACTGAGAAAATACACAGGATTTGATGTTATATCAAAATAAAACTACGAAAAAGCTTTTCCCAACATTTGATAATACATAGGCAGCACATCAATATTTGCGCTGCCTTCTATATTGCACAATTTTTTGCCGACAACACTCTCCGTTGTATAAGCTTCATATTCATCAAGAGCTTTATAAGCACAATAACTTTTTACTATTGATGCAAGTTTATTCAAATTATTTTTATAAGGCATAGTTTCATAAAAATTCTTATCTTTAGATGCGTAAGCAATAAAATTATCAAAATCGCTATTAAATTTATTTAGCACCTGTGATTTGAACTCTTTCTCATCTTTGACATGAAGAGATTTCAGTATATCACCCTTTGACACTTCTTCCGCTCTTGGGAGAACCATTCTGTGTTCTACCAGACTGCTTATGTCCAGTGGATTGTTGAACACCCCCAAAGAAGCCATCGCCTGGACTTCCGTATCAAAATATTTAAACAACTGCTCCCCTATTGTCATAAAAACTTTGGCATCATAAGAATTTCCCCTGCTGACCCTCTTCAAAAACTCAAATGTTCTCTCATTTTGAGAAGGATGTGCATGTGTAAATTCATGAGCGGAATTCATCGCAAAAGAAATAATATCTTCTTCACTGTTTTTTTGAGGAATATCTAAAAACATCTGCTTATCAGTTGAAGAAAAATCATCAGCCATTGTTCCTCTGAAAAAAGCTGTATAATTTTGGGCATCAGGGATAAGTTTTGCTAAATCCTCTTTTGATTTTACATCTATCTCTGAATCATAAGAATGAATTAGATCAGCAACAGTTTCAAGATTTATATGACCGTCTTTTGCCAATTCATAGATTTTATCAGAGAACTTTACAGCTGCTTGCACATTTTCAGGAAGAACTTTCTCCCTTGTTTTATGAGTTTTATTTCTGGAAGAGAAAGATATACAATCTTGCATAGGAACTCTTTCAAGATTGCATCTTGAAAAATTATTATAATTCTCTCTGCTCGAATTGCTTGAATATATAAAACCCAATATAGCCTGATTAGTTATTTTCATAAATTTCCTCTCAAAATATTCTATATAAGAGATTAAAAATTCTAAAAAATTTTTTTTGATATAAGCAAAAAAAATAAATTGATACTTAATAAAAATTTACACCTCTACTCTAAAGAATAGCTTGATATTATTCTCAAGAATTAATCCTCTAGGGTTATATTTTATTTCTTTTCATGTTAGAATTAGCGATAATAAAAGGCTTACAAAAAAATTGGAGGACAAAACATGTCAGTAGGTTCATTTGTATTTATGCTTCACAGCCACCTGCCATACTACAGAAAAGCAGGGATGTGGCCCTTCGGAGAAGAAAACTTGTATGAATGCATGTCTGAAACCTATATTCCTCTGCTAAATGCAATATCAGAATTGTACGACGAAGGAATAAAGGCTAAATTAACAGTAGGGATTACTCCTATACTCGCAGAACAGTTGAATGACGAACATCTGCAGGAAGGATTTATAAAATATCTTGATGCAAGAATTAAAGCTGTATCACAGGATCTCGAAAGATATCCAAACCCGAATGTTGCTCACTCTCAACATTTGAAGTATCTTGCAAAATATTATTTTGACTGGTTTACAAACATAAAAGATAATTTCATCAATAAATACAACAAAAATTTGATAACAGCATTCAAAAAATTCCAGGATCTCGGTTGCATTGAAATTACTACATCCGGAGCTACTCACGGTTTTTCTCCTCTGCTTGCTACGGATTCAAACTTGAATGCCCAGTTCAAAATCGGTTCAGACACAACAAAAAGACTCTTTGGCAAAAAAGCAAGAGGAACCTGGCTGCCTGAATGTGCTTACAGACAGGGCTATGAATATATCGGCAAAGACGGACAGAAAAAATGGCGTCCTGCTATAGAAGTAACTCTTGCGAATAATGACATCGAATATTTCTTCACGGAATCTCATGTTATAGAAGGCGGAAACTCTATCGGAAACAGACGTGTAATCGGTGTTTACGGAAACATCGAATATATTCCGCTTCCTGAAAGAGAAGCAACAGGATACGATACATATTCAGCTTACTGGTTGCCTGATGCACAGGTTGCAGTAATGGGAAGAAACGACAGAGCAGGCTATCAGGTATGGTCAGCTGCCGATGGATATCCGGGAGATGGATGTTTCAGAGAATTCCACAAAAAAGACGACAAATCAGGTATGCACTACTGGAGAATAACAAGCCCGACAACAGACCTCGGAGATAAAATGCTCTATGATCCGGTACTTGCAATGTCAAAAGTAAACGAAAACTCAGACCACTACACAACAATTCTCTACCACATGTTGAATGACTACAAAAAAGCTACAGGAAAACATGGGTTGGTAATGGTATCATTTGATACAGAATTATTTGGTCACTGGTGGTTTGAAGGAGTTGAATTCATCAAACAGGTTATCAAAAAACTCAACAACTACCTGCCTGAAATTGAAAGACAAACAGCAGCAGAATACCTCGATAAATATCCGCCGACAGAAGCAATTCAAATTCCTGAAAGCTCATGGGGGCAGGGAGGACACTTCTGGGTATGGCAGAACCACCTCACGGAATGGATGTGGCCGATTATCCATGCCTGCGAAAAACGTATGCAGGATATTGCAGATGCAAACCAGACTATCCCTCAGGATAAACTAAAACACAGAGCACTCAACCAGCTTGCAAGAGAAAACCTCCTGTTGCAAAGCAGCGATTGGCCGTTCTTAATCACAACATGGCAGGCAAAAGACTATGCTACTGAAAGATTTAGAGAACATGTCAAAAGATTCGAAAAAATTGCCACTATGATAGAAAACAATAACATAGATGACAACTACCTCAAAGAAATAGAATCCATAGACAACTGCTTCCCTGTAATTGACTACAGAGCCTATATGTCAATAGAAGAAGGAAAAATCCCTCAGCAGGAAGCAAAATTACAACCTCTATATCAATAATAGAAATCTTAACTCTAAGAAATCCCTTTTGAATAATATTCAAAAGGGATTTCTTATTATTAAATTTGTTACAGTTTTAAGAAACATAAGCAATTTAAATATAAAAAATTTTTTTATAAATATATAGGATTGAATATTCTTATATAAACTTTTGGAAGGTATTTGTGGAAGGTAATATAGCGGAAATATACAAAATATACGGCATAAACAAAAGTGCATATGCTAGGATGAACAATCCGCAGGAAGAAAGACCTGTGGTTCAAAACACACAAACAAAAATTCATCCGAATTCATCCGATATAAAAATGCGCGGCAATCTTGAAAAAGATACAGCAAACTTTACAACAAAATTCATAGACGAAGTCAATAAACATGATAAAGCAGCCATCAGCAAAGAAGAACTGTTCAAAATGGCATCGTCACCAATTGCCCCTATCAGAAGAGTTCTCGGTGTAAAAGACTCATCAGAACGTAATAAAAAAATAAAAACTGCAGGTCTTGCACTTCTTGCTCTCAACAACCTGCCTATGGACTTTTCTGATATCAACTCTGTCCTGAGACAAATCAAAAATAAAAAAATAGCACCCAATCCAACACAAATGGAATTCACTTTCGCTCAGGATACTCTGCTCGAATTTCCTCTAAGACAACTAAGAAAGAAATTTGATACCCAAAAATTTGACACAGTATATGACAAAATTGACAAATCTTTGTTTAATACAAAGATTGGACAAAAAATAGTCAAAGCCATGAATCTGACTGTAACAAGAGAAATCAAGCCCGGAGAAAGCATGGATATAATTAAAAACGGCTTGAAACAAAATAAAGTGTATATAATTAAAGGTAAAAGCAAAATTGCAAAGCTGATATGCCGTTCAATGATGAGAATCCCCGTTCTGAGCGTAGCAGCTTTTGCATTGCTCGAAATTCCGGATATAGTAAACGCTGTTAAAAACGAAGAACAAAAAGACAAAAAACTCCAAGCAGCAGGAAAACAACTTCTCAAATCAGGAATAAATATCGCTTCTATGGTAGCAGGAATGGCAGCAGTAGGGGCAGTTCTTGATCGCCGTTTCGGAGCCATCGGCTCACTCATCGGAATAGGTCTGGGAAACTATTTTGGAGAAAAAGCCGGGACATTCGTAAATAACAAACTGTTTGAAAACAAAAACGATAAATAAAAAGACCTCACAAAGAGGTCTTTTTTTAATCTATCTTTTGCCAAGAACTAAACTGTTCTGTCATACTTTCCGGTTGAGCTGCCCTGACCGCCTTTGAAATCTTGATACATATAATCAATGATTTTATTCAAAGCTTTATAGTCAAATCTCTCTTTGCTCATCCGACCTGTCAGCCAATCAGTCATCATGTGTTCTTTTTCAGGCAATTCATAATAATTCCAAACTTTTCCGCGGATTTTTTTACCCATTACATGACCTTCTTTTCTGGCGGTATTAAGTCTTTCTACAACTTCTTGCCAAACGTTTCTTCCAAGAATTCTCAGTCCATCGGGGTCTTCAGGATTATCAATTTCATCTCCGACAGAATCTGCAACATCATGAATACGTGATGTGAAATAACGCAACACACCGTACTCATCTTCATTTTGTTCTATAAAATCAAATAATTTAGGATCAAGCTCAGCAACAGGTTCTCCATAATCCGTCTGATAACTTGAGAATGATATGTTCTGCTTCGGAGCCTGTGCTCTTGTCATAGCTGCATTGTAATTATTATAGTTATAAGAAGAAACCGCTTGTATATTCATTTGTTTTACCTGTGTTCTAACCTTTCTACCAAATTCTATCAAAATATCTTCATATTACTAAACTTTTGTTAAAAATATATAAAATCAAAATTATAATAATTAATAAACACGTAAAAAAAATTTATTGCCATAAAAATCATATAAATATTATAATTTGTAAAATAACGTAATATATGGATAAAAATTATGATAAAAGACTCTATAAAACAAGCACAAACATATTTTTCACTTGGCTGTGATATCAAAAAAGCCCTCTTATATCTTCAACAAAACGACCTGTCGAATACCCAAAACGGAAAATATGAAATAGAACAAGACAAAATATTTGCAATAGTTCAAGACTATCAAACAAAACAAAAAGAAACAGCCAAACTCGAAGCTCATAAAAAATATATCGATATCCAGTTTATAATAAAAGGCAAAGAACAACTCGGCTGCACTCATATAGACAACACAAGCATATCAATTCCCTACGATGAAGAAAAAGATATCATGTTTCTTGATGGGAACTGTGATTTTCTGACGGCAGAACAGGGAGATTTCCTTATCTTTTTCCCTCATGACGCACATATGCCATCACTGGCTATAGACAAACCATCTTACGTAAAAAAAGTCGTCATCAAAATTAAAATCTAAGCAGCTTTCTCCACAGTGTGAGTTTTACCGCAATGAGGACACTTTATCGGCTTACCCGTATAACAAGGCGGTATTTTGAGAGTTGTTCCGCAGTCGCATTCTGAAATCGAATACTTCACTGACTCCCACATAATATTGTTCGCCATACGTTTCTGAGCGATCTTCTCTTTTGAATTGAAAACACTCTGTTTTTGAGCAGAAACACCTGTGTCTGTTTCTGCACCGGACAATACAGAGCCGGCAGCTTCGGCAGCACCTGAAGCACCCTGCAGCCCCATAACAACAGAACCGCCGGCAAAATCAGCAGGAGTCGGAGGCAAAGGGTTACCCATCTTCACTGATTCTTTTAACATCTGTTTTGAAAATAACTTTTCTCCGCATTCTTCGGTATACACCTTTTGATAATCAATAATAGACCCATTCGCCAATCTTGAAAGAATTGCTATTCTTTTTTTTATCGGCGGATGCGTCGCAAACAAAGACTCTTTATCTGCTGCCAGAGAAGGATTGTTTATATAAAGCGGCATCTGCGCTTCTGATTTTCTCGTAAAATCTTTTGCAAAAGGTTTGAACTCCTGCGAGCTGATTTTTGTCAGAGCAGAAGCGAGAGCTCCGGGATTTCTCGTAAACTGTACAGCACAAGCGTCAGCAAGATACTCTCTTTTTCTTGATGTCATGAAAAATAACATCTTTGCAATCAACGGAGCTACCAAAGTTACAATAAGCATAATAACAATCAATATCAACAACGAAACAAGATTCCCGCCTCTGCTGCTTGAACGTCCGCCTCCGTTGAATGATATCGACGAAGCAATGGTCAAAATAGTCCCGACAAAAAATGAGGCTATTGTCAAAAACAGAGAATCCCTGTTATAAAGATGAGCCATCTCATGAGCAATAACAGCCTGCAGCTCTTCTCTGTTAAGAATTTTCAAAAGAGAAGAAGTAACGGCTATTGCGCACTTTTTCTCGTTGATACCAACAGCAAACGCATTCGGCACGCTATCTTCGATGATATAAATATCAGGTTTACCCTTGAACCCTGATGCAATAACCATCTCCTCAACAACATTGCACAATACCTTGCTGTTTTTCGACGGAACAACCTTATTAGCGCCTGCCATCATCAGTATATCTTTATAACCTGAGCGAAAAACTTTGAATAACTGAAATGCAACAATAGGAACAAATATAATAACCGACAGCAAAAGTCCGAATAACATCAACTCATCATATAAGTCTTCAGACACTTTTACTGTATACTGCAAAACACCTTCAACAATGAGCAGGATTACCGCAAAAAGCAATGTACCCAATAAAAACAGAAGGGTCATAGACTTTCTTTTGTTTATTTCAATCAATTCCCACATAAAGCTAGAAACTTACCTTCACATTCTGTCTTTCTTCAGGATTTTCAACTTCGAAAAATTCTGATTTTGAAAAACCGCACATGCCTGCAACTATAGAGTTTGGAAACAACTCCACGCTTGTATTAAACTTCATAACAGAATCATTATAATATTGTCTTGCAAAGCTGATTTTGTTTTCTGTAGAAGCAAGCTCTTCCTGCAGCTGAACAAAATTCTGGCTCGCTTTCAAGTCAGGATAGTTTTCTGCAAGCGCAAATACCGATTTCAAAGATTGAGATAACAAACTCTCTACCTTGGACTTTGAGGCAACATTATCATCAGAGATATTGATAGCCTGCTGTCTCAGCTTTGTAATATTTTCAAGCGTTTCTCTTTCATGAGTCATATAGCCTTTTACGGTATTTATCAAGTTTGGTATAAGATCATAACGTCTTTTCAGCTGGACATCAATTTGGGAAAAAGAATTTTTCACTTCATTGCGCTCTGACACCAGTTTGTTGTATATTCCAACAAACCATGCACCGACAACGAAAACGATTACCAGCAGAATTATCAGAAAAAGAGCTAATAAAACCATAAATAAAAATCTCCTTGTGTTATCTTATTTCATCTTTATTACTTCGCCTAAAAACTTAATCATTCCCTTAGGCTCGATTTTTGAATTACTTTGAATATATTCCCCGAGTTCGCCACTATCAAACCAAAATCCATGACGATTGGGGCAACAATCAATCATTGGAGGATTTCCGTTTATCATAACTTTTTTCATCTTTGACATACATCTGGGGCATCTGTGAATTTTTTCATTTGAGTTTTTTACTTCTTTTATATTTTCTTCATTCGGAGCTTCAAACTCAACATCCTCAATTACCTCTGAAAGGAAGCTTAACTCTTCAAAATCAAACCAAATACCACGACAATTTATGCAATAATCAAGCTCAACATCGCAACGTTCAACTACAATCATCACATTATTACAAACAGGGCATCTCATATGCGAAAAACCTTTTCCATTACTCAAATAAATAATATCATACAACGCAACAATCAGAAAATACTGCATTATACTTATTCATTTTTTCTTAAAAAAGAACACACAACTTATATGTTTGAATTTCTATTTTTTTGCCCCGACTTTTTGATTTTTCGGGGAATAAATCAACTCCCGTCTTTTTTGTATATTCGGGTTCACAAGATAATCATCATACCTGCACTGTGCATTCACATAACCTCCGGGAGCTATCTCGACAATTCGGTCTGCAACAGTCTGTATAAACTGATGATCCTGTGACGTAAATAAAATTGTTCCCTGAAAATCTATCAAAGAGTTATTCAACGCTGTAATAGACTCCAAATCGAGATGGTTTGTAGGTTCATCAAAAATCAGCACATTTGAATCACTCACCATCATTCTTGCTAACATACAACGGACTCTTTCTCCCCCTGAAAGGACATTCGCACTTTTCTCGGAATCCTCTCCGGAGAACAACATACGCCCTAAATATCCCCTGATGAAATTTATATTCTGATCCGGTGAAAACTGCCTCAACCACTCTATCAAATTCATATCAGTTTCAAAAAATCTGTTATTATCCTTCGGAAAATACGACTGCGTTGATGTCACTCCCCAACGGTAAGTTCCCCCATCAGGCTCAATCTCTCCCGCCAGAATCTGAAATAAAGTAGTTATCGTCAGCGGGTTCTTGCTCAAAAAAGCTATTTTCTCACCTGTCTGTACTTCAAGATTAAAATTCTTGAACAACACTTCTCCATCTGCTGATTTGCACAAATTTTCCACCTGAAGCATATCGTTCCCGGGGATTTTAACAAAATTAAACCTTATTCTCGGATACTGCCTTGAAGAAGGTTTTATCTCTTCAAGAGAAAGCTTATCAAGCATGTTCTTTCTTGATGTTGCCTGCTTAGCCTTCGATGCATTTGCACTGAATCTTGCAATAAAAGCTTTCAACTCTTCCATCTTCTCTTCAGTTTTTCGATTCAGCTCTGCCTTTTGCTTCTGTATAAGCTGGCTTGCCTGCGACCAGAAGGTGTAATTCCCTGCATAAAGCCTGATATCATGATAATCAATATCAGCAATATGCGTACAAACACTATCAAGAAACTTCCTATCGTGAGAAACAACAATAACAGTATTGGGGAAATTAATCAAAAACTCTTCAAGCCAGGCAATTGTCATTACATCAAGGTGGTTCGTAGGCTCATCAAGAAGAAGAATATCAGGATTTCCAAACAGTGCCTGGGCAAGCAGTACTCTCACTTTTTCGCTGCCTGATAACTCATTCATCAACAAATAATGTTTTTCATCTTCTATACCCAAATCGCTCAACAACGTAGCGGCCATCGACTCAGCCTGCCAGCCGTCCATCTCTGCAAAAGCTGTTTCTAACTCGGCAACTCTCATCCCGTCAGCCTCGTCAAAATCAGGCTTTGCATAAAGCGCTTCCCTCTCCTGCATTATGTCATAGAGTTTTTTATACCCCATAATAACAGTATCAATGACCCTGAACTCATCAAACTCAAAATGATTCTGCTTCAAAACAGCAATTCTCTGTCCTTTTGTTACATTAACCTCTCCCGATGTAGGTTCAAGTTCTCCTGATAAAACTCTCAAAAGAGTACTTTTCCCTGCTCCGTTAGCACCTATTACACCATAGCAATTGCCCTCGGAAAATTTCACGCTGACATTCTCAAACAATGGTTCCGTTCCAAATCTTACGGTTAATTTATTGGTAGAAATCATTTCTTTTATCCCAACCTGTCAAATTTTTGCCTCACTATCACATGATAATATTATAAACACACATAATCTCAAAGTTTTAGTGTTTCGGGTCATCTTCACCATGTTCATGGTTTGGATGTTCATGATGTTCTCTTTGACAGTGTAAAGACTCTTCGAGTTTTTCGATTATTTCCTTATGGTGATAATGCATGGCATGTTCCGCCTGAGAATGCAGGTCATCAAGATGATAATGCATAGCTATCTCCAAATCGGCAAGCGACATATTATAATGATAAAGGGTATCAACATACTCCATTTTTGAATTATTGTAGTTCTCCCGTGCATTCTGCCAGAGAATATAATCTCCCTCACCATCATCATAAAGCTTGTCTGCAAGCTCGAAATTTTCAAGAGCCTGTCTGACTTTTTCCTGTGCAGCAGGTATCTGGCGGGCGTTTTTATCGACGTTTATATATGCCTTCTTCACGCTAAAATACAAATTTTGCCTGAAATGGTCTATGTCATTCGAAGCAAGATTTACCTCAGCCATCGCACGATCTATCTCATGCTTTAACTGCTTGATATTCAAAGATGATGTCAAATTCACCGACATATTCAAATTGTTGTTCGATAAATCTTTTGTATTGTTGTACCCGTATCCTACATTTCCTGTCAAATCAGGATAATATTGCCTCTTGATATACAACACTGATTGCTGCATAGCCTTCAGTGTCGACTCCAAAACCCATAAATCAGGACTGCTCTTATAAGCAAGTTCTATCGCCCCCTCCAGATTAAACGGAAGCTTTTTCAACTCAGAAGATAAAATATTTCTCTCAACACCGGTTTTAAACGCCACATCTACAATCTTTGATGAAGCGGAATGCAAAATTGACGAAGGATAATCATCCCGAAATCTGAACGTATCAACCTCTTTAATCTTGAAATCAGGAGCATAAGCAACAAATAACGAATTTCCCAAATCAGCAAGAGCATTATCATACTCATTCTGAGCATCAACAAGCGCTATCCTTGCCTCACTCAAATAAACCTCAGCATTCACAACATCAATTTTTGTTCTTTTACCCGACTCGGCATATTTCTTTGCACGTTCATAATTTTTTTCGTTAATCAATACATTATTTTTTGCTATCTCAACAAGCCCCTGCGCCCTCAATACGGCATAATACTTTGATTTTACATCATATATGGTGTTGCATATGCTGTCCATAAACTGATACTCGGCACCAAGACGATAAAACTGCTCCATCTTTATTAGAGAGCTTGCCTTCCCGAAATTCCATATAAGCTGGTTAAACGTAACAGCCGCCGACGGCAGCTCTCTGTTTGAAGAACCGTCATAATTTTTATTCGAGTTGTAATCCTGATAAATTCCCACCCCTGCACCCAGTGTCGGGAAATAAACAGATTTCGCTATCCCCACATTGCTGTTTGCAATTTCAAGGTTATACTCATATTTCTTGATAACAGGGCTGTTATTGATTGCAAATGCGACACAATCCTGTATTGATAGAACCTGATTTTTCTTTATCTGTGCTCTCTCTACCCCCCATGCCTGCATATGAGAAAAAGAAAACATAAACAGTGATATAAAAATTATTACGCTTATTTTTCGAAAAAACATATTAATTACTCTTTTCTTTACCGAAATAATCAATCCAGCTCCTGATAGTGTTAAATAGAATTATCAACGCAAGCAGAAAAACAACGCATACAAGAACCATATCGACTCTGTAACTCATTTTCTCAAAAGCACTTACGGCAGCTGACGCACTGTTTTTGAAAATAAAAAACAACTGATATGCCGCACAAAATGTCGTAACATACATAAATACCATCGGAACAAACGTCGTCCAGGCATACTTTAGCTTTCCGGATTTAATTATCATCGTTGTTCCTATACCGAAAGCAATCGCCGCCAACAGCTGATTTGACACTCCAAACAAAGGCCATATGCTTGATATGTTTCCTGAATAAATCAAATATCCCCAACAGAAGACAACCAGAGCACTTGTAATCAATACCCCCGGCAGCCAGTTTGGGGCGGCAAAAGGTTTATAAACAACACCAAAAAACTCCTGCAAAAGAAACCTTGCTGCACGTGTGCCGGTATCAACTGTCGTTAAAATAAATAACGCCTCAAAAGTTATTGCAAAATTATACCAGTAAGGCATCAATGACTGTAACCCGGGAATTTTTCCAAAGATATAAGACATCCCGACAGCAAGCGACACAGCTCCTCCCGGGCGGCCTATCACATCAGCCTGCACCAATTCACAGAGCTGATGTATCTGCTGAGGTGCAAAACCCATCTCTGTCAATTTCTCAAAAGAAAGCGTAGTATTGATGGCAAAATAATCCCCCGGCATCAGAACAGTGGCAGCAATCAACGCCATCAAAGAAACAAACCCTTCAGTCAGCATAGCACCATAACTGATAGCAGGAATATCCTCCTCAGAGATAATCATCTTCGATGTCGTTCCTGAGGCAATAATCGCATGAAAACCTGATATCGCTCCGCATGCAATCGTTATGAACATAAACGGAAATACAGCCCCCGGGATAATCGGTCCTCCTCCGTGAACAAACTTCGTCACAGCCGGCATGTGCAGTTCTGGAGCAAGGAACAAAACGCCTATACTCAACAAACCTATGGTTCCGACTTTCATATAAGTCGAAAGATAACCTCTCGGAGATAAAAGCAGCCATACAGGGATAACAGAGGCAAAGAAACCGTATATTGCCATTATAATTACAAGGCTTTCTTTGCTGTAACTAAAGAAACGCTCAAATGAAGTTCCTGCAATATTATGCCCGAAAATAAGCGCACAAAGAAGTGCCGTTACTCCAAAAATTGTAGCACCTCTTATGTCTTTTGTTTTGAAAATATAAAAACCCATTATCATCGAAACAGGCACCGTAGAAGCTATCGTAAAAAATCCCCATGAATTTTTAAACAGAGCATTCACAACAGCAACCCCGAGGCCTGCAAGTGTGATTACTATAATAAATAAAACAGCTATTGACGCAGCTATCCCTCCGACAGGTCCTATTTCATCTTTTGCAATCTGTGCGATGGATTTCCCGTTTTTTCTGACAGAAGCAGTCAGCACAACCATATCATGCACGGCACCGCCCAAAGTTGCACCGACAAGAATCCACAAAAATCCCGGAAGATAACCGAACTGTGCAGCAAGCATAGGACCAATCAAAGGACCAGCACCTGCTATTGCGGCAAAGTGATGTCCGAACAAAACCCACTTGTTCGTGGGAACATAATCATTCCCATCAGCCATGGTTGTAGCGGGAGTAAGATTCTCTTTTTTAAGTGCGAGAACTTTTGCCGCAAGAAAAGCTGCATAATAACGGTAAGATATTGAATATATACACACGGCAGCAATCAACAACCATAGAGCGCTGATTTTTTCCTGAGGATGAAATACCCCGACAACAACCCCGAGAGCATAAGCCCCTATAAAACTGACTATAAGCCAAAAAACTTTCTTTATCATAAAAAATTACCCCGCATAATTATTTTGAAAATCCACCCGGATGTTTTTTGTGCCATTTCCATGCGGTAGAAATAATCTCCTCCAAATCAGTATAAACATGTGTCCATCCCAAAACCTTCCTCGCTTTACTACTTGATGCAACAAGTTTTGCCGGGTCACCGGCTCTCCTTGGAGATATAACAGCGGGAATATTATGAGCACTCACTTTTCTTGCAGCTTCAATAACTTCTTTTACACTAAAGCCGACTCCGTTTCCGAGATTGAAAATATCACTGCCGCCGCCATTTTCAAGATATTTCAATGAAAGAATATGCGCCTGAGCAAGGTCGGTAACATGGATATAATCTCTCACGCATGTCCCGTCTTTTGTATCATAGTCATCTCCGAATATGTTTATTACCTCTCTTTTCCCGTTAGGAACCTGTAAAATCAAAGGGATAAGATGACTCTCAGGACTGTGGTCTTCTCCTATTTCTCCGTTTATATGAGCACCGCAGGCATTAAAATATCGAAGAGAAACAAATCTAAGATTATGCGCAGCAGATACCCATTTGAACATCCTCTCCATCGACAGCTTTGTTTCACCATATGTGTTTGTCGGTAAAGTATTATCCTCTTCGAGTATCGGAATATTCTCAGGTTCTCCGTAGACAGCTGCCGTAGAAGAAAAAACTATCTTGTTTATATTATGCTCAACCATAGATTTCAACAGAACCATGGTTCCATAAAGATTGTTGTCATAATATTTCAGAGGATTGACCATACTTTCTCCAACAAGCGAGCTTGCAGCAAAGTGAATAACCGAGTCAATTTCCTCTTTTTTGAACAAAGCATCCAAAAATTCTTTATCCCTGATATCACCCTTGTAAAATCTTGCTTTCTTATGAACGGCTTCCTCATGACCTGTCATCAGATTATCAACAACAACGACATCCTCTCCCGAGTCAATAAGCTCATAAACAGTGTGGGAACCTATATATCCTGCACCGCCCAAAACAAGTACGGTCATAGTTACCTCTTTCTCTTATCTTATTCTGATATTTATTTTATTCTTTTTTCGCAATCCTGCCCATAAATTATAATTTCTTCAAAAAACTCGAAGCGGGCATATAAAATGCCCGCCCGAAACATAAATAAAAATCTTAATGGCAATGACCGCAGGAATGTCCTTCTCCATGACCGTGTTCATGATGGTGTGAACAATTTGCATCGGATATCTTCGGTAGTGTTCCCTGTATAAATCTTGCTACAGCTTCATCGGCATCACCCTGTACTCCTGCATAAAGTTCTATACCGTATTCTGCAAGAGCAGCAACAGCACATCCGCCTACTCCTCCGCAGATAAGAACATCAACTTTTATATTATTTAATAAATCAGCCAGTGCACTATGACCGCTGCCGTTTGAGCCGACAATTTCCGTTTCTGTAACTTTCTTATCCTGAACGGTATAAACCTTGAACTGCTCGCAGTGCCCAAAATGCTGAAAAACCTGTCCGTTATCATAAGTTACTGCTATTTTCATATCTAAATTCCTCTTTATCTAAAATAAATCAATACAATTATGATACTACAAAACTATTGTAAAGGCGGCTTCAAAAATTTTATACTCCCTGCTTTGGTATTGATGAGTTTTACTCTGAAAAATGTTTCAAGCTCTCGAAAATTACTCTCCCATCGACCATGTTTTTCTATAAAATCATTGCAGGCGCAAACAATATCTTCTCTCATATTCGCTTCTTTCAGATATTTTTTGCACAAATCTCTCGCGTCATAAGGCGAGTTATACATAGGAATATCAACGAAATCTTTTGTTTGCTCCTTCAACAGCGAGGAATAAGACGAAATCAACATACCGCTTGTTGCCATAATATCATATACCCTCCAGGGAAACGCATAGCCTCTTGTCTGGGGATGAGAGATGCTCAAACATATCTTCGATTCATTGTAAACATCCTGATTGTGTTTCAGTGAAAATTTCGGAGTGCTGTCATAAGCAGACATCAACGCAATATTATTATCTTCGCCATCCCGCCAGCCTACACCGTACAAATTCAAACCGAGATCAAGAAGAGAAGAGAGAACATAGTTTCTCCAGTCAAATATCTGGGCTATATCATGTTTTGTACAGGTCAAATCAGGACAAAACTCCTTCAACAATTCTTCATAATCATAAGACCCGCTGCTCCAGTGTTTTTTTAGCATTTTGTAAATATTTGGCTTGTTTTCAGTAAGATAGTTTCTGATATTCTCACTCACTGTTTGCAGAAACTTCGTTCCGATAAAAGAAATATTCTTGTTTTTTTCTTTTTCTTCCCTCCTGCATGAGGTTGCTATTTTGATGGTACAAATTTTTTCCAGAGAAAATCCCATTTCACCATATACATTCTCCCAATTCTCATAGTGAGTCACCATGAAATATCTTTCAATATATTTGGATATACAATCTTTTGATGAAAATAAATAACTTGAATCAGCATCAAACAAACCGACAGGACAATTTGTGTTTTCAAGGACACACTCAAAAATTTGGTTATTAAACGCTATTATCAAGTCAGGATTAAATTTTCTTACTTCTTCAACAAGAAAATCCTCATGCTCTTTTGCATAAGACCTGAAATAAGCATCAGTAAACAAAATTCTGTTGAGTATCAACACCTCATTTCCAAATTTTTTGAGTTCTTCTGCAAAAGATTCATAATAACAGATAATATTATCTGAACTGTCGCCTATCAACGGCTGCCAAAAAGATACAAGAATTCTCGCCATAGCACTTACCTGTTGTTATCCGATAATTTTACATCAGTGAGTCTTTTTACGGTTTCAGAATAAAAACCTTTTTCTTTCAAATAAAATTCAAAAAATGTAGGGATATCATTCCTCTCAGGCAGAAGCCCCCAGGTCAAAAATATCTCCCCGCAAAAACATCTTTTAAAAGGGCATATAACCGTATCCCCCCCCCCGAGCCATTTTACGTCATCCGAATCCGTAAATGGCGTATCAATATTCACTTTAATCCCGTTGCAGGCTGTGCATCTTCTTCCGTTCCAATAATAAACAAGCGACCATCTGCCTGCCATACAAGGTTTATTTTCTTCTTTGTCAAAAAATATATTGCGTTGAATATCAAGCTCTTTTGCCTCAAAAACATCAACTATTTTTTTATGCACTTCTTCATTATAAAAATCAAACGGCATCCAGTTTTTATCTTTGTCGAGAGCAATTGTTATATTCGGCAAAAGCCCTGTTTTCGAAAGGCATACTTCTTTAATCTCTTCAAGAACAGGCATATATTTTTCATATACGGTTAAATCCATATGAAATGAAACTCCTGCCTCTTTGCATCTTTGAAGGTTGTTGAAATATTCATCAAGGAGATTTTTCTTTTTCAATTCAAGATAGTGCAGACTCGCATGAATAATCAGCCTGCTTTTTAACGCCTCAGGCAGTGAAAGAAGTTTTTTCAAATTTTTTGAATATGTCAAATTTGTCACGACATTGACAACATGCCCTTCTTCAAGGAATAACTTTATCGCTTCAATATTTTCGTCACACAAAAGGGTTTCGCCCAAAGTAACAAAGTTGAAAAAAGCGCACCCGCCTAATGCTTTTTTTGAAAAAGTTCTCATCAGCTCTTTTGGAGTGCAGAATTTTTTATCCGGCTTGGGGGAATCAAGATAACAATACTCGCATTTCAAATTGCAGAAATAATTTCCCGCACAAAAAAATACAACTCTTTTTATCTTATCTTCTTTAAGCATCTTTAAACTTTCGTTTTAAGTTCTTCAAAAGTTTCTCTCGTCTTAGCATTAATCTTCTGCTCTTCTTCTTTTGAGAACAGAGGCATATAATTTTCGTATTTGAAATTCAACAATTCTACAAGTTTTTTGTTGAACAGCTTCGGTTTATAAAGCATATCACCATAGGAAATAACATCATCAAAATCAGGCATAATCCCCTGTGATACCAGATTATAATGAAGAGCACAGTTTCCGATACAACAGTTTGTACCGATTGCGCCGAGTTTTATTTCAGAAGAAATATCTTTGAATATATTTTGTTCGGATGGCGAATAAAAACATCTTGATATGCTGCCGTTTGATGTGTTCAAAACAAAACTCCACTCTCCTGCATAGCAGAAGTGTTTTTTCACATCAACAGATAAAAATCTGTCAAATGTGTCGTTTATTTTTGAGCCGAATTTTTCGGTAACAATTTTTTTGAATTCACTGTTATAAAAACCGTAAGGCTGCATCTTTGCTTCCGTAAAGTCAAGAGCTGACGTACAATGAGGGAGTTCTCCGAGATTTTCAATAAACACACTTTTTATTTCGTCAAGCAGCGGAATATATTCCTCGCAGATTACCAAAAACGGAAAGCATGAAGCCCCGGCATCAACAACTTTTTTCATATTATTGAAAAAATCATCGAGTTTGTTCAACCGCTTCAGTTCAAGATAATGAAACGACCCCTTAACAAGCAATCTTTCAAGATGTTCAGGAGGTGTATTGTCTAATAGCTCGTCAATACGATGATTGAGCGTCATGTTTGTAACAACTTCAACAATATGCCCTTCTGCAAGAAGCCCTTTGATAAAAGGAACGACATCAGGATGGAGCAGGGTTTCTCCGCCTCCTATGACAATAATATCCGCAATACCTCCCAAACGCTGTTTTGATAAAGCATTCAGCATATAATCAACGGAATAACGAAAATATGAAGGCTGATTTTTTTCTTCAACTCCCTGTTTTTTTCTGTAGCAGTACCCGCAATCGAAGTTGCAAGAAGTACCGGAAATACATGCGGTTATTGTATATCGAACTTTCTCAGACATCTGATATCCATCTGTTTTTATATCCCCGTATTATTTTATCACAACAGCAGGCTTTAGCATATCAATAACTCTTATATACAAGATTTTGATTATTCAATTCAACAAATTCTTTATAAACATAAGGAATATCAACTTCTATCTTCCCGTATTTTTCATCAGGCATAAGGTTATAGTCGTTTACAAAATTCTTATCTAATGCAATGACATATTTTCCGGGGGATATTCCGGAAAAATAATAGCTGCCTTCCTCATCAACTGTTGAATATGCCACCTCAGCACCATCTTCATCACACAAAGTAACTATGAAATCGGAAATGTTCATCTTTCTATCAAAATCATCAGAAATTTTCAGGATGCCAGAAATATTCCCGACAGAACTTCTGAGAGGAAATTCGACACGTGTTGTTTTCTGAGGTTCAACGCAAATATTTGCTTCAGCATTTTTTTCAGCAGAGAGATTTGTATGCATATTCTCCCCGTCCAGTTTAACTTCATAGATTCCTTTCTCCACACATTGAAGAGGACAAAAACCGCTTCGTTTTGTCTTAATTGATTCGTTCTGCCAGCTTACTGAAACGGGAACATTCGAGACTTTTATATCTTCTTTGTCAAATTTGCCGTTTTTATTTTTATCGATATAAGCAACAATTTCAACAAATCCCTGATTTGGAGAACTAGACCCTATTGACTGCAGACCGTTTTGAGAAAAAGCAAAAGTATCATTGAGCGTGAAATTTATTGAATGTCTTGCATTTGATGGGATGTACATGTTGTTGAAAATATATCCCATAGCGGTATTATACTGATAATTCACACTCATAATCATTCCTGATTTTGTCCGGTATCCTAATGCCCCGCTGTAAGTGCAGCCGCCATCAAGTCCTGAATATTTGTATCCGATGCCAAATCCAATCAAAACTCTTTTGAATTCAGGGAAACGGTAGTTCAGTTTTATCATATTGTAATTGTTTGAAGCCCCGCCTGACTCATAGCTGACGTTATCATGTCCGAGTGTCAGCACGCCTTTATTTTTGGGAAGTCTATAATTTGCACTCATATAAGCAGTATCATAAGAACTTTTAAATCCGCTGTTAAAAGAGTTATTATCAGAATACTCGGTATTATACGCATTATTCATATATCCGGCTTCTAACGACAGACGCTGCCTGAAACTTCTTGATAAGTTGAAATTATAATAATAATTCAGATTATCTCCAATGCCGTTCTCTCCATAGCGCAGATTACCATTAAGTCTTGCACGTGCAAGATTGAATATTTTCATACCGGAGTTGAAATACAGCTCATCAAAAGATGTCAACCCACCTCTATATCTCTTATCAAGATTGGAATAATACCTTGTATAACGCATATTTGCATTCAGATTCTCTCTTGAATAATTTGCCCCAATTTCTGCCCCTATTCTATCGCTGATAAAACCCGAATCAGATCCTGCGACATAATAATCAGGCGACTGCTGGTATAATCGAAGTTTGAAAGTGTAGTTTTTGTAGTCAAATATATTCTCAAGCGACAAGGAATACCCGGGAGAATATTCACCGTTGTTATAATTAAAATCTCTCGAAGCAGATACCCCGCCGAGTAAATTTAGGTGGTAATTCTTATTTTTGTAAAGATTTAACGTATTGATAATACTCAAACCCTCCATTGTATTCGGATTTCTATAGACCCCAGATGAAAGAAGCGAATAGTCGTTATAGAGGTTTGTAATAAATATCGCATCATCATTCTTCCGGATAATTTTATCAAAAACAACTTTCGTATCCAGAATCATGTCATTTTTGATGCCGTATCGGCGGTTTATCCCGCCGACAAGTTTTTTTGAATTCATCTGATATATATAACCGTTTGAACTGAAAAGACGGTTATTATATCCTGATACCCCCGCAAAAATGCGGTGTTGAACGTCACCTTTTTCGAGAAAGATTTTTTCTTCCGTTTGATTATCTTTTTTCTTTTCATATTCGTCATAGTCAGAAAGCTGAGCACCTATGAGCATTGTACCGATTGAATTATAATCATCTCTCAGCCCTGATACCTGCCCTAGTTCATAAAAAAAATCTTTGATTTTGTTTCGATAAGAAAAACTTAACCCGCCAAAAGAAAACAACTCTTGAGTATAATTATTTGTATTGAAATTCAGAGCATAATCCCCGCCGCAGATTTTACCCTTCAGTCCCATTCTTGTATTGTTGTTGAACATAACATTATTCTGCGCAGTGTTCAAATACACCTGCTTTGTCGAGTCACTCATCATTGAGTTGTTAACTTCAAATGTATCAAATGATACTCGTCCCTTTGGTTTCGGTTTTAGAATTTCTTTCTGTTCTTCAACACTTTCCCCGCCTTTACCTGTAAGAGTTATGAGATGCTTATTTTCAACTCTTACACTCAAAGAATTCGAGTCAACATCAACATCAGATTCAAATATTTTTGATGCTGTCGTTTTATCAATAAAATATTCATCACTCCCAAGAATACCCTCTTTCTGAAAAATCGGCGAAGACAAAATTTTGACCCCGTTCATAAACACACCCTCTTTTGATACCAGAACCTCCTTGCCAGAGTAAGTCAAAAACCTGATTTCTTTTGAAGAATGGTTGATTGTAACCGGTATCTCAAGAATTTTTGAAGTTTGTTTTACCGGAATGAAAACCCTGTTTGATGAATCCATAAAAACTTCTATATCACAATATTCAGACTCATTCAGGACAAGAGAACTCACCGTCGATGATTCAGACTGTGCATAAGCACCGCATACACAACAAAGCAGAAGTAAGATGGTAAGTAAAAATTTCATCAGGGTTTTCTGTAAATATTCAAAGTAAGTACAGCTTCATACATACCGGCTGTATCCTGCTCAATTGAGTATGTCCGGCTTAACGGAGTATTTCCTATATACTGTGCAATTGTCATCTCTTGCTGCCCCCCGCTGAAAATCCTGCAGCAAAGTTCTCCGTTGTAGCTCTGGGGTTTGAATTCTCCTCCGCTCCAACCCACAACAGGATATGCAATTATATTCGGATTATTCTCCGGATTACCGGAAACAATATCAACAACAGCAGATGATGAAGGAAGTCTGTCTTTGTTTGCCAACATCAGATAGAGTTTGCCCCCTTTCAAAAAATAACCGTTTTTCACTCCATGAACGGTTTCTATCGAGCTTGAGAGAACAAAGTCATAAGCTGAGTCATCTCCGTTGGTTTTTATGTTAAAAACAGCATCAAGACCTGAGTGAAAACCGTTTTGAGGGTCTATTACGCTGTTATTTTTGATACCAGAAACACTTTTGACAACTGCAGCAGCCGGAACTATCGTAACAATACGGCTGTCCAATACCGCTGCACCGGAGCAAGCCGGTGCAGTCAGTAACAATATCAAAAAAATGATAAAATTGTGCTTCATCAAATTTTTTCCTATGTTGTAGTATCGGTAAGTGTGACATAAGCTTCATAAGTGCCTGCTCTGTCATTATATGAATATGTTGACGAATCAACGGACGGGGATACCGTTGTTGTTGCCGTTGTAATACCTGGATTTACACTAAATTCATACTGATTTTTGGCACTGTTGTATTTTGTTTCAGTTGTGGTAGCGCCCCCCAACACCACACCCATAACAGGATATGCTATCGCATTCGGATTGTTTTCAGGTGTTGCAGACCCTGTTTTGATATCGGCAATTGATGAAGAGTTCGGTTTGTGATCGATATTCGAGAGAATTACATAGACATTCTCTCCCTTCTGGAAAAACGCATTGTCATATCCTGAATTCGTATTTGTCTTCGCATGCAGGTAAAGATTCAATTTGTCATTTGCTTTAACAGTAAAAACAGATGAAAAACAGGACTCGAGATTACCTGTTTGCGGATTGATATTCTGCTCCTGTATCTCCGTTTCTGCGCTGATGTCAACATACGACGGAAGTTTTGCCCTCAAAATCTGGGTGTCAAAGTTCTCTGCATAGGCACACATACTTGTTGCCGAAAGCAAAAGAAGTGCTGCAAAAAGTTTCGTTTTTTTCATTTTTCCTCCTTAAATTGAATTTGTAACGCTGAATTGAGCTTCTTTTATCAAATTCTTGCTCTCTCCTTTTTCGTTCTTATAAGTCAAAATTACCTTCATTATGTATTCTCCCTCTTCTAGATTCTGAGGAAGAATTCCCCTTTCTTCAAAAACACCGTTTGCACGAATTGTATTGCTGTTCATTTCAAACTCTTTAATCAATTTTTTATCTTTTATAATCTGAGCCTTCCCATGATATCTGACCTTGCTGTTTCCACCGGCGCTCAGGGACATTTTGTAGACAAGATTGTGATTTTCTTTTTGTATTTGCAAATCATCAAACCTTCCGACCTTTACAAAACGCCCCCTGTCAACATAAATCGGAATACCAAGCCTTGTTTTTACGATAAGTTTTGTACTCACATTTTTATTCCCGCTTGGAAGCAGCACTTCTTTTGCTTTTACATCCTCAATAAACATAACCATTCGTGATTCACCGTCAGGCAGTTTTTTTATGTCGGTAAAAGTAACTCTCACAAGCTGAGGTTTACCGTCTTTCAGAGTAAATTCGTTCGGAACAAATCTCGCATAAGGAATCAAATTATCAGCATTATTTGACGACGGAGCAGAGCTCATTTTGCCTGAATCGGTTATTGTAAAATACTCTGGATAAAGTTTGAACCTTATTGTTTCCCCCTTGTCTGCCTGCACGCTGAACGCCGTTGTCAAATAATTACCCCTACTTTTATTTGCATTAAGCTCTATAAGCGTAGGCATAACCCTGACGGCGGCAAAAGCAAAATTTGTCTGAAAGAACAAAACCAATAAAATAAAAGTTGTTACCGTAAAATCTTTCATATTACTCCTTCTCAATAATGTAAGTAAACGGATTTTGTCTTACACCTTCTTTTATATAGCTTTTTGAGTCAGGATTTCTAAACGAATATTCGATAATCAAATTTGTAGGAATACCATTCCCGCTTTCAATTCCATCGATTGTTCCTGTCCCTCTTGCAAGAAAATATCTGCGATTTGGAAGAATTCTGGTTCGATTATGTTCATAATCAACAACACTTCCGTTCACGTTCTTTATGTAAAAATAATACTCCCCGTCAAGCTTCCCGATGTTTGAGGTGTCAAGACAGAGTTTCCATTTCGTGTTTGAGCTCAAATCAAGTCTTATGTCATTCTGATTCTTTACTGTAGAATATGAATTGAAAATATCATCATCACCAACCCTTATTAACGGTTCCCCGCTGAATGAGCTTATTGTCTGTTTCTCTTCAACAGAAAACGAAAACATATATTCCCCTTCATAATCTCTCATATTCCCATCACGGTTCATAAATTTCAAAAGTACTGAATACATCCCTGATGGCAGCTCTCCGATGTTTTCAAGGCGCAAGTTTACATTCTTGTTCAAAACGCCTGCCCCTTCCCCGGGGTCTGAAAAAAACATATGCCAGCCCTTATCACTGATTTGATAAGACTGCCCGTCGCATAGTATATAAAGATTGTTCACGGGAATTTTCACCGCAGGATTTTCATTATTAACAATAAATCCGTCAGCAGAGCGCACAAAGAGTTTTGAATGCCCCGATTGAAAATAAGACAAATTCAGATTTGCAACAACCGAGTTTGAAGTAATAATCGGAATACCTGTTTGCTCCGCACGGAAATAAGTATTTGCCTGCACATACAAACATAAGAAAAAAAACAAAACAGCGGTGATTATTATTTTCATCTTCTTAAAGTCCTCAACCACCACTTTTATAAATTTTCACACATCGAAAAAAAATACCTCGTAGGATAGAAAAACAGGCAATATATTTTTTACCCGTCAAGAGGATTTCAAAAATTTTTGTGAAGAATAAAGTTTTGGTGAGGATAAAATATGAAAAGACTTATTCTTTCAATACTAACAATCATAATATTATTAACTCCGGAGTCATGTTTTGCAGAAACACACTCAACACAAACCATACAAGCCTCACTGCCTGAAGTGCTGCATATAGAAAAAATTATTGTAGACGGTGTTGAGTATGAGAAAGATGAAAAAATTGAAAATGTCGAAATCAGAGGAGTTGAACAAATTAGCGAAGATTGTTACCGTCTCAGTTTCAATCCGTTTTCCGTAAGAATTAATACAAACATAGCGGATCCGATACAGGTAAGTGCAAAGTTTGAAAGCTGCTGTAGCGCCTGCGGACGTTATCCGATGAAGCCGGAAGACCTGAGTGTCAGCCCATCATCCTATACAATCAACAACCCGTATAATATGGTAGAAACCGATTTCTTTGTCCCTCAGGTGTTAACACATCCGGATACAGTATGTACAACTTATAATGCCAGGCTGGTAATATCTCTAGGAAGGGTCTGATATGAGAAAAAAACTTCTTGCACTGTTTATAATATTATCTCTTAACACACCTTATGCATCAGCAAGAGTAGGCACACCATCATTCGACTTTGAAATTGCAGAAAATCCCGCAGCACAGGACACAGGAAGCAAAGACAACGGATTATCCGGAGGAGCAGTTACGGCAATTACCCTCGGTTCTATAGGAGGTGCTGGATTATTGGGACTCGGAGCTTTTTTGCTGCGAAGACAGGCTGAAAAAAATCTTACGGCAGGAACAGTTATCGGAGCGAGAAAGCCAATCTGTCCGATTTGTCTTGACAAAAACCCGAATGCTCAAATATATGAAAGAATAAACAAAAACTACCCCTACCTGAAAAAAGCTCTCAGCCTTAATGAGATACACTACTGCCCAGACTCAAAATATATCCTTGTATATGACACTTCTATCGAAAAAAGAAAATTCGATTTAATAAAATTCTATATCCCGCAAAATACAAAATCTTTGAAAATAACTCATGTCACTGACCCGTTTGAAGAAGGCGACATCTCTACAGAACTCTATATGTACAAAAAGAATCAATCGAACCCGAGCGAATCAGCTATGCTCAAAGGCGAGTCAAACAAACAAAACGGTATAATAATCAAAACAACATCATCTGATATATCACAATATGAAAGCGCATCATACATCATATCAAACTATGCTTCAAAGAAAACTTATGCCGTTGTTATAGAGCTTATTGCGGAATAATGTTATCAAATAATTTATACGCCTCATCAGGACTGTCTATGCCTCTGACTTTTTTCTCCATAGGGCAAAGATTATCGCCGGCTCTATTTTTAATATTATCAACAACTTTATCTGCTCTGTATTTGACATGATGCTTTTTGAAAACCTCAACAGCTGGCTTTGAAATTAAAGGAGTATAAACATATTTTGCCCCGCCGTAAACAAACAAAAGTGCAGCCGCTTTTCCTATAACCTTATCGCCTGCATAAGCTCTCTCAAAATCCTTATTCCTGACATAATCAACCAGCGGTTTTATCCCTCTGCCGTCATAAACTTCTGTCTTTCCTTCTTTTATGACAACAAGTGAATGTTCTGAAAGCTGTTCTCTCAAAATATCAATATCTTCTTTCGCCATGCCTGCATACGCAAAAGCTGACGACAAAATAACAGTAAATATAACAGCGGCAAAAAAGTTTAATATTTTCATAACCTGCCCTCTTAAGCTTGTTAATATTATAATTGCCGAGAAAAAATATTTCTACTACAATTTAGGTACAAAAACGCAGGACGTTCTAATTATGTTTTTCTACTCTGATTTGCATATCCACTCAAAATACTCAAGGGCAACAAGCAAAAGCTGTAATCTCGAAGAACTTGCGTTGTGGGCACAGAAAAAAGGGCTTACCCTGATATCAACAGGAGATTTCACCCATCCGGCATGGTTTGAAGAAATAAAAGAAAAATTGATACCGGCAGAATCTGGCGTCTTCAAACTCAGACCGGATATAGAAAAACATCTTTTTCAAAATCCGTCGCCTGTCAGATTTCTTCTCTCTGTCGAAATTTCAACAATATACAAAAAATGGGATAAAACAAGAAAAGTCCACCATGTTGTTTTTATGCCGGATTTGAAAGCAGCGGAAATCTTCAGACAAAAACTCTCGGCAATCGGCAACATCAAATCTGACGGACGTCCTATCCTCGGGCTTGATTCCCGTGATTTACTCGAGATTGCGCTTGAATCAGGAGAAAACTCTTTTCTGATACCTGCCCATATCTGGACACCATGGTTTTCCGCCCTCGGTTCTAAATCAGGCTTTGACTCAATTGAAGACTGCTACGGTGATTTAGCAAGCCACATATTCGCCGTCGAAACAGGTCTTTCATCAGATCCTGAAATGAACTGGAGAGTTTCTTCACTTGATAAATACAGACTTGTATCAAACTCTGACGCCCACTCTCCGTCAAAACTCGCAAGAGAAGCAACTGTTTTCAATACGGAACCTGACTATATGAGCATTATGAATGCACTGAAAACAGGCGACGGTTATGTCGGCACAGTCGAATTTTTCCCTGAAGAAGGAAAATACCACGAAGACGGACACCGAAAATGCAACGTGTGCCTTTCTCCTGAAGAAACAGTCAAGCTGAATGGCATATGTCCCGTGTGTCACAAACCAGTGACTATAGGTGTCATGCATAGAGTTAACGAACTTACGGACAGGAGGGAAAAATCCGTCATTCCTCCAAAAACAGCAGGCAAAGTATTCAGCCTTGTCCCTCTGCCTGAAATTCTCTCTGAAATTATGCAGGTCGGCGTATCAAGCAAATCAGTCACATACGAATACGAAAATCTTATTCAAAAACTCGGGTCAGAACTTTCAATCCTGAGAGAAATCCCGATTGATGACATATCAAAAGCGTACTCACCCCTGCTTGGTGAGGGTATCTCAAGGCTGAGAGCAGGCAAAGTAATCAAACACCCGGGATACGACGGTGAATACGGTGTCATAAGACTTTTTAAACCTGACGAACTTGCAAGAAAAAATTTTATAAACCTAAAATTGAATATAAACATCCCTGCCCAAAAGACAACAGAAACACCATCTTTAAAGAAAATTGATTTTAAAAAAGATATCACAATACCTTTAAAAAAACAGGAGCAAACAAATTTCCACGGCTCTCTTGATGAAGCACAGGAACACGCAATCAAAAATGAGAATAACCAGCTTATTATCACAGCAGGACCTGGGTCTGGAAAAACAACAGTCCTGACAAGGCGTATCGCATATCTTATATCTCAAAAAAATGTTTCTCCTGAAAGTTGTCTTGCCATCACCTTCACCAAAAAAGCAGCCCAAGAAATGAGAGAACGGCTGGAAAAACTTCTTCCAGAACATTTTGATAAAATAAACATCCACACATTCCATTCTTTATGCTTTTCAATCCTGCAACAACACTCAAAACAGGCAGGGCTGGACAAGGATTTCAGAGTTATAAGCGAGCAGGAAAAAAAACTGCTCGATAAAGAATACCAAAAAGACAAAATGCTCGTATTCGACGACCTTATTTCTCTAACTCTAAAATTATTCGAACAAAATCCCTCAATCAAAGAATCTTATCAAAAACTCTTTGAATTTGTTTCAGTTGACGAATATCAGGATATCGATGAAAATCAGTATAAGCTTATTAAGCTTCTTGTTCCCCCTGATGGGAATATCTGCGCAATAGGCGACCCAAATCAAGCAATCTACGGTTTTAGAGGCGGCGATGCAAAATTTTTCAATAACTTCGCAGAAGATTATCCAAAAGCAAAAATAATCAACCTCAAAAACAACTACCGCTCCGCTGCTAATATTATCAATGCTTCAAATCAAATGCTGAACTCTTATAACATCACCTCAAAATACGGAATTAATAACGAAAAAATCACAATCCACACAGCGCAAACAGATAAAGCCGAGGCTGAATTTGCAGTCAAAACGATAGAAGATATGATAGGCGGCCACAGTTTTTTCTCACTCGACTCAAATAGAGCATCAGGAGAAGACTCAAATCTCTCGTTTTCTGATTTTGCAATCCTCTATAGAACCTCATCCCAAATAGCTCCGGTTGAAGAAGCACTCAAAAGATCGGGAATGCCTTATGCAAAACTATCAAATAATATGCTCTGCGAAAATAAACATATACAAACGCTCATCAAAAAATTGACATCAAACATCGAAATAACAGAACAACTGAAATTGTTCAAACAGGAATTTTCTGACAAAATAGAAGACTATATCTGGGAGTACCTCTCATCACTCGCTTCAAACTATAACTCAAAAGACGAATTCATCCATGAATTATCCCTTCTCTCAGAAATTGACCTCCTCGATAAACGAGCAGACAGAATTGCCCTGCTGACACTGCATGCATCAAAGGGGCTCGAGTTTGAATGTGTGTTTATAATAGGACTTGAAGAGGAGATTGTTCCTTTTTATCTGGTCGACACACAGCACGACATTGAAGAAGAAAAACGTTTGTTATACGTAGGAATGACAAGAGCAAAACAAAAACTCTTCCTCACAAGAGCCGAAAAACGACTCTGGCGGGGCAAACTGCGGCACCTCGCACCTTCTCCGTTTCTGAACAAAATAGAAGAAAATCTTCTTAATCTTACAAAATACGAAAAAACTTTCTACGAAAAAGACAGCTCAAACCAGCTCTCATTATTCTGAAAGGCTTATTTTTTGAATAAATTTGAAATTTTTTCAGAGGTATAACTCCCGACTGATTTCAAAAACTCACCTGTTGATTTAGCTGACTCTTTACCCTTATCAAGGACATGACGGAGTTCTTCATCAGAACCAACAAATCTATCCGTATATTCGCCGGCTTTGTTGCGTATCTTTTGCACAGTATCTGACTCAGATAGGTTTCTGACCGCTTTTTGATATTCAGTATTGCATTTTTCAAATCCTCTTGAAAGCATATTTGTTAACTTCATATACGGGCTCCTTCATGTTTGTACATAATAAGTATAAAGCAGCTGAAAGATTTTTTGACCGTTTTTCAGCCGTTTGTAATATTTCCTAACAACTAATCAGCCTTAATGCTCAACACTTCATATCCGGCATTTGTTACCGCATCAGTCAAAATTTTGTCATCGATTTCTTTTGAACAAACAACAACAGCTGTCTTATTCTCAAGATTGACATCAACTTCGGCAACACCATCAAGCGCAGACAACACGTCATGAACTCTTTTCTGGCAATGAGCACACATCATACCATCTATTAGCATTATTTTTTTCATATTTTTATCTCCTGCAAACAACTCTTTTTCTTTCGGCTGTTCTTCTATATTATCCCTAAACAAACGAATTCTCAATGCATTTGATACAACACACACCGAACTCAAACTCATGGCAGCAGCAGCAATCATCGGACTCAAAAGCAGACCAAAAGCAGGATATAACACACCGGCTGCAACAGGTATACCTATGATGTTATAAACAAAAGCCCAGAACAAACTGGTTCTGATGTTTTTCACAACTTCACCGCTAAGCCTGATTGCTCTGACAACATCGAGCAAAGAGTCCTTCATCAAAACAACATCACCCGAGTCTACAGCAATATCAGTCCCCGCACCGATGGCAATACCGACATCAGCACGCACAAGAGCAGGTGCATCATTCACTCCATCGCCTACCATGGCAACTCTATGACCGCTATCCTGCAGCCTGCCGACTTCTGCTTCTTTACCTTCAGGGCGAACATCGGCTATAACTTCATCAATCCCTACCTCTTTTGCAATTGACCCGGCAGTCAGTCTGTTATCGCCCGTTAATAAAATAACTCTCAACCCTGATTGTTTTAAATACATGACTGCCTCGGCACTCGTTTGACGAACGCTGTCTGCAACCGCTATCAGCCCCAAGAGTTTTTTATTTTTTGCAAAAAATAACGGTGTTTTCCCGAGATAAGAATATTTCTCCGACATTTTACCAAAAAATGCAGAATCCTCCACCTCGTTCTCTGACATAAGCTTAATATTACCGGCAGTATATGATTCCCCGTCGATAACTGCCAGCACGCCCTTCCCGGGTATAATTTCAAATTTATCGGGAGTTTTTATCTCTATGCCCTCTTCCTTTGCCTTGTTCACAACAGCCCCTGCAAGCGGGTGTTCACTTCCCTGTTCGATGCTCGCAGCAATTGAAAGAAAATCCTTTTCCGATAAGTTTGCAAACACCTCAACATCGGTAACTTTCGGACGTCCTGAAGTTACGGTTCCTGTCTTATCTAATACAACCGTATCAACAGAATGCAGCCTTTCAAGACTTTCTGCAGATTTTATCAAAATACCGTACTCAGCTGCCTTACCCATCCCAACCATAATTGCAACAGGTGTTGCAAGCCCGAGTGCACACGGACATGAGATGACAAGCACTGATACCGCACAGTTGAAAGCAAACTCAAAACTCTGCCCTGCCGCAATCCAGCATATAGCAGTCAAAATAGCAATAACAATCACCGCAGGCACAAATATTCCGCTGATGCTGTCAGCAAGACGCGCAATAGGAGCCTTTGAACTTCCCGCCTCATCAACAAGTTTGATTATTCTCGCAAGAGTTGTGTCTTCTCCGACGTTTGAAGCCCGGAACCTAAAACTGCCGTTTTTGTTTACGGTAGCAGAAAGAACTTCATCACCGATATTTTTCTCAACAGGAATGCTCTCTCCCGTAATAGCGGACTGGTCAACATACCCGTAACCGTCTGTCACAACACCGTCGACAGGAATGCTTTCACCTGGTTTTATCAAAACAATATCACCCGATACAACCTGCTCGCTCGGAATAATAACTTCTTTTCCGTTTCTTATTATAACAGCTGTCTTTGGTGCAAGATTAACAAGTTTATCAAGAGCATCGGAAGTCTTTGCTTTGGAGCGAGCCTCAAGATACTTCCCGACGGTAACAAGCGTAAGGATAGTCGCACATGATTCAAAATAAAGAACTTTAGAATATCTCAAGACAAAATCAAAGTTCCCGTGAGAAAATCCGTAAATCATCATATAAATTGCAAAAATCCCATACAGCAACGAAGCGCCGGCACCAATTGCAACAAGAGAATCCATATTCGGCATTTTGTTAAAAAAGGCTTTTATTCCTGAAACAAAAAAATGACCGTTTATTACAACAACGGGAATTGTCAGCAAAAACTGTGTGAACGCAAACAGAAGAGAATTTTCTTTACCTGATAAAAATAAAGGAACCGGCAGCAAAAGCATATGCCCCATCGAAATATACAAAAGAGGAATAAGAAAAATTATCGACAATATTAATCTCTGTTTAAGTTTCTTTTGATTTAAAACTTCTTCCTCTTTCCTTCTCTGCCACTCCCTGCGGAAATCATTCCGCCCGCCGTGATGCTCAAACAAAAATGCACCATATCCCGCTTTTGAAACAGCCTCAGCAATTTTTTGAGAATCTGTCTTTAAGTCGTCGTATTTTACCACCATTGTGTTCGCAAGCAAGCTGACATCAACATCCGACACACCGTCGAGTTTTTGCACGCTTTTTGCAACATGTATCTGGCAGGCAGCACAGGACATGCCTGTTATTTGAAATTTTTCCGTCTTCATATTTCTATTCTTTCTTTGCAAAAAGAAATATTCCGCTTCTATTTATAATAGCACATAACTCATCATCAACATTTTCATTAAAAACAACCGTATAAACTTTTATACTCATCAACAACAGTATCGTTAATATCTGCAAAAATAATTTTATCAAAGCAGTCATCATGTGAAATAAACTCTTGAACTACACCTGATGCAATTTTACAGGCTTTATCAACGGGAAATCCGTAAACTCCGCATGAAACAGCAGGAAAAGCAATTGTTTTGATGTTATACTTTTTTGCCAGTTCAAGAGCTGTCTTATAACAGGATTTCAGAAGTTCACACTCATTTTTTCCCCCGCCGTACCAAACAGGACCGACTGTGTGGATTACATATTTTGCCTGCAAATTATAACCCTTTGTAATCTTTGACTGCCCCGTTTCACACCCTCCAAGAGTTCTGCACTCTTCAACAAGCTTTCTGCCGGCAGCACGGTGAATTGCTCCGTCAACTCCTCCGCCGCCGAGAAGAGTCCTATTTGCCGCATTGACAATTGCATCAACCTGCAGCTTTGTAATATCACATTTTAAAATTTCTATTTCAGTCATAAGTTATTCTATTTTAACATCTTTTGACCGCAACAACATGAAATGTATAAAACGGATTTATCAAAAAATAAAGCAAATTTCATGGTAGAATTGCATCATGAATACAAAAAACTCTGACGTTAAAATAAGAAATTCAATTAAAGAATTTGTCGAATACTGGAAAGATAAAGGCTACGAAAAAGGCGAAAGCCAAAAGTTCTGGCTTCAACTCTTGAGAGATGTCTTATGTATCGAACATCCGGAACAGTTCATTTCTTTTGAGGATAAAGTTCTCCTCGACCATACAAGTTTTATTGACGCTTATATCCCTTCTACAAAAGTCTTAATTGAACAAAAAAGCTCTGATAAAGATTTAAATAAGGCTATAAAACAATCTGACGGCAGTTACCTGAACCCGTTTCAACAGGCAAAAAGATATATATCAGAACTTCCGCTTTCACAACACCCCAGATGGGTGGTAACATGCAATTTCCAAAAATTTCGTGTCTATGATATGGAACGCCCGAACGGTGAACCTCAGGAAATCTTATTGAAAGATTTGGAAAAAGAGTACTACAGACTCTCCTTTCTTGTAAACAGCGGAAGCGAACACCTGAAAAAAGAAATGGAAGTATCAATACAGGCAGGCAATATCGTCGGACTTCTTTATGATGCACTTTTGAATCAATATATTGATAAAACAAGCGAAAAAACTCTCAAAAGTTTGAACATTCTCTGCGTCAGACTCGTTTTTTGTCTGTATGCGGAAGATGCCGGAATATTCCCGAAACATAACCAGTTTCTTGATTACCTCTCTCTCTTTGAAACAAACAGGATGAGAAAAGCCCTAATCGAACTGTTCGAAGTGCTAAACACAAAACCTGAAGAAAGAGACCCTTATCTGGAACAGGAACTTGCTGCATTCCCCTACGTAAACGGCGGATTGTTTGCTGATGAACACATCGAAATCCCGAATTTCACGGACAAAATTCGAGATTTGCTCCTGAATAAAGCCAGCGCCGATTTTGACTGGTCAGAAATAAGCCCTACAATTTTCGGAGCGGTTTTTGAAAGTACCCTGAATCCTGAAACGAGAAGAAAAGGAGGAATGCACTACACCTCAATCGAAAATATACACAAAGTCATTGACCCGCTCTTTATGGATGAGCTCACTTCCGAATTTGAAGAAATCAAAAACTCCCCCCATGGAAAACTTCGGGATAAAAAACTTACAAGCTTTCAGGACAAACTTGCCTCATTAAATTTTCTTGACCCTGCCTGCGGCAGCGGGAATTTTTTGACCGAAACTTATATTTCTCTGCGTAAACTCGAAAACGAAATTTTGTTCGAACTGCAAAAAGGTCAAATAACAATAGGACTTGTTACAAATCCCATAAAAGTTTCTATCTCCCAATTTTTCGGCATTGAGCTTAATGACTTTGCCGTAACTGTCGCCAAAACAGCTCTCTGGATTGCAGAATCCCAGATGATGAAGAAAACTGAAGACATTGTCCATATGGATTTGGATTTTCTGCCGCTAAAAACCTACGCTAATATTGTTGAATGTAATGCTTTGCGAATAAATTGGGAAGATGTCATTCCGAAAGACAAACTCAACTACATCATGGGCAACCCGCCGTTTGTGGGGTATTCTTTACAAACAAAAGAACAAAAAGAAGATATTATCTCAATTTATGTTGATGAAAATGGCAAATCTTACAAAACTTCAGGTAAAATAGACTATGTTGCAGGCTGGTATTTTAAATCTTCAGAACTGATGCAAAACTCAAATATAAAAACAGCGCTTGTTTCAACAAACTCTATTACTCAGGGAGAGCAGGTTGCAGGTGTTTGGAAACCGTTGTTTGACAGATTTAATATCCATATTGATTTTGCACACAGAACTTTTAGATGGGATAGTGAATCAAATTCAAAAGCTCATGTCCATTGCGTGATTGTAGGTTTTAGCTGCACACCAAACAGAAATAAAAGAAAATTGTATACAAATGAACGCATGCAGCTTGTTGATAATATTAATGCATATTTGATTGATGCACCGAATGTTTTTATAGAAAGCAAAAATCAACCGATATGTAATGTTCCCAAAATGACAACAGGCAACCGTCCTGCTGACGGAGGTCATCTTATAATAGAAGCCGAAGATTATGAGGAATTTATAAAAAAAGAGCCAAAAGCAAAACAGTATATTAAACGCCTAACCGGAGCATTAGAGTTTATAAACAACAAACCTCGTTATTGTTTATGGCTTGTGGGAATAACTCCAAACGAATTAAGAGCAATGCCAGAAGTTCTAAAAAGAGTCGAAGCATGTAAAGAAGACAGACTAAATGGAGCCGAGGACAGACAAAAACTGGCAGCTACTCCCTGGTTGTTCAGAGAGACTAATTGTCCGAAATCATATATTATAGTTCCGGCAACATCTTCAGAAAATAGAAAATATATTCCTATGGGATTTCTAGATAATAATACAATAGCCACAAATGCTGCAATTATCATACCAAATGCAGATAAATATTATTTTGGAATTTTGGAATCAAACGTACACATGGCATGGACAAAAGCTGTATGTGGCAGATTAAAGAGCGATTACCGTTATTCAAAAGATATTGTTTACAACAACTTTCCATGGTGCACCCCGACAGATGAGCAAAAAGCAAAAATCGAAAAAACTGCACAGGGAATTTTGGACGCACGTGCCTTATACCCTGATTGCTCGCTTGCTGATTTGTATGATGAACTCACAATGCCTCCTGAACTCAGAAAAGCACATCAAGTGTAAAGTGACACCAAATTTGAGAAAAAGTGACAGGGGAGTTTGAGAAAAATAATACCCTTATATGTATTTGCTCATCCATAATTTATTTAATTTGTTTGTGCTACAATCTTAAAAAAGGAGTTAATCAATGAAGTTAAATTCAGTAGATATTATTCTTTTACTTTTGTATAGCCCAGGTTACACTGACATGATTAACGAACCGATAGATGGGCGAACAAAAATTACTAAAATGTTGTTTTTATTTGAAAAAGAGTTAGCTAAAAAGTTTAAATTAGATAAATTAACGGGAAATGAAGATATTTTTCGATTTACAGCATGGAACTTCGGTCCTATGTCAACAACGATATTTAAAAATTTAGATTTTTTAAAAAACATTGGCTTTGTAGAAAGCACTTATGCGACTTCTTATAGTGTTACCGCAGAAGAAGTAAGTGAATATAATCATTATTGCAATGAGTTAATTGAAAACGAAAATAATATAACAGAGTATAAAAGTGAGAAATTTTGTCTTACTGCAAAAGGAATAAAATTTATTGATGATAAGGGCAAATATCGTTTATTATCAGATAATCAAAAAAAATATTTAAGAGAGTTTAAATCTAAGCTCAATGGTGCAAATTTGAGAGATATTTTACGATATGTCTATATGACATATCCAAATTATACAGAAAAATCGATAATTAAAAATGAGGTGTTGGGAGATAATGATGTCTGATTTACAAATTGTGCCAGTAGTTTATCCTATAATTTCAGGGGTTCTTACTTTAGGAATATCATTATTCAGTTTATTTTCTCCATTTGTTGGTACAGAAATAGAGTTTACAAAAGATGCAAATTGGTATCTTTCCAAATTACAAGGTATGCGTATAGACAAATTAAAAAGGTTTATTTCTGAAGTTTTAAATTTAAAAGTCGCAGAAGATAATTCCGAAGATAATAGAATGCCTTATGTTGTAGATATATATGAGTATTTCTCTACAGACATGGAAGAAATTATCCATCTTGAAAATAAAATAAAGCATTTTCTCAATAAATATAGAATAACAATGACTTCTTTTATGATTGTTCTATGGTTGTCCGTTACGTCAATTATTATTAGTTTAATATTTAAACAAATAATAAAGTTAAATATTTTTTTAAATTACATTTTTTATTTTGCCATATTATTAGTATTAGTACAACTATTTAATATTATATATCTTCGTTACTTGTTTATAAATTCTCAAAATACGTATCAATTGCACATTTTTAGAGGAAAAGAAAAATGGAATATGAAATAGATATGGTTAATAAAGCAATTAAATTTTATACTAATTTAGGATATAAAGTTTGTACAGAAGTTCCATTTTTACATCGTTCTATTGATTTAGTATATGAAAATAATGGGCAGTTAAATTCTGTTGAATTTAAAAGAAGGGACTGGAAAAGAGCTTATGCACAAGCAAAAACACATATTTATGGATCAGATAAGGTTTATGTATGCATATTAAAGCCGTCAAAAGGTATATCGCAAGAACTTAAAGATTATTTTAAGGATAGCCCGATAGGTCTATTAGTTTTTGATGAAACAAATACAAATTCTTTAATAGAAGAAATTTTTCCAGCTTCTAATGAACATAAAAAATGGAATATAGGTCAACAATGGTTAAAAAAAGCTTTTAACAAAAGACTCGAGGAGGAATTATGCCACAACAGTTAAAGCATTTAATGCGATTAGGTACTCATGGTGAAAAAAAATATTTTAAAGATTTTAAAGAATATTATGATGCGGTAATCATTAATGCAAGCATGATTGCTCATACTGTTAATTCAATGTCTACTTTTTTAGGTTGTGAACTTTCAAAACCATTTATCATTGATCCTCAAACATATGCGTTTCAATCATATACGCATCTATTACAACAAAGTAAAAACAAAAAAGATATTTCAGATGTTAAAGTAAAAAAATCTTTTTGCACTTTAATAGAAAACTATGGCGAAATGTTAAAAAAGATTATATTTGATGAAAAACGCTCTATTAAAAGTTCTGATTTTAAGAATGATGATAACCAAAATTTGAAAGATTTTTGTAAAAATGTTTTAAAATATCAATTAGAAACAATCACATCAGAAACACAAAATAATTCAGAATATAGTGAATATATTGAATATGAAATTGAAAATTGCAAAGATAATTTATCTTTAACTTTAGTCCCTGCTTTTTTAATTGCTCCATATTTTTATATGACACCTAATACATATTCGGATTGGATTGATATAAATATAGATGCTATAAATATTTCAAAAGAATTAAATTCCAAAGATATTGAAATTTATGCACAAATTGTAATTGATAAAGATATATTGTTAGATGATAGTAAAATTGAAGAATTGTGTGATAAATATAATTCATCAAGTGCGGAAGGATTTCTTATTTGGTTAGATAAATTTGATGAAAAAGAAGTAAGTGAAATTTATCTTGAAAAATTTATTAATTTTTTAAAATTATTGAAATGCAATGGAAAACCGATATATCAAGTTTATGGTAGTTATTTTTCTATTGTTTTGACAAAAGATATACTTTCAGGAGTTTGTCATGGTATGGAATATGGTGAAAATAGAGATGTTTATCCTGTAGGTGGCGGGATTCCTGTTTCGAAATTTTATTATCCAGCATTACACAAACGTTTATTATATCGTGATGCTTTAGATTTATTATTGAGAAATGGATATTTGGAAGATTTAGAGGTTTACAATTCTAATGTATGTAATTGCAAAAATTGTCAAGAAATTATTAATACTCCAATTGAAGATTTTTCAAAATATGGTGATGTTAATTCAACAACATTTAAACGAAAATCAGGCAATAGAGAATCTACTGTAACAATGGATTATCCAACTAATGATGCTAAAGATCTATGTTTAAGACATTATTTATACAATAAAATTACAGAATATAAATATGTTGAAAGCAAAAGTTATTCAGATTGTGCCGAAGATTTAATTCAATCATATAATAAGTACTACGATTATTTAGGAGACAATGTTGATTATTTGAAGACTTGGCATAATATAATATTAAAAATTTAAAGTATGATGAAAAAAAATAAAAAATTAAGAGTATTTGAAGCTTTTGCAGGATATGGTAGTCAACGAATGGCTCTTCGTAATATTGGTATTCCTTTTGAAATAGTTGGAATTTCCGAAATTGAAGGAGAAGTTATTCGCTCTTATGCTGCTATTCATACTGATTTTTTAGAAAAAAGAAAAAATTTAGATAAATTTGTTAATCTTGATAAAGAAGAACTAATTGCTTTTTTAAAAAAACTCAATGTTCCGCTTGATTATAAAACATTTGTAAATAGAGCTCCTAAAATGAAAATAGAGCAGCTCAAAGAAATGTATCTTGCAAATAAATTAATTAATAACTTTGGTGATATTACAAAAATTGATCCTGAAAAATTACCAGATTTTGATTTGTTTACATATTCTTTCCCTTGTCAAGATATCTCTGTTGCAGGATACCAAAATGGTTTAAATGAAAGCTCCGGAACCAGATCTTCGTTGTTATGGGAATGTTGCAAAATCATAGAGGCAAAAAAACCTAGATATTTAATGATGGAAAATGTTAAAAATCTAGTGGGCTGTAATCACAAAGCAAACTTTTTGAAGTTTTTAAGATATCTTGAAACTATTGGATATAAAAACAGATGGGCTGTTTTAAATGCAAAAGATTATGGCACTCCACAACATCGAGAAAGAGTTTTTTGTATAAGTATTTTAGATGAAATGAATTATTTTAGATTTCCTAAGCCAGAACCCTTAACAACAAAGTTAGCAGATATTTTGGAACAAGATGTTAATGAAAATTTCTACTTAAAAAATAATCAATTCATGGATTGCCCTATAGTACAAGATTATAGTTATTGTATAGATTCCAACTATTGGAAAGGCTCTACATTAAGTAGTTTTTTAGAAAAACGCAGACGTCAATTAGTTACAGATAAAATTAATGAATATGGTGAATATATGGTACGTCGTTTAACTCCGCATGAAGCTTGGAGATTAATGGGTGTATCTGATGAAGATTTTCACAAAGTTTCTTCTATAATGAGTAATACTAGTTTATATAAGCAGGCTGGAAATAGCATTGTAGTAAGTGTTTTAGAACGTATTTTTGCTAATTTATTTATTAATTACGATACAACTATACAAGACCCAGATTTTGCAGTACAATTACCTTTATTTAACTAAATTTTAATAGAGGTATTTGATGACTGCAAAAGAAGATATCATAGAATTGTTCCATAAAAACGTAAAAGGCAAAAGACCGAATGTCGAAGGAACAAATGAAAGACACGATGGTAGACAAGGACAATGGCTAGAACATCAATTTGGTATTCATTCTAATGACTATAATGCAGCTGACTTATGGGGATATGAGTTAAAAAATGAAACGACATCCAAAACAACATTTGGAGATTGGTCAGCAAATGAATATGTTTTTAATAATCCGGAATACCGTGATTATTTTGCAGGCACTAGTAAATTTGAAAAAAGAGAAGATTTTTTAAGAATATTTGGTAAACCTAATGAAGAAAAAGGTGGAAGATGTTCTTGGTCTGGTTCTCCTTGTCCCAAAATCAAATGCTTTAATGATTTTGGACAAAAACTTGTTATTGATAAGAATAAAGATATTTTGGCTATATACTCATACAGTCAAGATAAAAGAATAAACAAAGCTGAAATAGTACCCAAAAGTTTGCAGTTAGAAGAATTAGTGTTAGCACGTTGGTACGGTGAAATATCACCAACTACTAAAAAAAGAGATAAATGTTTAAAAGCCAAATTAGAAGATAAATTTAATGATAAAGGTTGGTTTACATGTAAAACAGATGCGACGGGATGTTATTGTAAAATCTGTTTTGGCAAACCAATGAATTATGACGAATGGTTGGAGCTAGTAAAACAAGGAATTGTATTCTTTGATAGTGGTATGTATCAAGGCAACAAAAGACCTTATTCACAGTGGCGTGCAAATAACAATTTTTGGGATAGTTTAATAGAAGAAACTTATGAATAAATTGTGTCGATGTGATAAAAAAATATGCTTAATATAATAGCTTATTGCTCTTTCTTATGCTAATATTCAAGGTATGAAATCAAAAAAGAAAGTAAAAATAATTGATTTGTTTGCAGGAATCGGTGGAATTAGACTTGGTTTTGAACAAGCTTTTAATGGAAATGTAGAATGCGTATTTACAAGCGAAATTGATAAATATGCGGTACAAACATACATTGAAAACTTTGGGTCAGACAATATTTATGGAGATATAACTCAAATATCAGAAAAAGATGTTCCAGATCACGACATTTTACTTGCAGGGTTTCCTTGTCAACCATTTTCTCAAGCTGGTTTAAAAAAGGGATTTAATGACACTAGAGGAACATTATTTTTTGATATTGAAAGAATTTTACTTGAAAAGAAGCCAAAAGCTTTCTTGTTAGAAAATGTCAAACAGTTAAAAGGGCACGATAAGGGAAATACTTTAAAAGTTATACTTGAACACTTGCATAATGCAGGATATAAAACTTTTGTGAAAGTTCTTGCAGCGAAAGACTTTGGAGTTCCACAAAATCGTGAACGTATATATATTGTTGGATTCCTAGATAATAGTATAAATTTTGAATTTCCAGAACCAACATTAAAAGAAACTAAAGTTGGAAATATATTAGAAAATAATCCTGATGATAAATATACAATCTCTGATAAATTATGGGCTGGACATCAAAGAAGAAAATTAATGCATAAAGAAAAAGGGAATGGTTTTGGATATGGATTATTTAATGCAAATAGTCCTTATACTAATACTATTTCAGCACGTTACTATAAGGATGGCAGTGAAATTTTAATAGAGCAAGATGGGAAAAACCCACGGAAATTAACCCCAAGAGAGGCCGCAAGATTGCAAGGATTCCCAGAAGAATATAAAATTACAGCTGTATCAGACAATCAATTATACAAACAATTTGGTAATAGTGTATGTGTTCCAGTTATAGAAAAAATTGCTGAAAGAATAAAAGTTAATCTTGAGCAAGATTAGTTTTTATAAGTTTTTCACTATCCACCTTAAATTCTTTTGGTAAGAAGTTCAAAAAACTTTTTACTGAATATATATTATTAATTAACCCTTTAAATTTATAGTTTTCGTCCAATATATAACCTGAAAATTCATCAATTAATTTATATACATAGCCTTTATATTTATCTTTATACAAAATACCTATTTTTTTAGGAATATTATGTTCTAGATAACATATAAATAAAGGCGAGTTTTTTGTAACATTAAAACTTGGTTTAAGATTTAAATAATTAAATTTATTAGAATAATTACCATCTTTTTTTCTTTTGTATACAATTTCAGAAGTTAAAGCATCTGTAACATATACGAAACTCGTTTCAATTTTTTGAAAGCCAATACAAACTTTATTTAATTTACATTCATAACAAGCTAATGGATTTTGTTTTCTGAATTCACCATTACCATTGGTTCCATACCTTTGACACCATAATAATTCCATATATTCTCTTATATTTGTTTTATTTGCTTGACTAGTTAACCATATTAGCCGTTCTAATTTTCCTAAATTATTAAATTGGTTAAAAAAATCATCTTTATTATCTATACCAAGAGCAAATCTATAAAATGTATCAATCCAAGTATCAATAGGTATGACATTTGAATTTGCAAAGCCCTGTTGTATGAAACACGCTACTACTTTTTCAGAACATCCCTTTATTCCTGCATTATAAAATTTTTCAAAAAATACTTTATTCCATAAATTATAATCTGTATTCATAATAGTCATGATTGACCATATAAAGAAACAAGCACGCCACGAAAATCGATTAAAAGCATCGATTAAAAGCTCAATTTGATATTTATCTCCATTATTAAAGTCTATATTTGTGTCTTTGACCCAAGGTACTAACTTACTTTTTGTAAATTTTTCTTTATTTTGTTCCCAAGCATGTGGAATAGCTTTAAAAACAATGTCATCTATTTTTACTATTTGTGTATAATCTAATTTCCAAACTTTATACATAGACTTATATAAAGTTTCAAATTTAGAAAATTTTGTAAAATTTTGTTCTCTTACATCTTTATATATAGGCAATAAATAAAATTCTAAAAAATTCCATTGAGGAATTTCTTTATTATCTATAGAAATTTTTTCACCAAAAGTACTTAAAAAATTATAAAGCATGCGCATTTCACTTTGCCTGCCTGTTTTAGGGCTAAATGCTGCAACAAAACGAATTATTGAATATATCTCCTCATAAAAACGTCCAAAAGGTAATATATTTCCATATATGTTTGAACAAATATCAAATAAACTTGATAAAAAAGATTTATATTTTTGTGGAGATGCATCTATTATGTCTTGTTTTGTAACAGGATCAGATATTCCTATTCTATTTTTTAATTCTGTTCTTACAATTTCCCTAAATTTTGAATTTTCAGAAGCATTCAAATTTATATTGCTATAAAATAGAAAAATTACATTACAGGTTCCATTATTTTTATATTTTTGAGCTTTCATAGTTACAGGAAAACCATATATTCTGGTATTATCTATAATTGTATGTACATATACAATTGGAAATCCTGGTAAATCAGGATAAAATAATTCTATTTTTGGTAACCATTTGACAGGGACGTTGTCAATCTCTATTTCGCTTGAATATTTGATTTTTTCCATAATAGAATTCTACCATAAATTTTTAGTATAATAATTTTGGGGAGATTTCTTATGGATATTGAATTTTTAAAAGAAAAAACAGTACAATTCAGAGATGCAAGAGATTGGAAGCAATTCCATACCCCTAAAAATCTAGCAATGGCATTATCTGTTGAAGCCTCAGAATTAGTTGAATTATTTTTGTGGGATGACAATACCAGTTCTTTTAGTATGACAAGAACTAAAAATGAACAACTGCAAGAAGAAATGGCAGATGTATTAATATATCTTTTATCAATGTCGGATATTCTTGATATAGATTTATCTAAAGCCGTATTAGACAAATTAGAAAAAAATAATAAAAAATATCCTGTTGAAAAATCAAAAGGATCTTGTAAAAAATATACAGAACTATAATGATGTTTAAATATATTTTGATTTTGAGTAATGAATTACCATCCGAAAAAAGAATTAGACTGAATAAGTGTGAAAAATATCGGATTAAAAAAGTTATTTAAATAGTATTCAAAATAAAATTATGTTTTAATGATACGTTTTACATGTAATCTCTTGATATTTATGTGCTTGAGAGTAATATATGTCATTGCCGATAAGAGGTGGCAATGATTGAGTTAGGCAAAAAATATAAACTTAAAAAGATTAAAGATTTTAGAAACTCTGATAATGCATATTTCAAAGTAATTAGTTTATACAACTTTGACACTGTAATCTGCGAAAACGATTACGGAGAAAGATTTGTATTTATGAAAGAGTTTTTAACTGATTCAAATATGCCTGATGAAACTTATTCAGATTTAATGCTTGAAAGGAAAGAATCATGACGAAAAAAGATTATGCACTTTACGGTACAAAGATTTTAAACCACAAGACAGGTGAAATCGGATTATTAATTAAAACTTGGAAAAACAAGTATGCCGATGCAGAAATTGATTATGCAACTTGTGTTGATAAGCTCGGCAAACGCTACAATATCAAACTTGATGAGATTTTACCGTTGGAGGAAACTGATGATTTTGAAAAATAAATTAACAAGAGAAACCATAGAAATAACTTATCCTGAATTTAGAAAAAAGTTTGCAAAAGAGATAAGTACAGCTTTTGAAAGTTATTGAAGAACACAACTAAATAAATATTCTTATAATTTCAAAGATGATAATTCAATGGAATACAACTTTTATTTTCAATTACAGTGGAATTTCAATCATTTTGGGAATTCTGTCTGGTATATAGAAAGGCTATGAGGGAAAAATGAAAAAATATTACTTAGAAGATAAAGAATTTCAATTTCTGTACGCTAAAAGCAAAAGAATTTACCATTCGTTGGTTGTAATAGATTATTTTTGCAGTAACTATAATGAAATAGAAGAAATTGCGAATATATCGGGTATAATTAATTTCATAAAAAATGAAGCAGATATGCTATATTCAAAAATGATTAATTGTGAGCTTGATTAAACCCCGTTCAAAAAGTGTTCAAAAGGCTCTGTATTGAATTTATTTTAAAAATACAAGGGATTTTATTATAAAATAAAAATAGCCTGCTTAAATTTGGTTTAAACGAGGCTATTTGATAGAAGGTTTTATACATCTTGTAATCTTGATATCCTGCGAACTTCATATTCCGGAATTTGGTATTTTTCTCTTATGTCATCTTCGTAATTTATATAAAGGTCATAGAGTTTGTAGTTAAAAAATGATTTATCGCTATTTAGACAAGGTATTCTTTTTATGTCTTTATAACTTATTGCAGGAACATAAGATTTATCTGAGCCTTGCAACATAAATTCCAAAAGGATATATCTGGTTATAACTTCCGCAAATTTTGGAGCTATCTCCATATATTCTTTAGCAACTGTTTTCATTATTGATTTGATATAATCTTGAAACGCTTCTTGTTTCTTTACTCTGGCATTATATATATTTATTTGCAGGCTTTTCTTTTTATTATCTACACCTTTAATTAAATCTTGATTAACCTCTATTTCTTCTTCAATTTTCTTTAGTCTTTTATTGATTTTAGAAACATCTTTCCCTTCTGCAAGTAAAGCAGGACGCTCCTCTTTTAGTTTTACGATTTCATCTTGCAGGGTTTTGATTTTATCTTGTGCTTGCTCCTTTCTTTCATCCATTGCTTTTATTTCGCCAAAAAATTTTCTGCATTCCGAAAATACTCTTTCCATTTTTTCCTTTGCATCTGTCATATAAGCTCCTTTCTTTTACTTTAAATTTCTGTAATTAACACCAAGCTCATAAAATATGAAAATTTCAAAATCTCTGTTATATCTTTCTCCATTTATGAGTCTTGTAATGTATGACTCCGACATTTTTAACTTCTTAGATAAAGCTTTTTGAGTAATTCTTTTATATGCCAAGGCTCTTTTAATATTTTCCATTCTTTTCTTAAGAAACATCAGCAAACTCCTTAATTAAACACTATTCTGTTTAAACTGAATTCGTTTCTCGGAGTAAGTCTTTTAACTTGAAAACTAAAACTGTTATTTGTAAAACCTTTATGATTTGCATAACTTAGCACTTGTTTTAATAAAGCCATTGTATTTTTAAATCTTCTCGGACTTAAATCCTTTTCTTCGCAATATCTAAAAAAGTCTTTTATAACAGAATCATCAATTTCTTCAGGTCTTTTTGTTTTGAAGTACGGTAAAATATGGTTCTTTAATAATGAGCGATAAGTTTGTATGGTACTTGGAGTGCAAAATTTTGCAGCATATTTTTCAAGAAAATTGTTTATAATTTCATAAAAAGAAAAATTTTCGCTTAGTTCATTATGTGGTACAAAAAATCCGTAATTTTTAGGCTTGTCGGACTTTTCTTTTTTCTCTTTTTCTTTCTGTTTTTGTTTAAATTTATCATATTCGCTTCCTTCAATAAAAGGTTTTACACGTGTTGTTTTAGGCGGTTCAAAGTTTTCAAAATCTTTGATAAAAAGATAGCCTTGTGTATCTTTTTTAATCACGTTTTCTGTAATCAATTGTTCAAGAAGTTGGTTTAATTCTTCTTTTGGCATTTCTGCAAGCATAAAAATTTCATTGTAAGTAAAAGCTTTTAATTTTCTTGCAAGATAAATAAGTTTTTCCATTTGTTCTCCTTTCTATTTCAATAAAAACCGCATATCTTTTAAGGTTATAATTGATAAATCATTTGCTTTGGCATAATTTTCGGCTTTATCTATAATCTTAACTATCTGTCGAAATCTGTTTTCCGTATTTTGTATGTGTTCTATAGCGGAATTATCAAATTTAATTTCTGATAGCTCATTGATAAGATTTTTTGTGTCTTCAACCGAAAATTTTTGAAACTGTAATATCTCGGATAACCTGTCATACAAATGCTTATAGCGTTTTATTTTTTTATCAGCATAACTCATACCGATTAGAATAATAGGTGTATGTGTTCTGTCATGGATATCTCGGAGCATTTCAATTGTTGATTTTTCTTGGGTTAAATAATCAATTTCATCAACAATAATTAATCGTGGTCTTTTAATCAATTCACGTGTTATTTGTTCAAATATGTCCGCTGTTCTATAAAAAGGACTATCGCCGAGTTCTTTTACTATTTCTTCCAGCAGCCATTTTGTTGACATAGATTGTTTTGCACTCACAAATATCGCATCATCTTGGTGATTTGATACCCACCAAATAGCAGCTCGAGATTTTCCAAGACCTGGCTCTCCATATATTAATGCCATCCCAGGTACACCTTGTGCTCTGTTTTGCAGGTTATTTATGGTGCTGATAAAATTTTTCACGTTCTTTGTATTAACAAATACAGGCTTCATTCTTCTCCTTTCTATAAATTTGTTTATATTCTTCACTTAATTCGTATTCTTTAAACCAAGTGACATCCTTGTCATTTTCAAATCCGTTTTGCAAATGCCATTCGTAGCGTTGGTACTTAAATTCAAAATTTGGTCTGCCATCTGTTGGTTCTGGATCTATATTTCTTGTTATTTTAGGTTGTTGAACCGTTTCAATTTTAGGTATTTCTTGCCAATCCAATGTTTTAATATTTTGGGATTTAAGATAATTTTTCAGTTCTTTTACGGTTTGTTTTTCCAAACGTTTTTGTTGTCGCAGTTTAAATTTCAATTCTTCCTGATCTTTGATATCTCCTAAATAATTTGCCATAGGGTGAATTGGTATAACTCTTTGAGCTTCGCAAATAAATTCATTTTTAAGTGTATAAATTTTTATTTTTGTTAAGTCAGATAAGCTGTATTTAATAATTACTCTGCCTTTTAAACCGTATAAACAATCATTGTAATAATCAGCTTTTAAAAACCTGATTCCGTTTCTTTGTATATTTTTAATTTCACAACTCAGCATTAAATCATCAAGTTTTTCTAAATCAACACCACTCCCTTTTCCTTCTTCAAGAACTTCGCCAATGGTTTTGCCTTTTACATTAGGGCATTTAAGAGTGCGGTGAAAACGCATGTATGCTTCCAACATTTGTGACAGTTCTTCTATCGTAGGTATAAATTGAATATGGTGTTCTTTATGGAATTTCTCATTCCTTTTCATATATGCAGGTTGGTCTTTTATTGACGAACCGACAAAAGAAGGTAATAACCTTTCAAACCCGTCTTGCAGTTCTCTGAAAAATCTTTCAATAACTTTTGCTCTTGCATTATAAGGTTGAGCAAAAACTGGTGTAATATCAAGTTTATTAAATAAGCCGTTAATACCGCTTTCGTGTAAATCTCCGGTGAAAAATTTAGCTCGAAAAGCTTTCCCGTTATCCTGATAACAAATTTTAGGAATTTTTCCTAAATTAATAATAGAATTTCTTAAAGCTGAAGATATGGCTTGAGTGTTTTCTTCAAGCATAATTTCATAGCCAACCAAAGCTGTTGATTTCCAATCGAGATAACCGATTAAAGTCGGTCTGCATGGTCTTCCCGTAAACGGATTTAAACATTGAACAGATAATCTGTGACCGTCTGCTACTAAAACATCTCCGACTTCTAATTTTGAAATATCTCTTATTATGTATGGTTGAACTTTATCTCTTAAAGCTTTTTGTCCTTCTCTTGCAAGTATCCATTTATCATAATTATTGCGTTTAAAATTCTCTGCATATCTTCTAAAATTTCTTTCACTGCTTGGAGATTCCAAACCTTTCTTTTCAAGTATATACTTGGCAAGTTTGGTTGCTTTACCTATATTTGTTTTATTAGGAGTTAATAATAAGGATTTGAAAACTAATTCTTCTTCATGAGTAAGTTGAGGATTAGATTCTTTTTCTCCATAATCATAATTTGGAATAAGCTTTGTATAGTCGTCATTTCCTTTGATAGCTTTATGCCATCTATAAATAGTTCCGATAGAGATTTTTCCTAAGATATTAAACAAATAAGAATATATTTTTCCGTCATTATAAATATCAATAAATTCTTTTCCTGCTTGAGTTTTATTCTCAGAAATTTTCTTATAATCAACCCATAGATTTACTAAATCATATCGAGCTAAGGCAATTTGTCGAGCATGAGGAGGTGTAATAGAGTTTTTTCTCAAAACAGGTTCCCTATTTTTCTCAATTTCACATTTACTTTTCTCAAAATCGATTAAATTTTGAGTCGTTTCATTTAATGCAGGAACAAATATTTCATACATCAAACCCTTCTTACCGTTGACTTGGCGAACAACATATTTATTATTAGCAACTCCTTTTCTGATAGCACGTGGAGTTACTCCTTGTATTCTTGCAAGTTCATTAACTGTCAACCAGTCTTTCATGTTATTCTCCTATTTTGGTATACAAAATTTGCACCATAAATCACACACAACATTAGCTCGAAAGTCCTTAATATTGGAGTTTTAAAGGTGTTTTATTTAATTTTCGTATCATAGATTTTATTAAACAAATGTAAATGCTTAAGTTGATTTTTAATAAAATTTATGATATATTTTACACAAAGTATAAAACATTAAATAAATTTTGTCAATCGATTAGGTTACCAAGTGAACGAAAACGAAAAAATTAAACAAATCAGAAAATCTTTAAATCTTACTCAACAGGAAATTGCAGACAGTATAGGAGTAAGTAAACAATATTTTAGCAGAGTAGAAAACGGAATAACCGAACTTAGTAAAGAAAAAGCTACTATGTTATGTAATAATTACGGAATTTCTCTTGATTGGTTACTTTGTGATAAAGGTGGCATGTTTATAAACGATAATACGATTACAAACAACCTATTGAATGACACCGATAATATACAAGGTGTATCAAGTATATTAGGTGCGTTTTCAACTTACTTGGAAGTAGTATTTCCAATTATAGAATCAGAACATCCGAAAGCTTTAATAAGAGATAAAATAAGAGCTACTCAAGAACTTTTCTTTAATGATTTATTTAAAAGTGATAGAGTTTTGAAAACTCGTAAAGAACTAAAAAGTATATTGGAAAAAGATTTTGCGGATAAAGAGAAAGTTTTAAATGCTTATTACAAAGCTTATGTAGAAAGATGTGAAAAAAATAATTAATGTCTGTTTGTCTTGACAATTTAGATATTTTTTAAATTTTTTCTCTCTTTTTCTTCTGTTCTTCTCTATATTTTTGTATTTTTATAGGTAAAATCTGCCTCGAATTGCTATTTTGATTTTTATTTTTACTTGATTATTGACTTCAATTCGGTTCTTAAAATCGGAATGAGTTTGAAATTATAAAGGAACTTAGTTCCACCTTAAGTTCCCCCTTGACTTATTGTCTTTTATTAGGACTTTTGAAAAATATCCGAATTTAACCGTTATATTTAGCTTTCGTGCATAGCAAATTCCAAAATCAAAAATTTTTAAGGACAATGATGACCTAATAAAGTCCAATTTGCCCATTTTTTGTCAATTTTAAAAAATAGGCTCTATCTTAAACACGTTTTACCTTTCAGCCCCTGTTCCCTTATTATCATTGTCCTATTAATTTATATCAAGAAAACGACAAAGCCGTTATGGAAGCCTACGGTTTCAAAAAACGGGATGAAAATGACAAACTCCGCTGGCTTACAGAGCAGGAAACCGTCGCAGAACTGATGAAAATGTATCTTGAACTTACAAACAAATAAAAAAAAACCGCCTGATGCGGTTTATTTATAAATGGTGGAGGTTAGGAGACTCGAACTCCTGACCCTCTGCGTGCAAAGCAGATGCTCTACCAACTGAGCTAAACCCCCATGAGTTCTTAACATTCTTATGTTATCATCTAAAAATCTGTTGTCAACAATATTTTCTTCTTGCGCAATTTTTTAGGTTGTAATGTTTTATTAATACTATCTGCATAAAAAGGAACAAATATGATTGGGAAAATAACATCAGACGTCGCATCAAAAATAAAAAACACTGACTGGCAAAAAATCAGGCATTCTTTGAATCCAATTGCAACAAACTCACATCTTGAAGGTGCTTTTTCGAGCACAGGGGACAGCCTTCTAATCAGAAAAATTTCAAAGCTTGAACAAGAGGGAAACTTTGACAAAATAAAATCAATCAGCTCAAAACTATACGAAAGAATGTTAAAGATGGATGAAGAATTCAAAAAGCTTCCGCCTGTGTTATTTGCCCGGAAATATTACCGTGGAATTATGGGGAAAAATAACGAAGGAGTCCAAATCCTGCAAAAAGCAAACACCGGAGACATCGTCACTCCTGATAGTGGATATGCCTTTATCACAAAATCAAAAGATGTTGCCGAGGGATATGCAAGATATCTTGATAACAGCGCAGGAGGAGAAAATGTGTTTATGGAAATAAAAATCCCCCGCGGAGCCAAAATCTCAAGAAATCCCTTTCACCTGAGAGAAGCTGTAATGCCGAGGAATGCAAAATTCGAAGTTCTTGATAAACAGGAGCAGGAAGGACTCACAAAAGTTATCCTGAAATATATTCCATCGAAATAATTCTCATTAAAATATTATCAATACAATCACAAATAAACTCAAGTCCTTTTATATTTTGAATAATTCTTTTTCTGGATTCTTTTGATAGTTTTCTATAAATATTTTTATCACTTCTTATTAAATTTAAACAATCAAGTATTAACATAAACTCCAACTGCACCCGAACAAATTTGATAAGAGTTTTTCTAAACACTTCAAAAAAAGCTGATTCAAAAATTTTTCCTTCAAATTCTGTTCGAAAAAATGAATATAATCTTTTATTATACAGTTCGTTTATTTGTTTTTTTCTGTCCATAAATTATCCTCTTTTTATATTTATAGAAAATATATTCTAATACTAGAATATATTTTCTATAAATGTCAATCTGTTTATAGAAATATATTTCTATAAACAGACATTATCTTATAATAGTAGACTATGAATGCTATAAATGAAGTTAAAATGCTGGCGGCTAAAAAAGGGATAACTCTTACCCAGTTAGCTGAATACCTGACAAAAAACACAAACAAAAAATATTCTCTTGATACACTCTCAAAAAAATTGCGGGCTAACACCATAAGATACTCTGAGATGAAAATAATCGCAGAAGCTTTGGATATGGAGCTCATAATTCAGGATAAAAAATAATTAAAAAAGACCTTTTAAGAAAAGGTCTTCATCAAACTTTTTAAATATGGGCCATCCTGGACTCGAACCAGGGACCTCACCCTTATCAGGGGTGCGCTCTAGCCACCTGAGCTAATAGCCCTCAGCCTCTCTCGAGGGTAATTATATAAATATCATAGACAAAACCTGAGTGCAACTATTTTTTTTAACGTACTGACAAATAATTGTAAACCGTCCTTGAAGCATTGATTATAAACTCTTTTGCCTCATAAGAATTCCAGGGTCTTTTCACCATTATGACAATAATATATCTCCGCCCGTCAGGCATCTGCACAATTCCTGCATCTCCGAGCATTTCTCCTATATCGCCCGTTTTATGGAAAAACTGGGCACCATCAGGAAGACCGGCCTTAATCAAAGAAGTGTTTCTTACCTTGCTCATAATTCCTATTATCTGTGTTCTGCTGCGAAGAGAGAGCAAATTCGTGTTGTCTATATTATAGAGCAATGTCGCCATATCTTTTGCTGTCGAACGATTTGTCCCTGTCAAATCAGGCAGCCAGTTTTTCATAGTTGTATTCTTCAAACCCCATAAATTCAAAGACCTGTTGAGCTGGTCCATTCCGCCGATACGGGAAAGCAGCATATTGGTTGCAGTATTATCACTGGTTTGAATCATCAAAGCTGCAAGCTGGGCAATAGACAAACTTGTAAGATTAACCGGTTTATATTGCAAATATCCTGAGCCGCCTGTTACAAAATGCGGCAGCAGCGTCATCTTTTCATCAAGGCTGATAAGCCCCTGATCTATCTGCCTGAAAAGTTCATAAAGCACTGGAATTTTTATAATACTTGCCGTCGGGATAGATTGTTCCCCGTTCAAGCTGACATATCTGCCTGTTGTATATTCCCATACAAAAATTGTCGGTTTTATATTCGGGTGAGCTTTAATCTGATTATTCAAGATATTTTGCAAACCAAACATCTGCGGACCGAGAATAAGCTCATCCATAATGTGAGACTCTTCTTTAACCAGCTGTCTTTGTCCGAAAAAAATATTTTGTGTAATATATTTATCAGACTCATTAACAAAATTCACCTTTTCAGGATTAATCAAAGCATTGTTCATAGGATTGAACAATATTCTGCCTGAGAGTTCTTTGTAAGCAAACGGCAAAATGAACAAAGCCAACAACAGTACAAAAATAATCAATCTAAAATTGATTTTTTTTATTTTTTTTCTGCGCTTTGTCTTGATTTCAACTCTCGGTTGTTCACGCTCAACGCTGTGATAAGGCAGTGTTCTGCCTCTTGTATAATCATAGTTATAGCTAAATTTTGTATTTTGCAATATTCGGCTCCCAAATCCCGCTCAGATGTTTATATTTCATCACTTCCCCAATTTAATAAAAATTATAGCACACTTTATTTGGTAATCAAAATGTTGACTATTTTTATAATTAATATGCTGTAATTTAAACTATATCTGTGTACTTTTTTATGAAATTTGTTAAAATTAGAATTGTACTATAGTCAATAATATGGTGAGTTATATGAAAAATATTATTATTTATAATGAAGAAGCCAAAAGCTCATTGGTTGAAATGCTCCAAAATAACGATGAATACTATATCCAATGTGAAGAAACAGGCAACATCAAACAATCAGATGAACTCAATCCGGATGTAATCATTCTCGATGCCAAACCTGAAACCATACAAAATATAGCAATGACTACAAAATTTCATGTTCCGGTCATCATTGTCAACGACAGCATAATCGACGGACTCAAACCGCGTGCTGAAGCATTTGATTACATCATGACTCCTGTTGACCCTAAAGAACTTGATTTACGTGTCAAAAACATGATGAAAATAAAAGAACTTAAGAATGAAATCAGTTTTGTTTCAACAACAGACGAACTCACGGGATTATTTAACAGAAGATATCTCCATGAACGTCTTGAAGCCGAAATTGCACGTGCAAAAAGATACCATTTCTGTGTATCATGCCTGCTCATTGATATAGATTTTTTCAAAGTAATCAACGATATGTACGGGTATGACTGGGGTGATGTTTTGCTCAAGCTAATAACAGACATTCTCAAAAGACACATTCGTAAAGAAGACATACTGACCCGCTACGGTGACGAAGAATTCTTGATAGTCCTTCCGAACACAAGCGAAGATAACGCTTATATCTTTGCGGAAAGAGTCAGAAAAGATGTTGAAAAACTCCAATTTTTCCCTGACGGAGAAGAGGAAGCTCATCCTATCACAATAAGCGGCGGTATATCATGCTACCCTTATTTGGAGAATGTCGACGAAAGCGCAAACTCAATCATAAGGTACGCAGAGCATGCTCTTTATAATGCAAAAAAACGTGGCAAAAACAGAGTAATCACTTTCTCACAAGTAAATCTTGAAATGTAAATATCAAAAATCATAAACTAAAAAGGATGAGATTTTTCTCATCCTTTTTAGTTTGATAAAAGTATTTCATAAAATTTATCGGCATCAAATGAATAATCATCATTTCTGGAATCAAGCAGCAGCTTTGTCAGATAACCGCTTGCCTTATGCTCAGGTGAGAGAGCATTTGGAATTTTTCTGACAATTTTGCTCCACTTCTGGTTCTTTGATGATGACGGTGTTTTTTCTATCAATGCATCCATAGTATCAAACAAAAACTGTTTATACTCATCCTGAGCAGTGTCAGATAGAAACTTTTCAATTTGTTTATCAGGAACTATCCTATCTTTGCTATAAAGAGGGTCTTTTGTCTGCAGGTATTTTATGGTTTCAGAAAGTTGCGGATCTTCTCCGAAAGCTTCCTGCAGTAATCTTGAATAAATACCCGACCTGTTTTTGACCAGAGCTTTTTTTGAATTTTCATACAGAACAGGCATCAGCTCCTCTGCATTTTTACCGGGATTATCTTTTGCCCACTGTGCAACTTTTTCTATAGCGGCAAGTTTTACCATAGATTCGCTGCGTGAGAAGAACGATTTGTATTTTTCTATCTCCTCTCCAAGCATTCTTCCTCTGAGAGAGTTTAAATCAGCCATCCGTTCTTTGGTAAACGGTTCAACGCCATCTGAAAGCATATGTTTCTTCTTGGTTTTCTTTACTTTTACATTAGATAAATCTAAAGACTGTACACCTGATAAGTCATCCAAAAATTTGCTCACAAAAGCATTCTGCGTATAACGTCTTACTTCTTTGCGCAATGTATCGGACACTTTCGGGAGATAATCAGGTACCCCGAGGTTTTTAAACCTCTTTGGATCCTCTTCCATTTTGTCTTTTACAACAGATAAATTTTCTACAACATTATCAAATCTGCGAGGATTTCTAAACATATAATCAATCCACGGCATATCAGCTCTTTTTCCGTTGCAATAGGAATGGGTTATGAGATAGTTGGAATAATCGGAAACTCCTTTCTTGGAAAATGGTTTGATATGCTCTGCCGTTGATAAAAACGGATATAAAATCTGCGCATAAAACATTTCCGATGATTCCATATCTTTTGGAATAAGCTCATCATTAATGTTCTTCTTGATTGCTTTTGAAATGAATTTTACAAGATATGCATCCTCATCAATAGAAGAAGAAGGCAGTTCATCAACCTTTGAAATAATACGGTTCCATGTCTTCGCATGGTTGTTTTTTATTGCCTCAGGACTGTTTCTTATATCTTTTATATTCTGAATAATCTCTTTTCTGTATGCAACATGCTGTTTGTTTATCAAAAAATCAGACAGCTCTGCAAGAGAGATATCCTGTTTGAGAACAACATCCTGATTTCTGACATCTTTCACATACTTTGAAAGAGAATGAGTTTTTAAATCTTCAGCCATCTCTTCGATATCATCATAAATCTTTGATTGTTTTTTTATCAGCCTTTCTCTTGAATCAACAAACAGTATCGGAAGAAGTTCTTCTGCCGTTTTATCGGGATGTTCAAGAGCCGTTTCTTCCAAAATTTTGAAAGCTTTCCTTTGAGAGTCGCCCATTTTATCAGGTGCCTGACGGAAATATTCACCCATTCTATCAACAAGTTCAGATCCTTTAAGGTGAATCATTTCATGAAGATCTTCACGGGAGAGAACATCCTTCCCGCAATAAGCACATGGAATACCTTTTACCTGTTTAAGAGCAAAGTTATACCCGAAGGATAAATCGCTGACTTTATCGTGACTTAATCCCGAAAGTCCATTCGTTGTCTTCTGGAAAACATCTCTCGTCAACGGTGAACTCATCCGAATGCTCAAACCGGCATGCCCGACTGCTGACGGGTGCATGACATCCCGTTTAAACCCTGACCTGGAAAAACCTAAACTAACCGGCAAAATCATCCCTATGTCCCAATAATCTCACACACATATAAAGATTAAAAATAAATAAAATTGATACTCTAGCCTCATTATCTATAGAAAAATTAATGCCGCTTAAAAAAGCGGCATTAAAAAGTTTTTTATTTTATTTGACTCATAACTTCTTCTGCAAAGTTATCCTGTCTTTTCTCAAGCCCCTCACCGAGAGTATATTTCGTAAATCTTCTTACGGTAATTTTCTCTCCGATGGATGCTATTTTTTCTTTGATAAGCTCTTCTATTGTCTTAGAGGGATCTTTTACAAACGGCTGTTCAAGAAGAACTCTTTGAGCCATAAGTTTATTAACTCTGCCCTCAACAATTTTTGCTCTTATTTGTTCAGGTTTGTTTGCAAGGTCTTCTTTTCCCATCTCGATTCTTGTTTCTTCTTCAATTACCGACTGAGGAATTTCATCTCTTGAAACATACTGTGCATCAGAACTTGCAATGTGCAAGCAAATATCATGAACCAGTGTTTTGAACTCATCGTTCTTTGCAACAAAGTCTGTTTCGCAGTTTACTTCAATCAAAACACCAATCTTATTATTATGAACGTAAGAAGAAATCATTCCCTCTGCAGCGATACGTCCCATTTTCTTTTCAGCTGACGCAATACCTTTCTGACGTAAGTATTCGGCAGCTTTTTCCATATCACCGTTGCTTTCGGTCAATGCCTTTTTGGCATCCATGATTCCTGCGCCCGTTTTTTCTCTCAGTTCTTTTACCTGTTGAGCAGTAACTGTCATTTATTCTTCCTCCAAAACTTCTTCTTCGGTAGTTTCTTCTTCTGTTTCCGTTGTTTCTTCTTCTGATGCTTCTTCATTCAAGCTTTCTTCAGATACATTTGCATCTTCCGGCTTAACTTCTTCTACTTTTGCATCATCGGCAATCTGTGCTTTGCTTTCTCTGATTGCTTTTCCTTCGAGGATAGCATCAACCATCTTTGATACAATCAATTTGATTGAACGGATAGCATCATCATTACCCGGAATAACAATATTTACATCGCTCGGATCACCGTTTGTATCGACTAATGCAATGATAGGAATATTCATTTTGTTTGCTTCCTGAATAGCAATCAGTTCTTTTTTCTGGTCGATTACAAACAACAAATCAGGCATACCTCTCATTTCTTTGATACCGCCGAGAGTTTTTTCCAATTTTTCAAGTTGTCTTGTAAGAACAGCAACTTCTTTTTTCGGAAGTCTTTCAAAATGTCCGCTTTCTTTCAGGCTTTCAAGTTCTCTTAATTTGTTTATTCTTCCTCTGATTGTTTCAAAGTTTGTGAGCATGCCGCCGAGCCATCTTCTGTTAATATAATATGCTCCGCCTCTTTTTGCTTCTTCTGCAACAATCTCGCTTGCCTGTTTTTTGGTTCCTACAAATACAACATTTCTTCCTCTTGCTGCATAATCTCTAACCAATTCATAAGCCTGATCAAGAAGTTCCGTTGTTTTTTGGAGGTCTAGTATATAAATTCCGTTTCTTTCTCCAAAAATATATTTTTTCATCTTCGGATTCCACTGTTGGGTCTTATGACCAAAGTGGACGCCTGCTTCCAATAATTCTACCATTGATGCAACTGGCATGTTTTTATTTTCTCCTTTTTCATTTATCATTCTTTTTTATTCATTACGTTAAGATATAATAACACAAAGAAAAATAAGTAAACATAGTTTGGATTTCTTCGTAAAATGTCCTTAACATACCTGTTTTTATATTGCATTAAACATTAGTAAATACCTTGGTTTCAGATACATAAACTTAAAATAAGCATGCCCTGCATTTTCATCTTTTTATAGGAAATCCCCCCGCTTTTGTATAATTCATGTTCCATAGCATCTATAATTAAACATGACTTTTAAAAGAATTTTATTAAAACAAAAATATAGAACAAAAAGGGTTGTTTTATGGTTGCAAATATCACAAATCTGATGAATAGAATTTTACAGACTTCTCAGTCTACATCGCTGACGCCGGTCAAACAGGCGCCTGCTGATGACAATCCTTTTGCAAACCCTTTCATATCATCATCAGGGAAAACAAACTATATGACTTACGGCAAAAATCAGCCGATACAGGGCGGATTTTTTGCAGGATATTACAACGGAAAGCCGAATATTGTCGGCAAAAGATTGTTTATTGAAGCATAGATAAACAACTTCATTTAGATATGTAAATTACAATTGAAATAATTATCGAAAATTCTCTCCATGTTTAATATAATTAACTGATGGTCAGATAAACATGTCAGGGAGCGGTATTTTTGAGCGTAGGGGAAGTTAATGATATTCAGAAAATAACAGGCAAAATGCCTCCTCAGAGTATTGAAGCAGAGGAAGCCGTCCTCGGTGCGCTTCTTGTCAATCCGAACTCAATAACAAGAATCGTCGAAACTCTGCGTCCGCAGCATTTTTATAAACCCGCCCACAGAGAAATTTTTGAAGCCGTTCTCGAACTCTTCAACAAAAACGAACCCGTTGATATCGTAACGGTGTCTGAACATCTGAGAGATAAAGATAAACTCGAAAAAGCAGGCGGCAGAAGCTACATCAATGATTTGGCTCTGGCCGTTGTCACAACCGCAAACATAGAATATTATGCGAAGATAATTGCAGATAAAAGCCTTCTGCGTGAACTTATTAATGCCGGCTCAGAGATTGCCTCTCTTGCTTACGAAGACGACGGAACGACAGAAAACACTCTTGATAAGGCGGAAAAAATTATATTCGACATAGCACAGCAAAAGCCTTCATCAGACCTGGTTCCAATAAAAGACCTTGTCCTCACAAGCTACGAACAAATTGAGTACAGATATAACAACAAAAATGAGATTTTAGGCGTACCGACAGGATTTTATGATCTCGATAATATGACATCAGGCTTCCAAAAGTCGGATTTGATTATTCTCGCAGCAAGACCATCAATGGGGAAAACCGCTTTCTGTTTGAACATCGCTCAAAACACGGCAGTTAAGCATAAAAACCCCGTTGCAATATTCAGTCTTGAAATGTCAAAAGAACAACTTGCGCAGAGAATGCTGTGTTCTCAGGCTGAACTAGATTCAAATCGTCTGCGAACAGGTCACATGCAGTCAGAAGACTGGGGAAAACTCACGTCTGCAATGGGTGAGCTTTCTGAAGCTCCTATTTTTATTGATGACACTCCTGCAGTAAATGTTCTTGATATAAGAGCAAAATGCCGCAGATTATGTATGGAGCATGGTCATCTCGGCCTGGTTATCATTGACTATCTCCAGCTTATGGAAGGTATCGGCAAAAGCAGAGGTTCTCTTGACCGTGTACAAGAAATCTCCGGTATATCAAGAGGGCTGAAAAGCCTTGCAAGAGAGTTAAAAGTTCCGATAATCGCACTCTCCCAGCTTTCACGTGCTGTGGAATCAAGACAAATCAAAAAACCGATGCTGTCAGACTTGAGAGAAAGCGGCAGCATTGAGCAGGATGCCGATATAGTTATGTTTATCTACAGAGATGAATATTATAATCCTGAGAATGTCGAAAGCAAAGGTAAGGCAGAGATTATTGTCGCAAAACAAAGAAACGGTCCTGTCGGAACCGTCGATTTGATATTCCAGTCAAATATTACAAAATTCAAAAATAAAACAAGCAAAGTTGAAATATTCTAAAAAGGATTTCTTAAAAGAAATCCTTTTTTTCTAAGAAATCTGCGTTGAACGATATCCGATAACAGTGGCTATAGCATTTGACTTTGAATGAGAGATGCTCACTTCCCAGTCTGTTATGCATAACTTCTTTTCGAGCTCATGCGCCTTTCCATATAGCTTAATGCTGACAGCCCCGTTCTCGTCTTTCAAAACTTCAATATCCTTAAAATACATTCCTTTTTCCCATCCAAGACCGTTCATACCGATTTTTAAGGCCTTTGATACGGCTTCCTTCGCAGCAAAACGTGCAGCAAGACGGGGAACAGCCATTCTTTCATTTGAAAGACAGTAGTTAATTTCTCTAAGAGTATAAATTTTTTTCAGAAATTCCTGACCGTATTTTTTATAAATATCCTCTATACGCTGAATTTCACAAATATCAGTACCAAGAAAAAGTCGCATATTATTCCCTCAAATCCTTGCTGTGTTTATATTCTTCAAGCAGTTCAATTATTGTACGAAAAATCTCTTCAATAATCTCTTTTCTGTCTTCTATATCAGTGATACGAAGTATCTCTATCGCCGAATGAAGATTTTCAAACTTGTCATACCATCTTCGTCTTATCGGAACATACTGGTCATCAAGCTCTTCTATAAGCTCATCGGTATTCGGAGAATAATTCTGCATCAAAAGCTGCAAAATTTCTGCCGTAACCTCTAATTTTGCTTCATCTGATAATGCTTCAAGTACATGCATAAGAGCTTGAAGATTTTTATCTTTGTCATACCAGCGTGTATACTTCATAAAACAATTATAGACATTATAATAATTTTAATCAAATAAATAAAAACTTGTAATGGTTGCTTATCTGCGATAAACTTTGAGAGATAGATTTTTAAAAGTTTATATGTAAGGAGAAATACTGATGAGTGAAAGAAAATTGGTAGGCACCCAGGAAATGTTCAAAAAAGCCCTTGCTGGCAAATACGCTATCGGTGCATACAATGTAAACAACATGGAAATTCTTCAAGGTATTGCTGAAGCTGCTGAAGAAACAAGATCACCTATTATTCTTCAAGTTTCTGCAGGTGCAAGAAAATACGCTAATCAAACTTATTTGATTAAGCTTGTTGAAGCAGCTCTTGCAACAACTACAGTTCCTATAGCTCTTCACCTCGACCACGGTGCTGATTTCGAAATTTGCAAAGCTTGTATTGACGGCGGATTCTCATCTGTTATGATTGACGGTTCAAGATTCCCGATTGAAGAAAATATAGCAGTTACAAAAAAAGTTGTAGACTATGCTCATGAAAGAGGTGTTTCTGTTGAAGCAGAATTGGGCAAACTCGCAGGTGTCGAAGATGATGTTAAAGTAGATGCAAAACACGCTACTTATACTGACCCTGAAGAAGCAGCAAGATTTGTAAAAGAAACAGGCTGTGACTCTCTAGCAATTGCTATCGGAACATCTCACGGCGCTTACAAATTCAAAGGCGAAGCAAAACTTGACTTTGAAAGACTCGGCGAATGCAAAAAAGCTATCTATGAAGCTGTAGGCTATGACTATCCTATAGTACTTCATGGTTCATCTTCTGTTCCAAAACATCTGGTAGAAAAATGCAACAAATACGGCGGAAATCTGCCTGATGCTCAAGGTGTTCCTGAAGAAATGCTCGCTTATGCTTCTAAAAATGGTGTAGCAAAAATCAACATCGATACAGATTTGAGACTGGCTATGACATCTACAATCAGAGAATTTTTCATCGAACATCCTGAAAAATTTGACCCTCGTGAATATATGGGTCCTGGAAGAACTGCCGTAAAAGAACTTGTTATGCACAAAATGCAAGTCCTCGGAACAGCAGGTCATGCTGATGATAAATAATTAAACAAAATATTATAAATATAAATTTTATACAGCCGTTTCTTCAACGGCTGTTTTTTTATGAAAAATTTCAATAAATTAAAACTTTAGTACCAGAAACTCCAAACCCAGGTTGAATTCAAAACGCCATCAAAAGGTTTTATTATATATGTGTAACAAGGAAATACAAACAACAAACAAAAAGACTATTAACAACAAAAACAAAGTATTGTATTTGCACGCTCTGAAAAAATATCAAGGATTGATATAAATCATTGCAAAGAGAATAAAAAGGATTTTTATTCCGGTAAATACCTGCTTTGACCTTACGGAAGCACAGTCAGGAAAAAGGATTTTCTAAAGTGGTTGAAAAAGTTGGCACGCACTCTGAATTAAAAATCAAATTGTAAGGGCATCCCCCTTGAATTTGGGCTGAAAATTTTTTAACAAACAAGAAAACTACCTGATATTAATACCAAGCTGATATTAATATCCTGACTCATCGCGCAAACACGGATGTACAGAAAGAAAAAAAGGAGATTTTTCGCATGAGTATTGTAGTAAACACAAACACAACATCTTTAATGGTACAAAGAAACCTGTCTAAAGCAACATCAAGTCTTGCAACTTCAATGCAGAGATTATCTACGGGTATGAAAATCAACAACGCAGGTGACGATGCAGCAGGTTTGGCTTTGTCAGAAAAAATTAACGGACAATTAAGCTCTTCAGATGTTTGTAAAAACAACGCACAAACAGGTCTGAATATGTTAAGCATCGCTGATGGTGACCTTGATGTAATCAACCAGAACCTCCAAAGAATTAAAGACCTCGCTGTTCAATCAGCCAACGGAGTCTACTCTGATGAAGAAAGATTATCAATGGATCAGGAAGTTCAACTCCGTCTTGAAGAAATTAACAGAATAGCAGACAGTTCAACATTCTCTGATGTGAACCTGCTTGACGGCTCTATTGCAGATATGGTTCTTCAAATAGGAGCAGGCAGCGATATAGACCAAAACACAATCGATATCTCCGGAGCATTCCAGGAAGCACATGTATCATCATTGGGTATACAAGCTGACGCAAGCATCTCAACAGTTGATGCAGCAAGAACAATGATTGATGCAATTGATGAAGCTGTCAACAACATATCTTCTAGAAGATCAATTATCGGTGCTTCTATGAACCGTCTTGATTCAACAATCGACAGAATTGATATAAGAAAAGAAAATCTTCAGTCAACTTATTCAACAATAAGAGATACTGATATCGCTGCAGAATCATCAGAGTTGACAAAACAGCAAATTCTTCAACAATCAGCAGCCACACTGCTCCAGCAGGCAAACCAAACTCCATCACTGGCGCTGACATTGATATAAAAAACTCTTTTTAACTCAGAGGTGCAAACAACAACCCGCCCGATTTTTCAATCGGGCTTTTTTTATTACATTTTTCTTTTTACAACTTTAGATTGAAAAAATTACAACTTTATATAAATTGTTATCAGTCTTAATAACCTATAAAATATAAATACAGGATATGTGTAAAAACAGGGATATACAGTTATGAAATCGTCCGACTCTTTTCTCATGGTCATAAAAGATAACAAAATTGACTCAGGCAATATTGACTCTCTCTTCAATTCTGTCAGAAATTTACTCTTTAACGGATACAAAAACATTTTTCTCGATATGAACAACGTAGAAAGTGTCGATAACTCTTTCCTGAATTTTCTGGAAAAATCAGGCGACCATGTCGACTTGAATTTATTCAATTTGAACTCAAATATAATGTCAGTTTTGTTCATCACAAAATTTGATAAATTCGTAAAAATTTACAATGCCGAAACTGACGCAAAAGAAGCGCTCAAACCTATTATCAAAAGAAATTTCTCCCTCGTAAGCTAAATACAATTGTAATTATTCATATACCATGATATAACTTATGAAAGAGCAATTTTTATAATGTTTTTGTTTTAAATCTGATAACTGGAAAAAGTGAAGGTATTAAAACTTGGCAGCGCAAACTCAAGAATTGAATATCCAACGACTCGGACAACTCGAAAATTCTTTTGATGTTATCCCTGAACGCTTTGGTTATTCTGAACAAAAACGCTTTGATTTTGTCGAAAAAGAATTGATTAATATATTTGAAGAAGAAGAAAAACAGAGTAATCCTGTTTTTCTTTTTATTAAAAAAGGAACCATTCAGAAAATAGCCTATCACATCTGCAACCTCTCAGATACAAAACCGAGCATAGGAATAGCGGGAGAATCCGCAAGCGGTAAGTCAACTATTGCTATCGATATCATCAACGAAATCCAAAACTTCGCTGATGAACACGGCATCGATAACATGATTACCCGCCTCAATACAGATGACTACTACTATGACCGTTCAAAAGAAGTCAAAAAAGCAGGCGGTATGGCAAATTTCGCCAAAAACTACGACTTTGATGTCCCAGAAGCCATAGAACTTGACCTCATGAATAAACATATCGAACAACTCTCAAGAGGTATACCGACCTGGCTGCCAAAATATGACATGAGCGGAACTACAATAAGAATAGACAAACACACCTATGCATACCCGGGGAAAATTATTATTGCGGAAGGTTTATTCACGCTGACTCCGAAAATCAAAAATGCTTTCAACTTCCGTATCTATGTTGATGTATCACAGGATGTACAAAAAATGCGCTGGTACAAACGTGCAGAAGAAAGAGGACTCGGAAACGCAGCAGACAAAATCTATCAAAACGCATGTGATAAAGCCAGAATTTATGTAAAACCAACCGTACAATACTCTGACATCGTCTTGAACGGAGAAGCTGACCGAGAAAGGTACAAAATTTTTACAAGAAAAATTCTCTCCGTTGTCGAAGACAGTATGTTAGCAGCCTGCTGAATATGAATTTTTGTATCTACTCAGGCACCTTTAATCCGGTACACAACGCACACATCGGGGTAGCTTTAGGTGTTTTGCAATATACTGATACAGAAAAAATTATATTAATCCCATCCAAAATTCCACCTCACAAGAATGAAGAAATAATATCACCTAACCACAGATTAAATATGGTCAAGCTGGCAATCGAAGATTATCCTGACTTTGAAGTAAACGACATAGAACTGACTCTCCCGGGAAAATCTTACTCCTACAACACCGTTATGAAAATTAAACAACTTTTTAAAATAAACGATAAAATAAACTTCATTATCGGAACGGATGCCTTCGAAAAACTCGACTCCTGGTATCATGCGCAAAATCTGGTTGAGGAAGTGCATTTTATCGTCGTTCCAAGATGCAAAAACTTCAACATAGAACTCTCAAGAAAAAAAATAAAGCTCCCTGATATATCTTACTCTTCTCTTGAATTGCCGTTTCTTGATATCTCATCAACAAAGATAAGATACAATCTCAAACATAACCTGCCCGTTAACAGTCTTATCCCCGAAAAAGTCCTCAACTACATCAAAGACAATAATCTTTATTCCTGAACTTTCACAACAACACTTGCGTAACGGTCATATTTGTATTCAAGAAAACAGCTTTCTATTTTACCCAAAAGCTTATATTCAACTCCGGCATGCCCGTAAATAGCTTGCTGAACTTCGTATTCTTCGACATCCTGATTAACAACAAACATTGTTCCTCCTTCCTTCAACAAAGAATAAGCATGCTCAAATAACTCAACAGGTCTGAATTCATCAAGAGGCAGCCCCCATTTTAGAAGAGGATATTCTAAAACAAACGGCAAAAACCATATAATAAAATCGTATTTTCTGTTTATATCAAGCAAATTCCCGGCAATATACTCAGCTCCCTCAAGTCCCCTTGAATAAAACTTTGCTACCTCATATCTCGAATACAAACTCGTGTATAACCTGTAAGCATCAATCTCAACACCGTCTAACTTCAACCTGCGGCAGAAATGCTTGAAGAAAAAATACTCCCCACAGGCATAAAACCAGTTCTTCGCTCCTATATCAAGAACCTCGAGTTTCTCTTTTCCTTCTGGAGACAAGTATCTGTCAAAGAGCTCAATCGTATACAAATTTTCAAGATAGTTCATCCTCGTCGTAGAACTCTTCAAAAACTCCAGATTATATTTCTCATACAAATATCTCTCGCATAAGCATGCCTCAGAGTCATCATCAAACAACCCGTCTTTAGACTCCGGCAAAACATAATAATTACGCCTCGAAAACCTTATTCGACGGCGTAAATAAAAATCTATCCTGTTTCTTAAATTCTCTATAAAATTCATAGTACTAAAAAAGAGCCTAAAGGCTCTTTTTTATGCCAGAGTGTCTAACTTGTTTTGCTTTTTCGCCTGTTGTTCTCTTTGGTTTTCAAGAAAAACATTTGCAAGCTTAAACATCAAATTGTCTCTAAGTCCCTGCAAATCAGCCTGTTTATCAGCCTGAGCCAAAGCCCCAAAGGACATATTATTGTTAGGACTCAGCAAGTTCATTCTTACAGCATTATTATTCATTGAAGAATAAGCTGCATCATGAGCCATTGCAGTATAATAAGCTGTAGTTGCTGCTTGTAATGCCATCATACCTAATTTCTCCTTCTGAGTGTTATCATTATAACACCAACTTTTTTATTTTTAAAGTGTTTTTTTTAAATTTTTTTCACTTGATATATAATAAAGAAAAAGGTCTGAAATAATTGCCAAAATTGAAAGGGAATTATGAACAAAATTAAACTTATTGCTCTAGATATAGACGAAACTATTTTGCCACAAAACAATATAATTTCAGACAGAGTAAAAAAAACCGTTGAAGAAGCACAAAAACGGGGGATAAAGGTGCTTATCGCCACAGGACGTATGCACAAATCAGCCATGCCCGTTGCAAAGAATCTCAACCTTACATCGCCGATTATTTCTTATCAGGGAGCAATGATTAAAAACTTTTATGAAAATGAAGACATAATCTTCCACTGCCCGCTAAGAGAAAACCATGCAAAAAAAATTGTTGAAATTCTGAAAGACGATGACGTACAGCTGAATATTTATATGGATGATAACCTTTACTCTCAAACCGATACGGAACGTCTCAAACAATATTCGGCGAAACAAAACATAAAATATATACTAACGGACTCTTTGGACAAATTTCCCAAATTTGAACCGACAAAAATGCTCGCAATAGGCAAAACCCCGGAACACACAGATTTTATAGTCAAGAAACTGAAGGATTATTTCAAAGAAGAACTCTACCTCGTCAAATCAAGCCCTGTATTCTGCGAAATAAACAATAAACAAACATCAAAAGGTAATGCTATCAAATATCTCGCAAATCTCTGGGGAATAAAACCCGAAGAAACAATGGCTATAGGAGATCAAAACAACGACATAGAAATGTTGAAATCTGTACATATCAAAGTAGCAATGGGAAACGCAACAGACGACCTCAAACAAGTTGCAAACTTCATCACTAAGGATATTAACAACGACGGTGCAGCAGTGGCAATCGAAAAATTTGCTCTCAACAATGAGGAGCTGACATGTACAAAATAGGCAACGGCTACGACATTCACCGCCTTGTCGAAGGCAGAAAACTTATCCTTGGCGGAATAGAAATAAACTACGAAAAAGGACTCCTCGGTCACTCAGACGCTGATGTCTTAATTCACTCAATGATGGACGCAATGCTTGGGGCTCTGGCTCTCGGGGATATCGGACAACACTTTCCTGATACAGACCCCATGTATAAAGGGATATCGAGTGTGCTTCTGCTTGAAAAAGTAAATGAACTTGTTTTATCAAAAGGTTATAAAATCAGCAATACGGATAACATCATTCTTGCTGAAAAACCCAAAATGAAAGATATCATACCGCTTATGCGTGAAAATTTGTCAAAAATTTTGAAAATACCTCAGGACTCAATTTCCATCAAAGCAACAACGATGGAGAAACTCGGTCCGATTGGTGAAGGTCAGGCTATTGCAGTTCAATCCGTTGTCCTTCTTGAAAAAATTTCACCCACTGGCAAATGTTCATCAAATTTTGATGCGGAAGACTAGACTGAGTTCAAAATATCAAGACTTTTTTCTCCGCTCAGTATGACATCAAACTTTCTGATATCTTACATTCAGCTGTCTTGCAGCCTGCACCTCATCAACCTTTAATACAGGAGTATTATGCGGTGCTTCAAAAAGCAACTCAGGAGCAATCTTTACTTCTTCTGCAATCTTGTGCATAATATCAACAAAATTATCAAGAATAGCCTTTGACTCAGACTCTGTAGGTTCTATCATCAAAGCTTCATGCACAATCAGCGGGAAATAAACTGTCGGAGGATGCACCCCATAATCAATAAGCCTTTTCGCAATATTCATGGCAGTAATATGAGCGTCTTTGAAATTTTCAGCCGACAGCACAAACTCATGCATACATGGAATATCATAAGGAAGCTTATATACATCCTTCAACTTTTCTTTTAAATAATTCGCATTCAATACTGCATCACAGCTTGCAAGCTTCAAACCTTCCATACCCATCATAAGAATATATGTGTAAGCCTTTATCATAACTCCAAAGTTACCGAAAAAAGCCTTCACTTTGCCTATAGAATCAGGTAAATCATAGTTTCTGAAATACTTAGTCCCGTCAAATTCAATAACAGGCACGGGAAGAAAACCTTTGAGCCTTTCAACAACCCCGACAGGGCCTGACCCCGGGCCACCGCCGCCATGCGGAGCCGCAAAAGTCTTGTGCAAGTTCAAATGTACAATATCAAATCCCATATCATGAGGAGTAGTTATCCCCATAACAGCATTCAAATTAGCACCGTCATAATACAACAACGACCCGTTTTCATGTGCCAATTTTGATATTTCAAGAATATTTTCCTCAAAAATACCGAGAGTATTCGGGTTTGTCATCATTATTGCAGCAACATCAGGCGATAGATTCTTCTTCACATCTTCTACATCAACCTGACCTCTTTCATCAGACTTAATTTGAACTATCTCAAACCCGCACATATGAGCAGTAGCAGGATTTGTCCCGTGAGAAGAATCAGGAACAATCACTTTTGTCCTTTTTTCTCCTATTTTTTCAAAATATTTCTTCACAATCGACATACCTGTAAACTCACCATGAGCACCCGCTGCAGGCTGCAAAGTCATCGCATCCATGCCTGTGAGAATTTTCAAACTCTCCTGCAACTTGTACATAAGCTCAAGAGCTCCCTGCATATCATCATCATCCTGATGCGGATGAATATTCGCAAATCCCTCCAAAGACGCAGCCCACTCATTAACCTTAGGATTGTACTTCATTGTGCATGAACCGAGAGGATAAAAACCTTTTTCTATACAAAAATTCTTTTCGGATAAACCGGTAAAATGTCTCATTACCTCTAATTCGCTTAATGACGGTAAAAGAGGCGGTTTTTCTCTCAAATAATCTTTTCTCAAAATCTTTGATAAATCAAAAGTCCTGTCTGTTTCAAAAGAAACGGCATGTCTTTTTTGTGTGTCATCATTTGTTTTTTTCTCAAAAATAAGCTCGCTCATAATTCTTTCAAAACAGCTCCTTAACTTTTGATACGTACAACTCCAAAGATTCAGGCTCAACCATCTCCGTAACAGCTACAAGAATATTATTTTCATCCAGTCTGATACCGCCTAAAATACCGCTTCGCTTGAGATGGGACAAAATTCTCTCTGACATCCCGTTTGTATTCAAAACAAACTCGTTCAAGAAGTCTTTGTATAAAATTCCCAAACCGTCAATTTTCTCAAGGTCCTCTGCTAGCTGATGAGCTCTTTGAACACTCAACAATTCAACCTCTTTCATACCTTCAAATCCGAGCAAAGACATATAAACAGTTGCAGAAAGAGCCATAAGAGAGTTATTTGTACATATGTTACTGGTTGCTTTCTCACGTCTTATATGCTGTTCTCTTGCTTGAAGAGTCAAAGTGAAAGCTCGTTTCCCTTCTTTATCAACAGTCATCCCGACAATACGCCCGGGCAGCTGTCTTGCATAAGCACTCTTTGCTGCCATAAATCCACCATGTGGACCGCCGCAGCTCATAGCCAACCCGAGCTGCTGGAAATCACCGACTGCAATATCAACACCATAGCTGCAAGGAGTTTTCAAAACGGACAAGGACATCGGATCAACACATGCAATCAATAAAGCAGTCCCTTTCCTACCTTCAAGTTCTTCTATATTTTCAATAACCCCGTAATAGTTTGGAATTTGGAGCAAAACAGCGGCATATTCCGATAAATCACCGTCCAACAAGGTTTTACCATCAACAACTTTGGCATATTCAATAACAGTACCGGCATCATGGCAGTAGGTTTCAACCACCTTTTTATAATCAGGATTCAACGCATCCGATACAAGAATTTTTGATTTTTTCTTAATTTTGACCGCCATAGCAACTGCCTCGGCACAAGCTGTTGCACCATCATAAACAGATGCATTTGACACATCCATGCCTGTCAGCTCGCAAATCATAGTCTGAAACTCATAAATCATCTGAAGAGTCCCCTGAGAAATCTCAGGCTGATAAGGAGTATAAGCAGTATTAAATTCAAACCGGCGTGTAATTTCTCCTATCGCAGAAGGAATAAAACGATTATAAACACCGCCGCCCAAAAAACTCACAAAATCAATCTCATTTTTCTTTGAGAGCTTTTTTAGTTCTTTCTGCGCTTTGAGCTCGCTTATCCCTGATGTCAGCTTGATATCAGAGCGGACTTCTTTGCTTATCAGTGAAAACAGCTCATCTATGCTCGATAGCCCTATTTCTCCAAGCATAGTTTGTCTTATTTCATCAGTATGTGCCAAAAAATTATTCATCAACAATCCTATTCTTCTACATCTGATATGTAGTCTTCATATTCCATTGCATCTTCAAGATCGCTCTCAAGAGATGCAGGTTCTACCTTAATTAACCACCCTTCTTCATAACAATCACTATTAATCAATTCGGGTTCGTTCAGGAGTCTTTCATTAATCTCAACAATTTTCCCTGATACAGGCATATAAACCTCTGAAGCCGCCTTCACTGACTCAATAGTCGCAAAGACTTCTTTTTTTTCAAGTTCAGTACCAACCTCGGGTAATTCAACAAATACAATATCTCCAAGCTGCTCAACGGCATAATCGGTAATACCTACTAAATAGCTTCCGTCTTTTTCATAAACATATTCATGAGTTTTTGTACATAAAATTCCTTCGGGTGCTCCCATTTTTTCCTCCTTATTTATTTTTACCGTTATTTTGAATAAAACTTATGAACAAAAGGTCTTCGTGATATCTTTGCTTTGAAAAACCGTCCTCTGATTTCTATTTCTACAATATCATCAGTCTTCAGCCCCTTTGATGTGTCAACATATCCGAGAGCTATCCCCACTCCCAACATCGGGGATATACTTCCGCTTGTAACAATCCCGACTCTTATACCGTTTTTATAAATCAAACAATTATGTCTCGGGATTGCTCTATCTGTCATTACCAATCCGACAAGTTTTCTTGCCACACCGTTTTTCAACTGGGATAAAATTACATCACGACCGTTGTAGTCAGCTGTCTTTCCCTCGGGGACAGACCATCCTAGAGATGCTTCAATCGGCGTTGTTTGTTTATTCATATCCTGACCGTAGAGCAAAAGAGCGGCCTCAAGACGAAGAGTATCTCTAGCCCCGAGTCCGACAGGAGTAATCGAAAATTCTTTTCCTATCTCCATAAGATATTTCCACAGATGAGAAATATCCTCGTTCTTCGCAAGAATCTCAAATCCGTCTTCTCCTGTATAACCGGTACGGGATAAAAACACATCGCAGCCGTCTATTTTTGTTTTAATGATTGAAAAAAACTTTGGCTGCATATGTTTGAATATGCCTGATTTTTCAACGACATCCGATGACTTTGGTCCCTGCAGGGCAATCATTGAATACTCTTCAGACTTATTTTCAACTCTGACATCATACCCCTGAGCATTTTTCTCTATCCATGCAAAATCATTATCTATGCAGGCAGCATTTATTATAAGCAAAAACTTTTCTTCTTCAAGTCTGTAGATTATCAAATCATCAATAATTCCGCCCTGTTCATCAGTCATCTGACAATACACGGCATGACCTTCATGCAGTTTTGAAATGTCCTGAGGAACAAGATGCTGCAAAAAGAATACCGCCTCTTCTCCTTCTGCAAAAACTTCTCCCATATGAGAAACATCAAACAAACCGCAGTTTTCTCTTACAGCTTTGTGTTCTGCAACAATTCCGTCAGGATACTGTATAGGCATTTCCCATCCGCAAAAATCAACCATTTTCGCATTGAGTTTCAAATGTTCATCGTATAGAAAAGTTCTTTTCAAAAATAACCTCCTGCATTCCTCATCTATTGATTTTGATGTTAATTAAAGCTTTTGTCAAGAAAATTTTACATAGAGAATTTACACCAAAAAATAATTACTGAAAGTGATTGAGCAATTTTTCAATTCTTAAATATATAATAATTTTTAATAAGAGGAGATACCATGAAACTGAATAATAAAAATGCATCCGATTTGCTGCAAAAAGATAAAATAAAATCAAACAATGCAGCAAAAAATATTATAAACAACAAAGACCTCGACGCATGGAAGTGTCTTGTTGAAAATTCCGAATATATTTTTGATTTCATAAAAGACGCAGCCTGTGAAAAATTACTCAACGCCTGCACTAAAGACAATATCAACAATCTTTTTGATTTTATGCAATATTATGACATGGGTTTTGATGATTTTATTGCAGCAGCATTTGAAAAATTTCAGAATGAAGAAATCAACAAAAAATTTCTCTCTCTCCTTAAAGACGGCTCAGAAAGCGAAAAATGCTATGCTGCAAAATATTTTTGTTATGTTCAAAATCAAAATGCGCAAAAACTCCTGTTTGAAAATTCAAAATCAACAAACGATGCCCTATCACAGAATTGCGCACTCGCTCTTGCCTCCATGAAAGATATGGAAGCATTTGAATTTTATAAAAATCAGCTTAAATCAGATGATGACTGGCAAAAAGTTCAAGCTGTACAATTCCTGTCTTTTTATCAAGACAAAAACATTCTTCCTGATATGTTTAGAGCGATGAAAAACTCCTCAATGAAAGAACATATAGCAGGAGAAATAGCATTATCTACAGATATTTCCGAATACTTTAACAGCCCTGATAGCGAACTTAAAGAGCTATCGTTAGAATGTTTTGACTACATAATCTCTTCATTGTCTGAAATATGGCCGCTCAGCACTATTATTGATTTCAAAATTTCAAAATGCCTGAACATAATCTTTGATTTATCAAAAAAACAAAACGACCCCTTCAAAGGCAAATACAGTGAAATACTCTTGAAATCACGAAGTATGTTTAATTTATTCAACGAATTTGATGAATACAAATTTGATGAAGATAAAAAAACTCTCCAAGAATTGACTAAAATATGCTCATTCCTGAACTCTTTGAGTAATGATTTTTGGGAAGCACAGATAGATGACCTGCTGGATGAGCTAACTTCAGAAAACAAAGCAAGAAAATCATCAGCTATCAATCTCATATCATATCTCGAGCTGAATATCGCAAGTCAATATTTGCTTGAAGTCCTCGACAGCGAAGAAAATGAGCAGATGATTTGCGAAATAGTCATGGCTTTATCAAAGCTGAATTGCATCCCGCAGATTAAAAATAAAAAAGAGATTACGGAGAAAATAAAACACAACGAAAACATAAAAGCCATTGTCGAAAGCTTATTTGCAAATCATTATTAAGCTATACCCGCTTATATTAACCAACTGAGGGATAACTATCTTTTTTTTATTTTTATAATACAATAGAAGGATGAACTAAATAGAGGAGCCCCATATGAATAAGAAACTTATGAGCCACTCGATATGTTTGACACTGATGGTTTTACTATTAAACGCACCTGCCTCTTTCGGTGCCGAAACAAAAATTCAACCCCACACAGGGTATGCAACATGGTACGCTGATTACTTTCATGGAAGAAGAACCGCCAACGGAGAAATATATCACAAAGATAAATTTACGGCAGCTCATAGAACGCTTCCTTTCGGAACCATGGTCAAAGTGACAAACCTCGATAACAATAAATCATGTATTGTAAAAATTAACGACCGCTGCGGAAATAATCCGAAAATGACAATAGACCTGTCAAAAGCGGCTGCTGCAGAAATAGGAATGATTTCGGCAGGCATACAAAAAGTTCGCCTCGAAATCATCGAATAAATTAAAACCATCAATTTGTAGGATTAAATAACATAAAATATACGTTATCCTGAAAAAGAGTAGGGGAGAACGAGGTATTTTATGTTACCGACAGCAGCAGTTGAAAAAGAACACAACAGTTTTACAGCAGCAAAATTGTTTTCACAGGACAGTGATAACAACCAGAAAATTTCCAAAAAAGAACTCAGAGATTATATCTTTGACCTGAAAATCAACAATCAGGAAGTTCCTGAATTTCTCCAAAAATTGCAGGAACGTTTTGATGACCTCGACAAGGACAATGATAAAGAGCTTTCAATATCAGAAGTCGACTCACTCAAAAACAACAGAGGAATGTGGACTATATCTGAAACAACTGTCATTCATTCACCTGCATCGTCTGCAAATACAGCAGTAAACTCGTCTGCTTCTTCGAATAACTCAAATAAATTTTCTGACTTATTAAAAGACGGTGCCGAAGAAGCTGCAAAATATGCCTTCGAGAAACTGAAAGACAAAGTTGACATCAAAGAACTTATCAGTAAAGTATTTTAACAAGCTAACTCAATAGCAAGCTTAATTGCGGCTGTCATGCTTGAACAGTCTGCAATCCCCTTTCCTGCTATATCAAAAGCCGTCCCATGAGCCGGCGACGTTCTGATAACAGATAAACCTATTGTCGTATTCACAGTGTTCCCGACATCGATAGTCTTTACAGCACACAAACCCTGGTCATGAAAGCACGAAACATAACAATCATAAGGCTGAGTTCCTTCTTTGAAGGCTTTTGCCGCCTTTGAAAAAAGCATATCAGCCGGATACGGCCCGCTGATATTTATACCGTCAGTTTGCAGCTTCTCTACAGCAGGAATAAGAACATTTATCTCCTCATCACCTATCAACCCGCCTTCTCCCGCATGAGGATTCAGTGCACATAAAGCGATATTAGGATTGTTTATTCTGAAGTGTTTTTTCAGCTGGGAAGATAGCTCGTTTATTTTTGAAACAACAAAATCAAACGTAATCAAAGACGGCACTTTTGAAACAGGAACATGCCTTGTCAAAAGAAGTACACGAAAATCTTTTGATACAAAAAGCATCTCCGCTTTTTCTCCGTTTCTCGAAAGAAAATGTTCTAAAATTTCCGTCTGACCGGAAAAATGATGCCCTGCCAGATTAATTGATTCTTTAGATACAGGAGCTGTCACAATTGCCGAAATTTCAGACTTATTTGCCATATCACATGCCAGCTCAAGCGAGCGAAAAGACACTTCACCCGAAACTTTCGTAATCTTACCCGTTTCAAAATTATGAACCTCAGGCATTATTTCAACAAACTCAATTTCCTTAGGAAAGCTAATCCCGTTTGCAAGGACAGACGCCTTATTACCGATAAGAATAAATTTATCAGGGTCAAATTTGTTATTCAAAAAAGATTTCAAAACTATCTCAGGACCTATAGACGAGGGGTCTCCAAGTGTTATTGCAATTTTCTTTTTCATTATTTATGTTGTTCCAAATATTTTACAATATTAATTAATGTCTTCGGGGTTCCAAGATTTCCTGATTTTGTGATAACCCACTGCGAATTATAATCCAAACACAGAGGTATCGCCGGTTCAACCTCATCAATCAGCTGCAAATTTTTGCTATTAAGCGCATGACAGCATTTATAAGATGTTTCACCTCCGACACTCACAAGAATCAACTCCTGCAGGTCAACTATCTTCTTCGTAAGTCTGCCTAAAAAATCGGTTATTATCGAAGACAACTCCGTTTTTGTAATATTATGGTTCTCCAAAAATTCATCACTGCACTCAAAATCTTCAATCTGAACAACAGATACACCGACTCTTTTCAGACTGTCAGCTATCCTTTGAGCATAATCCTGATCAGGCTCTGAAAATACTTTTTCAACAGGAACTTTCACAAAATAAGCATCAACCTCTTCTTCTTCTTCAAGCCGAATAAGCTGATTTTTTGTAATATCCGTTGCACTGCCTGACACTATCAAAACAGGTAAATCTGCTATAACTTTTTTTATGTGATGATAATTCACATCAGCAAGCCAGATACCTGCAAAAGCCTGTGCCAAACCTGCTGAACCGCATGGAAGAACTTTATAAGTACATTTTTTCACGGCAAGAGCTATCTGCTCCAAGTCAGTCTTTGAGAGAGCGTCTATAACAATGAGTTTCTTGCCTTGTTGTATCAAACTCTGCAATTCAACAAGAATAGGTCCGGCGCCTTTTGTTACCGTACTGAACTGAATCAAATCAATATCATCATAATTCTCTTCTTTTACCTGCTGGCGCAGCAACGTTGGAATATGCGATTCAAAAATAGGATTCTGTGGATCTCGGGCAAACTCGGTACGTTCAACAGGTACACCTTTAAGCATTTGATATCCGCCTATTGTTGTTCTGTTTTCGGCAGGAAATGCAGGAACAATAACCGCCGCATCATAATCAAGAGCTTTCATTGTTGCCCAACACTCATGGGCTATATTTCCACGAAGAGTCGAGTCTATTTTTTTGTAAACATGCTCAAAGTTAAAGTTGAATAAAAGTCCTTGAGTAATTTCATAAACTTTTCTTGCCGCATAATCAGGATCTTCATTTCTTGTTTCAGTGCTGATTGCCCAGGCTTGTGTATAAGACTTACCCTCAGGTACTGCCTGATAATCAAACAAAATCTGCGTATTACACCCTCTCATCATAAATTGAAGAGCAGTATCATTCGCTCCCGTCAAATCATCCGCAATAATTGCTATATTATTAGTCAAAAGCATAAAACGACTTCTTTATTCCTGATCTCTTTTCCCGCCTAACAACTTCAAGTTGTTTGCAATAATCACAAATCTCTCACGCTGGGTACCGTCCTGTGCGGTCCATTTATTTATTGATAAACGTCCGTCGATAGCGACAAGGCGGCCTTTTTTGACATATTCGCCTGCTATCTCAGCTGACTTATCCCACAGCTCGATATTGAACCAATCAGTAAACTCACCGTTCTTTGACCATCTGTTCACTGCTATTGAAAAAGTTGTTTTGACTTTTCCTGATTCAAAATATCTCATATCAGGATCCTGTCCGACTCTTCCCACTACAACAACCGAATTTATCATCATTGTTCCTCTTTATAACATCAATTTAATAAATAAATTATACACAAAATAATCAAACTTATTCAATATGATGTAACAAAGAACTAATTAAATAACATCCTCAAAACCCTGTCAAAAAAACTCCCGTTTTCTGAAACTTCTTCCTCAAAAACTCTATCCATCTCTTCTTTTGCTTCCTCATTCAAAGGATTATATTCAAGAACCTTCAAATATTCATCATAAGACTGACCGTACCTTCCCATCTTGTGGTATAATCTCGCTATTTTATGATGAACCTCAGACTTTTGAACATCATCATCAAGCAGCTTCAATACACTTCTCAGAGCATCAATTGCATAAGAATTATTATTCTCAAGCACGCAGATTCTCGATTTCAAAAAATAATAGTTGATTTTATCCGTATCATAATAAATATCAGCAAGCTCGCTTAATGCAGGCAAATTATCTTTATCAATTTTCAGGACTCTGTCATAATAGTCTATTGCCTCATCAGTTTTATCAAGAATTGCACAGGTGTGAGCCATTTGTTCATACAAATTTTTATCTCCGTCAACTTCTTCGCACAAACCTTTTAAAACTCTGTATGCGTTATAATAATCATCAGAGTCCTGATACACCTGTGCCAGTTTGTAACGCAAACTTAATGAGTCAACCGAATATAACAAACGCTCAAGAGCTTTCGCAGCCATATCATAGTTTTCTTCAAACTCATATATTCTTGATAACAAATCATTTGCCTCAATATGATACAAACTCTTTGAAATAATCCCCAAAAGGATTGCTTTGGCTTCCGCTATTTTCTCGGCATTCAAAAGCCTCTTCGCTTTATCAAGCCTCAGGGTAAACTCATCGTATTGCGAATTAAGAGATAAAATATTTTTGTCCATATTATTCTCCCTTATCAAAATTTAAAAGGTAAAAACAAATTACTTGCAGAACATAAAAGAAGTGGTGTATCCTAAAAATAACGTTTTTTCAAACATCTCTGCCACAGTCAAAAGAGCAATTTTAGAGAATACAATGTCAGAAGAGAAAACCTGCTATTACCACCCCGATACAAAAACAAGACTCGGCTGCTCATCATGCGGACGCCCGATTTGTCCCAAATGTGTCGTTTCTGCACCAATCGGCTATATATGTCCTGACTGCGCAGGGAAAAACAAAACTCAAGAAAAAATCAATGCTTCAAAAAGAGATTATTTCTTCACCTTCACAAATGCGTTTGTCGCCGCAGTTGTCCTCGGATATCTCTGGAATTTTCTGAAACCATTCGGTCCTTTTATTATGTGGGCGTCTGCTTATGTCATCGGGTACGCCGTTGCAAAAATTATTACAACTCTCACAAAGTTCAAAACAACAAAAGCACTCACAATCGCAACAGCGCTGATTACGGTAGTTGCAATTGTCTACAACCCCATTTTGATATTCTTATCACTCAGCGATCTCAACATAATCGCAATACTTTTTCTGTTTACATTTGCCTATGTTGGTAATATTATGAATACGATTTCTGTAGCAATTGCTGTATGGGCTGCTGTCAGACATCTCAAATTTTAGAAGGGAAAATTGAGGGAGAACCTGTTTTATGTCAATGCACTTTAGTATATTTGAAATTCTCATGCTTGTCTGCTTTGGCGCAAGCTGGCCGTTTGCACTGATAAAAACCTATAAAACAAAAGTCGTCAAAGGAACAAGCAGACTGTTCCTGAGCTTGATTTTTATAGGATACCTCTGCGGAATACTGCACAAGATTTTTTATCTCTATGATTGGGTAATTTATCTCTACGTGCTGAACGCATTGTTTGTAGCTGCCGATTTTGTTCTATATTTCAGATACAGAAAACGCCCGGAAAACAAAAAATCTTAGGATAAATAAAGCTCTTTGAAAATCTCTTCCGCAAAATTCTTCCATGTGAAGCCTGATTTTGAGAGAGTATAGGCACTGTTTACAAGATTATCAAGATTATTATAATTCCTGATTACCTCTTTCATCTTTTCTGCAAGAGTTTTTCCGGAGTACCCGTCAGCTTCGAAGACAAAACCGTTTCCCCCATCTTTGATAATATCTTTTGCGCCGACGCTGCTGCCGACAATCACGGGAATTTTGTGGCTCATTCCTTCGATAACAACCCTTCCGAATGCCTCAAATATGCTCGGGACAACAAGACAGTCCAATGAACGATAAAAAGAACTCATATCTTTCTGGAAACCGACTATCTCGACAATGTCTTTCAGCCCGTAAAACCATAGATACAACTTCAACCCCAAGTTTTTCCTGTGGTCAGGGTAGATTATCCTTGCTTTTATATTCGGATAATCCTTTTTCAAACGCCTGATTGCATCGAGAAACAAAAATCCCCCTTTTCTGACAAACCCGACTGCAGATAATCCGAATACAAAAGGCTTTGTTTTATCGTATTTTTTTATGTCGTATTCTTCAACAAGCTCGCTGTTTTCGCACCCGGGGAAGATTACTTTTATGCGTTCCTCGGGAATATTGCAGTTTCTAACGAGGTCATCTTTGACAATTGATGAAACCGCAAATATCTTCGGCTGTTTTTGAAAAAGATTTTTGAAATATTTTATCATCTGATAGTGTCCGAGATAAAAAATCCAGCGATACAAAAAATTCGGACATAACTTCATCCTCTCGACAATTGAATAAACATGAAAAACACAGCATCCGAAAGATAGCGGAAGATAATCACTCAAAACATAATCATACCCCTTATCTTTTGTCATCTCATAGAATCTTTTATCAAATTCTTTGATTGATTTTGCACTCTTGAGATTCGGATGTTCTCCGGCATAAAAAACATTGTCAACTCCCGCATAAGGCGCTAAACCTTCTCTGAATGTATATAAATCAACAGATATTCCAAAACTGTGGCAGCTTTCAACCAATGCTTCAATATACATCGGAATAAAATAATCTTCTAACACTGCAAGTTTTTTATTTTTCCCATCAAGACTCATATCAAAGCTCCATACTATGTGTTTAACATGCAGTTTATATAAAAACTATATTTTAAACAAGCATAACTATATTTTATTTACATATTTTTTAATAAAACTACGTTTTATTTACGCTTAAAAACTGCTTCAAATTAACTTAAGATAAAATTTGAGGTAAATATGGATAACAAAAAACTCTTAGGCAAAAGAATCAAAGAAATCAGAAAACAAAAAAATCTCACGCAAGAGCAGCTTGCAGAACTAATCCAAATCGAAACAGGCTCTCTCAGTGCAATAGAAAGCGGCAGGCATTTCCCCTCTCTGCCTACTCTTGAAAAAATTTCAGCAACTCTCGATGTTGAACTAAAACAGCTCTTTGAATTCAACCATCTTGTAACAGCAGAAAAAATGAAAGACAGCATAAGACAAAATATCGACAGCCTTTCAAATGAAAAACTCGCATTTATCTATCAATTTGTCGAAAGCTTCAAATAAAAACTATTTTGCAATAGCTCTGATTATCTTATCTTCGAGGTGTTTTGCGTCTGCTTTTGACTCTTTTTTGTAATTTTGAACAAAAATCGCAAACACATACTTATCCGTATACCCGACAATATTGCTATACCCTCTGTGAGTACCTGTTTTGGCATAAATATTCGGGACATCTGAAAGACGGTTTTTCAACGTTCCCTCTTTCCCGGGCTGCGCAAGCGACTGTTTGAAGGAAATAAAATCTCTCATATTCTGTATTTTGAACAAAGCCTGAGTCATAAAATCAGGGGTAACAAGATTGTACTCAGATACACCGGATGCATCAACCATTGATACCTTTGATATATCAAGCCCGAGGCTCTTATAAAAATCAAGAACAAGCTTTATACCGTTTTTTGTTGTCCCCTGTCTTGCTGTCTGAGTCATTGCAAACAGTTTGAGAACACTCTCCGATGCAAGGTTGCTGCTATTTGAATTTATCTCTCTCAACACATCAGAAAAAACAGTCCGATGAGCAGTCTGAACAATTGCATGTCTGTGTGTTTTTTGAGTGTCTATTTTTACAGACAAGGGGAAACACTCTTTCAACCTGTTGAGGAAATATTCTCGAGGGAATAAGACAGGAATTTTTATCTCCTGTTCTTTTGCAACAGTTCCCTCCAAAAACACACTCCCCGCATTTTCCCATGGTTTATAAACCACTCTGAAGTTATCGACAGTACCTTTTTTCAAATTATTTTCTATCTTAACTGCCGCATTTGCAGGAACCTGCACCCCCATATCGGTCGGGATAATCTTTATCACAGCAAGGTTTCTGTCAAGATTGAAAGCTGAATACTTAGGAACATAAGGAGAAACTACATCATCCCACATCCACCCTTCGCCATAATCCTGACCATCAACGCTCTCTCCGTCAACATAGACATTTGACACACCTTCAAGATTCTGGGACTCAAGAGTTTTTTTCAACTCATCAAATGTAAGCAGAGGGTCACCCAATACTTTTATGTACAAATCATTTTTGAAGCGGTAAACAATTGTTTTTATGTCATAGTTCCGTCCCCATTTGTTGTAAATGGCGGCAGAGGTCAGCACTTTCTGCGTTGATGCGGGGCGCATAAATACAGACGCCTGTTTGTCTACAACAACCGCCCCTGTCTTTATATCCCGAACTGATACGACAACAACAGCCGTTTTTGACAGAGGATCAGAATTGATTATGTTATTAACCTTTGTCTGCAGAGGAGACGCCCCGAAAGACACACCGACAGACAAAAACATAATCAACAAAGTTATCAAAAATTTATACATAAGCTTCTTCTTTTCTATCCTTAAACAACGATATTTCTTCTCTGATATTCTTGACCATATCAAGGTCTATTTCAGCTTTCACAACTCCTTCTTGAGTTCCTGCGCTTGCGATAATCTCACCCCATGGATTGATTACCATAGACTGTCCCAAATCAAGTTTGCCAAAAACATTCTTCCCTGCCTGATTGACTGCGACCACAAAACACTGATTTTCGATAGCTCTCGCTTTATTCAAAGTAATCCAGTGATCAAGCTTCGGATAAGGCCAGGCAGCTGAACAAATCATAATCTCAGCACCATCAAGCGCCATTTTGCGGTAAATTTCGCAAAACCTTATGTCATAACACACGCTCATCCCGACTTTAGCAAAATCAAGATCAGCTATAACACGTTTGTTTCCGGTAGCAAGATAAGTATTTTCCTTGCTGTCTTGCGATGAAAACAGATGTATCTTGTGATACTTTGCAACAAGTGCCCCTGTTCTGTCAAACATCGGCAGAGCATTGCGAAAACTTCCGTCAGGACATTTTTCAATGAAAGACCCTGTTATATTTGTATTATATTTCTCTGCGCTCGAAGAGAGAAACATAGATGTTTCTCCGGCAGGTATCATCTCGGCATTTTGCTGAAAACTTTCACAGTCATATCCTGCATTAAAAGTCTCGGGCAGCACGACCAAATCAGGTTTAAAATCAGCGTTCTCCCTCAATATTGATGCTACTTTCTGAAAGTTAGCGACCTTATTATTTATCTCAGAGTGTATCTGAAGTCCGAGAATTTTAACCTTTGATGCCATTTGCTTCCTCCTTATTTCAAAGATGAAACAAGTTCTTCTATTGCTTTGAGCTGAACTCCGATTTCCGAAATTCTCTGTTTTGTCTGTTCAACAAGCTCGGCAGGAGCATTTGACACAAATTTTTCGTTTTTTAAACGCCCCTCAAGCTGAGTTTTTTCTTTTGTCAGCTGGTCGAGCTTCTTATTTTGTTTTGCAATTTCTTTTTCGATATCAATCAATCCGTCAAGAGGAAGAATAACCTTCGTTGTGCCGACAACAGCTGACGCTGATTTATGCTGTGGTTCAAAAGAACCGAGGTCAAATATTTCAGCCTGTCTTACTCTGGAGAGCCTGTAAACATAAGGTAAAGAGTCTTCCATCAACTTCTTATCCTCAGTGTAGAATTTTGCATCAACAAGCGCAGAAGCAGGGATATTCAAAGTCTGGCGAATATTTCTTATTGACTTAATTGTATCAATGACTAATTCCATCTTTTCTTTTGCTTCAATATTCTGCAAAGAAGAATCAAATTGAGGGAATGATGTCTTCATAATAGAAATCTGACCTTCTTTGTAAACATCAGATGGTATAAGCTGCCATATACGTTCGGTAATATGTGGCATAATCGGATGCAGAAGACGGAGCGTTCTCTCAAGAACATAACTCAAAACTCTCTGGGTATTAAGTTTTTGCGTTTCATCCTGAAGTTGAATTTTGGCAATCTCAACATACCAATCGCAATATGTACTTCTGAAAAAGTCATATAAGAGATGAGCAATCTCGCCGATGCGGTAGTTAGCCATATGTTCGTTAACTTCTTTTGCCGTCCGGTTGAACTCATGCAAAATCCACTTATCAGCCAAAGTAAGAGCAGACATATCTATCTTATTATTATCTACGCCTTCCAAGTTCATCAAAACAAATCTCGATGCGTTCCAAATCTTATTGGCAAAGTTTCTTCCGTATTCAAAACGCTCATCAGAAACTTTAATGTCCTGTCCTCCGTAAGTTACAAGACTTGTGAGAGTAAACCTCAGTGCATCGGAACCGTATTTATCAATTATAATAACCGGATCGATTGTGTTTCCCTTTGATTTACTCATTTTCTGACCGTTTTCATCACGAATCAAACCATGAATAAAGACAGTGCTGAACGGTGATTTACCGGTAAATTCATAACCGTCGACAACCATTCTTGCGACCCAGAAAAAGATAATATCAAACCCGGTTACAAGAGTCGAAGTCGGATAGAATTTTTTGAAATCCTCGCTGTCTGTGTTTGGCCATCCCATTGTAGAAAAAGGCCATAACCCCGAAGAAAACCATGTATCAAGAACATCACTGTCCTGAGTAAATCGTGAAGAGCCGCACTTCGGACATTTTTCAGGTTTTTCCGTTGCAACAATCATTTCGCCGCAGTCATCACAATAATATGCCGGAATCTGATGCCCCCACCACAGTTGACGAGAAATACACCAATCTCTGATATTCTCCATCCAGTCAAGATAAATCTTTGTCCATCTCTCGGGAACAAACTTCAGCTCGCCTGTTTCAATTGCCTTAATCGGTTTTTCAGCAAGCGGTTTCATCTTTACAAACCATTGCTCGGAGAGATAAGGTTCTATAGTACTTCCGCAGCGTTGGCAGTGACCGACATTATGTTCATGAGGGACAACCCTGATTAGAGCACCCTGCTGTTCGAGATATTCAACCGTTTTCTTTCTTGCTTCGTATCTGTCAAGACCTCTTATAGTATCGGGAACAAGGTCATTATTAACCATATGCCCCCTCTCATCCATAACCCAGAGAGGAGTAAGTCCGTGTCTTTTTCCGACTTCATAGTCATTCGGATCATGGGCAGGAGTAATCTTCAGTGCACCCGTTCCAAACTCCATATCGACATATTCATCTGCAATAATCGGGATAGCACGCCCTGTCAAAGGTATACAGACCTGTTTACCTATTAAGTCCTTATATTTGTAGTCTTTCGGGTTTACAGCAATCGCAACATCACCGAACATGGTTTCAGGTCTTGTCGTTGCTATGACAATCGCACCGATTTCATCTTTGAGCGGATAACTAATCTCCCAGAGGTGCCCCTGCTCCGTTTTATATTCCGTTTCTATATCCGAGATAGCTGACTGACAACGTGGACACCAGTTGACAATATAAGCGCCTTTATAAATCAATCCTTTATTATATAAAGAAACAAAAACTTCTTTTACGGCTTTTGAACACCCTTCATCAAGGGTAAATCTTTCTCTTGATCTATCAAACGACGCACCGAGTCTTTTCAGCTGATCAAGAATTCTTGATTTATGCTCATTTGCCCACTGCCATGTAAGTTCAACAAATTTTTCCCGACCCAAATCATGGCGGGTTTTGTTCTCTTTTCTCAACTGTTTTTCAACAACATTCTGTGTGGCAATTCCGGCATGGTCAGTCCCGGGGACCCATAAGGTTTCATACCCTGCCATTCTGTGATATCTGATAAGAATATCCTGCAGAGTTTCATCAAGTGCATGCCCCATATGCAGCACTCCGGTAACGTTCGGAGGAGGGATAACAATGCTGTATGGCGGCTTACTGCTTTTTGCATCTGCCTTGAACAGTTCATTATCTTCCCAGAATTTGTATATCTCACCTTCCGTTTCGCCGGGGTTGTAGGCTGATGGAAGATCTTTCAAATTTTGCTGTAAATTATTCATCATTACTCGCTAACTCCGCTTCATTACTTCACTACTAACTTAGCACAAAAAAATAAACTGAAAAATAAATCAATAATGATTCAAGAATTTCTTATATACCTGAAAATTTATCTCTCCTCCGATGAGAATAATCAACGAAGTGTAATACAACCACAACAACAACACTGCGAATGCTCCGAGAGTACCATAAACCTTATCATAAGACCCGAAGTTCTCAACATACAAACCGAATATCCAGGATGCAAGCAGCCAGAACACACAGAAGAATAATGCCCCGGGGACTGTGTAAGCTATTTTTTTGCGAAAACCGAGTTTTTTGATATTCGGCATAAAATAATAGTTCAAAAATGCCATAATAAACAGCCCGAGGAAAGCTATCGGCCATCTTATGAAAAGGATTGTAGACTCGAAAGCACTCGATATATCAATAAATTGATTGAAAAAATCAATTATGACACGTCCAAATACAATCATGTTCGTACCAAAGAACATAACTATACCGTTCAGCAGCACAATAAATACCGACAACAATCTTATATGCCAGAAATTTCTTGTTTCTTTACGGTGATACGCCTTGTTCATTCCTTTTATCGAAACAACAGCAGCATTTGACGCAAGAAACAAAGTTGTGACAAAACCGATAGTAACAAGTTCTTTTGATGATGAATACATAACGTTCATCAGCGTTCTTTCAACAGTTCCCATAAACTGCAGAGGAGTAACCTCATTCAAAAAATCTATAACACGATATATCTGGTCTTCACTGCCGAAAATACCGAATAAAGATACAAGAAAAATCATGAACGGGAAAAATGCAAGAATAAATATATAAGCCATCTCTGCAGCCATACCCATAAAATCATCTTTGATTATTCTCGTAATCAAATCTTTGAAAAAAGTTCTGATTCTTCTCGTTTTATTTCGAATTATGTACACCATAGTGTTTTCTTACCTGTTTTTTTACTATCGGCAAAATTTCGTTTAACGCTTCATCTAACGGTTTTGAAATAGTGCATCCTGCAGCCAGATCATGCCCGCCTCCGCCGAAAAACTGCGCAATCTTGGCAACATTAATCTCCTTTGAACGAAAGCTTATTTTTGTTTCGCCTTTGAGATTTTCTTTCAATACCATTGCAATTTCAACGCTGTCAATTTGCTTTAGTGCCTCAACAATTCCATCGATATGATCATCTTCCGCACCAAATTTTTTCAGAACAGAACGACTAATCATTGTATAGGCTATTTTATCCATTTCTTCAAAAACAGTATTGTCAAGCGCATAATTATGCAGTTTGAACATGGCTATCGGCTTGCTTTCATAACACTTTTTGTAAACTAAAGAAGGAGATATTCCTTTATCAACAAGATATTTTGCAGTCTCAAAAGTTTTCGAAGTTGTATTTGAAAATCTGAATCCTCCTGTATCGGTCAAAATTGCCGTATAAAGACAAAGCGCAATATCTTTTGTTATCTCAAAATCAAATTTCTTGAGTAAATCAAAAACAACTTCTCCTGATGAAGAAGCATCTGGGTCTATTATGTTCACATCAGCAAATTTCTGACCGGTAACATGATGGTCTATATTGATTGTTTTAGATGCTTTTTTGAAAACGGGAAGAGCATCTCCCATCCTGTCTAAAGCAGCACAGTCAACAGAAATTGCCAAGTCATATTTGCCGTAGAGTGATTCATCATAAGGCATTTTCATATTTTTAATTCCGGGCAAAAATTTGTATATATCAGGCAATTTACCATTAATTATGCAATCTATTTTCTCAATGCTTTTTACTGTTTTAAGCGCTTCACAAAGCGCAAGAGTTGACCCGAGAGTATCTCCATCAGGTCCTATATGTGATATAATTACTACATTCTTTGATGTGTTTATATTTTGAATAAATTCAGATAAATATTGCATCAAATCCTCACCCGCTTTATTTTTAAAATTGTACCATAAAAATAAATTTAGATTCAGCACAAAAAGGACAACCAAATATGAAAATAGCAGTAATAGGCATCGGAGCAGTAGGCGGATATTTCGGCGCAAAACTCGCAAAAGCGGGCTATGATGTCACATTCATCGGAACCGAGCGTTCCGTAAAAGCGCTCAAAGAAAACGGATTGTTTATCAAAAGTTACAAAGGTGACATAAAAATCAAAAATCCTAAAGCTTACCACGCCTTCGAAGCAATCAAAGATACCGATGTTGTCCTGTTCTGCGTAAAATCTTATTACACAGAGTCCATCGCAAAAAACCTCAAAGAAAGAATCAATGATAAAGCTGTCATCATTTCTCTGCAAAACGGCATTGAAAACGAAAATGTCCTTGCTTCCGTCTTCGGTAAAGAACGAATTATCGCCTCAGCTGTCTACATCACGGCTGCATCAAAACAACCGGGAGTCATAAACCACACAGGCTACGGCAAAATTATCCTCGGAGAAATGGACAAAAAAATTACCCCGAGGGTTGAAGAATTGCAAAAAATGTTTTTGAAAGCTGATATACCGGCAGGAACAAGTGATAATGTCCTTAGGGAACTCTGGAAAAAACTTATCCTCAACACGGCTTATAACGGATTTTCAACTCTGATAGACAATACCCTCATTGATATCCTCAAATTCCCCGAGGCAAAAATCGCATTCGCAGATGTTCTCAAAGAAAGCCAGAAAATAGCAAACGCAGAAGGTATGGAGATTTCTGATGATGATGTCAACGGGATTGTTGAAATGCTGAATCAAGAAAGTTTCATAAACTTCAAAGCATCAACCCTTCAGGATATGGAAAAAGGGAACCCCGTCGAAATCGATACCCTTCAGGGAACAATTGTCAGAACGGCACAAAAACATGAACTGAAAGCACCTTTGAACAACCTTATCTATTCGTTGATTAAACTAAAATACCTGGGGAGAAAATCCGGTTAAAACGCTAAAAAGAAATTTCCAGCTCTTTCAGAACTTCATCCAAAACTTTTTTCTCAAGTTTTGTCAAATCATCTTTCTTCAAAAAAAGCTCAAATAAATCGGGGCGTCTTTGATATGTCCTCAAAAGCTGCTGCTTCAAACGCCATTTTTCTATCTCTCCATGATGACCTGAAAGAAGAATATCAGGCACTCTCATCCCACGGTATTCAACAGGACGTGTATACTGCGGATATTCAAGCAATCCGTTCGAAAACGAATCATAATCAGCGGATTCAATCTTCCCTAAAGCCCCTTCTATATTCCTGCTGATAGAATCAATCAGACACAGAGAAGCCAGCTCACCGCCCGTTAAAACAAAATCACCAATAGAAACCTCGAGAACATCAAGAGATTGCCTTATTCTCTCATCAAATCCTTCATAATGCCCGCATAGCAAAATTAGCTGACTTTTCTTCGATAACTCGACAGACATCTTATGGTTGAAAGTTTGTCCCTGAGGTGTAAGCATTATTGCCTGAGAGTTTGGCAGTTTCTCAATGCTCTCATAAGCCTTAAAAAAAGGCTCGCACATCAACACCATGCCGGCCCCTCCGCCATAAGGCGTATCATCGACATGCCTGTGTTTATCAAGAGTAAAATCTCGAGGGTTAACTGTGTTCAGCTCAATAACTTTATTCTTTAAAGCCCTTGACATAATACTGAAAGAGCAATATTGTTCAATCAACTCCGGAAATAGTGTTATTACATCAAATCTCATTCTTCATCCACCAACCCGGGAATATTGTTTATAACAATCATCTGCTTTTGTATGTCAACAACCGGAACCAAATCTTTGACAAACGGGACAAGATACTGCTTTTTCTGTTCGTTTTCAATCGAAATAATACTGCCGCTTCCCTGATCCGCTACAAATTTAATTGTTCCTAAGAGCTTCATTTTTTTATCATAAGCAGGAAGCCCGACCAAATCAGCTATCAAAAACTCATCTTCTTCAAGATTTTGCTCAAGAATACTCTTTTTTACCTTGAGAATAAAACCCTTTAAGTCATTCGCATCATCAACGGAGTCAACAGTCACAAATTTTATAATCATTTGTCCCTTGTGAAAGCGCAAAGCTTCAACTTTCAAAGGAAATTTATCATTATCTTTTTCGAGAATAAATTCCTTTACCATCTCGAGCTGTTTTTCTCTGCCATGGGTATAACCCGCACGAACTTCGCCTTTTATTCCGTAAAAACCTACTATTTTTCCTGCAGATAAGTATTCTTTGTTCATAAAAAATTTCCTATTCGATAAACCAAAAGCTATAATTTTATCTTTTCAATTATACCATCTCTGACAACAATTTCAGCATCTTTAACTTTATCATACAAATTATCGCCAATCTTCAGCTCGAAATAATTATCAAGCATGCCTGTTACCACTTCTTCTTCAAGAGGCAGCCTGTCAAAATCATTATGATGATCAACAAGCTCCTGCTTCAAAAAAACAAGCTGTTCAAGCTTGTGACTGAGCTCATTTGACAATACCGTATCCTGTCTCTGTCTTATGCGGCTCTCTGTCTGCAAAATCTGATCATCAATCAGAGCAATTTCACGCAAAAACTCTTCTTCCGTTTCTTCTTTGAATTTTTTTGTCAAAATTGTCTTGACTGTCACAGAACGTTTTATAAAAATCTTATCCACAGAATTCCTTCTCATCCATAAATATGAGCAAATAAAGCTATATTTTAAAATATAATATATTTCATAACCGTTTTCACTCACCGTTACTCTAATTTTCAAACAACAATATCGGATAAAATAATTATGAAAAAACTAATCTTGTTTCTGCTGCTGATATCTCTCTTCTTATCAGGTTGCTCTGATAAAACAAAAAACAGAGATGTTCTCTCAAAAGTGCAGGGAGAAAACAAAATTGTAGTGGGCGTAAAATACGACTCAAAACCCTTCGGATTTATAGACAAAGATAACAAACTCAAAGGCTTTGATATAGACATTGCAAAAGGCATCGCAAAAAGAATTCTGGGTGATGAAAATGCTGTTGAGTTCAAACAGGTAACCCCATCAAACCGCATACTCAAACTGTCATCAGGCGAAATTGATATGATAGTTGCCACCATGACCATAAGCCAGAGCCGCATGAACTTAGTAGAGTTCACACAGCCCTATTACAAAATCGGTCAAGCAGTCATGGTCAAAAAAGACAGCGGTATATACTCAACAAAAGACCTCAACAAAAAAAGGGTCGCCATAATCTTAGGCAGTGTGTCAGAAAAACAACTTCGTCTGCTCGCTCCCGATGCAAAAATTAAAGGCTATAAAACTTACTCGGAAGCCTACTCAGCTCTGTTAAACGGCAAAACAGACGCCATATCATCAGATGACTCAATTCTCTACGGTTTTTTGTACGACAACAAATCTCTGCGCATTCTCCCCGAGAGATACACAAAAGAAAATTATGCAATAGCTTACAGAAAAGATGAAAAATCAAAAAAATTCGGAGAAAAAGTCGAAGAAGCCCTCCTTGACATGCAAAAAAGAGGCGAAATTACACAAATAAAAAGAAAGTGGATAAAATAACTCCCGTCATTCCGCCTCCGTTTGTCGTTGATGCAGCACCGATAAAAATCATCAAAACGATTACGAAATCGGAGTTTTGGCTGCGTTTTTTCTTTCTTTTTGCTTGCAACAAAAAGAAAGACATCAACAAAACAGCTTCTTACACAAAGATATTTTGCTACGCTCATAGTGACGTGACGGGATGTTCTTTCGTTATCCCTAATATGACGGAAATAATACCACTCAGTCTATTTCTAAAGTTTTATTAAAGACATAATAAAACTTACGTTTAAAACAAATAAAAACGGGTATAAAAAATTTAGACGAGTTTATTAATAATATAAACCATTTTATATAGCGTAACAAAGAAGAATAACACAACAAACTAATAATCGTACATTAACTGATAAACAATTGACTTACTTTTATATAAGCTCTCAAATACGAATGTATCGGGACATACCGGAGAAATTCGTACGGCATGACATGTCACCATAGACAAAGGATTGCCGACCTGAGAGTAAAGTTTAGAAAAACCTCAAAAGCAATATCAAAAGCACAAAAACAGATGTGCTCATCTGACATGGAGGTTTTCTCTTATTAACATCAAGGTCTTTTTCATGCTTGCTGATTGATATTTTATTCTCATCAGCAAAAACAGCCTTGGAGTCAAGTAAATCAAACAATTCATAATAAAAATACTACGAATAAATGATTTTCATCTTTTATGTCATAGAGTATTATTAGTTTGTTATGTATATATAACAAAAGAAAGGTGAAAAAGACATGATAAAAAAAGGTTTTACGTTAGCCGAAGTTTTGATTACATTGGCAATCTTAGGTGTCGTCGCAGCATTGACTATCCCTGGTTTGCTTGCAAACACTCAAGGTAGACAATACTCGGTAGGTTACAAAAAAGCAGTTTCTACTTTCGGACAGGCTATTAACAAAATGGTCGCTATGGAAGGCGTTGATATGTCAAACTGGTCTGATGCGGTAGACTATGCAGGCGAAAAGAAATATGATACTTTTGTCGACTTTATGGAACAAAACTTCAATGTTCAAAAAGTAAACGGTGTTGACGTTTATCTCTCTGATGGTACAGCATTCAGAGGTATAGGAAACATTCCTCAAACAAATTATGCTGATGGAAACGCAGGCGGCGGATGTACAGCAGAAAGTCCTTGTGTAGTTGTTGTTGATACAAACGGTGATGCAGGTCCGAACAGACAGACAACAATCGGTAACAACGGTGCTCCGAAAGTAAACGACCAATTCTTTATGGTTATCACTGACGTTGCAGCATTCCCTGCTTCAAACGACTTGAAAGACCCTGATACTGGGGAGCCGATTACAGTTGTAGGAACAGCAGCACTCGGATGTCAAAAATATTGTACAGAACAATCTATAACACAAAATACAGCTAAAGCTACAACATTCGTTATGACAGGTTCTACTGCAGGTGCTAACTAATAAATAATTAAAATAGCAAAAAGAGCGGATTCTTCAAAAAGAGTTCGCTCTTTTTGTATTTCTCCACCCCACACCCCGCATCAATCTCTCACCCGATTACAAAATAAGAGCTTTGACTACTGCATTTTTTCTTTTTGCTCGCAACAAAAAGAAAGAAATAAACAAAACTGCTTCTTACACAAAGATATTTCGCTTCGCTCAATATGACGCCTCCACGCCTCTTGTCACCCTGAGCGCAGCGAAGGTCTAAAACTCTTTTTACACAAAGATATTTCGCTTACGCTCAATATGACTCCCCTGTCACCCCGCTGGCGCACTCAGCTTGTACGCCTCTATCCTCAAAGACTCTTCGCCTCCGCTCAGAGTGACGGGAGGAAAGCGCTTCTGTCATGCCAGCTCCTACTCAAATCTGTCATTCTTTCCGATTTTCTTCAATTTCCGTTCTCTGAACAAATTCCCAAATCTGCCATAAAACCTCACATCCGTGAGCAAAACCGCCTTATTCTTATCCCCCGTTGCCACAACTATCCCTCTTTCGTCATTGTTCAAAACAGTGCCGCCCTTTTCAACTATACCGTCATAAGTGACAACTCCAACCCTTCTTATCTCAAGAAGAGCATCTTTATACCTTGTATAACAACAACTCCATGGATAAGACGCTCTCACAAGATCGTAAATCATCTTTGCAGGCTTTTCCCAATCTATCACCAAATCTTCATAAAAAATCATCGGATAATAACTTGCCAGAGCCTCATTTTGAGGAAGAGGAATGATAAGATGTTCATCAAGATTGTTAAGCAGCTCGCCGACCATACCTGCAGCCTGATGCGTTGTTCTTATCCTCAGAGTCTGCCCCGTATCAACATCAGATATCGGAACAACCTCCTGCATCAAAATGTCTCCTCTGTCTATTTTTTCATTCATAAGATGAAATGTCACGCCAGATGATTTTTCACCGTTTTTTATCGTATGAAAATAAGGATTGGCTCCTCGATATTTAGGCAACAGCGAAGGATGAACATTTACACAGGCAATATTCGGCGCCGCCAGAATGTCTTTCCCGAACTTTTCTCCGCATGAACCGACAAGAATAACATCAGCTTCAAGCTTTTTTATCTTTGAGATAAAACGCTTGTTATTAACGCTGTTTGTGTTTACCTCTTTGATTTTGTACTTTTTGATAATCGCATAAAAATCATCATTTGAAAAAAAATCACGGATACTTGCATCCAGAAAATTGTGTCTTAGTCTGTCAGCTCTGAACACGCCGACCAGTTCATGCCCGCTTTGCAAAACTCCCAAAGCCAGTTTTGCAGCCATTCTTCCATAACCAATCAGAAAAACCTTCATCGTCATGTTTTAGATTATAGTCTATTTTGCAAAAATTTCAAATTTAACAAAGACTCTTTTTTCAGACTCAGAAAGCTTGCCTGCCGTACAGATGAGGAACCTGTTCGCAGACCGAGCTTTGTGAGCCGGACAAGGCAGGGTCTGCAGCGTGCACTTCCCCGGCGATTATAATCCCATCAGCGGCTATTATGACTCTATAAACACATTCATAAACTCCATATCATCATAATCTGTATAAGCGTGTTGAAAAAGATTAATACCCGTTTCAATCCTTACCTCATTCAGCTCGCCGGGACGGATAAATCTCTTCGGAATACGGAGTTTTTGATTATCACCATTTATTTTAATCTCGCCGATTTTTTTAGAATTCACAAAAATCTTCACAGGCGAACTGTAAGAATATCTGACATGACTTTGCCCGATTTTCACCGCTTCTTTAGTATCTATTCCGATAATTGAGCCTATTCGCAAAAACAACTTCTGTTTGCTCATAGCATTGCTTATTGCAAAATTTTTCCTGAAAATCGGACCACTGCTGCGAATACGAAAATCTCCCGCATTAGCGGAATTATCGGAATAATCATCATCACCAAGGTGGCACATCTGCGCATCAACAACAACCGTTTTTGCATCGCTCTTTTCTATCTGCAGCAAAAGCGGAGCAGCCAGAGCTTTCTCGGTAACCGTCATAGAAAAAGGTTTGTATCCGTCTTTCTTAACGGACATAATATACGGAGGCATCATCGACGCAGGAATATTAAAACCTCCGGTCTGGTCAGTGACAGTATCAAAATTCTGAGCAGGCACACTAACTCTGGCATTCCCGACACCTGCTCCCGTTTCATGTTCTACTACGGTGTTTCTCTCAAGTTCACCTTGTTTCGAGACTTCGCCGGATAATTTTTCACCGAAGCCGCATAAATTAGAAAAAACTAAAATTAAAACAACTAGTATAACTCTCATGACAAAATTTCCATTAATCAGGGTGTTTTTATTGTAATCATTTATTCGACTTTTTCCATTCCAAAACAGCGCTAAGTAAGAAGAGTTGTATTTAAGAAAATATTAACCCTTTGTTTAATTTATATATAAAATGCTTGACCTTTGCCGAGTTAACAGCCATAATTTTTTCTATAAGAGCTTATTTAAGGAGTCAAAAAAATTAATAAAAGAGTTCTTTTAACTGCCATTCTCTTAGGCGTTGGTATTACATCGAACATAGCATTCGGCATGGGAGCCGATGCTTATGAATATTATCAAAAAGCACTGATTGCCGAAAAAAATCAGAAGATTGACGATGCAATTCTCTACACTCAAAGTGCATTAAACCTCGCCTCAAATGACGCACTCCTTCATACAAAACTTGCCGGGCTTTACCAGCAAAAAGGTGATTGGGAAAAAGCGCTTAGAGAATACAAGTCAGCTCTTTCTTCAAATCCGAATGATGCTTTCGTCTACATAAGCATAGGAAATATTCTGCAGCAGCATAGTGACTACAACGGTGCACTCAACGCTTACAATCAGGCAATGCGTCTATCAGAAGATTATAAATATAATTATTTGAATATAGCTACGGTTAAAAGACTTCAGGGCAAATATGACGAAGCTGTAGACTACTACAGAAAATTTTTGATGTATTATCCTTCCCACACCGAAGCACGTGAGAGTCTTGCTATTATTTATTCTCATCAAAATAAACCTCTGCTTGCAAAAGAACAGTATGAATATATCTACAATACAGCTCCATCAAGTTTCAAGTCTTATTCAGGATACGGAAAAACTCTGCTCGATACAAACAATGTTGACCGTGCAATAGAAATTCTTAAAACAGCGATTGAATCAAACCCGAACGACGCCCAAACACATGGCAGCCTTGCAATGGCTTATGCAAGAAAGCAGGATGTCGTAAATGCGGAAAAAGAATTCCAAACAGCACTTACTCTTGCACCTGATGCTGACAGCATCAGATACAATTATGCATCGTTCCTTGTCACTCAAAACAAGTGGGATAAAGCAAAAGAAAACTACAATATATGTCTTGCAAATAATCCAAAAAATATAAATCTTCTCTATGATTTGGGTATGGTTTATCAAAAGCAAAACGACCATGCAAAAGCCATTGAAAACTTTGAAAAAGCTCTTCTTCAACAGCCTGACAACGATGAAATCAAAAAGCAGCTGGCAAAAAGTTATCATCTGAACAGTCAATACCAAGAAGCGCTCAACATTTATCTGGCACTTCTTCCAAAAGACCCGAAAAATCCAAAACTTTTATACAATACAGCACTTGCATATCACTCGCTGCAAAATTATCCAGAGGCAATAAAATACTACTCTGAATCACTTGCAACAGAGCAGTCAGATCAGACAAAAAATGACCTTGTTCAGGCTTATGTATCTTATGGAAATGAATTTGCGGACAAAGAAGATTTCAAATCCGCTATAAAACAATACAAAAGTGCTGTAGCTCTGAACGAAAATGATTTTTATGCAAACTCTGGATTAGCAAATGCTTATTATAACCTCGGAATGAAAGACGAAGCTATCAGCAGTTATGAAAAAGCTATCGCCATTGAACCGACAAACAAACAGATTTATACAGAATACGGAGAAACTCTCAGCAAATTTAACATGACGGATGAAGCCGAGGGAGCTTTCAGAAAAGCTGTCGAACTTGATTCAACAAACACCGGAGGTTATATCGGTCTTGGAGATAATTTTGTATCACAAAAACTCTATGATAAAGCTCTTGTAGAATACCAAAAAGCTCTTGATATAACTCCTGAAGACCCGATTATTTTGATAAAAATGGGGAACGTTTACAAAGATAAAGACAACAGCGAAAAAGCAATCGAACTATACCAAAAAGCAATTGACTCTGACCCTGATAACACTGATGCGATGTTTAATATAGGTTCCGTGTTGATTGAGCAGGAAAAACTGGCAGAAGCAAAGACGTATTACCAGAAAATAGTCGATATAAAACCTGATTTTGACTACACTTATTATGCCCTCGGAATTATTGAAGAAAAAGAGAAAAACTATCCAAAAGCCATAGAGTATTATCAAAAATTTATCTCAAGCACAAAAGATAAAGATAAACACAACAGCGTAAGCAAAAAAATAGAAGAGCTTGAAAAAACAATCAAATCACAGGAACTTTCAAAACAGCAGGAACAAACACAAACAAAACCTGAAGAACAACAAAAAGTTACGGTGCCTGATACGAAAAAAAATATTGAAGAACCGATACATGAAGAACTATCAACACCGCCGTCAACAACAGAATTTCTTGAATAACCATGAAAAAATTTTTGACCATTCTTATTCTTGTTTTTGCAGTATTTCTTGGAGGATGTGACAGAGAAAAACCGGCCATTTTCTTTAGTTCGCACCCGATTGATAAAAACACCTTCAATCCTGATCAGGTTTCAAACAAAAACTTCTGGGTCGGGCAAAAAATTTATTTTCTTGTTTATTATCCGAAGGGCTTTCCGACAAACAGCATCAGACTACAGGTTATAACAAAAAAAGACGATGTAAAATTCTACGGAATAGATATCGTTCAAGTTCGGGATATCCCTGTCAAACAGGGCAGCATGATTTATAGAGGCTCATTCTGTTTGTACAAAAACAGTCTTCACTACCTCCGTGTATTCTCGCCTGATGACTGGAATGTTCCGCTTGTTCAGGACTGGTTCTGGGTAAGAGAAAGCTGATTTTTATAACAAAATATTAAAACACCGACACCATCTGACAAATTTTATAATTTTTCAACTTATAAACAAACATAACAAGAGGAAAAATTATGCAAATCAGAAATGCAGCTTATTCATTCAACCAAACAAAAACAAACATCACACCCCCCGCACAAAATACAATTCCTAATAAAGAAAATCAAATAAAGCTTACTTCATATCTTGATGTTCTTGCCTCTACCCGGAAAACACAGATAAACTTCAGAGGACAAGAAGTACAAAGAATGTTCTCTTCATACAATGAATTTCTTCAAAAAGAAGCTACACTTCCGAACGGAGATAACTTTAACGGAATAATCGTTTTCTACAGCGATTATTATCCCGATAAAAAAACTTCAATAATCAAATATGAAAACGGGCATGCTATAGAGGACAATACCGGATGGAATAAAAACGGAGATATATCAACATTAATAAAAAGCGGTCATGTTTTCCAGAAAAATGCAGAAACAGAAAATAATATATCTCAACAAATATTCTTCAAAGACTCTGACCCTGAAAAAACATCTTTATCAATTGAATACAACGCACAAGACGGACTCATCACAAGAATTGAAGAGAAGAATGATGTCTTTGGAGTAATGGGTATACACTCTTTCAACGATGATGGGTCTTTCTCAAAAAAAATCTATACCCCGGGCGGAATATGCTATGTAACAACAAGAGATAAAAGCGGATATATGAAAAAACATATAGAAAACAGCCTGATGCAGGGGAAATATCCAAACTGATAAAATGAAAAACAAAAAAGGAGCGATTTAAAAATCGCTCCTTTTTCAAATAAACCTATAATCAGCTTACACTTCATAGACACTGATTTGTCTTCTTGTTCTTCTGTAAGGTTCAAATTTTACCTGACCGTCAATTAACGCAAACAAAGTATCATCTGAGCCGATACCGACATTGTTGCCTGGGAAGAATTTTGTTCCTCTTTGACGAACCAAAATATTTCCGGCTTTAACAATTTCACCGCCGAATTTTTTGACGCCCAATCGTTGCGCTTCACTGTCACGACCGTTCTTTGATGAACCTACACCCTTCTTATGAGCCATTTCTTTATATCTCCATTTTTATTTTTAAACTTACTTACGCTTTTACAGAATCAATCATCACTCTTGTAAACTGTTGTCTGTGACCTTGTTTTCTTCTGTAACCTTTTTTGGCACGTTGTTTGTATACAAGAACTTTTTTAGCTTTATCATTTTTCAAAACAGTTCCTGAAACTTTTGCTCCTTTGACATAAGGCTGACCAACAACTGATTTTTCGCCGTCTACAACCATCAAAACTTTGTCAAATTCGACTTTTTCACCTTCTTCTTTGTGAAGGAGTTCAAAGTCAACATAACGTCCTTCTTGAACTTGATATTGCTTTCCGCAGCATTCTATAATTACTAACATATTCTCTTCCTTCTTTTTTTAGGGACCGTAGTTTCAAAAAACATTTTACGAACGGTTTACCTGTCTATTACATGCTTAACAATATTAACAGCCTCAAAAATCCATGTCAATCATATTTTAACATCTCTTCAAAGTTTTTCCGCTCAATGATAATTTACAACTCAAGCAATTTTTTCATGCAAAAAACGTTTATATAAAAAGAAGAGATTTTTGAGGATAGAATATGTATCAGAGTTCTATGATAAAACATATAGTCAAATACGATGACTCGAAAGCAAACGATGAAAATACAAAAAGCTTGTTCAACATGCTCATGAAAATGTTTGATAAAAAGAATAATGATATCATTCAAAAAAAGCTAAGCTATCAATAACTTGGTTTTCGCTGAACATCTCAAGCACGTAATCTTTTACGGGGCTTGCCTTTAGCTGTTTAATAATCGATACAAAATCAAGAGTTCCCTCAGAAAATCCCTGATGTAAGTCAAAAATTCCGTCGTTATTATGCATGTGAGTATGATGCAAATATTTGCCGAAAACTTTTATCCAGTTCTCAACCTGCACGTTTGAGGCAACATTGGCATGCCCGCAGTCCAAACACAATTTCAAATTTGAGGACCCGACATCATCAACAACTTTCAACAAAAGTTCAGGCTCTGGCTCGCTTGTGTTTTCGATGACGGCTGTTATCCCCGCGCGCTCAAAATTCGATATAAACTCTGACCAGAAACATATCTGTGATGATACAAATCTTTCTTTGTAATCAGCCATCTTATTTGTCAAATCATAACCCGAGTGGAAAACAACAGTGTGTGCGCCAAGTTTCTCTGCTATTCTCAAAGACTGCAAAAAACGTCTTCTTGATATTTCAACAATCGCCCTGTCTTTGCATATAACGCTCAACCCTGAAAAAAATCCATGCAGACTGATTTTATTCGGAAAATGTTTCAAAACTGACGAATAATACTCCAAATATTCATCATATTTTTCATCCATAAGAGCAATCTTGCCAAAGCGGCTTATCTCAAGATTCAGCCCCATATCAGAAGCAATTGCTGCACTGTCTTTTATATCATCTTTCAAAGAAGAAGATAAATATATATCCATATCAAGCCTTCATTAATTCTGCCTATGTTTAGATATTACTCCAAAATATCAAAACATGCTAATTCAAAATAACATCGCTTTTGACCGTTTCTGTTTTTTTCGCAGCAACAAGTTTATCAAACTCAAAAGCTAGATTATCAAGCATCTTCAAAAGATTATCAGACGTAAAGTCCTTCATATCTATCTTTGTATAATTATGCGACGCAAGACCGTTTTTGAAATAAATTGTCTCCATCGAAATCTTTGACCTGCCGTTATAATAAATTTTCAAAACAGCTTCCTCCTCAGACTTTATGTTCTTGATGGAAAAATAGCTCTTTGAAAATGTAATATAATTATCAATGCTTACATTTGTTTCATACTTTGACTCAAAAGACTCTTTTGCTTTCAAAAACGACGGTTCAAGAGCACTTTTGATTTTTCGTGAATACAGCTTGGTAAAAATTTTATAATCCTTTTCATGAGCAGGCTGAGCATCTTCATCATCAAACTTATCGGTGATTACAATGTTATTGCCGATAATCGAAGCCTCTTTCAACGCCTTGAGAGCTTTCTTGCTCAATTCTTCAAAAGACATCTTCGGCTCATACTCACATGCCCCTGCGCTCAGTTTTGTGTTCTTATCAAGAAGATTTTTTATTTTCTTATAAACCTTATATGCCCCTCCAATCAAAGTTTCAGGAAGCAGGACATAAAAAATATTCGACGAAATTTGACCTATGATATCATTCTGGCGTGTTGAATTTTTGAGTATCGCAAAAATATCATCATCCCCTTCAAAGGATAATGCCATAAAAGCTGCAGGATAATCATACTTTTTCGAAAACTCGAGTTCGTTCTCAAATACCCTCTCAACATAATTTGGAGTAACTACATCATTCTCAAATTTTATATCAAGATTTTTCAAAAGACGCGTCTGCTTGCTTAAGTTATAAAAATCCTGACGTTTTTTCAGGTATAAATCAACATTCGCCTTTAGCTGATAGTCTTTTATCGTGAAGTTGAAACAGTTATCAGCACCGGATTCAAAATATTTTTTTATTAATTCCTCATCAGCCGTCTTTGTTATAAATACCATAGGTATATTTGAGAGAACAGAATCTCTTTTTATCTGGCGGCACATATCGCAGGCATCATCAGCTCTGTCATCTCCAAAGATAAATACACAGCATGGAAAAAACTTTTTTATCAAATCAAAAGAACCGTCATATTCAACATCTTTAATGCTGTCAATTTCTCTAAGCAGCTTCAGCTTTGATTTGAATGCAACAATATCTCCGGAATTTTCCCCCACCAAAAGCAATGTTATATTATTCTGCATTTGAAATACCTTTTACTCGGGTCTTACCATAATAATAGGCTTATCAACCGATATAACCTCTTCTATCGTGTTTTCTATCCCAGTAACTACAACAATATTAACGGCAGCCTTAGGTCTGACTTTAATATCATCGAAAGGAATTGCAATTTCAAGATCACCAACGAAATCATATTTTACATTGTAGTTGAAATTTGTATACCACAAAGAATTTTCAATTGATTGCGACAAAAGAATCGGAAGCATTCTGTTGTTGCGAAACATCATCGCCAGCTCATAAGAATATGACTGCTTCAAAAGTGCAGGTATAACATTTGAACGACTTCTGAATCTTATAGGCGAAAAAGAACTGTCTGATGTAACATTCAAAAGCTGGAAATAAACAATAACCTGTTTGCTTATATCAGAATCAGCCATAATATTTAAGGTGTTGAATTCAAATTTCAAATATAAATTTTTTGAGTCACACCCGAAAAATACTTTTTCTATAAATTTATTATGATTATAAACAGGTCCCTCTAACGACTCAATCAGCTGGGTATTCTGCCACTGGGTTCCGCTTATACGCCCCTTTATGAAAGGACACATAGACCCTGAGTGCCTTGTCATATACATTTCAAGCGGTGTCTTCAAATAATCGGGCACAGGTATCTGCAAAATTTTGTATACATTCTGAAGATGCTCTCTGAATAAAAAGTCAAACAAATCATCTTGCCCTGAGTCATTTGGCTCACCATACCACCAGAACCAATCACTGCTCTGAACCATATAAATCTCATTCCAGGCAGCATCCAAAACTTCTTTTGAATAATTTCCGCTTTCTAAAGCCTCTATCAAGTCCTTTCTTGTCCCGTAGAGATAGTCATAAGCCCTGTTCTTTATAGGATCACCTATCCAGAGATTAAAATTACGATTTATCCATGACCCCGGTTTAATACCATTTAAAACTTTATGTTTTTCAATCTTTTTAATATATTCAGAACCTGTTATGCACTCTACAGTGTCATCTTCAGATATAAGCCTGTATAACTCGAGCAAAAACGGACGTCCGTCTTCGTCATAATTTTCCCAACAATTCTCTCCATCCATAGCTATTGTCAGAACATGATGTTCCTCTGGAGAGCTTGCAAGTTTTTCCTGCATTATCTTAAGACGCTCATAAACATCATTTGCAGCAATAATAGGGTCAAAATTCCCGTACTGAAAGCTGAAAAGATTTGAAGGAAGCGAATTTCTGAAAAAGATTTTCAGATTTTTTTCTCCCTTGCCCCTGAAAGTATAAGCATTGCACAGCTCATACGGATCAAGCAATATCCCTGAAAAATCTCTCAATACCTCTTTGCCTGTAGACTTTGATAAAATACCATCATCGGTAACAGTCCACTTGAAGCCGTTTTTCTCAAACAGCTCAAAAGTTTCATTTGATACGCACTGCTCAGGCGGCCATATGCCTTTCGGACGTTTCCCAAAAAGTTTTTTTATCTTCGTTATACTTCTTTTTATTTGAATATCGGCATCTTCAACAAAATCTATTTTGTTATCAGGCAGGTCTATGTTCTCATCAGCTTCCTTCGCAACATCAGAGTTGATTAACAACGGAAGTATCGGGTGATAGTAAGGACTTGTTATTATCTCAATCTTACCGCTCAAAAATCTTTCTCTATAAGCCGGAATTATCTGAGATATAATATCTCTCTGAATTTGTATGAGCCTTTTTCTATCTTCAAGAGTATATCCTTCACATTTTTCCCAGAGTGTTTTCAACTCAGGAATTGTTTCTTTCCAATAAGGGTCAAACCAGACAAGATTGAACCATGCCATAATATCAGAATATTCTTGGTCCGAAAAATTATCGACATCAAAACCTTCCTCAAAAAACCTTTTCTTATACAAACGGTCATAAGCAGGATATGGCAAAATCATCTTTTGATAGTTCGCATCAAAAAACGAATTCAAAATAAAACTTTTATCATCAAAAGTCAGGTCTTTTATATCTTTTTCGGTCAAAAAAGAATGTAAATCATGGGCATTGTTATAAGCATAATCTTCAAGCTGGTCTAACAACAGGGGAACAAGACTGAACGTCTGCTTCATATTCGGAAACTTATCAAGTATCAAAAGCATATCAAGATAGTCTTTTATGGCATGCAGTCTTGTCCACGGCATCAAATAATATCCGGTAGACGAGCTCTTATAATTGGGCTGATGCATATGCCAGATTACTACTAATGATAACTTTTTCATATTCCCGATTTTAAACCCTAATAATCCTCTACTATTGTACACTCTTTTGGAAATTTAGTATAGCTCTTTATCAAAAAAGAAAAATATACCCTCAAATAATTTTGTATTATACTAATATTATTATGTATAAATAAGCGAGAGAGAGGAGAAGTATGACAACAGCAGAAAAAAAGTTTGACTACAGAGATACGCTCAACTTGCCTGAAACATCACTTGCAATGAGGGCAAACGCTGCAAAAAGAGAAGTTGAAATACAAGAATTCTGGAACGAAAATAAAATCTACGAAAAAAATATAGCTCAAAGAGATAAAACAAATAAATTCATACTGCATGACGGACCTCCGTATCTGAGTTCCGATAAAATCCATATAGGAACAGCTCTCAACAAAATTCTCAAAGATATTCTCATTAAATACAAATCTCAATCAGGATTTTATGCCCCCTATGTGCCAGGTTATGATGCCCATGGTCTGCCTATCGAAAATGCTGTTGTAAAAAACCTCAAAGGCGGACGGGACTCGGTTACCCCTGTTGAATTGAGAAGACTATGCCGTGAATTTGCAAAGAAAAACCTTATAGGACAGGAAAACAACTTTAAACGATTAGGAGTATGGGGAGATTGGGAACATCCTTATATAACAATAGCCCCAGAATTCGAAGCGGAACAAATCAGAGTCTTTGGAGAAATGTATGAAAAAGGCTATATCTACAAAGGTCTGAAACCGGTTTATTGGTGCGCAAATTGCGAAACAGCACTCGCAGAAGCAGAAGTCGAATATGCTGATCATACCTCTGACAGCATATATGTGAGATTTAAATTTGACGATGAAGATGCACAAAAGGTATATAAAAAAGCAAATATCAATACAGACAAAAAATTATACGCCGTAATCTGGACGACAACTCCTTGGACAATCCCATCAAACCTCGCAATAGCACTAAACGCAAATCTTGATTATAACCTTGTTGAAAAAGACGGTGATATTTACCTCATAGGTCAGGCTCTGCTTGGGATGTTCTTAGATGGTGTAGATTGGAAAGAAGAAGACATAAAAGTCCTCGCCACACTGAAAGGTGCCGAGTTTGAATACCTCAACACTACCCATCCTCTGTTTGACAGAAAAAGTATGATAATCTTAGGCGACCACGTTACAACAGAAGCAGGTACCGGCTGTGTACACACAGCCCCTGGCCACGGTCTTGAAGACTACGAAGTCGGTGCAAGATACAAAATAGGCATTCTATCTCCGCTTAATGACAAAGGAATTTACACCTCAGAAGCAGGTGAATTTGAAGGCTTGTCATATAAAGAAGGCAACAAAGTTGTTATTGAAAAACTGAAAGAAACAGGGGCTCTTCTCAAATCAAGCGAGATAACCCATAGTTATCCACACTGCTGGAGATGCAAAAAACCTGTAATCTACCGTGCAACATCTCAGTGGTTTGTAAATGTCGGAGCTTTCAAAAAAGAAGCTCTGGAAGCTATCTCAAAAGTTGAATGGATACCCAAAAGCGGAGAACAACGAATTTCAAACATGGTTGACTCCCGTTCCGATTGGTGTATTTCAAGACAAAGAGCATGGGGCGTTCCAATCCCCGTTTTCTATTGCAAAGACTGCGGCGAAGCAATCGTAACTCCTGAAACAATCAAATCCGTTGCAGATATCTTTGAAAAAGAATCATCTGATGCCTGGAGTAAATACAGTGCTGAAGAATTGCTTCCAAAAGGCTTTAGCTGCCCGAAATGCCACAGCAAAAATCTCACCAAAGAAACAAACATTATGGATGTATGGTTTGACTCCGGAGTAAGCCATAGAGCTGTTGTTGATAAAAGAGCCGATGAATTGGCAGGAACGCCGGTTGAAATGTACCTTGAAGGCTCTGATCAGCACAGAGGCTGGTTCCAGTCATCTCTTCTTACAAGTGTGGCAACAAAAGGAACAGCACCCTACAAATCAGTTCTGACCCATGGTTTCGTCCTTGATGCAGAAGGAAGAAAAATGAGCAAAAGCCTCGGGAACACCGTTGCTCCGCAGGAAGTAATAAATGTCTACGGAACCGATGTTTTGAGATTATGGGCTGCCAGTGTTGACTATCGCAACGATGTCAAAATCGGAGATAATATCATCAAACAACTTGTTGAAGTTTTCAAAAAAATCAGAAACACTGCAAGATTTTTGCTGGGAAATCTCTACGATTTTGATCCTGAAAAAGACTATGTCAAATATGAAGACTTAAAAGACATAGACAAATATGCTCTCGATAAATTGCAGACATTGACTGTTAATGTAACAAAAGCTTTTGATGATTACGAATTCTATAAATATTATCAATATCTTCAAAACTTTGCTGCAGTTGATTTGAGCGCATTTTATCTTGATATTGTAAAAGACAGATTATACACTGCAGGCAAAAAATCACTTTCAAGAAGAGCATGCCAGACAGTATTGTTCGAGATATTCCAGAGTTTGATAAGATTCCTTGTTCCGGTTATGCCTCATCAGGCAGAAGATATTTTCTCACACACTCCAGAAAACCAGAGAATGGGACTTGAGAGCATTTTATTATCAGACTGGCCAAAAGCAAAACCTGAATGGCAAAATCCTCAAATAAGCGAAAAACTCGATAAAATTCTGAAGGTGAGAGAAATCGTCACAAAGGCTATTGAACCGCTGAGAGCGGACAAAAAAGTCGGGAGTTCTCTTGAAACAGCTGTCTACATCGAAGCCGGCGATAAAGCAGTTGAAGAGGCGCTTAAATCTTCAGCAGATGAGCTATCAGCTATATTCATCACTTCTCAGGTTTTTGTAAACGGAGAAAAACCTTCTGATATCCTTAACACTTATGAAGAAGAAGGTATAAAAATCGACGTTACAAAAGCTCTCGGAGAAAAATGCGAAAGATGCTGGAAATACAGGGAACTCGGTCAAGACCCGAATCATCCTGCTCTTTGCGAAGATTGTCTTGAAGCAATTAAAGGATAATTTCGGAAATCAACAAAAAATAGCTCCCAAAATGGGAGCTATTTTTATTTTACAACTTTTGACAAATACCTCGGGTGGTTTGTATCAAACCCCAAAGACAAAGAAATATAATACGCTAACAGCTGGCAGACAACGATAATATAAAATACTCCGACATACTCTTCCGAGCTTGGAATATTTATAAAATACGTACGGTCTTTCTCAAACTTATTTTCAATATCTTTATTTTGAGCATTTTTTATGACAACAAGATTTGCACCGCTTTTTTCTTTCATATATAAAGTGTTTTCAACCTCCGTATCATAGAAAACACCGTCCAAAATTGCAGAAACAAGGGTCCTTGTATTATCAAGCAGAGCAAAATGCCCGTGCAGAGCCTCACCTGATGGCAAAACTTCTGTCATGATATAACTCGTTTCCTTCAGTTTAAGAGCACCCTCTCTCAGAGCATTCACACAACTGCCTTTTGATACAAACAGAATGCCTGATGAATTATTTATATTCTCAGCAATTTTTTGAATATCACCACAATTTTCAAGAATTGTCTCAATACCCTCAGGAAATTTTTTCAATTCAGAAATTGTTTTTTTTATGGATAATTTATCAACACCGAGTTTTGACGCAAAGAACAAACCAAAAGCCATAAGACACAATAACTGTGCGGTTACTGTTTTTGTTGCAGCAATGCTTTTTTCCTTATCTGCCTCAATCATAATTTGATAAGCAGAAGCATGATGTAATCGTGACTCGGAATTATTTGTCAGGGCAAGAGTATATTTTGTTTTCCCTGATGCGGCTTCAAGGGCTTCATAAGTGTCTGTTGTTTCCCCTGATTGAGATATAGCAATAACAAAACTGTCTTTAGAGATAAAAGAATTCTCAACACAAAATTCGCTCGAAAATTCAACTCGCACAGGAATATTCAAAAGTCTGCGAAAATAAGATGCAGCAACATCTCCGACATTTTTCGAAGACCCGCTTGCAACAACGGTAATATCAGATATTTTTCTTATCTCTTCATCAGAAAGAGGAATATCACAATTTATCGAAAAATCATCCCGAAAAAAACGACGAAGCAACCTCTCAAGAATATGAGGCTGTTCTTTTATTTCATCCAACATAACTTCGTCTTGCTTAACCGTTAACCAACCAAACCGTTATCATCAGATTCAGATGCTTTTACCATAATTGCATGCTGAACAGGTTTTTCTTTCTTGATTGAAGGGTCAAAAGATTGTTCATATCCGCCAATCATAACATCTTCTCTCACTTTTCTAGAAAGAGATTCATCAACCATCTTTTTGGCGAGATCAGCAATCTCATAAACAAGCTGGTATCTGTTTTCTGCTTTTTCATTTAAATCAGAAGCTGTTTTTGTTATTTGTTCCATAAAAATTATTCTCCAGAATATCCGATAACTATAATAATACTATGACAAAAAACGAATATCAACTATTCTAGCAATTCAGAAAGTTCTTTCTTCAGTTCTTCATCAATAACTTCTTTTGCCTGTTTTTTCCCTGAGAAAAGTGTTTCAAGCCTTTTATCAAGAATATCTGATATCTCCTGATAATTTCTGTTTGCAGGGGTAGGAATTCCCGTATCAATTGCCGTTACAAAATATTTTGAACTAACAGGTTTCTTTTCCGTATCAAGAAATAACTCTGAATTTGCAACACTCACTCTCGCAGGAATAATAAGCCCGCTTGAAGTCATCTTTTTGACAGACTCCTCTGATGCCATAAATTCAACAAACCGCCATGCCTGCTCTTTGTGCTTTGACTCTGACGAAACAGCCCACCCTGATGCATCAACATCAACGACAGAACCTCTTTTTGATGAAGGAAACGGAACTATATCCCAGTCAAAATCCAAATTTTTTCGAAAAAACGGAACGCTCCATCTCCCGGATATCTGCATGGCTATATCTCCATGTTTAAATAACTGAGAATTGCTCAAACTTCCTTTCTGGGCATCACTCGGTGCAAGATGATATTTGTTTCTCAAATCGGAATAAAACTGTAACCCCTCTATCGAAGCGTCTTCATCAATAATAATCTTCTCCAAATCTTCCGATAAAATTCCTCCTCCGTTGCTCCACAAAAACGGCAGCCAGAATACAGGCTTTTTATCAAACCCGACAGCCCACTTCAGTGAACAACTTTTTGAATTAACAAGCGCCTTTGACTTTTCCAAAAACTCTTCAAATGTCCACCTTTCATAAGGTGGTTCAACACCGCAGCGTGAAAAAATATCTTTGTTATAAAACACAACAAGATTCGATACATCCCGAGGTATAGCATACAATTTACCATTGTAGGTGAACGCTCTCAGCGAATTTTCAAAAAAATCCTCCCTGTCTGTTTTCTCACTCGACTCAAGATAAGAGGATAAATCTTCAAACAATCCTGCATCTGCATAAATAATACCGTTTATGTTATTCACAAAAATTACATCAGGCGCCAGATTTGAAGCAAACAAAAGATGCAGCTTCTGAAAATAATTCTTGGGAATATGAACAAATTCTATTTTTATATCGGGATTTTTCTCTTCGAACTCTGCTATCAGCGGGCGCAAAATTCTGACCTCAGACTCTGACCCCCAGCTTGAAAATTTTATAACGGCTTTATCTTCTTTTGTCGAACATCCGGTTAGCAAAAACAAGCAGAAAACAGCCAAAAAGAGGCTAAAAAAATATCTCAAACGCATTAGAGCTCCATAATAAAGTCAGCTTCTTTATCATTCATGGCAAACAAAATACGATGCTGTTCGCCTTTAATCATATAAACCTGTTTATCACCCTGTTTTTCATCAATTTCTTTAATTCTGTTTATTTTATCAGGTTGATTCATATCAAACAGTTTGAAAACTTCTGTATAAACTCTTGCCATAAACGAATACCTGAGACCTTCTTTTATCAAAAGTATTTCTTTATTTACATCAATTTTGCAAACATCAACAATTTCAAATTTTTCAAGAGCCTTCTCTTCTTCCGTTTTCTCGGGCTCTGTCGGTTTCTCTTCTTCAATTTCCTTTGCTGCAACAGGAATATCAACTGTTTGAGAAGGTTCATGCTCTTGAACTTCAGGCTGAACAACTACTTCTTCAGGAGATTTATCTTCAACTTCCGATTGCTGTATATCTTCAACAAAAGGTTGAGAAACTTCCTGCTCAAAGACAACATTCTGCACTGGAATAATATCCTCTTCATCCTGCTGAGGTTCAGAAGATGTTATTTCTTCTTCAACAGGCGGTTCAACTTCTTCCTGAATAAAAACGACTTCCTCATCAGGAAGCACTTCCGGAACTTCTTCAACTACATCTTCTTCAGGAATAATATTTTCATGAGGGTTTTCAACAACTACGGAAGGAACGTCTTCAACAAAAATATCGGATGGCAGCGGTTCTTCTTCATCAGACTGAGGAATAGAATCTTCAGGCTGCTCAAGCTGAATGGAGGACTCTGCAGAATCAACCAAAATATCCTCAAACGTATCTTCATTAACAACATCCTGAGCAGGAGAAACATCTTCTGCAACATCAGATGTAGTACCCTGATTAAATTCTTCTTGTTTCTCTGCTTCTTCAAAAGAAGGTTCATCTTTTGTCTGTAAAGAGTCATCAGAATCAGAATTATTTATAGCATCAATAAAATCAAGATCATCATCAGATAACACATCTTCTTTGTTTTCTTCTGACTGTTTGGCATCTAAAGCTACATCTCCTTCGAGATTTTCTTCAAATACCCTGTTTGCCTCCTGCAGCTGATAAGACAACTCATCATGAACAGGCTGTTCAAATTTTTCTTCAACCGAAGCTTCCTGAGACGAAGAAACAACTTCTGCAGAAGAAGCAACAGGCTGAAGCTCTTCAGCTTGTTCTACTATTTCTTCAGATAAATTATTTTCATTATCAGATGGTGTCTGATTAGTACTTTTGACAATTTCTATCCCGTCTGTTTTGGCATTCCTGATATCATAATCCGCAGAAAAAAATCCCTGACGAACATTCAAAGGGTCAAAGTTTTTGTGGAACAATTCACGTTGTTTGTTAAGGTCTTTCTGCGCACGTACAAAATTCACAAGCAAGAAAATAGAAGTAATCACAACAACAATAGAAACCAATCCAAGGAGAAATATATTGTTTTGATTACCTTTCGGCAACTTTGTGGATGTAGTGTCCAAAACAAAGTTATCATAAAAATCATCAGGTTTTAGTGCCTGTTTTTTATCATTATACAAAGGTTTTGGAACCCCATCATCTCCAGATAAAGAATCTTCCTGCTCAGACCCGGTATTTGCCTGAGCTGTTTTCTCATCTCCAACAACGGGCGGCAGGCTTGTAGGATTATTCTCAACAGAAGCGGCATCATTCGTTGTTACATCATTATTATCCTTCTCCTGACTTTCAGGCGGCATAATGTTGGACTCTGTTCCGTTTTTCAAATCAATGGAGGTCTCAAGTTTTTTATTTTTTATAAACTCATCATCAAAAGTATCACTAAAAACAGGACAGCAGAAAATAAACATACCCGCAAATATATATAATAAAATTATAAAACGGATGTATAAAATTTTCTTCAACTTCCTATTTCCCTGTCTTAATTTTTAAGCTAAAGTAGTATATATTACTATTTCTTTACAAAACTAACAAAACATGCGCATATTATATATAATGATACTTAAAAAGACAACTAAATACAAAATCATTAATAAGTTTCATAAATAATATTTAACGAGGAATTCATAAAATATATGTCATCAGACCTGTATACCGGTATCGAAACAGAATCATCAGAAAAACAAACAACTCAAAAAACATCTTTTGAACATAATAAAAAAGCAGTATATAGAGCACTCGCAGCAAATTTGGGAATATCAGCAATAAAATTTATCTGCTGGTGGCTGTCCCGAAGCAGCTCGTTATTATCAGAAGCAATTCACTCTCTTGTCGACGGCTTCAACAGCGTCTGCCTTCTCATCGGACTAAAAAGAGGCAACCGGCCCGCAGACAAAATGCACCCCTTTGGCTATGGACTAGAAGCAAATATATGGTCAGGTCTTGCAAGTATATTTATGCTCGTAGCAACATTTATCGCCATATCTCACGGGCTTGAAAGACTATTTAGCCACGGAGAAGGGACAAAAGAACTGTTAGATAACTATCACTGGCTTGCTATTACACTCGTAGGCAGTGCATGCTTTGAAGCATGGGCCGTTGTCAGCGCATCAAAAGCAGTCCTTGAAGAAGCCGAACAAAAAATTGTTTCAAATAATCTTGTGAATTTCATCCATTCAATAAGATTCATCAGAAAAATAAAAAGTCCGACAACAAAATTTGTCTGGTACGAAGATACAGCAGCGTTCTCGGGTGTTGTCATCGCATTCATTGCGGTTTCTATATCAAAATTTGCAATGCCATACAAATATGCATATATCCCTGATGCCGTTGCTTCAATAATTATCGGTCTTATCCTGCTGTTCCTTGCCGGATATCTCATCAAAAACAACATCAACTCACTCACGGCAGCAGGTGCAGGGCCTCACACCGAAAGACTTATTACTGAAATCACAAATAATGTCTATGGCGTATCAAGGCTTGTAGACCTCAAAACAATAGACCTCGGCGCATCAGGAGTCATAATCAATATGAAAATAGAAGTTAACCCTGAAATCCCGATGAAGGAAGCGGATGATATCGCTCAAAAGGTCGAAAACAAAATAAGAAAAGTTATCAAACGTGTTGCAGACATTACTATCGAGATGATTGCAGATGATGTAAGCGATAACTGGAAAGATAAATTTGAAAAATTAATAAAAGAAGGATTAAAAAATGAGGTCTTAACAAATGACGAAGCCAAGATGCTCAATAAATTCTTCGACTTCACGGTGACAGTAGCATCAGAAATCATGATTCCGAGAACAAATGTTATCTTTGCGGATACCGAAACATCCATAGAAGAACTAACAAAATTAATCATTGAAACAGGGCATACAAGAATTCCTGTTTACAAAGACGTTGTGGACAACGTCATCGGGGTAATAAACGCAAAAGATGTCCTCAAAGCAACCAAAGACGAAAACGCCACAATAGAATCTCTCGTGAGAGAATTGCACATAATTCCTGAAACAAAACCAATAAGCGAACTGCTTACAGAATTTACATCGACAAAAACTCAATTTGCACTGGTTATCGACGAACATGGAGGGGTCGCAGGAATAGTTACCCTCGAAGATATCTTAGAGGAAATCGTCGGCGAAATTTATGACGAATTCGATACTGTTGAATCAGCAGAATACTACAAAGTTGACAACAAAACCCTGAAAGTAAACTCTAAAATGGAAATCGAAGAACTCAACAAAAAATTCGACCTCGACCTCTCAATAGATGACTACCAGACAATCGGAGGCTACGTTTTCGGTCTCCTCGGAAGAGAACCGGAAGTAAATCAGGAAGTCGAAGAAAACGGACTTAAATTTGTAATAAATGAAGTCGACGGTCATAAAATTACAAAACTGACAATAATCAAAGAAGACGGCTTTATCGAAAAGTGAAATAACTCAAAAAATATGCAACAATATAATTAATAATAAAAATGGGGATAAAAAAATGGCAAAAAAAGAAGAAACAATAAAAGTATCTGATGAACGTAAAAAAGCCCTCGAAATGGCTATTGAAAAAATAGAAAAGGATTTTGGCAAAGGCTCTATTATGTGCCTCGGAGAAAAAGCAGGAGTTAACGTTGAATCAATCTCAACAGGAGCCCTCCCTCTTGATATGGCACTTGGAATAGGCGGTGTGCCAAGAGGAAGAATCATAGAAATCTATGGACCTGAAAGCAGCGGGAAAACAACACTCGCTCAGCATATTGTTGCAGAAGCACAGAAAAAAGGCGGTCTTGCAGCTTATGTCGATGCTGAACATGCTCTGGACCCGGAATATGCAAAAAACCTCGGAGTAAAAGTGGATGAATTATTGATATCTCAACCTGATACAGGTGAACAGGCCCTTGAAATAACCGAAGAACTCGTTCGTTCAGGAGCAATCGATGTCATAGTAATAGACTCGGTAGCAGCTCTTGTTCCTAAAACAGAAATAGAAGGAGATATGGGCGACAGCCATATGGGACTGCAGGCAAGACTTATGAGTCAGGCATTGAGAAAGCTTACAGGTATCGTCAGCAAAACAAGAACGACTGTAATCTTTATCAACCAGCTCAGACAAAAAATCGGCGCAGCAGCTATGTACGGACCATCAGAAACAACAACAGGCGGTAATGCCCTGAAATACTATGCAAGCGTCAGACTTGAAATAAGAAAAATAGAAACACTCAAAAAGAACGATGAAGAATTCGGAAACAAAGTCAGAGTAAAAGTTGTCAAAAATAAAGTAGCCCCTCCGTTTAGAAAAGCTGAATTTGAAATTATCTACGGAAAAGGTATATCAAAAACCGGATGCATTTTGGATTATGCAGTGAACATGGATATCATCAAAAAATCAGGCACCTGGTTCAGCTATAATGACGAAAAAATAGGGCAGGGACGAGAAAAAGCAAAAGAATTTCTCGAACAAAATCCTGATATATATGAAGAAATCGAAAATACAATAAGAGAAACTCTGACAAACAAAAATAACCCGAAACAGCAGGAAGAAGAAAAAACACCAGTAGAAGTATAAAATCTTCTTCAAATTAGGTAAAAAAATATATAAAAAAAACCTATTATGTGTTATTCTTTAAGGATAAAATCTTATTTAATTTAAGATTATGTCATATAGTTAAAAAGGAGTTAGGACAATCGAAAACTTAAGTCAGATGGCTATACCTCTGATGGTAGTTGTTGTTTTACTCGTAGTCTTAATAGTCTACTTATTCTTTGCAATAAAAAATCATAAACTACGAAATCAAGAACTTTCAAAGGAACTGGCCGAAACACAAGCAGATTTTGATAAAAAATTAAAATTGCAGCAAAAAGAAGCTTTCTTGAGTGCAAAAGAACAGCTTCATTCTCAGCGCGAAGACTTCGACAGAGAAGTCAGAGAAAGACGGGCAGAATTATCAAAACTCGAAAATAAACTGCTCGTAAGAGAAGATAAACTCGAAGAAAAATATCAGGATGTTGTAGATAAAGAAGAATCACTCAGAAAAAAACTTGATGAACTTCTCGAAAAAGAAGACATCCTCGCAGACCTCGTTGCGAAACAACGTGAAGAACTGGAAAGAATTTCAGGGCTTACGGCAGAAGAAGGAAAACAACTTCTGCTGCAACAACTTGAAGAAGACCTGAAAAAAGAAACAGCACAGCGCATAAAAGAAAATGAAAACTATATAAAAGAAATCTCAAATGAAAAGGCAAAAGAAATTCTCACAACAACGATGCAGCGTTGTGCAATGGATCAGGTTGTCGAATCGACAGTCTCTGTAGTAAACCTTCCAAATGATGAAATGAAAGGAAGAATCATCGGAAGAGAAGGAAGAAATATCAGAGCACTTGAAACTTTTACAGGTGTTGATTTGATAATCGACGATACACCTGAAGCTGTCGTTCTCTCTTGCTTTGACCCGGTTAAAAGAGAAATAGCAAGAATGGCACTCGAAAAACTTATTGCAGACGGTCGTATCCACCCTGTGAGAATAGAAGAAACCGTCGAAAAAGCAAGAAGTGAAATAGAAGAAAAAATGTTCAAAGAAGGTGAAGCTGCAGCTATAGAACTGGGTATAATAAACCTTCATCCTGAGATAATAAAAACTCTAGGACGTCTTTACTATAGAACAAGTTACGGGCAAAACGTCCTCAAACACTCTATAGAAGTCGGACACCTTGCAGGTATGCTTGCTGCAGAAATCGGCGCCGATGTAAAAAAAGCAAAAAGGGCAGGCCTGCTGCATGATATAGGAAAAGCTCTTGACCAGACTCAAGAGGGAACGCATATTGAACTTGGTGTTGCTTTTGCCAAAAAATTCAATGAACATCCGGACATAATCCACGCAATAGAAGCGCACCATGATGATATTGTTGCAAACAGCACGGAAGCGGTTCTCATCAAAATTGCTGATGCAATGAGCGCAGGACGCCCCGGAGCAAGAAGAGATACTCTTGAAATCTATATCAAGAGAATAAATAAACTCGAAGAAATAGCAACCAGCTACGAAGGAATAAAACGTTCATTTGCCGTTCAGGCAGGAAGAGAAGTCCGTGTTATCATTCAACCGGAAGTCTTTGATGATGCAGGAGCAGCAAAACTCGCAAGAGATATAGCAAAAAGAATAGAACTCGAACTCGATTACCCGGGTCAAATCAAAGTTACCGTCGTAAGAGAAATTAGAGCAACAGAAATCGCAAAATAATATTATGAATAATGAAATAAAAATACTGTTCATAGGAGATATTGTCGGAAAACCCGGCAGAAAAACAGCGGCAAAATACTTGGAAACACTAAAATCAGGCTTAATAGACGTTAAGCCTGATTTTGTAATAGCTAACGGAGAAAACGCCTCCCATGGATTCGGGCTGACTCAAAAAAACTACAACGAACTGATTTCCTGCGGCATTGACTGCCTTACCTCAGGAAACCATATCTGGGATAAAAAAGAAATTTTCAAATATATTGACACCGCACATAAACTGGTTCGACCGTCAAATTATCCTGAAAATACTCCAGGGCAAGGTTCACGGCTGTTCAAGCTGTCTGATGGAACAAAAATAGGAGTCATAAATATTCTTGGCAGAGTATTCATGAATACCCTCATATCTCCCTGGGAGTCACTCGAAAAAGAATTTGAACTTCTCAGAAAAGAAACAAATATAATCTTTACAGATTTCCATGCCGAAGCCACTGCAGAAAAAATAGCTCTTGGAGATTACGCTGATGAACTCGGAATATCTGCCTTTGTCGGCACCCATACTCATGTTCAAACAGCAGATGAAAAAATTCTCCAAAATGGCTGTGCCTACATATCAGATGCAGGATTTTGCGGAACATCACGGAGTGTAATAGGAATGGACATCCAGAGCTCCAGAAAATACCTAAAAACAGGTATCCCGGAACGGTTTGATGTTGCAGAATCAGATACGACAGAACTCAATGGAGTGAGTATAAACATAAACAAACAAACAGGTCGTGCATCCTCTATAGAAAGAATTAAATATGTTATGAATAACAATGAGGAAAATACAACTATGGAAGGATAAGGAAGTGAAAATAGATTTACACATTCACAGCACCTACTCTGATGGAGTTCTCTCTCCTGAGGAATTGGTAAAACTTGCTGTTAGTATTAATCTGAATGCTATAGCCATCACGGATCACGACAATATTGTAGGATACAAAAAAGCCTCGGATTATATCAAAGAGAACAATATTCCGCTTGAGATAATCCCGGGGATAGAAGTTAATACACTCTTCAAAGGCGAAGAAGTGCATATCTTAGGCTACTTCATGGATATGGAAGATAAAGCCTTCAAAGAAATGCTCAAAAAACAACAAGCTGCCCGTATCGCTCAAACAAAAGAAATTATAAAACTAATCAATAAACAGGAAGGCTCTAACATAAAATTTGAAGATGTAAAAAAACTCACAGTAGAAAACGGCAGCATGGGAAGACCTCATATAGCAAAAGCTGTCATTGCCTCAGGTTTGACCGGGAACTTATCGGAAACTTATGCAAAATTTATCAACGATAAATCACCCACCTACACCCAGAGGAAAACTGTCTCTCCTCATGAAGCTGTGGAAACAATATATGATGCAGGCGGTATCCCCGTAATAGCACATCCATGCGACATCGAAAACCCTGAAAAACTTATACCTGACCTTATGAACTACGGCTTAAGAGGAATTGAAGCATATCACCGTAAACACTCTCCGGCTATGGTTGAATATTTTTCATCCCTTGCAGAAAAATTGGGACTCATAGTCACGGGCGGTTCAGATTTCCACAGTCCATCTCTCGTTAACGGACAAATTCTTCTCGGCAAAAACTTTATACCCGAAAAGATTTATGACGAGCTTATGAAAGAGAAAAAAAGAATAGAAATAGCTCACAGCTAAACTTGGATTATTTATCCACCATCATTAAACTGAAGACAGACGAAAAAATTCGTCTGTCTTTTCTCATACTTAAGTATGAATTTTATCAAACTTATGAAAGCATAGCATACAACCGGCCGATAACAAACAAGAGAGTATTTGTAAGGTTCTGAAGGCAAAAATGGTAAGTAACTATTCAGTTAACATATCACCATATATGGTTCCTCCATCTGTTATGTACAAAAAACCGGACATAACAGAGACAAATACTCCCGTAAAAAATAACCAGGACCAGGATACATTCAAGCAAAATAACGAAAATAACAGACAGCAAAATAAATACCAAGGAGCTATAGACTACTCCTCTTCAAAAATAAATATTGCCCAAATACTCACGGACTTTAAAAATACAATCAATGCCATCTCAACTCCGGAAGATATCAAAGGAGAAATAGACGGCTATCTTCACCTGATTGAAATTCAATCAAAAAAAGAACTTCCATCTCCTGAAATAATTAAATCAAACCTCAGAATCTCTGCAAAAATTCTCGATGAGTTTATTTCAAAAACACTCCAAAAACAATCAAAAGTTGTGGAAGAATGGATAAATGCCCTTCTTCTTCAACAGGTTGACTACAAACTTGACCCATCAAAAGCACAAAAATCAGCAGCCGAACAAATAATCAACGGTGAACAAACTTCTGCGCAACAACAGACTGAAACAACAAAACAACCCGAAAATGAAGATAATGACAACTTCTTCATAACTCAAAGCGAACAGCAAGCAAAAGAAACCTCATCTCCTCTGCGTACAACAACAAAAGATGTTTATATTCCGGAAGATAAAACTCTAAGAAAATTGTATGCAGTGGCTATCAGCTATACAAACAAAAAAGACTACAAAAATGCACTCAAAACTTACAAATCAGCCTTCGATAATGCAATGGAACTCGGCGACTATGAAGCACAGGCAAATATCTACCATAACACGGGAGATATATTTAATAAACAAAACTTCCTTGCAAAAGCACTCATCTGCTACAATGAAGCGGCAGAAAATACACAGAGCCTGACTCTCAAAGGGAAAGCCCACCAAAAAATGGGAAAAATATACAACGAACTCAACAAATACGAACCATCAATGCAGCATTATTTCGAATCTCTATCACTTAAAGGAGAAACAGAAGATATACGTAATCAAACAAGAATTCTAGAAGACATAGGAGAAATGCACTCTCTTAGATATGTTACAAAAGAAGCATTGTCTTATTTCAAACTCGGTCTTGATATGGCAAAAGAAACTAAAGACACCAAAAGAATGAGTTCCATTTTCTCAAAAACAGCCCGTATGTACAAACAAATCGGAGAAGATGAAAAAGCGGAAAAATATTATACCCGTGCAAGACAAACAAAAAATCTGTCCGACAAAAAAATGTCATACTGAATCTTTAAAATTATATAAAAACTAAAAAGCACCATATCAAACGATATAGTGCTTTTTCTAAAATAAACCCCTGGCAACGAGCTATCTTCCCGGGAGGCTACCCTCCGAGTATTGTCACCGCAAATAGTCTTTACCTTCGTGTTCGGGATGGGAACGGGTGTTTTCCTATCACTTTGTCACCAGAGAAACCTTTGCAATTCTATATAAAAACTGTATAAGAGATAGCCGTAAAGCGACTTCCTATGTTAGGAGAAGCCCTCGTCCTATTAGTATTGGTCAGCTGCATGTGTTGCCACACTTCCACTTCCAACCTATCAACCGAATAATCTGTTCGGGGACTTACCTGGTTACCCAGAGAGAGAACTTATCTTGTGGTGGGCTTCGTACTTATATGCTTTCAGCACTTATCCGCTCCGAACACAGCTACCCTGCGTTTGCTCTTGGTAGAACAACAGGTATACTGGAGGTTCGTTCGTCCCGGTCCTCTCGTACTAAGGACGACTCCACTCAATTCTCTTGCGCATATACCGGATATGGACCGAACTGTCTCACGACGTTCTGAACCCAGCTCGCGTACCGCTTTAATGGGCGAACAGCCCAACCCTTGGAACGTACTACCGCTCCAGGATGCGACGAGCCGACATCGAGGTGCCAAACCTCCCCGTCGATGTGAACTCTTGGGGGAGATAAGCCTGTTATCCCTATGGTAACTTTTATCCGATGAGCGACGGCCCTTCCATTCGGGACCGCCGGATCACTAAGTCCGCGTTTCCGCCCTGCTCGACTTGTAGGTCTCGCAGTCAAGCTCCCTTATGCCTTTACACTCTATGGATGATTTCCGACCATCCTGAGGGAACCTTTGAGCGCCTCCGTTACTCTTTAGGAGGCGACCGCCCCAGTCAAACTGCCTACCAGAAACTGTCCTGTCACCTGATCTTGGAGGTAAACAGTTAGAATTCAAATCACGCAAGAGTGGTATCTCAACGGCGACTCCACAAAAACTGACGTTTTCGCTTCAAAGTCTCCCACCTATACTGCACATGCATAACCCAAATTCAATTTCAAGCTACAGTAAAGCTCAATAGGGTCTTTCTGTCCTGGTATACGTAATCCGTATCTTCACGGATAATCCAATTTCGCCGAGTCTCTTGCCGAGACAGTGCCCAGATCGTTACGCCATTCGTGCGGGTCGGAACTTACCCGACAAGGAATTTCGCTACCTTAGGACCGTTATAGTTACGGCCGCCGTTCACTGGGGCTTAGTTTCAGAGCTTCGAACCGAAGTTCTAACCCTTCCACGTAACCTTCCAGCACTGGGCAGGCGTCAGCCCCTATACATCGTCTTTCGACTTAGCAGAGACCTGTGTTTTTGGTAAACAGTCGCCTGGGCCTATTCACTGCGACCCTATCACGCTCATTACCGCAAGGGTAAATCACGCTAGCAGGGTACCTCTTCTCCCGAAGTTACGAGGTTATTTTGCCGAGTTCCTTAGCAAGAGTTATCTCGCGCACCTTGGCATTCTCTGCCAACCTACCTGTGGCGGTTTACGGTACGGACATCCTAATATCTCGCTCGCGAAGCTTTTCTTGGCAGTGTGGCGTCAACACCTTCGGGTCCGTAGACCCTCCTCATCACGCCTCAGTTTATAACGTCTTGACGGATTTTCCTATCAAAACTACCTACACGCTTAAACCGTCACATCCAATCGACGGCGTGCATAGCCTCCTGCGTCCCTCCGCAGCTGATAACGATATTAAGATGGTACGGGAATATCAACCCGTTGTCCATCGACTACGCTTTTCAGCCTCATCTTAGGTTCCGACTAACCCCACGCGGACGAGCCTGCCGTGGGAAACCTTAGGTTTTCGGTGCATTGGATTCTCACCAATGTTTTCGCTACTCATTCCGACATTCTCACTTCTGCTTCGTCCATCAGTCCTTTCGATCTGACTTCAACCTACAACAGAACGCTCTCCTACCGATTAGAATAAATTCTAATCCCGTAGCTTCGGTTTTATACTTAGCCCCTGTACATTTTCGGCGCAAAGTCGCTTGACCAGTGAGCTATTACGCACTCTTTCAAGGAATGGCTGCTTCTAAGCCAACCTCCTGGTTGTCAAAGCAACTTCACCTCCTTATTCACTTAGTATAAATTTGGGACCTTAGCTGACGGTGAGGGCTCTTTCCCTTTTGACCATGGATCTTATCACTCATAGTCTCACTCCCGAGCAGTAACATTACGGGTATTCGGAGTTTAACATGATTTGGTACCCAGATTCTGGGCCCGCATCAAACTAGTGCTCTACCTCCCGTAAGATAAACTCGAGGCTGTACCTCAATACATTTCGGAGAGAACCAGCTAGCTCCTGGTTCGATTGGCATTTCACCCCTAACCACAACTCATCCGCTGATTTTTCAACATCAGTCGGTTCGAACCTCCACGTAGTGTCACCTACGCTTCATTCTGGTCATGGTTAGATCACCAGGGTTCGGGTCTAACGCATGTAATAAATTCGCCCTATTCAGACTCGCTTTCGCTGAGGCTTCAGGTATTAACCCCTTAACCAAACTACATACGTTAACTCGCCGGATCATTCTTCAACAGGCACGTTATCCCACTATTGATAGTGGTTTAACTGATTGTAAACTAACGGTTTTAGGTTCTATTTCACTCAGCTTCTCACTGTTCTTTTCGCCTTTCCATCGCTGTACTTGTTCACTATCGGTCACTAGAAAGTATTTAGCCTTACGAGATGGTTCTCGCAGATTCAGACAGGATTCCACGTGTCCCGCCTTACTCGGGATACTTTCTGGAGTTTGTTATTTTTAAGTTACAGGGCTATCACCTTCTACGGCCCAGCTTTCCAGCTGTGTTCATCTAAACAACAAATTTGTAACTCCATGTGAATTTTGCAGAATTCACTGAAAGTCCCACAACACCTCTTGCACAACACCTGCAAGTTATTACGTACAAAAGGTTTAGGCTCTTCCCCTTTCGCTCGCCGCTACTAAGGGAATCATTAGGTTATTTTCTTTTCGTCCAGGTACTAAGATGTTTCAGTTCACTGGCTTTCCTTCTCATATCCTATGTATTCAGATATGGATTACAGAGGATTAACTCTGTAGGGTTTCCCCATTCGGATTCCTACGGATCAAGGCGTTTTAGCTGCTCCCCGTAGCGTATCGCCGCTATCGCGTCCTTCGTCGGCTTCTAGTGCCAAGGCATCCGCCGTTAGCTCTTTGTAGCTTCACCTAACATTGGTTATCGCATTACATATACTTGTTCGTTTATGTTGCTATCTCTATTATACAGTTGTCAATGTGCAATTCAGAGCGAACTCTGAAAGTTGAATAAACCGAAAGCCCTGTTAATTTTAATACCTCCGCTATCAAGTACAATAAACCTGAGTATGTATTTTAAAACTTGATAACTTCAACGGTATCGACCTGGGATATGTAAAATTCATAGATTTTACGTATCTCCCTAGAAAGGAGGTGATCCAGCCACACCTTCCGGTACGGCTACCTTGTTACGACTTCACCCCAGTCATCAACCCTGCCTTAGGACGCTGCTTCCAAATGGTTAGCTCACGTACTTCGGGCGTGATCGACTTCCATGGTGTGACGGGCGGTGTGTACAAGACCCGGGAACGTATTCAACGCAGCGTGCTGATCTGCGTTTACTAGCGATTCCGACTTCATGCAGTCGAGTTGCAGACTGCAATCCGAACTGAGACTGGCTTTTAGAGATTTGCTCACTCTCGCAAGTTGGCGACTCGTTGTACCGGCCATTGTAACACGTGTGTAGCCCAGAGCATAAGGGGCATGATGATTTGACGTCGTCCTCACCTTCCTCCGGTTTATCACCAGCAGTCTCGCTAGAGAGCTCGGTAGCAGTATACCGCCACCAGCAACTAACGACGAGGGTTGCGCTCGTTGCGGGACTTAACCCAACATCTCACGACACGAGCTGACGACAACCATGCACCACCTGTTTTCAGGCTCTCCGAAGAGCACTCCTGACTTTCATCAGGATTCCATCAATGTCAAGCCCTGGTAAGGTTCTTCGCGTTGCTTCGAATTAAACCACATGTTCCACCGCTTGTGCGGGTCCCCGTCAATTCCTTTGAGTTTCACACTTGCGTGCGTACTCCCCAGGCGGGATACTTATCGCGTTAACTACGGCACTGCAGGGGTCGATACCCGCAACACCTAGTATCCATCGTTTACAGCCGGGACTACTGGGGTATCTAATCCCATTTGCTCCCCCGGCTCTCGTTCCTCAGCGTCAGTAATGACCCAGCAAGGCGCTTTCGCCACCGGTGTTCCTCCTAATATCTACGCATTTCACCGCTACACTAGGAATTCCCCTTGCCTCTATCACACTCTAGCCTACCAGTATCCAGTGCTGGTCCGGAGTTGAGCCCCGGTCTTTAACACCAGACTTAATAAGCCGCCTACGAACGCTTTACGCCCAATAATTCCGGACAACGCTTGCACCCTCCGTCTTACCGCGGCTGCTGGCACGGAGTTAGCCGGTGCTTCCTCTGTGGGTACCGTCATTGATTCGTCCCCACTGACAGAACTTTACACCCCAAAGGGCTTCATCGTTCACGCGGTGTTGCTGCGTCAGGGTTTCCCCCATTGCGCAAAATTCCCTACTGCTGCCTCCCGTAGGAGTATGGGCCGTGTCTCAGTCCCATTGTGGCTGATCATCCTCTCAAACCAGCTACTGATCATCGCCTTGGTAGGCCTTTACCCCACCAACAAGCTAATCAGACGCAGGCTCATCTCAAGGCACCGGAGTTTTCAAGATAAGTATTTCAACTTAGCTCATATGGGGTATTAGCAGCCGTTTCCAGCTGTTGTCCCCCTCCTTGAGGCAGATTCCCTACGTGTTACTCACCCGTCCGCCACTTATGTACGTCCGAAGACGCCTTATCGTTCGACTTGCATGTATGAAGCACACCGCCAGCGTTCGTCCTGAGCCAGGATCAAACTCTCCATTGTCGAGTTCTTTTTATAATTATTTAAAATTATAATTTTCTCTTACCCTGGCTTATTGTTTTTGTTGAATTAACAGGTTGTTATTTCATCGTTCTTTCGGTTATTCAATTTTCAAAGTTCAACTTTTAGTTCAGTTTTCAAAACCGCCTCTCTTGACGGTAAGTAGAATACTATCACCAGAAAATTTCAAAGTCAAGCTTTTTTCAAAAATATTTTTTAGAATATTTTTTTATTGTTAATATCTACGTAATTCCTTTATTTATCGGAATAATGCGTGATTTTCCTACCCTTGATCTCTCACTTTAATTTTTAATGTTCGTATTCTCTCTTGCTTCAGGGTTTTGCTCATTGCGTTCCCTTCAGCTTCTTTAATGTATTATAAACAAAAAAAATTAAAAACCATTTATTTACAGTAGATTTTCATAAAAGCCGTAAAAGCCACTGATATCAAGAGAAAACACAAGTATACAAAACTTAAAATTCCGGTTATAGCCTCTTAATTTTCATGGTTACATCGCGGGTAATTCCTTGTTATTATTGAAGAAAGCATGTCAACACTTTTTTATTTTTATGTTTTCAAACTAAAAATCTATATGTTGTCAAAGTTCGGAGAGCGTAGAAAATATTATCGTTTTTTCTCTTTTACTTATAGTCCATGACGTTTTATAATATTGAAAGAGATATTATATTCATCAGAGGAAAGTTCTTATGCTAGAATGCCCTTTCAACAGAGATATATGCGACAGCGCATGCTCCTTGTATATTAAACCTGAAGATATAAATGAAAGCATGCTCAACAAATTAGCAAGCATCGGTGTTTTTTCGAGAACTGAAGGAACCTGTTCTTTTCGTGTAATTGCTCTAGCACATGCCAGAGATTTATACGAAAACACAAATACAAATTCCTCCTTGAGATAGAACTCTGATATCAGAACTTATTTTATTGTGCCAACATAGATATAGACGAAGGCATGAGAAAAAAGTTTCATAAATAAAATTTTTCTAATGAAGAATGCTTAAATAATAAGTATAAGAAAGCATTTATAGAATATTACAAGTTTTTAACATGTTATTATTTTTGCTAAAGTTATGAGAAATGCTGCCGATAACATGTATCAGCAGTCATTTTAGGCAAGCTGTTAACTTAAAAAGAAAATTAAGGAGTAACCATGGGCTTAGCCGCATCACAAGCATGTTTAGACCTATTAACATTAAGAAAAAGCGATTTGGAATATCAGATTATGCAAATTGCTGACAGACGACTTCAGCTCACAAAAGATATGGAAGTTCTTGCTGAAGAAAAAGCAAGAAAACTCGGTAACAAAGTTATTAATGTCATCAAACCGGCATCTGAAAGAGATGGAGAAGAAGAGAAACTCTCATTGTCTATAGATGCATTGAGTGAGCAAAACAGAGTTTTGATAGAAACAGCAACCGGTGAAGTTGTTACAGATAAAACTCTCAGCGAAATGGATATTGAAAATGGTTTAAGAAACGGCACTTACAGACTGGCAGAGGGAAGCGACGGGAAAGCAACCCAAGATGAATCTACAGATAAAGAAGATAAAAATAAATATGTTGACTGGAGAACCGATACGGTCGTAAGAGATGAATACTATACTGATGATGATGAAGAAGCAACTGCAATATATGATGCGGAAACAGCAAAAATAAAAACCAAAGATCAGGAATTTGATATGGAACAAAAAACAGCTGAAACTCAACAGAAAGCTGTTACAAACGAAATAGACGGTGTTAAAAAGAACATTGAGAAAAGTATCGAGATGGGATTCAAATTATTTGCATAAACATAAATAATAAAAATAAAACAAATTTATCTTATTGAATTAGGAACGGCTTTTTACCGTTCCTAATTTTTATATATAAAAGATATATTAAGTTATGTAACAATATATACTTTTTATGAAATCGAGATATATTTTTTTACTTTATATATACATAAGCGGTAAATAAAAAGGAGAGCTAAAAATGGGTTTAGCAGCATCACAGGCACATTTGGACTTATTGACATTAAGAAAAAGCGACTTGGAATTTCAAGTAATGCAAATTTCTGACAGAAGACTCCAGCTTACAAGAGATATGGAATCACTGGCTGAAGAAAAAGCAAGAAAACTCGGTAACAAAGTTATTCATGTTATCAACCCTGCAGAAGACAGAGATGGCGAAGAACAAAAATTATCTTTATCAATAGATAACTTAAATGAACAAAACCGTGTATTAATTGAAACATCAACAGGTAAAGTCATCACTGATAAAAACCTGACTGAAATGGATATTGAGAATGGTTTAAGAAACGGCAAATACAGACTTGCAGAAGGAAGCGACGGTAAAGCTACTCAAGATGAAACTACAGATAAAGAAGATAAAAACAAATATGTTGACTGGAGAACTGACACAGCTGTAAGAGATGAATATTACACTGATGATGATGAACTTGCTACAGCTGAATACGACGCAGCAACTGCTAAAATAAAAGCAAAAGACCAAGAATTTGATATGCAGCAGAAAACAGCCGAAACTCAACAGAAAGCTGTTACAAACGAAATAGACGGTGTTAAAAAGAATATTGAAAAAACAATTGAAATGAGTTTTAAATTATTTGCTTAATGCCTAATGCTAAAATAAACCCAAAATTTTATATATAAAGAGCAGACGTCCAGACTGCTCTTTTTTATTATTTATACTAATATTACAAAATGTAAAAATATCATTCAAAAGCCTAAAGTTCATGCTGAAAACATCCGATTACATGAGTAATTAAATTAAGGAGTTAATTACAAATGGGATTATCAGCATCACAAGCAAGAATGTTACAATTAACGGCAAGAAGAAGTGATATTGAATATCAAATGCAGCAGATAGCATCTGCAAGACTCGATTTGACAAACCAGATGACAGAAATTTCAGAAAATTATAACAACGCTCTGAATGATAGAATTTTGTATTATCAGGAAAGCGGAATAAATTCATCAAAAAACAAAGTCCAGCTCACTCATATGCACCTTATCCAACAAGGGTACGAAGTTCGTGATACTACCACCGGCGAAGTTGTTAAACCTATATTGAACGTCAATTTGACTGATATAGATTTGAGCAACAGTATTCTTCAAAGTGTTCTCGGCAATGCAACAAGCCAGACAGCTCTCTATATTCTCGGAGAAAATGATGAACAGATGAGCTTCACTCAGGAAAACCTGACCAATGCAGGCTATGGCGTAAGAATTACGGAAGCAGGCACTGCAGCAGGAAAAACCGAAATCAAAGACGAAGACCTTGAAAGCGGTATAAGAGAAGGGCTTTATACTCTTACTGATTTGGAAACAGGCGAAGATATCAACTACAAAACAGCAAGCGATATACATGAAGATACAAGAATCGTCGCACAGCTTGAAACTATCGGCGGTAAATTCTATTTCATAAACGACACAACAAAAGTTCAAGTTATGTTTGGTGCAACCGATGATGAAGGAAAATCCAAAGCGGAAGGATATGACGAAGCAGACAACATCCTTTATTTGAACTGGGACAAAATGCAAAAAACAAACCTTATTGATGCAGATAACCTTGATACAGGACTCCGCGAAGGCAGATACGAAATTGTCATCCCAACAGGCGATGATAAATATCAGGAATATGACTGGACAACATCAACCTTTATCCTTGATGAACTCGACACATCAAACGACGGTGCGGCTGTTGCTACATATGATGTTGAAAGTGCAGAAGCACAAGCAAAAGATAAAACTCTTGAATTGAAACTTAAAAACCTCGAAAACGAACACAAAGCAGTTGAAACAGAAATTGAGAGTGTTCAAAAGGTTATTACAAAAAATATCGAAGGCAGCTTCAAGATATTTGTTTAAAAAATGTTCAAAACTTAATCCCATTTATTTAGGTTTTCTTCAAAGAAAACCTTTTTTTTATAAAAAATTACATGCCTCTCATCAAATCAGAAATTTTGAGATCTTTTTTGACTGCTTTCAATTCTTTTTTAGGCTCTTTCTTCACGGCAACACTCTCTTCTCGAAGCTGAGTAAGCCCGATAATTGAACCTTCATCGCCGTCAAAAAATTTTTTAATCATGTTAAACACTGCGTCCACCTCTTTCTTCATAAACATCATACATCATAAATATTATTATTGTAATAATTTAATAAGACTAAAATGATAACATTTAATCCGCTGATGTGATATATTTTCTATTATATGAAAAGGTATAAATTTAACAACCTCAAAGATTTCGACACAAATTCTCAGGCGGCATGCTATCTCAGCGGTCTGAATTTGCCATATAAAACACTGATTGCTCTTTTGAAAACTAATGATTTTCATCTCAAACATTTTGCCCTCATAAACTTAAATTCAATAGACGATACAGGCATGGACCTTCTGTTTTTGAACCTTACCGGGCAGGATGGAAAAATCAGAGAATGTTCATCATCAAAAATAAAAGACTTTATCATAGGAAATCCAAAGCTGTCTTCATATCTCGAAAAACATTCTGATATAACCGCCCAAAGCCTGAATGACATAAACCCTCAGGTATGCAGAAATATGGTTGATACACTGAGATATATAAATAATAACGATTTGTTTATAGAAAAAGTTCTAAAAAAAATTAACTCTATTATGGATGAAATTGATATCAAAAATGCGGTTAAAAGTTATAAATTTAACAAACAAATATTCAACCTTTACTGGAATCTTTATGCACTTGAAAATATTCTGCATAAACAAATGAAAAATCCTCAACAAATTTTTTCCCTCATCAATACGGCATCAAAAGCAGGCAACTATACAATCAGAGAAAGAATAGCCAAAATCGTGCTAAAAATGGATTCTTTAGGATTTGATATGACAGAATACAAAAAAGAACTTTCTCAAGACGAAAATTTTTATGTAAGAGTCGCTATATCTTCATCTCATATCCGAGGATAAGACTGCAATCTTTTGATATATTTTCTTTCAACTCATCTACAGAAGAGAATTTTTTTTCATCTCTAATATGTTTTGTAAAAAAAACTTCGGCATGCTCAAAATATACATCTTTTGAAAAATCAAACAAATGAGCCTCAACAACAATTTCCTCTGAATAATTAAAAGTCGGAGCATGTCCCACATTTATTGCTGCTTTATAAACTTCTCCGCACACTCTCACATATCCGCCATAAACCCCGTTTTTAGGAGCAATAAGCCCGTCAGCAAGCTTTAAATTAATCGTCGGGAAACCTATTGTTCTCCCTTTTTGCGCACCTGTCACAATCTTTCCTTCAACAGAAAAATCTCGCCCGAGCATCTTGTTCGCCAATGATATATTCCCTTCTGTCAAAAGCTTTCTTATCAGCGAGCTGCTGACAATATGACCTTCAAAATTTACCGGTTCTATCACCGCTGTTTCATAACCATACAAAGGTTCATGTTTTTTCAAAAACTCTCCATTCCCACGCTTGCAGGCTCCAAAACTGTGGTTAAAACCGAGAGTAATACTCGCAGGATGCAAAGATTCTGCTATCATCTTCAAATAATCATCAGCCGGCAAAGAAGCCATGCCGGTTGTAAACTCTAGCATGACAACAGCCTCTATACCAAATTTTTCAAAAAGTTCAAGTTTTTTTTCAACAGATATTATATTCACAATTTTCTTTTCCCCGAGAACATTCTGAGGATGATTTGAAAAAGTTATAACGCATGGAGTCGAACCGTATTTTTTTGATTTTGAAATTACATCATCAAAAATTTTCTGATGGGCAATATGAACACCGTCAAAAACTCCGAGGGCAACAGATGACGTTTCGAGTAAATCTTTCTCAAATTTCGTGAAAATAATCAAAATCTAATCCCGTATTCTCTAGAAAACAAAATAGAAGAACTTCAATTGAAGTTCTTCTATTATACTTGAAAAATTATCGGTTTAAAACTATTATAAAGCTCTTTTTACTTTATTAGCCTTAATGCATGATGTACAAACTTTCATCTTTACAACCTTGCCGTTAACATCAACTTTGATGTTTTGAAGGTTCGGAACCTGTCTGTATACATTATGTTTATGAGAAAAAGACAATTTGCTGGCTTTTAATGGTTTTTTACCGCATATTTCACACTGTCTTGACATTTCTATAATCCTTTCATTAATTGATTGTAACTACTGCCGAAATTCTACTTTGAAACAAAATCTTTAACTTCAGCAGGAAGGTTTTTTGCATCAAGCTGAATACCGGGGCCCATTGTTGTAGCCAGGTAAACCGATTTCAAATAAGTTCCTTTAGCAGCGGAAGGTTTTGCTTTTATTACAGCTTCTGCCAAGTTGAAGAAGTTTTTCTCCAAATCTTCAACAGAAAAGCTCATTTTACCGATAGGAACGTGAATCATACCCTGTTTGTCGGCTCTGAATTCTACTTTACCGGCTTTAGCATCTGTGACAGCTTTTTTAATATCAAAAGTAACAGTACCTGTCTTCGGGTTTGGCATCAAACCTTTAGGACCGAGAACTTTACCTAATTTACCGAGCATGCCCATTGCATCCGGAGTGGCAATTAAAGTATCAAATTCTAACCAGCCGCCTTGAATTTTTTCAATAATATCTTCTGTTCCGGCAAAATCAGCACCGGCTTCCTGTGCTTCTTTGACCTTATCACCTTTAGCTATAACAACAACTCTTACAGTCTTACCTGTTCCTGCGGGAAGAACTGTTGTGCTTCTGACTTGTTGTTCGGCATGTTTTACGTTAATACCGAGTCGCATGTGACATTCCATTGTTTCATCAAATTTTGAAACAGCAGTTGAAACTTCTTTCAATTTTTCAATAGCCGTAACAGCTGAACAAGGTTGTTCAACAGATTCAACCATTTCTAAAATTGTTTTTTGTCTTTTTGTTAACTTAGCCATTTAATTCTCCTTTGTGGTAATAGCGGATATTATCCTTCCACGTTGTAAAATACTTAACCTTCTACAGTAACACCCATGCTTCTGCATGTGCCTTTAATCATTTGAACAGCTGCTTCTAAAGAAGTTGCGTTCAAATCGGGCATTTTTGTTTTTGCAATGCTCTCTAATTGAGCTTGTGTGATGGTTGCTACTTTTGTTTTGTTCGGTGCAGCAGAACCTTTGTCTATTTTCAATTCTTTTTGAATCAAAACTGCTGCAGGAGGAGTTTTTGTAACGAATGTGAATGATCTGTCTTCATAAACACTGATTTCAACAGGAATAATAAAACCTGCGGAATCCTGTGTTTTTGCGTTGTACTGTTTACAAAAATCCATAATGTTAACACCGTGTTGACCCAATGCAGGACCAATCGGCGGTGCCGGGTTCGCTTTACCCGCTTCAATTTGAAGTTTTATTTTAGCGATAACTTTCTTTGCCACTTTTCTTACCTTTCATATATTTTTTATACTTTTTGTATTTGATTGTACTCTAACTCAACAGGAGTTTCACGTCCGAATATTGAAACAGAGGCACGGATTTTAGCCTTATCTGGATAAACCTCTGTGACATCTCCGACAAAATCAGCAAACGGTCCGCTGATAATTCTGACTTTATCAGCAACATTGATGTCAATTTTGACTTCCTTAGGCTGAGCAGCCGTACGATGAATAATTTTCTTAATTTCAGAATCACGTGCAGCAACAGGTCTTTTGCTTGTTCCGACAAACTTTGTAACACCTGCTGTGTGTCTTACAACATACCAGCTGTCATCATCCATTATCATCTCAACAAGTACATATCCAGGGAAAATCTTTTCATCTTTATCCTGGCGTTTTCCGTCTTTAACTTTCGTTACGGTTTTCTTAGGCACTTCAACACGGAAAATTTTATCTCCCATGTTATGGTACTCTATACGCTTCTCAAGGTTAGCTTTCACTTTGTTCTCATGCCCTGAATAAGTATGTACGACATACCATCTTTTTCTGCCTTTTTTTACTTCGTTATTTTTTTCTTCAGCCATCAATTCTTACCTATTTGTAATTAAGTCAAGTGAATATTTAAATACTATATCCATTAAATAAACTATCACCGTAAAAACAAAAACAACAAAGAATACAGCAACGGTCTGAACTAAAATCTGTTGTCTATCAGGCCATGTAATCTTATTCCATTCGGTTTTTACCCCTTTGAAATAATTCTTTGTATTCTCTAATATGTTTTGCTCTTCGTTTTTTACAGTGTTCACTATGTTTTCCCTTTATTCAATGGTATGAAGAACGCGCCCTGTAGGACTTGAACCCACGACATCCGGTTTTGGAGACCGACGTTCTACCAACTGAACTAAGGACGCATCCTTAATTCTTACTTGGTTTCTTTGTGCAGTGTATGCTTTTTATCCCAAGGACAATACTTGTTGATTTCCATTCTTTCTTTCAATGTCTTTTTGTTTTTTGTAGTGGTATAGTTTCTGCGTTTGCACTCTTCGCAAGCGAGAATTACCAACTTGTCTTTTTTCTTTGCGCCCATATTTTCTTACCTTTTTTCTACGTTGTGGAGTCAATAATATGATTAACAATAGTCAATGTCAACTCAAAATTATAGAATGTCAAGTGGTTTTTAACATTCTATTGAGGAGTTTTATTCATTTTGAATGATATAACAAAAAAAATATCATGACAAATCATTTTTCTCGGGATTTATATAGCAAATTCAACAGATACTATTAAAAGTCCGTCATTCTGAGGGCTTTAGCCCGAAGAATCTTTTTTGTTTAGATACTTCGCTAACGCTCAGTATGACGTTGTTTTGGAAATTTTTGGTAGAATTTGTTATATAAATCCATTTTTCTCAAAAAACAACTTCTTTCTAAACACTATGAATATCTTGTAAAATCATTCATTTTAAATTATCTTTAAAACTATAAATCAACCGGAGAAAAGATATCTTTATATGATAAACACTGTAAACCCGCAAACTAAAGGTCTAAATGGAATAATAGAGATTCCTGCCGATAAATCAATCAGCCATCGTTCATCAATTTTTTCAGCACTAACTCATAACAAAGCCACCATAAAAAACTACTCGCATGGAGAAGACTGCTTGAGCACCCTGAATGTTTTGAGAGCATTAGGAGTTGACGCTGAATTCAAAAATGACAAAGAACTTATTATAAACTCTCCGAAAAAATTTACGAAACCTCAAACAATCCTTGACTCCGGTAACTCAGGAACAACAATCAGGCTTATGTCAGGTGTTCTAGCATCACAGGATTTTGAAAGCACCATAACGGGCGATCAAAGCCTTCAAAAACGCCCGATGAAAAGAGTGATAACACCTCTTGAAATGATGGGGGCAAAAATCTTATCAAACAACAACAAAGCCCCGCTGACTATCTGCGGAACAAGGCTTCATCCAATTGACTACAACTATGAAATAGCCTCTGCACAGGTAAAATCCTGTGTTCTCCTTGCGGGCATGCATGCCTGCGATGGTCCTACATCATTCACAGAACCGTTTAAATCACGTGACCATACCGAAAAAATGCTGTCATATATGAACGCAGATATCACAACAAATGGAAATACCGTATCAATAAACCCATGCCTTCCTGAGCCAAAAACACTGATAATCCCTGGAGACATATCATCAGCGGCATTTTTTATGGCAGCAGCGGCAATCGTGCCCAACTCGGATATTATTCTAAAAAATGTAAATCTTAACCCGACAAGAACAGGAATTGTTGATGTCATGAAACAAATGGGCGCAGATATAGAAATTCTTGATTACCGCCTCGAATGCAATGAAGAAGTCGGAGATATGAGAATCAAATACTCTGAGCTTAAGGGCATAACAATCGAAAAAGACATTATCCCGCGTCTTATTGACGAACTTCCTATAATCGCCGTTCTTGCAACGCAGGCAGAGGGGACAACCACCGTCAAAGATGCACAGGATTTGAGAAACAAAGAATCTGACCGTATAAAAACTATTTGTAGCGAGCTTGCTAAATTTAATGCTAAAATAAAAGAAACACCTGACGGTTTCATAATTGAAGGAAAAACAAAACTCACTCCTTCAGGCATGCTCGAATGCTACCATGACCACAGACTTGCAATGTCTATGTATGTTGCAGGTTTGATAGCAGGAAAACCGTCGCAGATAAACGAATTTCAATGGGTAAACACATCGTTCCCCGAATTTGAAGCTCTAATGGAGAGGATAAGAGTATGAAAGAAAAAAGAAATTTTTCAAAAAGAGGTACCGAAGATTACAACTGGGTTACAAGCCTTTTTCAGGCATTTGTCAGAACATTCATTCTCTACCCGTTTTTTATCTTATTCTATAAAGTGAAAGTTGAAGGATTTAAAAATATACCGCAGGACAGACCAATTCTTGTAGCGGCAAACCACCTTTCATACCTTGATCCTCCGCTTATTGCCGCTGTAATGAAAAGAAATCTTGCCTATATGGCAAAAAAAGAGCTGTTTGAAGTACCTGTTTTAAGTTTTCTAATCTGGCACCTCGGAGCTTTTGCCGTAAACAGAGAAAAACTTGAAGTGTCGACAATAAAAACAGCCAAAGCAGTACTTTCAAATAAACACTGGACAATGGCACTCTTCCCTCAAGGCAAAAGAGTCCGCAACGGCTGCCTCGGGCATGTTTCAAAGGGTTTTGCATCTCTTGCAAAAATTTCAAAAACGGACATACTGCCTATCGGGCTTACAGGAATTCAAAATACAGCCAAATGGCCTTTTCAGGGAAATGCAACCGTAAGAATAGGTACTCCTATTTCTTATGATTTGGAAATAGAAGAAATAGAAAAACAATGGTCGGAACAAATCTGCAAACTTGCAGAACTCAAACCTGTTGAAAATCCAGAAGAACTCAACACCCATCCGGTACCGGCAAATGTATGAAGAGCTCGATGAAATAAGAAAAAATTGTGAAAACTGTCAAAACTGCCCTCTCGGCAAAACAAGAACCAAACTTGTATTCGGCTGCGGATTTCCTAATGATAAAATTATGCTTATCGGAGAAGCCCCCGGTTACTGGGAAGACCAAAAAGGCATTCCATTTGTAGGCAAAGCAGGACAACTTCTTGATAAAATCCTTGAATGCCAAGGATTTTCAAGAGATAAAAATATTTACATTACAAACACCGTAAAATGCCGCCCACCTGAAAACAGAGTGCCGGCACCGGAAGAAAAGAAGGCATGCCGGAGCTATCTTGATGCACAAATTGAACTTTTAAAACCTCGAATAATCCTTCTCTGCGGTGGGACAGCCGTACAATCTTTTTTGGATACAAATCTTGGAATAACAAAAGTCCGAGGGAAATGGTTTGATGGACCTTACAGTTCAAAGATGATGCCGATATTTCACCCGTCTTATCTTCTTAGAAACGACTCAAGAGAAAAAGGAAGTCCAAAATGGCTTATGTGGCAGGATATACAAGAAATAAAAAGGGCATATGATGCATTATAACAACATTACAGAAAAAATATCATTTGAAATTCTGTCATCTGAAATTGGTCTAAAACCTGCTTCAGAAAGTGACATCGAATACATTATGGCTCAGGAACAATCCCCTGAAAATAATCAGTATGTTTCAAACTGGAGCAAAGAAGAACACCTCTGCACAATTAACTCAACAACAGGAAAAGAATTCATAATTTTTGACAGAAAAAATAATAAGGCAGCAGGCTTCGTAATTATCCTTGGGTTAAATAGCGATGATAATAATATACTTATTAAAAGATTGGTTATAACTGACAAAAATAAAGGTCTTGGCCGAAAAACTCTTGAACTGCTAAAAAAATGGGCTTTTGAAACTCTGCATGCCCACAGACTCTGGCTTGACGTAAAAGAATTCAATGAAAGGGCAAAACATCTATATCAATCAACGGGTTTTATTCTTGAAGGAAAAATGAGAGAATCAAAAAAAGAACCGGACGGTTCATATTCATCTTTTTATATATTATCCATTTTGGAAGACGAATATTATTCCTCTAAACAATAAGGAGCTATGATGGAAAAATTATCATCAAGTCTTGAAGACTACTTGGAAGCAATCTACAACGAAGTTGTAAAACAGGGATATGCTAAAGTTACTGATATCTCAAATATGCTGAATGTTAAAAAAGCCTCCGTAACAGGTGCTCTCAACCAGCTTTCATCAAAAAAACTGATTAACTACATGCCCTATTCATCCATCACTCTGACCCCTGAAGGCGAAAAAATAGCAAAAGAAATTCTCAACAGACATGAAATCATGTCAAATTTTCTCATAAATATTTTATGCCTCTCAAAAGAAGAAGCTGCTGAAAATGCCTGCAAAATGGAACATATAATGAGCGAAAAAATGTTTGAAAGAATGACAAAACTATCAGAATTTATACAGAATTTATCTTCAGAACATCCAGAGATGAAAGAAAAACTGCAAAATCTATACAAATAAACTCATAGATAGTTGACAATGATTCTTTTTTATTTTAAAGTTAGTCATGCCTAACTAAATTAGTAAAAACTAACTCTTATTTAAAGGATTATTTAATGAAAATATCTTCTATCGGTAAATTTATTGACCAACCGCTGATAGTTAACTCTCTTCAGCGAAAAATGCCGGCTATTCTCATTGGCAGCGCCACAGCTTTTGGAGTTTATGATACATTTAAAAAACCAAAAGAAGAGAGAAAAACAGCCGCCACCAAAAATGCTATTACGCTCGCTGTCACTGTAGCCGCATCTCTTCTCGGGACACGCGGGCTAAAAATCAAAGGGAAACGCATTATTCCAGGGCTTATGGAAAATGTGCCAAAGTCAGATGTAGTCAAAAAACAAACAGATGCAATCAATGACTTCATCAAAACATCAACCCCGAAAGACAATGAAATACTTACAATACTAAATAAAGCAAAAACAAAAATCCTGAACCTGAAAGAAGCAGACACCCTCATCAGCAAAATTCCAGAAGACACAAAAGGAAAACAGGAACTCTTTAATGTCATTTTCTCTCAGAACAAAGACATAACCTCAAAAGAAATTTTCTCCGAAATAGGAAGATTATCTCTAATGGGGGCAGTACCTGTTGCAGGCGGTATAACAGGAGGAATGATAGCGGACAAAGTCACAAAAACAGAAACAGAAGAATCAAAAGCAAACAAAATAAAAGAAGGCGTATATCAATATCTCGCAAATATTTTTATGTGCAATGTGGGAGCTGCAGGCGCTCTATTCGGAGCAGAACAACTCCAGAAAGCTGGCAAAATACAAAAGCTTACGCCAACAAAAAAACTCGGCGTAATATTAGGAGGCATCACCGCTACCGGCATTATCGGCGGAAGCTATATAGCCAACTTCATAAGCAAAAAATTCCTCGACCCGATGTTTGATAAAGATAAACACCATAAAGGGCATGGAAAAAGTCTATATGCGGAAAGGAAACCGGAACCCCTTGACATTGCACTCCATGCCGATGATATCGCAACAGCAGGTGTTCTCTCGGGCTTCAAATGGATAGAACCTGCCCTGCCGATTATGTACCTGATTTCAGGATACCGGGCAGGTACCGGGTATAGAAACAACAACAAAGACCATCATCGCCATGCCTGCCATCACACAAACTGCGCCGAAAAACAAAAAACTTGTGCGCCTCACATGAATATGACCGTTACAAGAAAGAATATATCAAAAGTCTACCGGCCGTTCTTTTCATCAAATTCAAATAAAGCTTAAAAAAAATCCGACCAAAATAAAAAGGGAACTCTCTAAATAATGGAGTTCCCTCTGTTTTATAAAAACAAAATCAAAACTCTTGCTTTTTTAAAATAAAATGCTATACTCTTAATAAGAATAATTCTTATTAAGAGTATAGGCAATGAACAATAAAATGGTTGAAGAAAAAATCGAAAAGCTGAAAGAAGCCTGCAAAAAACAACATATGCGGGTGACAAATCAGCGCATCGAAATTCTCAAAGAGGTGGCTTCTTCAACTTCACACCCCGATGCTGAGGCTGTTTTTGAAGCAGTAAAATCAAAACTTCCGAACATATCAATTGATACGGTATATCGTACTCTTGCTTCGCTTGAAGATTTGAATATGATTTTCAGAGTCGATAACCAACTACCGAAAGCAAGATTTGATGCTGATAAAACACCGCACCACCATTTTATTTGCACCAGATGCGGCGAGGTTTTTGATATTTTTGTCAACGAACGGGACAAAATCAAAATCCCTCAACAAGCATTTAAAATCGGCACGATCAAAGATGCGAACCTTCAGATAAGAGGAGTTTGCAACAAATGTAATGGAAAAAAGAAGGAGAACTAAGATGGAATTCAAAGGAAGCAAAACTGAAAAAAACCTGCAAACAGCTTTCGCAGGAGAATCACAGGCGAGAAATAAATACACTTACTACGCCTCACAGGCAAAAAAAGACGGATTTGTCCAAATTTCAAAAATATTTGAAGAAACAGCAAACAACGAAAAAGAACACGCAAAACTCTGGTTCAAACTTCTCCACGGCGGAAAAATCGCAGATACCATGGCAAACCTCGAAGATGCCGCAGCCGGCGAAAACTACGAATGGACGGATATGTATGCAACATTTGCCAAAGAAGCAAAAGAAGAAGGCTTCAACGACATAGCATTCCTATTTGAAAAAGTTGCACAAATAGAAAAAGAGCATGAAGAACGCTACAGAAAACTTCTGCAAAACATCAAAGACGAAAAAGTATTCCAAAAAGAAGAAAAAGTTGTATGGGAATGCTCAAACTGCGGCTTCAGCTTTGAAGGAACATCAGCTCCCGAAAAATGTCCTGTCTGCGCACATCCGAAAGCTTACTTCTTCATCAAAGCAAAAAACTACTAATATTTTCAATAAGTCCATTGAACCTGACACTCCAATGTCAAAAGCAGGCTAAAAAGCCTGCTTTTTAATATTTTATGACTGCACCTGCTTCTCTTTCTTTTCTTTTTTTATCTTGAGGAAAAACGCAAGAGGCGTCAACAAAAATGCAATAAGAGCAAACAGCTGGAAAACATCAACAAATGCATAAACCTTCGACTGCTCCAACAGCTGATTATAAAGCATAACATTCGCCTTCTTAGCAGCTACAACGGAAGAAAAATTTGTCATCAACGAAGAAGTCATTGCCTCAAGACGATGTAAAAATATCGGATTGAAATGACTCATATTATCAACAAGATAAGTCTGATGCAGCTGGGATAACCTTGCAACAAAAGTCGATGACAACGAAGTAATAAACGCAGTCGCAACACACTTTGACAAACTATGCAAACCTGCACCGTTAGACATCTCAGACTTTGGAAGCGTTCCGAGGGTTAAAGCTGATATAGGAATGAATGTCAGAATAACTCCGACGCCGAGCAAAACATTCGGGAAAACAATATAGCTGAACGACGTTGATACAGAAATACCCGCATACATAAACGTCGCTATCCCCAATATTGCAAACCCTATCGAAATCAGCAATCTGTTATCAACATAGTTCACAAGCTCTCCGACAATAAATAACATGACAATGCAGGAAATTGCCCTCGGTGCCAGAGATAAACCGCTCAATGTGGCAGTATAACCCATTATACTCTGCAAATAAGCCGGCAGCTGAACTATTGTGACATAAATTATCATATTGATGAAAGAACCCAGTATGGTGCCTATAACAAAATTTTTATCCTTGAATACCCTCAAATTTACTATCGCATGCTCATACTCAAGCTCCCAAACAAAGAAAAATATCATTGAGAACACAGATATAAAAGTCAACACGCAAATCCAAGGCGTTCCAAACCAGTCATACTGCTGACCTTTATCAAGGACTATCTGCATGTTCAAAAGCCATAACACAAGGAAAGACAGCCCGACAATATCAACTCTCTTGCTTACCCGTCTTGTTCTCTCCTGTTTTATCGCCTGCTCCACAAGCATAAGCGATATAATACCGGCAGGCAAATTGATTATAAATATCCACTGCCATGACAAGTTATCAACCAGAAAACCTCCGACAGTAGGACCGAGAATAGATGTTGTCATTACGGCAAATGCAAACACCGCCATCGCACGTCCCTTCTGTTCTGAAGGAAATGCCTGCAGCAAAATGGATTGAGATAAAGGCATCATAGGACCGCCCCCAATTCCCTGAATAACACGCCCCAGAATAAGCATATTCAAATTCTGCGCCATAAGACAAATTATAGAACCGCATATAAAAATCATTATGAAAATTTTCAGGAAGTTTTTCCTCCCCATAATATTCTCAAACCATCCCGTAAGCGGCAGCAAAATAGCATTTGCAATCATATAACTCGTGATAACCCAGTTCACTTCTTCATGAGTCGAACCAAATGACCCTGCGATATGAGGAAGAGCAACGTTGGTAGCTGATGTTGCAAGCATTGCAAATGATGTAGGCACCATAATAGCAAGTGCCACAAGCCATACAGGGATTTGTTTTATTTCCGGTAATTCTGAAACACTGCTGCTCATCTTACTTTTACTTCCGGAATTACTGACATACCAGGAACTATATTGTATTGAGAATAGTCTTCATCAAACACAATCTTTACAGGCACACGCTGTACTATCTTTACATAACTGCCAACAGCATTCTCAGGAGGAAACAAACTTGCTTTTGCTCCGGTTGCCCTTTGTATACTGTCAACTTTGCCCTTGAAAACCTTATGCGGATAAGTATCAATTTTTATAGATACGGGCTGACCTGGTTTCATGCTCTCAAGCTGTGTTTCTTTGAAGTTCGCAACTACCCAAACTTTTGTCGGAACTATCGCCAAAAGGGGTTGCGCTACATTTACATAATTCCCTTTTTCTACACTTCTCGCCGTTACATTTCCTTCCTGAGGAGCATAAATCTTTGTATAAGAAAGATTAAGCTTCGCCTGCTCAACCTCAGCTTCGAGTCTTTTTATCTCAGCTTCAACAGCAGCCTTTCTGGCCTTTGATGATTGCAAAGAAGATTCACTGGCTTTTACTCTGTCATTTGCCGAATTATAATTTGCCTGTGCCACATGCAAATTTGTCATGCTGTTGTCATAATCCTGTTTTGAAACTATTCCTTCTTTATACATATCGTTGTATCTTTTGTAGTCCTCTTTTGCAAAATTCAGCTTGGACTGCGTAGAATGAATATCTTGAGAATACTGGCTTAATGTTGCTTCATTTTGTTCAACCTGCTTATCTGTCATATTCAAAGATGCTTTTGCCTCCTGCAACTTTGCCTCTGCCTGTGCAAGTTTGACTTCATAATCCTTCGGGTCTATTTCAGCTATCAGCTGACCTTCCTCAAGATGCTGGTTATCATCAACATACAGATTGATTATCTGACCTTCAACACGTGGGGCAACGGAAATAATATGCCCCTCAACAAACGCATCATCCGTTGACTGATAAAAATAGGAATGGATGGTAAAATATACCCCGCCCAAAAATACCAGCACAGCGGCAAGAATAGGAAGAAGAACTCTTTTTTTCTTCATCTTCTTCTTTAATTTTTTATTTTCTTTTGTTTCCTTCTGATCTTTTTGCTCTTTTTGAGATTTCTCTTCAGTTTGATTTTTTTCGTTTTTCACCGGCTGTCCCTGATGAAAAAACGGTTTATCTCCGGACTGTTCCGGTTGCTCGGGTTGTTTAGGACTATTCAAATTATCGCTCATAATTTCCTCTTCTTATATTTTATATCTGCATATTTACTTTCTTTTCCAAATTTGCCTGAAATTTTCCGAGAACTTCAAGACAAATTTCAATGTCTTCTTTCTCAATTCCAATATTTATTTCATTTCTCATCTCATATATCGCAGGTTGTATTTGCTTATAAATCGCATGCCCCTTCTCAGTCAAAAACACTTTGAAGACCTTCCTTCTGTTCGTGTCCTCGACCCTGTTCACATAACCTCCCGCTTCCAATATATTGATTATCCTAGTAATATTCGGACGATCCTTCAACATGATGGCAGCTATCTGTCTTTGATAAAGACCATCTTCTTCAGCGAGTATTGAAAGCACTTCAAATTGCTCGGGAGTTATCGCAAATTTTTTTTCGCGAAAAACCTGTCTTTTGCATATTCTCATCAAAGTTCCGGAGTTAATAAGCATAACACCGGCTTTTTTCCTCAGTTGATTAATTTCTTCCATGATCTCTTTACACTTTTCTTTTTGTGTTATCATAATAACACAAAAAGATTTCATGAGAGCAAGTAAATATGAAAAAAGTTAAAATTATTTTATTATGCATGCTGTTAATATTCAGCACTACAACCGCTTTTGCAAAGTCAAAAGTAAAAAATAAACACGAAAAAAATACTGATAACAAAATAGAATATCTAAACCTCAACTGGTGGAATAAATTTGAAGACCCTATTTTGACAGATTATATGCTTAAAGCTTATCAGCACAATCATGATTTGAAGATTGCTTCGCTGAAAGTTCAGCAGGGACAACAAATCGTAAAGCAATCACTATCCCAAGAGCTGCCGTCAATTCAGTTCTCCGGAAATTTTGCAAGAACCTTCAGGTCAAGCGATACATACTTTGGGGATATGGTTATCCCGAATTATAACCAGAGCAATTTTCTGCTCCCGCTGACAATGAACTATGAACTTGATTTATGGGGACAAAACCACCTCCAGACAAAAAGCACAAAACAAAGGCTCGAAATGCTTAAACAGGATGAAAGAGCAACTTATATAGGCCTGACTTCAGCACTTGCCGCAAATTACTACAATCTGGTCAAACTCAATAAGTTAATTGAAATCCAAAAAGAACTCATTGACTCTCAAAAAACAGTTCTTACCATGACCGAAAAAAAATATAAAAGCGGGCTATGTCCGATTACCGAACTAATCGACGAACAAAAAAGACTGAAATATTTTGAAGAAGACCTCAACAGTCTCGAAGAAAAACAAGATGTTGTAAAAAACCAGCTTTCAGTATATCTTGCACAAAAAAATTCCGATAACATACAAACTATTGCCTATGAAGACATCAAATTAATCGACACTCCGGCAAATATAAAATCGGAGTTAATTCAAAACAGACCTGATATGCTAAAAGCCGAACAAAATCTCAAAAGAGTAGGTATAGATGTCAAAGTAGCAAGAAGAAACTTCCTCCCGAAAATTATAATCTTCGGACAGATAGGATTTAATGCTTATCAATGGAAAAACATATTCTCCAACCCTGCATTTTTATCAAATGCAGGTGTCGCACCGGTTTTTGACCTGTTCTCAGGCGGTCGTAAACTTGCATATTTGAAATTCAAAAAATACGAGCTCGAAGAAGCTTCTCAAAACTATGAAAAAATAATACTCACCTCCATGCAGGAAATCAATGACAGCCTTGTAAGCGCTAAAACGGCAAACAAAAACTACCAGAACAGCACCGAAAGACTCAAGCTCGAAAACGAAAAATTTGACCTTATGGATAAAAAATTGAATATAGGTGCCGCTTCAAAACTCGACCGGCTGAAATATCAACAAATAATTCTCATGACAGAGCAGGAAGATATATCAAACAAAATAAACTGTATGTTGAGCGCAATAGAACTCTATAAGGCAGTCGGAGGCAAAAACCTTTATGACATAGAGCCGGAATACATCTGATATGTTTAAAACTTTCTCTCACAATGACTGTCATGCCATGCGGCATGACAGTCATTGCATTATACAGCGTTTGCCGGAGCAACTGAAAACAAGAACAGTATGACTCCTGATTTCAATTTATTTTATAAAAGGAATTGTCATCGGATATTTGAAATCTGTCCATGAATTAACGGCAACAGCAGCCATAACAAGAACAACAATATTCACAATATGAACCAGCGGCAGAAGAATGCACCCTATACCGACAAATGACAAAAGACCGCATATAATCTCTGCTATAAATATCGTCAGCTGAAAATTCAGCGTACCTTTCGCTATACTATCAGCATAAGAAGAAAAACTGTCCCTCTTCACAAACCACACAATCAAAGGAAGCAAAAAACCAAAAAAAATTGCTCCCAAAACTGTAATTATTAACGTAACTTTTTCTTCTCCGTTTTTATTCTGTTCTTCCGTCATAATTATTTCTCCTTTATCACTAAAACTCAAGCAGCCATCTTACGCTGTTCTCTGATTGAGGATATTGTCTTATGCACAATCTTTCCTATGCTCATATAATATCCTATAGCAACAACCAAAGAAGCACTTACCCAGGCAATAGGTCCTGAATAAAAAATACCTATATAACCAAAGTGAACAGCCAGATAAACAGCGGCAAAAGCACGCACTACAAGCTCTGCGACACTTGCCCACAGAGGAATAACAGCCTCTCCCATACCCTGCAGCGCATTTCTGTAAATAAAAATCTGACCTAAAAAGAAATAATACATCGTGCTTATAAATAAATACTGCTGAGCAATATCTATAATCTCTTTTTTAGTATCTCCTATAAAAATTCTGACTATATCACTTCCGAAATAATGCATAATAAACGCCATCACAATGCTCAACACAAGACAAATAACAGACGCCTGCTTTACACCGAGCCTTATCCTGGCAAAACTGTTTGCCCCGAAATTTTGCGCAACATAAGCAGCAAGCGCAACACCAAAAGAAATCATCGGCATGGTAGCAATCTGCTCAATCCTCAAAGCTGCCGTCAAAGCAGCAATAACATTCGGACCGAAAGTGTTGCAAACACTCTGAATTATCAAAATTCCGGCTCCGAGAATAGAAAACTGCAACGCCATAGGAAAACCGACTTTCATATGATCCATCGCAAAATTAAAATCTTTATGCCCTATTGAATAATTAAAAATCCAATCACTTTTCTTCAGATGCAGTATCGGAAACTTCTTCTTTACATAAAATATGCACAGAACAGCGGACACTGTCTGCGAAAGAACAACCGCAACAGCAGCCCCCGGCACACCCATGTGAAATTGCAAAATAAACAACAGAGCAAGAAATATATTCAACAATGAAGCAAAAATTAAAAAATACAAAGGCGTCTTGCTGTCACCGAGCGCCCTTATCACACTCGCAAGCAAATTATACAAAGTCGTAATAACAAGCCCGCCTACAACAATTTGAATATACCAGTAAGCATCATGCATAATCTCCTTTGGTACATTCATCAAATACAGCACCTGCTCCATAAACAACGCAAGCGCAGCAGAAAATACAACGGTAAATCCAAAACTCAATATAACAGAAATCGCTACAGAACGTCTTACCCCGACAATATCTTTCGCACCGAAGCGTTGCCCCGTAATAACAGCAAACCCGTTGGTCATTCCGACAAGCACCATCATAAGAAAGAAAAAAATAGGAGAAATTGCTCCAACAGCAGCAAGAGCATTCACCCCGAGAGTTCTTCCGACAATAGCAATATCAGCTATGTTATAAAGCTGCTGGAAAATATTCCCTATCAACAAAGGAACAGAAAACCACATTATCAAACCAAGCGGGTCACCTTTTGTCATGTCCTTTATCATAAATATTTCCTGCTCTGCTCAAGACCGTATAAATTTTTACAAACTAATCTTAAAAATATTTTATACAAGAAATAAGATTATATCCATAAATTTATATAAAAGATTTCTATACCCGCCTTTTACGTTTATACAACAATAACAGAGGAAGGCAAAAAAAGCATACAACCCCGAAAATTCTGAATGATTCAATATAAGCACACAACGTCGCCTGCTGTATAAGTTCTTGATATAACGTACCCATAGCCTTCTCCAAAGCAACCGGATAATTCTCATATACAGAAAAAGTCGAAAATAAAGCATTTAACTTATCGGAATAAACACCGTTCAAATCACTCAAATTTTCTACAAAATAATGCTGAAATGCCTGCGAATATCTTGAAACCATTGTCGCAACAAGCGAAGTTCCTACAGCCGCACCGATATTTTTCAACAAATTCTGAACACCGCTTGCATTTGTCATCTGCGCATTGCTGATTGTCTCCATAGACACGGTTGTCAACACCGTCATGGTCATCCCGACACCGGCACCAAAAAGCAAATTCGGAAGTACTATATTGAACATGGATATTTCCAAATTCAAAAATCCGAACATAAGACCTGATACCCCGAGCAAAATCAACCCTAAAGCCGTATAAATTCTGAAATCCACTTTATCACTGGTTACACTGTACAAAGCAATCATCATAACACTTCCTATACCTCTCGGCATCAAAGAATAACCGCTCCAAAAAGCGCTGTAACCAAGTAAATTCTGCAAAAATAAAGGCATAATCGTTGTCGAAGCATACAAAACAGTATTCACCAGAACAAGAATCAATGTTCCAAGCAAAAAATTCATATCCTTGAACACGGATAAGTCAATTATCGCCCTCTTTTGCTTGAGCTGGGAATAAATAAACAAAACCATCGCAACAAAAGATATGCCGCTCACAACACAAACCCATGTCGCATTAAACCAGTCCGCATTATTTCCCTTATCCAAAACAACCTGCAAAGTAACAAGCCATATAATCAACAAAGTAAATCCGATGTAATCTATATAAGGATTCGGCTGCTTCTTTGCATAAGGCGGGTCAACAATCCACAGCCATGAAGCAATCGCAGCAAATATACCAAACGGAATATTTATGAAAAATATCCAGTTCCACGACCAGTTATCAGTAAGCCATCCGCCGAGAACAGGACCGATGACGGGAGCGACTACAACACCGAAACCGAATATTGACATCGCAAGAGCTCTTTTTTCTTTTGGAAAAGCCTCCAGCAAAATTGCCTGAGAAACAGGAAGCAGAGCACCTCCTCCAAATCCCTGCAAAATACGTGAAAAAATCATCATATCAAGAGATGTCGACATCCCGCACAGGAGTGATGCTGCGGTAAATAACAAAACACATGCAATAAAAAACATCTTCCTCCCGAACAATTTGCTGAACCAGTCAACAGAGGGCACAACTATCCCGCTTGCAATCAGATAACTCGTCAAAATCCACGTCGCTTCATCATTACTCGAAGAAAAACTTCCTGCCATCTGCGGCAGCGCAACATTTGCAATTGTTCCGTCAAGTACAAAAATAAATGTAGCACTCATAACCGCAACCGTTGTCAGCCATGGGTTCATCTGTTGTTCTCTGTTCTCTTCTTGCATTTCTTCTTCTCGTTTATATCTGTATACTGACCGTTTCGCTTATTTTATCAATAATTTTATCAAGACCTCTTTTCATTACCTCGAGTTCTTCTTCGCTGAAATCACTCAAAAAAACATCCATATCTTTTTCAAGCGGAGATGAATATTTTTTTATCATCTCTTCTCCCCTGTCTGTCAGCTTCATAGTCTTGACAGGACGTCGACCTTTTACTGAAAGTTCTCGGATTATCAGTCCTCCATCCTCAAGAATATTCAAAATTCTTGTAATATTAGAACGGTCCTTCAATACTATCTTTGACAAATCTCTTTGACAAATGCCTGGATTGAAGGCTATTGTCTCAAGAGTGATGAACTGGTCTATCGACAACCCTGCCTCAAAACTGTTCAGAATATAAGATCCCCTGAGCTTCATATAAATTGCTGCTTTCTCTATCTTATACGGCAATCTGTCAGCATAACAATTCAGCAAATTATTTTCTCTATCAGACACTATGTTATAATTCCAACTTGTTGTAATTCCAACATAATTCTAAAAAATAACAAATCAAAAGTCAAGAAAAACGAAACTTATATAGCAAATTCCACAGATACATCATTCTGATGGCTTTAGTCTAAAGAATCCTTTTTGTTTAGATACTTCGCTAACGCTCAGTATGACGTTGTTTTGAAAATTTTTGGAGGAATTTGCTATATAAATCGGGGAAAAACACCCTTTCAACAATAATCGAATTAAATTATAATAATACAGGTAAAAAATGAAAATAGGACAAAAACATGGATAACAGACAAATTCTGATAAAAATGATAGAAGACTACAAACAATTTGACGAAGTTGAAGCAATAGCAATCAGCGGCTCATCAACGGCAAAACAATCAGATAATCACTCTGATTTTGATATATATATTTATTGTACAAAAGAGCCTGATGTCACAAAACGAAGACAAATTGCAGAAAAATACTCTGATACTCCGGAAATTGACAACCATTTCTTTGAAACAGGCGATGTCTATACTCTCAGAGAAACAAATAAACCGATTGATATAATGTATCGTCATCCAAACAGCATAGAAGGAAACATCAAATGGGTGTGGGAAGAAGGAAACGCTTCTCTCGGATATACCACCTGTTTTATCTTCAACGTGAACAAATCGGAAATCCTGTTTGACAGAAACGGCTGGTTCAGAAAGCTGCAGGAAAAGACTCAAATACCTTATCCTGAAAAACTCGCTCAAAATATTATCAAAAAGAACTTTGCTTACCTCAAGGATGTAATGTTTTCATATTATGACCAGCTCGAGTCTGCCGTTGAAAGAAAAGACTATGTCAGCATAAATCATAGAAGCGCAGCATTTCTGGCAAGTTATTTTGACATAATTTTTGCAAAAAACAAACTCCTCCACCCGGGAGAAAAAAAGCTCGTGTCTTTTGCCCTCGAAAACTGCAAAATTCTTCCGGAAGACTTCGAAAAAGATGTCGAAGCTCTCGCAATCGGCTCTGTTTCGCAAAAGCTCCAAACAGCAGACAAAATGGTAGAAAATTTGAGGAAAATATTGTAGAAAATTTTGACGGGTAGAAATATATCTTCTGTAGTATAATCCATATATGAAAATACTACATTTCCTTTTGATAAATCTTATAATTGTCAACACGGCATATGCATCAGTATGCACGGATTATCTGTCTGAGATTTATTCCTCTCAGTACGGAAAAAAAATAGAACTTACACAAAAAAACAACGAACATATCGACAAACTCGAAGACTACATCGGAAACCGGTTTGTTTCTTCCGTAGTCTACGGCAAAGCCCGTATCAGAGGACTGGACAAAAGACAAAAAACTCTCAACTACGCATGTCTTATGGAAAATGACAAAAAACCGCTGTGGGGCTATATATTTTCTGATTAATACAAACCTGAGGAAACAGAAATGAAAAAACTCTTTCTGCTTACAGCCGCATTATTCTTTGCAATATGTTTAACCATTACTTATATGGTATTTGTAGAACCGCAACTACTCATAACAACACATGAAACTCTCTATATCCCGAACTGGAATAAAAAACTAAACGGGCTCAAAATCGGCGTCGTATCAGACCCCCACATCGGGCATGGCTTTACGGACATCAAAAAACTTGAAAATATCGTAGAAAAAGTCAATGACCAAAAACCTGATTTGATTTTTCTTCTCGGTGATTTTGACGCTCAGAGCATAGAAGACTCAAAAATATCAAAAAAAGAAATATCAAATACACTCGATGACCTCAAAGCTAAATACGGTATTGTTGCAATCCTCGGCAACCATGACTACAAACCTCCATGTGTCATAAAAAAAATTCTCAGACAAGCCAATATTCCCCTGCTTGAAGATGAGAGCAAATATTTTTCAATCAACGGACAAACAATCAGAGTCGTAGGCTTCAAGGATCTGTGGCACTCAAACCCGAATCCGATTAAGACAATAGGCAAACCGCCTTACAAAACCCCCGTCATTGTTCTCGAACATAACCCTGATCTGTTCCCGAAAATTCCTCAAGGAACAAGCCTTACACTGAGCGGGCATACCCACGGCGGCGAAGTCTGCTTCCCGCTTCTCGGAGCACCTGTTGTATCATCGAAGTACAACCAGCGCTACAAAAAAGGCTATGTTGTCGAAAACAACAAACATCTCTACGTATCAGGCGGAATTGGGACATCAAGTACCATGAGATTGCTGAACCCTCCTGAAATAGTCTTTCTCAACCTCTACACACAAACTCCCAAGACAAAAATTTCAAACACCAAACCACATGGCGGCTTCAAGAAAAACTATATGCCCTATTATCAACATATAGTCAACAAATTGAAGAATATAAATATCAAAAAAGCCTAAACAACACTTCTATAATACTCTCCCCACTGTGCCATAGCACCTAAAACAGGAGCCAGAGTCTTTCCGAGTTCTGAGAGAGAATACTCAACTCTCGGAGGAACTTCAGCGTACACCTGCCTGTTTATAAGACCGTCATTTTCTAATTCTCTCAAGTTTTCTGTCAAAACTTTTTGAGAACATCCAACACTTCTTTGCAGCTCTTTAAATCTCTTTATTCCCGTAAGTAAATCTCTTATAATCAATATCTTCCATTTGTTGCCTATCATCTTCAACACAATTTGAACCGGACAAGGAGGCAAATCTTTTTTTTCAATCATTGTTATAACCTTTCTTCACACAATAGTTACTTTTTTAATACTGCATTACAAAAAAGTGCCTACTTTACTTTTCTACTTCAAACAATATAACATAACATTGTAGAGAATAAAAGGAGATATTATATGAAAGAAATTATTGTAAAAAACTACAAAGATATCACACCTGAGATAAACTCTCAAAACGGCAACTCTTTTGAGGTAAAAAACATTATCCCTCAATCACAGACAGACAAATGTCAGGCAAATTTTGTTGAAGTAGCACCGGGGAACTATGCTTACGGATACCATTATCATGAAGAAAATGAAGAAATTTTCTATATTATCAGCGGGCAAGCCGTTGTCAAAACCCCAAAAGGAGATATAAACCTGAAAAGCGGAGATGCAATCTGTTTCCCGGCAAATGAAAACGGTTCTCATGTCATATCAAACCCGTCAAAAGATGAGAAATTGATTTATCTTGATTTCGGGACATCAAACAAACCAGATATTGTTCATTTTACAGGCACTGACGCAGGCATGGTCATAGCAAAAACAGGAGTTTACAACTTCAAAAAATAAAAATTCCGCAAACAGAAATAAGCACCGTTGTTACCGGTGCTTATTTCTTCTCTGTAAAAACTATTTTATTCTCTTCAAAGATGATAGGAAGTTATTTTTCTCGACATCGCCGTCGACCTTTGTCAAAAATACCTGACAATCTTTCTCATCAGCATCAATCGGCGGCAGAAGAGCAAGCTCGGCGGCATAATAATTGCTGTCATTCCTGCTGCTAAGAGGAACCCTGTTTGCAAGACTGTTGAGAGATATATTTCTTAAAAACCCTGCAACACCTTTATTCTTGTTTGAAAATTTGGTATAAATTCTCAACGTAGCATCACGTGTTTCCAAATCGAACCTTCCTACAATAAACGAACTGAGCTGAGGCGCCGATGATTTAATCATTATTTTCTCGACAACATTATCTTTCAATTCGAGGTCACCGTTAATTTTATCAAAATTTCCCTCAGGAACGTTTACTAAATCAACAAGCGTTGCAGGGCTAATCATTGCCATCGGATTTCTAAACAATGAGGCAAACTTGAGAGCATACTCAACAAGTCCTATTTTGCCGATAGTTCCGTTTTTGATTGCAAATTTTATCAGCCCGTTTAATTTGAGAGAATCATCAGTGTTGAGCATAATCAGCCCGCTTGCTTTTCCTGAAATTTCCCGAGGTAGAGCAAGAAGAGATGTTGCCATGGTATCAGAGTTCACATCTTTTATGCCGAGTTTTATGCTGTATTCATGCTTTTTCAAATCGCATAAAACTTTCAGCGAAGAAATACCCTCCGCAATATCAAATCTGTTTGAGTGAATCTGCAAAATACCATTTCTATCAAGAGTCATATTAGCCTTGATATTTCCAAAGTTGATTTGTTTGTAAACACCTTTTACCACCTCAAGTATACAGCGTTCAATAACAATCAAACCCGTGTTGAAAGTAACTTCATCATCGCTCTTTGCTTCATTTTCTTCAGTTGAAGCAAACATCTCCGCTGCATTTGTCTGCGCAGTAATTTCATTCGGATTCTGGCTGTTGAATGATTTCAATATTCTATCAATATCAATATTATCAACCGTAAGGTGAATATCCTTCACCACAACGGGCAGAACCATTGCATTTGCTATATCACCGGTGAATTTATAATCAGACTTTTTATATTTTCCGAATATATTCAGATGAACTGTCTTTGAGTTTGTCTTCAGCTGACCGTCGTTTATAAACAGTCGCTGACTCGGAACACGAACTTTGTTCATTGCAAGATGACCGTCAAGGACAGGATATTTACCCGTATTTACCATCTGGAGATAGCCCGCTATTGTCCCGCTTTTGAAAACCTTTTGCCCGATAAGCACGTTCAAAAATTCACTCGGGAGAGGTTTTGGTATTTCAAAACCGAGATTTTTTATATTAAGCGTCACAACATCCATATTGCCAAACACCCGTAAAATAGGTTTTATCTTGCTGTTTCTGTCAATAACAGATGCAATGTAGTAGTCAATTGTCTTTATCTCAAGGTTTGTTCCGACAAGACCCAAATCAGCCTTGAACGCTCTGTCATAATTCACAGGGCTGAGCGATGACCCGCCGACAAGGATGTCTTCTCCATGTTCGAGTTTGAACATAACCGATAAATCAATTTTGTTGTTTTTCATCTTTATCGGAATCAACGTTGGCGCCTCTCCGACAAGCTCGATAGGATAACCTATCATCTTTGTCAGATAATCATTCGTAAACTCTTTTGTCGCAAGAGCTTTTGCCTTGATATCCGTATCAAAAGACTTCATATAGTCTTTGATTGTACCGGCAAATTCTATTGTATTTTTCTTGTTTTTTCCGTAATATCCCTTAAAATCCTTTACAAACACTGTGTCATCCTGAATATCAAGATAACCCTGAGTAAGAATTATCGGAATATTATTCACCATAATAACCTTCAATGCGAGGTCATGGAGATCAACACGACCTTTTATTCCGTCGTTAGAAAGATTTACATAGAAATCAAAATCTCCTTTGATATCACCAAACAAAGACATCAACTCTTCGCCGTTGCCGATAATAAGATTTGACGACAGCAAGCCGACAATATTCTGAATGTTAAAATTCTTTGAATGAACTTTGACATCAAATTTCTTGCCCTGCGCAAGAGTTGAATTAATCAGCACTTTAGATTTGTTTATGCTGAGTTCAACATCGTCGATATGGAGTTTACGATTTTTTGTATAAACCCTGTTTTTATCAGCAATTGTCATAAAGAATTTTTCTTTATTTTTCTCAACATAAACAGCAAGCTTGAAATGAACAAACTTTGGATTTCTCGTGTCTGTGATTGCAAGGTCTTTGCCCGCTATTCTGACTTTCATATCTTCTGCAGGATCAAATATGATTATGCATTCTTTGACATAAAGAAGAGAATCAAACAGGTCAACAAACCACCCGCTGTTCTTTTTCTCTTTTTTGCTGCCTGAAAAAGACAGCTCGCTCAATTTGTTCAAATCGGCAAAGATATAATCAGCTCCCAGCCTGTCAACAACTATTCTTTTTTGAAAAATTTCTTCAAAAGAAATTGCCGCATCAAATTTTTTGACAGAAAGGAGAGTTTCTTTTTTCTTCAGCAAAGAAAGCTCATCAACCGAAAAAGAAACATCGGGCGACAGAGCTGTCTTCAACACGGGATTTTTCACCGTCAAATCAAGACCTGCAGCTTTATGAAGCGAGCGTTGAACAAGACTTATCATATGTTTGTTTGAAACAGCCTCCGGAAGCACTTTGAGATAAATCCCCGCAAGCAGCGCCAGAGAGACAACAAACAAAATCACCAGACTTATTAAAATTTTTATTGATTTTTTCATACTAAATTCCCAGTTGTTATTATAACATAATTAATTTTATGATATTATTCTATTATGAAAAAGATTTTATTGTTTTTAAGCTTATTAATTTTTATTTTGCAAACGCCGGCACAGGCAATCGAAGACCCAAAACCCGTGCTTCAAATGTCTGATGTCGAGGTGTTCTCTGATGAAGACGGATTATTCGGTCTGAAAGATAAACAGGGCAACGTTGTTGTCGAACCGCAATACAAAAAAATAATACGCCTCGGGAATACATCCTGGATTATCCAGAGAAAAAGTAAATTCGGACTCATGGACTCATCAGGAAACTATTTGATAAAACCAAAATACAGACATGTCGAAAGAGTTTTCGGCGAATATGTAAAACTCGGCAACGACAAGGATTTCGGATTGTATAACCAGAAAGGTGAAGTTGTAATTGCCCCCGAATACACAAAAATTGATCCGTTGTTCGGGCGCATGTTCTTGACCTGTAAGGATTATAAATACGGAATATCTGATGAAACAGGCAAAATTCTTTTGAAAAACGAATACGACGACATCTATATGCCGACGCCAAAAACGATGAGAATAAAATACGACGGCGAATGGTTCGAAATAGAACGTCTCGCTGAGGACGAAATTATCCTCCCCGAAGGTGTTCACAAAATTACCGTTGATAATAAAGACTACAAAGTCACACACCTGATTGCCAACACAGGGGTAATATCAGGTTATTCGGCACTGACGCTGGCTGACTATACACTGAAAATTTTCTCATCAATTTCACCTGCTTATGAAGAAACAATTGACGAGCTGATGTTATCACAGGGTGCAGAAACAGTATCAATCTTTATCAAACTCGGCTGGATACCGAAGTTTCCGTTTACATACGCAAAGAAATATTACAATAACCTGCGTGCGCCAAACAACGGACCGTTATCTGATGTCAGAAACGATATGAAAAAACAGTTGAAGTAAATCACTGATTTTTGATTTTCATCTTTATACCTAAAATACACACAAATTTGTATCCGCAGAAATTTTTCAGTGAAAATACCTGCTCTAAAAAACTTTAAAACTTATATGAGTATATTTTCACTACAACACAGATTCTGAACTTAACTCTAAAGATTCACCGAACAACAAAGAAATCAACGACATCTTTGAACGAATAAAAACCGTTGCCGACAACAAACAGTATCTTGATTTTATCAAACTTGCACTTGATGTTTTCAACGACGATGCAGCGGTCGAAAAAATGGAACTTTTTCTCTCGGGCATAAAATTGGGTAAAAAACAAAATTAATTATGCTAAAATAATTTCACAACAAAGAGCAAAAAGGTATCTGAAATTATGAAAAAATTTATTCTTGTTGCATTGCTGCTTGTGTGTGTTTTGCAGCCTGCTTATCCCTATGAATACAAGCAAAATGTCAAAGACGGGTTATCAGCAGGAGATAAAATATTTTATGAGCAAAAAAGCTCAAGATGGTCAAAAGACAAGTCTTTCAGAGATATGCATTTCAAAAAATACATAACAACAGGAACAGGCAGCTTTTCTGTGTTTGCTTACAGAGGCAATCTCTATGACACCGGTACCACCTATGAATTTCTGGATGGAAACAAACTCATCGGGTATAACGCCCATAAGCTGAAATTCTATGAATTGACTTTTTCGAACCAGAAAATCAACAAAAAAGAACTCTCTAAAGAGCAGGTCAAACAATACTTCCCTGATGTTGATATAATCAAAATCTCCGAATTGAAAGATAACAAACTCGATATAGAAAAACCATGGTTCAAGAGAAAAACTTTTATGCTGCTGAACGACACTGATGAAGAATTTTACAAATATCAATTTGAAAGATACAAACAGGACGAACTCATAAGAGGGCTCTTCGAAGCGAAATACCCGCGAAAATTTATCTTCTCTCATTTCAAAGCAAACAACGAGATGTTCCCTGCTCTTGAAATTAATATTCACAACAAAAAACTAAATTTTAATCTTTTTAACAAACAGGAAAAAAACTAAACTCTCCACCAGGGGAATAGACTCCTTTTGCTGGAGAATTTAATGTCTTGGTTATGAAACAATTTCTCTCAAAACACAAGACCCTCTTCCTGCTTTTCATGACGGGAATAATAATTTTTCTCGGAGTATATATCTATCAAATATTGAACTACACCTATATAACGGTTCAGTTTGACAACCTGCGCCCGTTTCGGGAAAAACTAGAGGTGTTTTACAACGGCTTTGAAATAGGACACACTATCAAAGTTATGCCTGATAAAGATTATAAAACAACTCTCGTCAAAATAGCCCTCCACCCGCAGGACTTAAAGCTGCCTTACAACATAACAATCAAATTAAAACGGGAAAAACATCATGACAAAAAAATTGATTTTCTCGAACTAATCTATCCTGAAAAACCCTCGAAATACCTTCTGAAAAACGGTGATATTGTAACAGGCAAAGCAACAGTAGATATAGAATCATACCTTGCAAGTCAGGAACCTGAATCACTTGACCAAATAAAAGACAACCTCAATGAAACAATTGAAAATCTGCAAGCAGCTACAAACGAATTATCACAACTGATTTCAACCGTACAAGCAACCCTGAACGAGAACCGCACAAATATCAAAACAACAACCTCGAACATTGCCCGTACTTCTCAAAACATAGAAAATATGACAAACAAATTCAACAACTCGTTGAGCAGCCAAAAACTCGACAACACAACATCAAGCATTGATATAACCGCACAAAATGTGGAAGAGTTAAGCAAAAACATAAATACGCTTTCTTCATCTTTAAACCAAACAATGCCCAAAGTTGACTGCACAATCAACCAGACAAACAGCATACTGAAAAACCTCAACGAAATAACCTGCGGCATATCAAAAACTCTCCAAAAGAGAATGGGTGGATTGAGGCTCTTGTTTGGAAAAACAATCAACGATGAATGTACCAATGATTGTCGATAAAAAAGTTATATGTTAACATGGTCAAATATTATGGAGAAGAGAATAATGAATAAAGTTGAAATTTATACAACACAGACATGTCCGTATTGTATGAGAGCAAAAAAATTGCTTACCTCTTTAGGGCTTGCTTATGAAGAACATAACGTCGAAGATTCTTTTGACGAAATGTGCAAAACACTGTCAGAAAAATATAATCAACCGGGAATTGCAACAGTTCCCCAGATTATCATCAACGGAAACTACGTCGGAGGTTATGACAATCTCGAAGCACTCTACAAATCAGACAAATTGAAAGAACTTTTGAACTAAGTTATATTTCAATTTTGATTGTGCTAAAATATTTTTGTCTGCTGGAGAGGTGTCCGAGTGGTTTAAGGTGCGGATCTCGAAAGTCTGTGCGGGGAAACCCGCCGAGGGTTCGAATCCCTCCCTCTCCGGATTTTTCGGATAAATTAAAACTTTCTAAAATGTTTGTACGTATTTTGCTTACAATTCTGCTTTTATTCCTGACAAACAGGAGTTTTGCAGAGCCAAAAATTTGTTTTAACGAAAGCTTGCTGGTATACAACAACTGTATTCTGATACCAAACTTCGGGCAGCCGCCTCACACAAAAGAGAGAGCAAAAGCAGCAGGATACATTTTGTATTATAAAAACAATAAACTGCAAGAATATATCCCGCCTGATGGAAATCTGGAATATCCGACAGCCATGGCAGTTCACCGCAAAAACTTATTTATATGCAACAGAAACAATCTTCTGATCTATGACATCACCAATCTCAAAAAGCAACCTCAAAAGATAACTTTCAGAAATAATAACGCTCTGAACGACCTTGCTATATCTGATGGAAACCTCTATATTACTTCAACGGATAAAAACCGCATCTACAAAATAAATCTGAACTCAAAAAATTTTACACCTCAAAAATGGATTGATATCCCCTCTCCAAACGGAATAATTTTCCATAAAAATACAGCTTATATCGCCTCTATTCCAGCTGACTACAAAAATGTCAAAGAGGAGAATGTTGTCTACATCATCAAAGATAAAAACAACCCGAAAGCAGAAAAATTTAACAGCACCCCAGGGCTGTATGACGGGCTTGCAATATCAAAAGACGGAAAAACTCTGTATGTTTCAGACTGGAAAACATCATCTATCAAAGCAATCGATACATCAACAAAAAAAGAAAAAACTGTCTATTTCGAAAAAAATCTTTCGCCCGCTGATATTGCACTCGAAAAAAAACAGCTCCTAATCCCTGATATGATGAAGCACAGAATCATTATCTTTGACCTGACAAATCTGAATACAAAGCTCATCACAAACTGATTTTTTTATTCTATCAAAGGAGGATATCCGCTTTCTTCAAGATGCTCAAAACCTATTTTAGCCTGTATTCTTGGACTTAAAGCTAATCCGTTTAAAACATCTTCTCTTATTCCAGGTTTTGATGACCCGCTGTATATAATAAACTCAGATGTAAAATTATATGCATCTATTTCCATAGGTTCTGAATAATATTCTGTTTTCGAATCTTCCGTTCCTCCAATTTTGTTCTTCAGATTTGTCAAAAAATGTTCTTTCACTGATAAATATCTGTTATCATCAGGGAAAATGCTGAATTTCAACATTGTATTTTCATCTAACATCTTCTTTGGTTTGTAACTCTTATAATACGTATTGATATGTTCTTCTTTTTCTTTTTTCAGTCTTGCAAGATTCTCAGCAATACTTTTTCCGTTTTCATCCGTTTCAATGCCATCTTGCAACATTGACTCATCAATAGATATTAGCTCATCATGTAAGTTTATAATTTTAGCATTATTTTTATCATATATTCTTTTTGTTTCATCTCCAACATTTTCGCACGAAGCAAGAAGATGCTCCTGAACACAATGTCTGAGTTCATGAGCAAAATGTGACTTCAAAGCAAGTTCTTTCTCCTCTTCGTTCAATTTTACAACTCTACCTTCATAAGGGGCGTCCTGAGACATTATTGTTTTTCTGAGACCTTCTTCTCCATAACATATAGTAGGGAGCGTTCCCTCTTTTTCATAATACAAATATATATTTTCTTTCATCAAATGTTCCGAAACATCGAGCGTATTATTTCTAAAATTATATGCAGCAAGTGTAGACGAATTTGGGTCAGTATCTTTTTCGAACACAAGCTTCGGTTTTGAGATATTCAAATCTTTGACTATCGGCGGCATAAGACCCATAACTTCATCATATGTTTCGTTGTAAAGGCGCTCGATATAAGCTTCCTCAGGTGTTTTTGCAACTTGAGTAATTTTTTGAGCATCGGAAGTTCTGACAAACTCATCCTTCACAGGCTGGCTGTTGATTGAGGGAACTGAATTCTGAGCTGCCGGATTTGGTCGTATGCTCCCCGCTCTGTTTGTCAGAAGAAAATTTTGAAATATGTTGCCATTAATGTCCATATTTAAAATAAAAATTTTAAATTAAAGAAATTTCTCTTTTTATATTATATTTATTACTAAATATTAATATTTATTTTGCAGTATTCAAACAAAAAATATTCGCAGCCGGCAACAAAAACCAAATTAATACCTTTCCTTCGCAGTTTTTCTTCTTCAATTGAAGCTTTCAACATATAATTTTCAATTTCTTTTTCATCTGCATTCATAAACCTTGCAAGCCGACGTCATAAACAATCCTGCGATATTTTAAATTTTTAACATTTCCCTTTTTCCATACAGAAATTATATATTACGCATTAGGTTTTACATATTCAGTCCTATTATAAATTTCGTCTAAATTTACATGATACCAGCTAAAATCTGACTCTTCTTTAAACTTTCTGCCCAAAAATTCACTATGGCAGTACATTCCTGTAATTGCACGATTTTTAAGATATTCAGCAGCATATTGTGAAAATCTGGCAACTATCGGATTAGAAACTCCTTTTTCTATACACTCAATTCCCATCTCCTTGTTAAAAAGCACTTCCAAAGCATTTTCACTAAACTGAAAATAATGCCATGGTCTCTCATGTGAAGAAAAACTATAATGAGTTTCTACAAAAATATATCCCCCAACTTTTAGCAACTTAACAATTTCTTGAGCAGCAATCCAAGGCATTGCAAAATGCTCAAAGCAAGCAGATGAAAAAATCAAATCAAACTTTTCTCCATTAAAATAATTTGATAGCTTATGCACATCACCAACTACATCAACATTATTCCCCGGATAAAAATCAAATCCGGTATATCTGGCATTTATAAGTTTTTTGCGTATAGAAGAAGGACCAGTTACCTCTCTGCTGCCTATTTCTAAAACATTCCAGTGATTTTTATTCGCAAGTTCAATCAAATAATCACACCATTTATCATGTGCAACAGTTATAGATAAAGGAACATTTTTATGCAAATAGGATTTATCACTTTTAAAAATGTTTTTAATTTTCAAAAATAAATTTTTCATCATAAAAACTTTCTAAAACTATCAAAAAACGGAGAAGGGGGGATTCGAACCCCCGGTACCCTTTTGAGGTACACAGTCTTTCCAGGACTGCACCTTAAACCGCTCGGACACTTCTCCTCAGTTCTATATTCAAGTTTATCATCTAATCAAAATCGGTCAATCTCTAACATATTGTCTTATAAATTAAAGCTTCTGTTTTAACCGGGTCAGATACAATTTCGTAAGCAAAAGATATCTCTTCACAGACCGCTTTTCCTAAATTTTCATCATCGGCATGGACATAAGCAAGCACCTCTCCATTCTTGACCTCATCTCCGATTTTTTTTGCAAGAACAATTCCCACTCTGTGGTTAATCTCATCGCCTTTTTTGTCTCTTCCTGCTCCTAACATTTTGCAGGCTTTTGCAATGCTCAATGCATCACATCTTGAAACATATCCATCGCTAAAAGACTTCACATCAAGAATATATCTTGCCTTATCATATGTTCCTTTTTCAATGGACAAAAGGTTTCCATGCTGCGCTGATACCATCTCTTCAAATTTTCTGAAAGCTGACCCGTCATCGAGAAGTTTGCACAAATAAACCTCAGCATCTTCCAGATTTTCAAACTTCTTCGCTTTCACAAGAGCAAGCGCCGCAAAATAAACCGACAAATCTCTGACATCATCAGGTCCTTTTCCTCTCAAGACATCAACAGACTCGACTACTTCAAGCAAATTTCCGACAGCAAAACCAAGAGGCTGGTTCATATCCGTTATAACAGCCGTGATATCACGCCCGAGCCTGTGCCCGACAGATACCATAAGTTCCGATAACTTCTCTGCCTGCTCTTTTGTTTTGATGAATGCCCCGCTTCCGCATTTTACATCAAGTATGATTATGTTTGCGCCTGATGCAATTTTTTTTGATACAACGGATGAACATATAAAAGGAAGGCAATCAACCGTTGCGGTAACATCTCTCAGAGCATAAAGTTTCCCATCGGCAGGCGTCAGCTCAAGAGTTTGTGAGGCAATAGCCACGTTGATATTCTTCACCTGAGCCAAAAATTCGTCGATAGATAAATCCGTTCTGAATCCATCAATTGACTCTAATTTGTCAATTGTCCCTCCGGTATGCCCGAGCCCGCGTCCGGATAACTTTGCAACAGGCAGCCCTGCCGCAGCGAGAAGAGGTATCAGCACAAGTGTAATTTTATCACCCACACCGCCCGTTGAATGTTTGTCTACAATATAACTGCCCAATGATGATAAATCAAGCATATCGCCCGACTTCGCCATTGCCTCTGTCAAATAAGCAGTCTCATCATCATTCATACCGGCAAACCAAACAGCCATCAACCATGCAGAAATTTGATAATCTGCAATCGTTCCGTTAGTAATCCCGTCTATAATAAACTGTATTTCATCACGGGTATAGGAAGAACCTTTTTTTTTCTTTTCTATTAAATCAACTATTCTCATTCTTTTGTCCCTGATGAATCTTTCGGTTTGAATAACGAATTATACAGCTGTGTAAAAATCGACTCTGACTCAAATTCGTCCAAAACCTTTTCATCAGCCGAATATTGAGTTATCGGTTGTGTTCTGTTGTTATTTTCCTGAGCTTGACCTTTTATTGATTGCTCATATCGGAAAATTTGATTTTCAATATCGTCAGATTCTTTTTTGTATGTGTCTTGGATAATAATCGCATCTTTTGAGTCGCCTTCTTCAAGAATAGCATTTACCGCCGCACTGTTTTTATGCTCCGGAGCAGTTTTATCTGACACGGGTATATTCGGAGAAGCCTGCGATGTCTGAGGATTTCTCAAATTTTTAAGGTTATCTTTGTTGTCTGATACAGGTGCATTAGGATTGTTATTATAAATATTCAAAGACTGATGAACCGATGACTCAGGATCGTTCATTGCTACCTTATTTTTCAAAACAATAATTTCAACACGTCTGTTTTTTTTGCGATTTTCAGGTTTTTGATTATCAGCAATCGGACGTGTATCAGCATAACCGACTATTGAAAATAAATTCGGCTTGAAAGAAAAATTTGTTATGAGATATCTGGCGACACTTCCGGCTCTTGCAGCTGAAAGTTCCCAGTTCGAAGGATAAACAGCAGATGCCATCGGCACACTGTCTGTGTGTCCTTCAACTCTTATATTATGCAGGTTGAATTTGCTCTTTATCAATCCGCCTACTTTATCAAGAATTTTCGTCGATTTAAGCGTAAGTTTTGTACTTGATGACTCAAATAATAAATCTGAATCCAAAATATTAATGACAAGCCCTCTTTCATCTATACTGACATCTATATCATTTTTGAGGTCTTTATCTTTTTCTATTGCTTCTTTAATCTTCTCAAAAGACTCCTGCTCGTACTTGGGGCTCAAGAGCTCAAGAAGAGGAGGAACAACCGAATCACCCGGAGTGTTGTCAAATACACTTTCATCATTCCCGCCTTCTCCCATAATGCTTGGAGAGCCGTCAAACAAAGATGATGCAGAGAAAGCTCTTTCAAGAGAATCCTGCAGATTTGTATAATCCTGAGCATTCGACATGGCAAGACCATAGAGAACAACAAATGTGGCAAACAGCAATGTCATAAAATCAGCATATGACACAAGCCATCTTTCTAAATTTTCATGTTCTTCCTGATGTTTTTTTTTCGCCATACTGAGCCTTGTTTATACTCCCTCGGTTAAAATAAAAATATTAAAGTAAATATGTCTGGAGCTTTCTTTCAATCAACGCAGGACTTTCACCTGCCTGAATGGCAAGTATACCCTCGAGAATCATCTCTCTTGCAATCATCACTTCTTTTGATTTAAAACGCAAATTTGTAGACATAGGAATGCTGATTAAATTTGCAAAACCAACACCATAAACAGTTGCAACGAACGCAACGGCAATACCTGCGCCGAGTTTTGAAGGGTCTGATAAATTCTGCATAACCTGAATCAAACCGAGAACCGCTCCGATAATACCGATTGTAGGAGAAAATCCGCCTGCTGATTCCCAAACTTTTGCCGCCCCTGCTTCTTTTGCTTCTTCTTGAGCCATTTTATTTTCAAGCATTTCACGGACAAGTTTCGGGTCAGTACCATCGCTGACCAGTTCAAGACCCAGTTTCAAAAATTCATCGTCTTCTGTCTTTGCATCCTGTTCAAGAGATATAACACCTTCTTTACGTGCTTTTTGCGCATAAGTTATTATTTTTTGTATGATAACTTCATAGTTTATCTTTGTTGAGAAGAAAACGATTTTTGTGCTCTTCAAAGCATCCATCAAAGTTTCCGGCGGAAAACTCAAAAGTATCGCACCAAAAGTACCCCCGAATACAATAAATGCAGCCGTAATCTGTATAAGCTGATTAATATTACCACCTTCGAGAGCCTGCCCGATTAGAATAAACCCGATGCCGGCAACTGCCCCTATTAAGGCTACTATATTCATTTTTGCTCCAAATGTAATTACAATTATCTCATACTAATTAAATAATACTTTTCATATATTGTAATCATTCAGTTAAATTAAATAATAATATTTACAGCTCTATCCACTTTCTGAAGACATCATACCCTGCCCTTGCACTTTTTTCAGGGTGAAACTGCATTGCGAATATATTATCCTTTTCAACAGATGCCGCAAAATCAATATAATAACTGCAATAAGCTGACACTATACTCTCATCTTCAGGCTTAACATAATAAGAATTTACAAAATAAAAATAATCATCTGACAACACTCTGTTATTTGAAGTGGTGCGAAGTTTGTTCCAGCCTATCTGAGGGATTTTTCCTTCTCTGAATTTCAAAACTTCACCTCTGAAAACCCCAAGACCGTCAACACCCGGAGCCTCTTCACTTTTTTCGAACAGAACCTGAAGCCCCAAACACACTCCCAAGAAATATTTTCCCGAATTGATAGACTCTTTGATTACGGGTACAAGCCCTTTTTCATCAAGGTTTCTCATTGCCTGAGCAAAGTGTCCCTGACCGGGGAAGATTATTTTATCAGCAGACAAAATCTTCTTCTCATCAGATGTAAGTTCATACTCGCAGTCAAAGTTATCAAGCATATTTGCTATGCTGCACAAATTGCCTGCTCCATAGTCTATTACAGCTATTTTCATAAAATTCCCTTCGTCGAAGGAGTGATATCAGAATGCTTTTCATCAATTGATACAGCCTGAGAAAGAGCACGTGCAAAAGATTTAAAAACAGCTTCAATTTTATGATGAGTGTCCTCGCCGGCTAACAACTTTATGTGTATGGTAGAAGCACTTGCAACAGAAAAACTGTTGAAGAAATGCTTCAGCAAAACGGTTTCAAAATCGCTGACAATCTGTTCTTCTATCTCAACATCAATTCCTGAAAAAGGGCGCCCGCTAAGGTCAACAACACTCAACACAAGAGCCTCATCCATAGGGATAATTGCATGCCCGTAGCGTTTAATGCCTTTTTTATCACCTAGAGCCTCTTTGAAAGCTTCCCCGAGCGTAATAGCAGTATCTTCAAGAACATGATGAGAATCACCATCGAGAGATTTTGAATTTATATCAATATCAAAATGCCCGTGGGCAGCAAACTGCTCAAGCATGTGGTCAAAGAACTTTATACCTGTAGATATATTCCTCTTTCCTGTGCCGTCAAGGTTCAGGCTGATTTTTATTTCAGTTTCAAGAGTTTTTCTTTCGCGGGTTGATGTCCTCATCTTATTGCTCCCATATAGTTGATAATATCTTTTGTATTCTCTAATATTACCACAGGTTGATGATTTGACATCAATTGTTTGAGGGTTTCGCTCTTGTCCTGAGGCGGAAGAATTCCAATTCCTTTTACTTCCGCTGTTTTAGCAGCAAGCATATCATCCTGAGTATCTCCAAGATAATATGTTTCTGAAGGCTGAACAATATCAACAATCTTCAAAATGCCGTCAGGATAAGGTTTCTGTCTGTCCTCAGGAACATCATTCATGGTTATTATCGGCGAGAACAAATCATATATACCAAAATATTTCAAAATAAATTCAGCCTCTGTCTTCGGACGACCGGTAAAGACCGCTAAATCAAAATCCTTTGATAACTCTTCGAGTTCTTCTTTTGAGATAAGCAAAGACTCATTTCTGATTAACCCGTCACCGCCATGCCCGAAATAAAGCGTCTGGAATTTATCGATTATTGCCTGTTTCGGAACACGAACACCATCTTCTTTAAGAAGATACTCCGTCAAATCCCAATCATTGTTTAATCCGCCCAAATTCTTAGCTTCACGGATTTTATCAAAAGAGAGCTCTTTTTTAGCAAAAAATTCAAATGTGGATTTTATCGCCATACGATAGGATTTTGATGTATCTACCAGAACACCGTCTATGTCAAAAATCAAAAGTTTTGAAGTTTTTTTTATAACTTCAACAAGCTCGTAGGCATCTTTATTCGAAGGCATTGTCACACGGAAACAGTTTTTTACAAGTCCTTCATGCATAAACTTGACTTTTATTCCGTGCTTTAAAAGTTTTTTGTAAATATACTGCGCTCTTTCTTTGAAATCTATGCACAAAAAGTTTCCATCGCTCGGGTAAACAGTGGCAACATCTTTTAAGCCTTCCGTAACAATATCTTTTGAACGTAAAATTTCATCCCGTACAAATTTGAAATGCTCGGTATCCTTCAAAGAAGCTACACCTGCTTTTGCAGCAATAATATTAACACTGAAAGGATTGAATATCTTTTTTATATGATTAATATTCTCAGCATTCGAAATAATGTATCCGAGGCGCAGACCTGCAAGAGCAAAGTCTTTTGACATCGAGCGTACAACAGCTACATTATCAAATTTCGAGGCAAAAGATACATAATTCCTTTCTGAATAACTTCCGTAAGTCTGGTCTATCATTACAAGGGTGTTCTGCTCTTGAGCTTTTTCTATTATTCTCAAAAGATTATCTTCAGAAATACTATCACCCGTAGGGCTGTTTGGAGTTGTGACAAGAACTATCTTTGTCTTCTCATCAATTGCAGCAAGAACATCATCTATCGGGTAAACCCATTTTCTTTTATACGGCACTTCTTTATAAGATGAATTTGAAATTCTCGCATAAATCTTCGACATTACAAACGTCGGAACAGCCGTCACAATATTCTCATCTTCTTCGAGAAAAGTATTGAGAAGATAACAAATCGCCTCATCGCCCCCATTTGTCGGCAAAACCATATCATCAGAAACATTATTTGCCCCGGCAATTGTCGAAATCAACTCTCCATAAGCCGGATAGAATTTCACATCATTGCCTGTTATATGTTTTAAAACATCGACAACTTTCTCTGACGGTCCAAGAAGGTTTTCATTAGAGTCCAACTTTATTTTGAAATCTTCTATATAGAGCTGGTGGTCATATCCCGATACACCATTCAGTTGTTTTTTAGGTTTTACCATATCACACCTCATCTCTCGCACTCATTATAAATAAAGCAAAAAAGTGAGTCAACGCAGCGAAAATTGGATTTATATATCAAATTACGCCCCAAATTTCCCAAACAACGTCATACTGAGCGTTAGTGAAGTATCTAAACAAAAAGGATTTTTCGGGCTAAAACCCTTAGAATGACGGACTTTTAATATTATCTGTGTAATTTGTTATATAAGTTCCGTGAAAATCCCGCAAATAAAAAAAAGAACCTTATTTTACTAAGGTTCAAGCTCTGGAATTAAGAATAGCTGGAAGTATGAAAAAGATTAATTATATTAAAAAAGATTTTGATTGACCTTTCAATTAGTCGGCTGGCTATCAAAAAGGATTAAAAAAGTTGAATTAAAAGTATAACTCATGTGAAAATATTCTTGTAGAAAAAACAGGTGGAAAAAATGAGTGATAACTATGCATATCTTTTAGACGGAGCTTTATATATAAATCTCACAAATGCATGCACAAACAACTGCGTGTTCTGCATAAGAGATTTGAACTCCAAAGTCAAAGACAAAAATCTGTGGCTCGAAAAAGAAAAATTTACTCCTCAGGACGTAATAGAACAAATTAAAAAACTTGAACCGCAACAGCAACGGGAATTTGTCTTCTGCGGCTACGGAGAGCCAATTATAAAACTCGATCACATAAAAGAAATTTCAAAATTTCTCAAAGAAAATTACCCAGAAAAAAAAATAAGAATAAATACCAACGGACATGGAAATCTTATTCATAAAAGAGATATAGTTCCCGAGCTGAAGGGATTGATTGATAAAGTATCAGTCAGCTTAAACGGAGAAGATGCCGATTTATACGGCAAAATTTCTCAGCCGACTTATTCCCCAGAAACAGCATATCAGGCTGTTCTGGATTTCATCAAAGAATGTTCCGAAAACGGAATAGACACGACAGCAACTATTGTCACAGGTTACAAAGATTTCAAACCTGATGTGGAAAAATGCAGAGAAATTGCAGAAAATCTTGGAGCAAAATTCAGAATCAGAGAATGGCTTGATGAGGGCTACAACTAAGATTGTTGTAAGATTTTTTCCCTTTTGCTATTTACACCGAACTTTTATTGTAATTTAATAAAGATATAGTTTTTACTTAAAAATTTTTTTAAAAGAAATAGAGGAAACAAAAATGGTAAAACAAATTGACGCAATTATGAAGCCTAAATCAATTGCTGTAATTGGTGCTTCAACAAAACCGAAAACAATCGGTTCAGAAATTATGCAAAGATTGAGAGATTACAAATTCAACGGTAATATCTACCCTGTTAATCCAAAAGGCGGAATTATCGAAGGATTTCAGGCTTACACCTCAATCAATGAAGTACCGGGAGAAGTTGATCTGGCTGTTATAGTAGTTAACGCTAAATTCGTTCTTGATACAATTGACCAATGCCATGAAAAAGGCATCAAAGGGATATGTATCATCACGGCAGGATTTAAAGAAACAGGCAAAGAAGGTGCAGAGCTTGAAAAACAACTTCTTGAAAAAATTCGTTCATACGGTATGAGATGCGTAGGTCCAAACTGCCTCGGTGTATTAAACACTGATGATAACATCAGAATGGATGCTACATTCGCAGAATCACTCCCCGTAAAAGGTGATATCGGATTTGTTTCACAATCAGGAGCTCTTGGCGGCGGTATTTTGAATATTCTCAAAGACTTGAACCTTGGTTTTGCTCAGTTCGTATCAATCGGTAATCAGGCTGATATCAATGCCGAAACAATGCTCGAATACTGGGAAAACGACGACGAAGTAAAACAAATTCTCCTCTATATGGAGTCAATCCAAAATCCTGCTAACTTCAGAAAACTTGCAAGCAGAATAACAAAGAAAAAACCGATACTTGCTCTTAAAGCAGGACGTTCTGCAGCAGGTGCTTCAGCAGCATCTTCGCACACAGGTTCTCTTGCAGGTGCAGATAAAGCAGCTGACGCTTTATTGAAACAATCAGGCGTCATCAGAGAATTTTCTTTGAAAAACCTGTTCTCAAACGCAAAAGCATTCTCAAACTGCCCGATACCACAAGGTAACAGAGTCGCAATCATTACAAACTCAGGCGGTCCCGGTATTATGGCTACAGACGCTGTTTGTGAATCAGGCATGCAAATGGCAAAATTGTCTGATGCGACAAAAGACAAATTGAGAAGCTTTCTGCCTGCGGCAGCAAGTGTTAAAAACCCGGTTGATATGATTGCATCAGCTCCTATCGAACACTACAAACAAACTCTTGAAACTGTTATAGCTGATGAGAACGTTGATATGATTGCTGTTATCTATCTTCCGTTCCTTGGCCTTGCAGATATTGACGTAGCTGAAGCGCTTATGGAAATTAAAGCCAAAAATCCTCAAAAACCAATTCTTGGCGTATTCATGACAAAGAGCGAATTCTTCACCAAAATTGCAAACATGAACGTAAATATGCCGTTCTATATGTACGCTGAAGAAGCTGCAGAAGCAATGACAAGACTTGACAGACAAAGACAGTGGATGAACAGACCGGAAGGTAAGTTCCCTGTTTATGACGTAGACAGAGCAAAAGCAGCCGAAGTAATCAAAAAATCACTCTCAGAAGGAAGAGCACAGCTCACAACTCTTGAGTCAATTGATGTTCTTAATGCTTACGGTATCAGAGCCTGCAAATACGGTCTTGCAACAAACGTTGATGAGGCCGCTAATGTTGCAAACAACATCGGATACCCTGTTGTTATGAAGATTACATCAAAAACAATATCTCACAAAACAGATGTGGGCGGTGTAATCGTCGGTATCCAATCGGAAGAACACCTCCGTCAGGAATATGCAGCCCTGATTGAAAGACTCAAAGAAAGAAACATCCTTGACGGTCTTGAAGGCGTAATTGTCCAAGAGATGGTCAAAGGAAACCGTGAAATGGTCTGTGGTATAGCAACAGATCCTCAATACGGTCCTATGATGATGTTCGGCTTGGGCGGTGTATTTATCGAAACCATGAAAGACGTAACATTCAGAATAGCTCCGCTTTCAGACGTTGATGCAGAAGAGATGATTAAGTCAGTTAAAGCTTATGAATTGCTCAAAGGTGCAAGAGGCACAACTCCTGCTCAAATAGACCAAATTCAGGAAACACTGCTGAGATTATCTCAACTCGTAACAGACTTCCCGTTCATCGATGAACTCGATATCAACCCGCTGTTGATTTCAGAGAAAACAGGCGAAGGAATAGCAGTCGACGGACGTATCAAAGTAAGAATGAACGAAGCTCAAGAAAAACTCGGTTCTTGCTGCGATTGCTGCTCTTGCAACGGTTAGTCAGACAACACGGAACAAATAGCAATAAAAAAGCCTGCGGAGAAATTCGCAGGCTTTTGTTAATTTAAAGTCATCAAATAAGAAAGGAATTAATTATGACTTAAGCAAAAATCCGCCTTCATTCGAGTTAAAGAGAACTTCTTCAGCAATTTTCGCTCTCAAATTTCTGATATATTTGTAGACATAATCTCTCGGCAAGCCGATTAAAGATGCCAAATCAGTAGCCTTCACAGGCTCGTTGACGTGTTTTGTCAGATAATCCAAAATCTTTTGTTCTCGTTCCGTCAATTTTTTCTTGAAAGTAAACTTAAACGTAATAGCCTTCTGAGGTTTTTTTGCAGGCAGTTCTGGGGTAGCTGAGATAGCTTCGTTGTTCACTATCATATCAACTATGTCATGAGTTTGTTTCTTTTCTTCCACCTGTTTCCCGAGTCTTCTTGCAAATTCTTCAAGAGTAATTTTCTCAAGAGAGCTTCGCCATTGTCTTATTTCTTCTTTAGACAAATAATTCATAGTACAACAACTCCTGTTATTTGAACATAACTTTAAATTAACTGTATTCTAAAAGACAGCTGAAAAAATAAATTGCTAAAATCAAGGGGATTTGTTAATAGTTGTTAATAATTTTATTAAAACCAAAAAATTACAAAAATAAAATAAGAACCATGCCTTTTATTAATTTTTTTTAATAAAAACTCACTATTTCACAAGTTTTGCAAAAGACAAACCGACAACTCTTCCAGCATTGTTAACTGTCCTGACCAATATCAGCTTTCCTGTTTTTATTTTATAAAGAAAACTCAGACCTAAACCGACAGCCACGGCAGCGCCAAGGATAGCTCCTTTAGCTGCAATTTTCAAGACTTTCTTTGGCTCAGCAGATTTATTCTCTTCATCTTTTTTCAAATTACCGTTTTTCTCCGCAAATGAACCGAAAGACCTTGAATAAGAATTATACCCTACAGGCTGAATATTCATAAAAAACCTCTGAATGTTTAAAGCACAACTTTTTATTATAACTCCAGTGAAAATAAAAAGTTGATACTTCCTTAACAAAATTTATTGTTTTGACTCTCCATGGTCATCAAGCAGCTTTTGGAAATCGGATGGTTTCAAATCCTGAATAAATTTCTTGAATTCTTCCGTTTCCTGCTCGTCTTTTTCTTCATTAGCAGAAACAGTGCCGCTTGCGACAACGGAAGGTGAAACAAAAATCGGAGCTTCTGTTCTCAATGCTATCGCAATCGCATCAGAGGGACGGGAGTCTATGACCTTCTCATCTCCATCGTCATTTTTCAAAACAATATTTGCAAAATAAGTTTCTTCGCTTACATCATGAATTTCAATCTTTTCAACATAATATCCCATTTGCTCAATAAGCGTGCAAATAAGATCATGTGTCATGGGGCGTATTACTTTGATATTTTCTATTTTTCTGATTATTGCACTTGCTTCAGCTGACCCTATCCATATCGGAAGAGCCCTTCTATCATCAAAGTCTTTCAGCACAACAATCGGAGAACCCGTTCTTGTATCAAGCGCCACACCCATTACATACATTTCTATCATCATCGTTTTGTTTCCTTATTTATATGTACACTAACATATAACAAAAACTCCAAAACTACAATGATAAGCATATATATTATTATATGTTAAAAGTATGTAATATTTATATACTTATTTGTTTAAAATATATCTTTTCAAGGAATATTATTTCATGTAATTGTATTTTCGTTTATTTTTCTCCTATTGACTCCTTCTTAGCTAAAAAAGTATTAGCCGGCTCGTAAGCCGGCTTTTCCTTTTGTAAGAATTATAACTTGAGTAATTTCTCTAATTCGCCTGAGTCATAAGCCTCATACAAACTGTCGCATCCTCCGAGAAGTTTTCCATTTATGAAAATCTGAGGAACGCTTTGAACTCCTCCCGTAAGCTCTCCCAACTTAATACGCATTTCAGGCTCGTTATCTGTGATATCTATTTCTTGATAATCTACTCCGAGTTTATCAAGAAGCGATTTTGCCTTTCTCGAATAAGGACAATAGTTCGTTGTATAAATTTTTACTTTAGTCATACCACTCTCCTTCTCCTATTCCATGTTCAACTCAAAAGAGTTTTTTTTCATCCGTCAAAGTGACTATTCATAAAACATTTATTGTATTGATTCATCAAACAAAATGAGTTATTTTATAAGAAGGGAAAGAAAGAGGATATGTTATATGTATTCGGCAAGATGGTATGATATTGACCCGACATTGAGCTTGGCTATAAGTTTATTAAGAAATTCTCAAAAAGAAGTACAAATAAACGCTGCCGATTTTATTATTAAAAATGCGGAAAAAAGAAACATAAAAATATCCTCAAAACTTTCAAGAATATTCCAAACATTTACAAGAAGGTGGTATGACTATCACCAGACGGTTTCAAAGGCATTTCAATATTTGCAGAATGCCTCTGAAGATGAACAAAAAGAAATAGCAGTAGAACTAATTAACTATCTCTACAAAATAGAACAAAATCCGACAGAGATACCAAATCAAACTAACTAAGAGTATTACCGGGAATCATGAAAAAAGCAATCAGAAATATACTAATATTTTTTTGTATTCTGCTTTGTTCCATAAATCAGGCTTACGCAATAAGAATAGGTCTTATGGAAGGGAAGAATGATATAGTGATTGCTGTTTCGCAGCGAGGACGCTTAATTGACGCAAACAAAAGAAAAACCATCATCGAACTCAAACCCATGAAAAAATATGTTATAAAAAAACACTTTAATAACATAGCAATCAAGCTTCCTGATGATAAAAAATTTTATACAACAAAAACAAATAACCTGATATTTACAACCGATAAAAACGCCTTCATCTTCACAAAAGGCAAGTGGTACAGAGGAAACATGATTGCCCAAATCAGAGGGAGGGGAATTACCGTCATAAATGATGTCCCGCTCGAATATTACCTCCTCGGTGTTGTTCCCTCTGAAATGCCTTCAAAATGGAATATCGAAGCTCTCAAAGCTCAGGCAATCGCAGCAAGAAGCTACGCCGTGGCAAATATGGGCAAAAGAGGGTCAAGAGGCTACGACCTCAAAGACACGCCTGAAGATCAAGCCTACGGTGGAGCATCAGCAGAAACAAAATCAACAAATCTGGCAGTAAGGTCAACCCTCGGACAGGTGCTTATGTATCAGAATAAAGTTATTCCTGCCTACTACCACGCAAGTGCAGGAGGACATACAAATAACTCGGGGAAAAGCTGGACAAAAGATATGCCGTTTCTTGCTTCTGTTCCGTCTTTTGACTCAAACATTCCGAGAAAAGGTCATGGCATAGGGTTATCTCAATATGGTGCCAACAATATGTCAAAAGAAGGATACAATGCTTATCAAATATTGAACTATTTCTACAAAGATGTGCGCCTTGGCAAACTAAACACATCTTTTTAGTTATTCAAATATTCCGTATTCTGACACCAATTTCGTAACATAAAAAATCTCACAAGCTCCATCACCGCTGTCATCACGGGATAAGCTGGAATTCCATGTAAACGTCTTTCCCTTTGGAGTTGCTGCTTCTATGTCGACAAGATAACCTTCCATATAAACTTTATTGTGCTTTCTCAGTTTTTTTATTCCTTCAAGAACCTTTTCGTTGCAGGGGACAACATGAGTATTCGCCGAATATAACCCGACATCAGAAAACTCTGCCGAAGGATAAAAATAATAATACCAGCGCCCGAACTGAAGAAACATCACCTTTGAATAATTTTCTTTCTTTGCATATTTTCCCCACCCAAGAGCAAGGTCATACGGTGCCAAATAACCGTCTATACACCAAAAATAACGATGTTTGCTCAAAACAGCCGCATGAACTTTATAACGTGCCTGAGGAGTAATTATTATGTCATAGTCATGATATTTCTTCACAAAAAAAAGGATGTTTTTCTCTTTCGCAGAAATCCCCGTTTGCAAAGGCTCTTCAAGGTAGGGGATTGTTATTTTTTGTTTATAAAATGTTTTATCGACAAAAAACAATCCGCCTATAAGACAAACCGTAATGCCGATAAAAAATATAATAAAAAACTTCACTGATTTGGACATATTCTTATTGCCCTATCAAGACTTGATATGCCCGTTGAATCTGCTCCCTGCAAACTCTATCCCCCTGGAAATATAGAGCTCTATCGCATCAACCGCACAGCTTGCAACCTCTGATAACAAGCTTTCTTCACTCTTGTCAAACTTCTGCAATACATAACTCTCTGATGGCATAAAAGGCGGTTGTGGACCTATACCGACTTTTAGCCTTGCAAAATCGTTCTTACCGCCAAGATTACGTATAATTGATTTTATGCCGTTATGCCCGCCATCAGAACCTTTAGCCCGAAACCTCAGAACTCCCAAATCAAGACTGATATCATCAAAAACGACAAGAAGGTCATGATGAGTCATTTTGTAATAATTCATAAGAGGAATAATCGCATCACCTGATAAGTTCATAAAGGTCATAGGCTGGACTATCAAAACATCCTCATTGCCAATCAATCCTCTTCCAATGATTGCATTGAATTTTTTGTCAAACTTTCCGGTTATATTAAATTTTTCAGCGAGTTTTGAAACGACAATAAAGCCCGCATTATGTCTTGTAAATTCGTATTTATCACCTGGATTTCCGAGTCCTGCAATAAGTTTCATATTTTTTGTTCCTCACAGGTTGGGGAAAAGAAAATTAATCTGCATATATATTCAATATGATAATTACAAATAAAAGTCAGTGTTCTATTTATATATAATCACCATATATTTTTATGATATTTCAAATACATAAAAAAAGAAATAAATTGGGAGGAAAAATGAAAACAAAACAAACACAAAAAAATGAAAGCAGCCAAAAACTGACTGATTTTCTCTCAAAAAATGATGTACATAAAAAAGACTTTGCACAGATGATAGGAGTCACTCTTTCTTATGTCTACAGCCTGATTGACAATACAATTCCTTTTTCAACACGTGCAACCACCCTCGAGAGAATTGCAACCGTAATGGGCATACCACCGGAAGAATTTGTTGAATACAAGTCCTCAGGAGAACCGCGGATTATCGACAGCGGGGTAAAATTCCTGCAAAACAAACAAAAAAAGCTAAATATGACAAATGTTCAATTTCTCAAAAATTTTCCCCGCCAAAAACGCTCTGAAATAGTCGATATATGGAGAGGAGCACTTCCTATGCCTCTTGACTTTGAATATCTCAAATCAATTTGTGACGTACTCAAAGTCAAACCGCAGGAAATATATCCTTACTGGGAAGCAAGAATGCGCCAGTATCTCATGGCAAGCGGAATTGACCTGTTTATAAACGCAGACCTCATAGACTCAATGTTCGACGGTGCTAAAAAATATCTCAAAATATAAATTTTCTCTTTCAATTTGAGTATAAACACATTATAATTGAATAATGTTATACAAAAGAGGGAATTAAAAATGTCAGACAAACCTATAACAAAAGATATGGGAATTATCGAAACAGTTCAGCAATATCCTGAAACACTCAGCGTATTCCAAAAATACGGTCTTGGATGCATCGGCTGTGCTGCTGCTCGTTTCGAAAATATAGAAGCAGGCGCAAAAGTTCACGGCGTTGATATAAACAAATTTATCGATGACTTGAATGCGGCTATCGGCAAATAATTGAAAAAATAGAACAAAAAGCCGTCCGATATATTCGGACGGCTTTTTAATTATGTGTATAATAAATCTGTACAAGAGGACACGTTGCAAACAGAATGCTCAAAGAGCATTTTTATACATAAAAAGGCGGGATGTAAAAATTTACATCCCGCCTTGTATTTTGCAAGAACAAACGGCTTATTTCATCAACTCGCCGACTGCTTTGTAAACAGCCATTCTCTTCGCTGCATCTTCTTCTGCTTGAGTATACAGAGTTTCTGCAGCATCAGGATTTGTTTTAAGCAGCTGTTTATAACGACCTTCACTTCTGATGAAGTCTTGATAGCTTCCTTTCGGATCTTTAGCATCCCATGTGAACGGTTGTTCATTAGCAGGATTATATCTGTACAGAGGATAATACCCTGCTTCAACTGCACGTTTTTGTTCTGTCTGAGTTTTACTCATATCAATACCATGAGCAATACAAGGAGCATAAGCAAAGATGATAGACGGTCCGTCGTAAGCTTCAGCTTCCTGGAATGCTTTCAGAGTTTGAGCTCTGTCAGCACCCAACGCAACTGATGCAACATAAACATAACCGTAAGACATGCTCATCAAGCCCATGTTTTTCTTGTAAGTTCTTTTACCGCCTGTAGCAAACTTCGCAACAGCACCTGTAGGTGTTGATTTCGAAGCCTGACCACCGGTGTTGGAATAAACTTCGGTATCAAGAACAAGAATATTCACGTTTTTATTTTGTGCGAGAACATGGTCAATACCGCCGTATCCGATATCGTTTGCCCAACCATCACCACCGATAATCCATACTGATTTATCGGTGAAGTAGTCTTGAAGTTCTCTTACTTTTGCAAGATCAGGACATCCGCAATCAGCATATTTTGCAAGAACTTCTTTGGCTTTTGCCTGAGCAGCGATAGCTTCATCGGTTTTTGAATTATCCCAGTTAGACATAGCACCTTCAAGAGCTTCCTTCAAATCAGCAGGTGTTTTTTCGTTTTCAAGAACTTTTTCAACATAAGTCTTCAATGTTGATCTGTTCTGGTCAACAGCCATTCTCATACCGAAACCGAATTCAGCATTATCTTCAAACAGCGAGTTAGCCCAAGCCGGTCCTCTGCCGTCTTTATTTTTTGTATAAGGTATTGTCGGGAATGTACCTGAGTAGATTGAAGAACAACCTGTTGCGTTAGCAACGATAGCATTCTCTCCAAACAATTGAGAAACTAACTTAACATAAGGTGTTTCTCCGCAACCGGCACAAGCACCTGAGAATTCGAACAACGGTTTTCTCAACATAGCGCCTTTTATTGTCTTGGTTGTGTTTTTGCCCATTACATTATCAGGCAGCTCGTCAAAGAATTTTTCGTTGACACATTCGCCTGCTGCTTCTTCTTTTTCGATAGTTGACCAAGTAAGAGCCTGTTTTTCAGGATTTTTGTTTGCAGGACATTGGTCAATACAAACACCGCATCCGGTACAATCTTTGCAATAAACCTGAACTTTGAATTTTTCATCAGCCAATGCAGGTTTTGCAGGTATTGTGTTAAATGATGCAGGAGCATCTTTGAGGTCTTTTGCTTCAACAAGTTTTGTTCTGATTGCAGCATGAGGACATGCAGAAGCGCAGATACCGCACTGGATACAAGCTTCGGAATTCCAGTGAGGAACTCTCGGAGCAATCGCACGTTTTTCCAAACAAGCAGTACCGGTAGGAATTACACCGTCGCATGACATAGCTGACACAGGAATGTCATCGCCTTTTTGTCTCATGGAAGGTTCGATGATTTTCTTAGCAAACTCACTTGCATCATCAGACAGGAATTTAACAGGATCTGCTGCACTTACGCCATCTAAAGAAGCAGGAACAACAACTTCTTCACAAGCATCAACAGCAGCGTCAATCAACGCCAAGTTCATGTTAACAACATCATCACCTTTTTTCTTAAAGGTTTTCTTGGTCATTTCTCTCATACCTTCAAGAGCTTGTTCAAACGGAATGATACCGGAAACTTTGAAGTATGCAACCATCATAACCGTATTTGCTCCCTTACCGCGTAAACCTGGTTGTTTTTCGATAAGAGATTCAGCATCAATGTTGTAGAACTTGATTTTCTTGTTGATTATAGTTTCCTGCATATCTCTTGTTAAGTGAGAGAAAGCTTCCTCTTTAGACCAGGGGCTGTTCAGCAGGAAGACACCGCCTTCTTTGATACCTTTCAACATATCATATCTGCCGATATAAGAATGTGTTGAACAAGATACAAAGTCAGGAGCAGTGATTAAGTATGTAGATTTAATCGGTTTATCCCCGAATCTCAGGTGAGAAACTGTTACACCGAAAGATTTTTTTGAGTCATAAGCAAAGTATGCCTGAGCATCTTTATCTGTATATTGACCGATAATTTTGATTGAGTTTTTATTAGCACCAACGGTACCATCAGAGCCCAAGCCCCAGAACATACAATTTGTAGTTCCTTCAGGTTCCGTTACGATATGTTCTTCTATCTTCAATGATTTATTTGTAACATCATCTTCGATACCAACGGTAAATCCGTGGAAACCATTGTTTTCTGAATGTTTGTATACGGCAAGAACCATAGATGGAGTGAATTCTTTTGAAGACAGACCATAACGTCCGCCGATTACTCTGATGTCTTTATTTTCCAATGCTGCTACAACATCAAGATAAAGCGGTTCGCCTATAGCACCGGGTTCTTTTGTTCTGTCAAGGACAGCTATACGTTTAACTGACTTCGGCAATGCTTCGTTGAAGCGTTTAACATCAAACGGTCTGTATAATCTTACTTTTACCAAACCGTATTTTGTACCGCGTTTTGAGTTCAAATATTCGATTGTTTCTTCGATAGCTTCGCAGCCTGAACCCATAGCAACAATTACATCAGTAGCGTCAGGAGCACCGACATAATCAAACGGATGATATTGTCTACCTGTTATGGCTGCAACTTTATCCATATATTCCTGAACGATATCAGGAACAGCATCATAATATTTATTAACTGTTTCACGACCCTGGAAGTAAACATCGGTGTTCTGAGCACCAACCTTACAAACAGGAGCTTCAGGTCTCATTGCTCTTTGTCTGAATTCTTCTATATATTTCGGTTCAACTAACTTAGCAATGTCTTCATAAGAAATTTCTTCGATTTTGTGTACTTCATGAGAAGTTCTGAAACCATCAAAGAACTGCAGGAACGGAACTTTAGCTTTGTAAGTTGACAAATGTGCAACTAAAGCAAGATCCATTTCTTCTTGAACAGAGTTTGCTGCTAACATTGCATAACCTGTATTACGGCAGCCCATAACATCAGAATGGTCACCGAAGATAGCCAATGATTGAGCGGCAAGAGCACGGGCAGAAACGTGAATTACATGAGGGAGCATTTCACCTGCTGCTTTGTGCATAACAGGAATCATCAACAACAAACCTTGTGAAGCGGTATAAGTTGAAGTCAAAGCACCGGCAGCTAAAGAACCATGGACAGCACCTGCTGCACCTGCTTCTGATTGCATTTCTACAACGCTGACTTCTTTGCCCCAAATATTCTTTTTGTGTTGAGAAGCCCATTCATCAACCCATTCACCCATAGTAGATGAAGGAGTAATAGGATAGATTGCTGAAACTTCGCTCAGAGCATAAGCAATATGCGCTGCAGCGTAGTTGCCATCGACTGTTATCGTTTTCTTTGGCATGTTTTTATAAACCTCCATTTCATATTTCCATTACATCTTTCCTAGTATAATAGAAATTTACTCCAAATATGGTCAAATTACAATTTTTTTATAACATACGGAAAATTTTTCTCATCATTTTTTATTAACTTTTATCAACTATATTTCCAAAAACTGAATACTTCAAAGCTTGAGCTGGTAAAATGAATACTATAAGGAGAACTCTCATGAACATAACACCCATAAATTCATCTATAGTATTCTCTTCAAAAAGAAAAGAATCCCAAAGAGCAAAACGTCAAGCAGAAAAAAATGCCAGCCACCCTTACAGCAGATATCAACAAAAACAAGCTCAGGTAAAAGCGGAACATCTTCAGGCATTAGGCATAAACATCAAAAAAACCAAGCACTCATCAGTCAAAGAAGAATATCCTATTAACTCATATAACAGAAAAGGCAAGCTTATATCTTCAGTCAACAAACTCGACGATGGTACTATTATTGCAAAACACTACGACGGAAGCGGTAAGATGACATACGCCACAAAACAATATCCAAGCGGCAAAACAGCTCAATGGTATTTTGATGAAAATGGAACAATTATATCCTGGGATGAAAAAGAACCAAACGGCAACAGATTCACTCATTATTATGATGAAAACGGAAAAATGTTTGTTCTGGTTTCAAAAAACAATGAAGGAACTCATGTCAGAAAATACAATGATAAAGGAAAACTAACGGGTGAAACATTCCTTACTCAAGATGGGGAAATGACAACAGCAACCTACAACCAAGGACCTGATAAAAATGAAACTCAAATAGAAGTTCTTGGAACTGACGGAGAATCAAAATATTACAATACAAAATTGATATGGTCTTTTGACAATTTGTTTCAAGACGCAAACAACTAAAAACACATCAAAAATATTTTTCTGATAAAATCTTCTTGAAAGAGAATTTCGAGAGGATTTTTTCATGACAAAACAAAGAATTGTATCGGGCATGCGCTCAACTGGCAAACTTCACTTGGGTCACTACATCGGTGTTCTGCAAAACTGGGTGAAGCTGCAAGATGACTATGAATGTTTCTTCTTTATAGCTGATTGGCATGCACTTACAACAAAATTTGATGATACCGATTCTTTGAAACAAAATATCCGAGACATTACAATGGATTGGTTAGCCTGCGGGTTAGACCCGGAAAAATCAACAATCTATCTGCAATCACTGGTTCCTGAAACAGCGGAACTTCATATTTATTTGAGCATGATAACTCCTCAAAACTGGGTAGAACGTGACCCGACCCTCAAAGACATGGCAAAAATACTCAGAAGCAACGAAAACGAAGCTCCCTCAGTAAGCTATGGTCTGCTTGGATATCCGGTGTTAATGAGCGCTGATATTATGATGTTTAATGCAGACTGCATACCCGTAGGAAGTGATCAAATTGCACACATCGAAATAACAAGAGATATAGCAAACAGATTCAACAGAATATACAAAACCGATTTTTTCAAAGAGCCAAAGCCGAAATTAACGGAAGTTCCGCTGCTCAAAGGTATCGACGGACAAAAAATGGGCAAAAGCTTCCATAATGACATAAAACTCTCTGATACGGAAGAAGATACAACAAAAAAAATCAAACAGGCTATCACAGACAGAAACCGTATCCGCAAAACAGACCCTGGTAACCCTGATAACTGCGAAGTCGTGTTCCCTTATTACGAAATTTTTGCCAAATATGATCAAATAACAAAAACATGCGAAGAATGTCAGGCAGCAACAAGAGGATGCGCTGACTGCAAAATGCAACTGGCATCAATCGTAAATGATTACCTGCGCCCAATGAGAGAAAAAAGACATGAACTTGAGAAAAACCCTGAATATGTAGACGATGTAATAAGAGAAGGCTCAAAAAAAGCCCGTATAGTCGCACAGGACATTCTCGCCCATGTCAGAGAACTCGTCAAAATGTACTAAATAAAAAAAACTCCCTAAAATAGGGAGTAAAAACTTTTCAAGGAAGGGAAGGTTATATTATATTTATATAAAAACAAATTTTTATATAAAATTGCTATATATAATATATTCTTTACAATACTTAATATAGAGGATGTATTAAAATCCCTTTATCTATTACAATTGTAGTAGATAATAAAAAAGTTATTGATGAATTTTTGGGGGAATTTCCCCAAAATACTTCACATGTCAAAATGCATGTGATATAATATGTATATCAAAAGTATAGCTATCCCAAGAGTTAATTGAAAGGCTAAGAAAATGATTTTACAGTTCAAAGTTAACGAGTCAACGGTGCAGGCAGCCTGGTTACAAACCTTATACGAGCTGATTGATGAACTTAACTGTAAGTGCAAAACTTATCTCGAGGACAACCTGAGCAAATCTTCAAAATATCTTGAAAGGACAAGAATTATCGAAGTCTACGGCTCCGATACAATGGTCGGCTGGTTGAAACTGCGTATGGAAAGATATCTGCATTTTGTAGATTCCTACAACAACAAACCCGAGATAAGAACAATAGACTAATAATTGAACTATCCTTACAAACGACGCGACAAGGTGTGGGAAGCCCCATGCCTTATTTTTCTTTTTTAATTTTTATAAATCTAAAGACTGAAACTCAACATCCAAAGAGTCTTTGAATTTTGCTTTTATTACATTCTTCATATCATTCGAAGCGCTAACCCAGAAATTTGAGTTAGCAAGAATTTTCAGATCTTCATCACCGTTTTTCACATTGAATACAAGCGGATCATTCCCTTTATGTTCGACCAAAAGGTCTTTAAGCAGCATTATATTCTCAAATGACTGGCGTGATTTGAAGAAAAGATTTACTATATTACAATTTTTTGCTGCTCGAACCTCATCAACAACAATACTTACTATTTTTTCTTCGTCATCGCCGCGGTATTGAATTTTACCGGCTAAAACAACAGTTTGGTCAAGCTCAAGAAGAGAATTGTATTTGTTCAATACCTCCTGATAAGCGACAAACTCAACTTTCCCGTTTAAATCTTCAAGTACCCCGACTTTTAGCTGTTTGTTCGTCTTTGTCAAAATCAGCCTCAAAGAAGTAATCAATCCGCAAACGGTAACATAAGTCTTTTCATTCAGCTCATTCAAATCCGATGTGGCATGAGTTGTCAAATAAGGCATATATTGAACAAGCTTTGAAAGGGGGTGTGAAGTAACGTAAAAACCTAAGAGTTCTTTCTCAAAAGCCTGAATATCCCTATCTCCAAACTCTTCATCAGAGCCGGTAAGAACAAAATCAGCCCCGCCCTCATCCTGCGATAGTGCTGCAAATAAGTTTATCTGCCCGCTTTCTTTCCTCTCCTGTTCACGCTGTGCCGCACTGATTGCCGAATCAATATTTTCAACAAGCTGTTTCCTTGATTTTTCAATCTGGGCAAATGCTCCGGCTTTAATCAAACTCTCAAGAACTCTTTTATTCAAATTGGTTTTCACAAGTTTTGTGCAAAAGTCATAAAATGACGAATACGGTTCTTCTTCTCTTGCGCTGATAATCTCTTCCACAATGTTCAACCCGACATTTTTAATAGATGCAAGCCCGAAGCGGATATTATCTCCATCAGGTGTAAAATCGGCAAATGAACTGTTTACATCGGGGGGAAGTACTTTTATCCCGAGTTTGTTTGCCTCTGCAATATAAATCTGCGTACGCTCCTGATCTCCATTCACACTGGATAAAAGTGCAGAGAAATATTCAACAGGATAGTGTGCTTTTAAATAAGCAGTTTGGTACGCAACAAATGCATAACATGCTGAGTGGGCACGGTTAAAACAGTATTCGGCAAATTTTTCAATCTGCTCAAAAAGCTCTGTAGCATCTTTTGCGCTCATGTTATTTTTTGCTGCGCCTTCAATGAACTTCTCTTTTTGTTTTGCCATCTCGGCAATTTTTTTCTTACCCATCATACGGCGCACCATATCAGCTTGACCGAGAGAATAACCTGCAAGCGTTTGGAATATTTGCATAATCTGCTCTTGGTAAACTATAGTGCCGTAAGTATCTTTTAAAATTGTCTCAAGCATAGGATGAGGATAGACAACCTGACGACGGCCGTGTTTTCTGTCAACAAACTCATCAACCATGCCGGAGTTCAAAGGTCCCGGACGGAAAAGTGCAACGAGAGAACCGATATCGTCAAATGTAGACGGTTTTAGACGTTTGACCAGATTTTTCATTCCTGATGACTCAAGTTGGAAAACACCATCAGTGTCCCCTTTGCACAAAAGTTCATACGTTTTTGAATCATCAAGAGGAATTTTGTTTATTTCAAGCTCAACCCCCTTTCTTAACTTTATCAATTCAACTGTTTTGTTGATAACAGTGAGGTTTCTCAATCCCAAAAAATCCATCTTCAACAAACCGAGAGATTCAACATCACTCATTGGGAATGCTGTTGTCAGACCGCCTTCTTTTGAGTTCTGAACAGGAATAACTTCGGATAACGGATCACGGGAGATAATTACGCCTGCTGCATGCACACCTGTTCCGCATTTCAAGCCCTCAACCTGTTCGGCATAGTCAACTACCTGCTTTACTGTTGCATCACTTTCATACAAAGTCTTGAACTCGGGCGATTGTTCAAAAGAATCCTTGACTGAACACCCGAAAGGAATAAGTTTTGATATCTTGTTTGATTCGGCAAAAGGTAAATCAAGAACACGTGCGACACCCTTCACTGCGTTCCTTGCAGCCAGCGTGCTGAATGTAATAATCTGGCAGACCTTATCTTCGCCGTATTTGTGAGTTACATAATCAATAACTTCCTGACGTCTGATAGGACAAAAGTCAATATCAACATCAGGCATTGATATTCTCTCAGGGTTCAAAAATCTTTCAAACAACAGTTTATGCTCAATCGGATCCAAATCGGTAATCCCGAGGGCGTAAGCTACAACGCTTCCTGCAGCTGACCCTCTGCCCGGACCTACCGGGATATGATTCTTCTTTGCATAATTGATAAAATCCCATACTATCAGGAAGTAAGCCGAATACCCCATTTTTTCTATTACACCGAGCTCGTACTGTGTTCGTTCTTTTAACTCCGGAGTAATTTCTCCATAGCGTTTTTTGAGCCCTTCCATAACCAAATAATCGAGATATGACGCATTAGTATGATTAGCAGGGACTTCAAAGTTCGGGAGAACGGATTTCCCGAGTTCAATTGTCAGATGACACTCATCGGCAATCTTGACGGTATTTTCGATAGCTCTGTTAAATGTTTCTTCATCAAGCCAGGTAAATTTCTCTCTCAATTCTTCAGGAGTTTTAACATAGTATTCTCCAAAAGGAGTAAAACGCATTCGGTGTTCATCATTTTTCAATCTGTTTGTTTGCAAACAAATCAAAACATCATGAAAATCAGCGTCATCTTTCTTGGTGTAATGGCTGTCATTTGTGATAACCATCTCGATGTTGAGTTTCTTCGCTATTTCTATCAAAACAGGATTTACTATTTTCTGGCGGTCAATCCCATGGTCCTGCAGTTCGATATAATAATCTTTACCGAATAAATCTTTATATTTTTTCGCTGTTTCTATTGCTTCATCTTTTTTATCCCGCAAAATCAGCTGCTGCAGCTCGCCGCCCAAACAGGCAGATAAACACACCAGACCCTCCGAATGCTTTTGCAGAACTTCAAAGTTGATACGGGGTTTGTAATAATACCCTTCAACCTGAGCTATGCTGACAAGTTTCATCAAATTTTTGTAGCCCTGTACGTTCTTTGCAAGAAGGACAAGGTGGTATAGAGGGTTGTCACTGGAATCTTTATGAGATAAATCATTGTTGTGGACATAAAACTCACATCCGACAATCGGTTTGATGCCTGCCTCTTTTGCTTTTTTGTAGAGTTCAATAGCACCGTACATAACACCGTGGTCAGTGATTGCAACGGCAGGCATGTCTTTTTCCTTTGCTACTTTTAGCAAATCGCCAATCTTTGTAGCTCCGTCAAGAAGGCTGTATTCAGTGTGCACATGAAGAGGAACATATTGTGTCATGATTGTTGTCAGATTCCCTTTTCTCTCACAATAAAATTGTACTTCGAAGGAAGTTGTTTTACTTTCTAATTTAACTATTTTTTACATAAAAAAAGAGATTCTTTAAACGAATCTCTTTTAAACAATTTTTAGAAATTTCCCTATTTTGCAGCGGGAGCCAAAAGATTTGACGGTTTTCCAAAGTTGATTGATTTTTTTTCTTTTTGAGAGTTATTGTTTTTCGGAACAATCGGCTGATTCAATTCAAGCCCTTCGCCGCCGAAAGTTGTAATTTTTTTGCCTTCCACGTTAATATAAACGGGTTTATCAGCATTTGCCTCAATTGTTTTGACAATTTGGTCGAGTCTTATCTGCATGCTTGAAGAACCGCCGCCTTCAACAAGATCTTTTGAAAAATTCAAAGTATAACCTTTATCATTTTCATTTATGGACAAAAGATTTGTAGTTTCAGGGATTTCTGAATAATAGCCTTCTTTTGCTTCCTGAGCGTTCACACCTTCAAGCAGGAACAACAATGAATAAGTTGTGCGAAGCTTCTCTTCAACTTTTACTTTTCTGAACACAGGAGCAACTGTAGGTTCTTTACCGTTTTTATTTTTTACAAAATATGCATAAACTCCGATTTCACCAGGTGCAAGTTTGTTTTCTACCTTCATACTGTTTTTTACAAGGAATGCTGCTACAACTACCAGCACCAAAACTATTACGGAAATTAAAATATTCTTTTTCATAAACACCTCTTTATATGTACTTAAACTGATTTTAAAACTATTTCCATTTTTTTACAAGTTCAGATTTCATCAGAAAAAACTTTTTGCGGAACAATTTTTTCTCCATATACTTTTGCTATAGCTGCTAAAGAATTATTATAAACAAGTTTCAGAAATATTCCGTCGTTAAATAAGCCTCTTTTTAGATATTGTCCGTGCATAATTTTATTCTTTTCCTCTTCAGATAGTGTATACTCCTCAAAATTTATTTTATCAACGGGATTGATAAACTCAAGAGAAGAGTCCTTGCATCTTGTTTCTACTTCTTCGAGAGATAAGCTTTCTTCGATATAAAAAGCTCCTGAGCGCAGACGTGTCAAATCGCTCATAACTGCACCGCATCCAAGGTCATTTCCTATATCGTTTATGAGTGACCTTATATAAGTTCCGCCGGAGCAATCAACATCAAATACAACAACAGGATTCGGCAAATTTTCATCAACAGATTTTATTTCAAGAGAGTTAATCATTACATTACGTTTGGGTATATCGTCTATTTTTATGTTCTTTCTTGCATATTCATACAGACGTTTCCCCTTGTAGTGGACAGCTGAATGCATAGGAGGAGTTTGAGTTATTTCTCCTATATATTTTTCACAAACAGATAAAAGTTTATTTCTGTCAAATCGGACTTCTTGTCTTAAAATTTCTTCACCTTCAATGTCGTATGTATCTGTCGTAACTCCCAATATCATAGACGCACGGTATGTTTTTCCGCTTTCAAAATATTCTATCAACCTTGTAGCTGACCCGACACAAACAGGCAACACCCCTTTTGCCATTGGATCCAGAGTTCCGGCATGCCCTATTTGTTTAATATTAAGAATTTTTCTGAGGCGTGCAACAACATCAAAAGAAGTTAATCCTTCAGGTTTGTTTATATTCAAAATGCCAAACAAACTAAATTTCTCCACGAGAAATTTTATTAATCAACTCGGTAATTTTACTCCCTCGCTCTAAAGAATTATCCAAAATAAAAATTAACTCGGGAGTATTTCTGAGACGAATTCTCCTGCCGACCTCTTTTCTCATCTTCGGAGCATTTTCTTCAAGAGCTTCGAGGATAGTTTGTTTATCTTCGGCGTAGATGCTTACATAAACTTTTGCTGAAGAAAAATCAGATGGGAGTTCTATATCAGTGATAGATACAAGACCTGTAATTCTCGGGTCTTTAACCTCTCTAAGGAGTATATCACTCAGCTCTTTCATCAAAGTTTTTCTTACTCTGTCAACTCTTGAATACATTTTTATATCCTTAAATGTTTAAACTAAAGCTTCTCTTTCTATTTCCTGAGTAGTGAATGCACGAATAATATCGCCTTCTTCTATGTCATTGAATTTGTTGAATGACACACCGCATTCGTAGCCCATTGCGACTTCTTTCACATCATCTTTGAAACGTTTCAGGTGGGAAATAGTACCTTTGAAAATCTCTTTCCCTGCTCTTTCAACAGAAGCAATGCTGTTACGTTGTATTTTTCCTTCGAGGACATAACATCCGGCAATTTTTGTTGTCTTGCCGATAGTAAACACCTGTCTGACTTCGAGTTTACCTGTTTCCACTTCTTTTGTTTCAGGAGTAAGAAGCCCAAGCATTGTTTTTTCGATATCTTCAAGAATTTCATAAATAATATCATAACGTCTGATATCTATTTTGTTTTGTTCGGCTATTTTCACAGCATTGTTATCTTCTTTGACGCTAAATCCTATAATAATTGCCTTGCTTGCTATAGCGAGCATTACATCAGCTTCAGAGATATCACCGACACCGATGTGTACAATGTTTGTTACCACTGATTTTGATGAAAGCTGTTGGACTGATGCGCTGACAGCTTCCGCAGAGCCATGAGTATTTGCTTTGATTATTATATTAAGCTCTTTTGTTTCTTCTTCATCAGAGTTAACAGTATCCGTTTTGACCTGAATAGGAGAAATAGCCTCAAGACGAGATGTTCTTTCTTTTTCTTTTCTTTCGTCAATTACTGCCCTCATTTCCTTTTCAGAGGGGTAGACTTCAAATTTATCGCCGGCCTGAGGAACTTCCGTCAAGCCTAATACCTCAACAGGAGTCGAGGGGCCTGCTTCTTTAACTCTTTCACCGGAGTCAGAGAGCAGAGCACGCACTTTACCGCCGACATTACCGACGGCTATGCAGTCACCGATTTTTAGAGTACCGTTTTGGACAAGCAGAGTGGCAACAGGACCTTTACCTTTATCAAGATTGGCTTCAATAACAACACCCTCTGCCGGAACATCTTCATTTGCTTTCAAATCTTGTATGTCAGCCAGAAGCAAGATATATTCAAGAAGCTCATCAAGTCCTGTGCCCTGAAGTGCACTGACTTTCACACAAACAGTGTCACCGCCCCATTCCTCAGGAACAAGACCGTGTTCCGTAAGCTGTTGTAAAATTCTATCAGGGTTGGCTTCCGGTTTATCCATTTTGTTGACAGCTACAATAATCGGAACATTAGCCGCTTTTGCGTGGTTAATTGCTTCTATTGTCTGGGGCATAATCCCGTCATCAGCTGCGACAACAAGAACAGCAATGTCAGTAGACTGTGCTCCTCTTGCTCTCATAGCCGTGAAAGCTTCGTGCCCGGGAGTGTCAATAAATACTATCTTCTTATCATCAAGCTTAACGGTATAAGCACCTATTGACTGTGTAATACCACCGACTTCCGTATTAACGATTTTGTGTTTTGAAGCACGGATAGAATCGAGCAGGGTAGTTTTTCCATGGTCTACGTGCCCCATAATTGTAACAACCGGAGCTCTTTTTACTGCCGTTTCGAGATTGACATTTACGGTAGGTTTGCTGCCCTGAGGATTTGTCATTTTTTCCAAATCTTCGAGGCTTTCTTCCAGGACAGTAACCTCAAATTTTTCGCAGATACTTTTTGCTGTTTTGAGGTCTATCACCTGGTTGACAGTAGCTAGTATCCCTGACATCATAAGTTCTTTGACTATCTCTGCAGGAGTAATATTCAGCTTTTCAGCAAGCTCACCGACTGTCAAAGACTGATTGAGAACAATTTCCGTAACTTTTTCAGGTTCTTTTTCTACCCTGGTATTCTTTTTATGGTGTTTATTAGGAGTATTGAACTGTTTTTCTTTTTCTTCAAATTTGTCTTTCTCAAAATCTCTTTTATTTTTCTTTTTATTAAGAGCATTTCTCGACTTGCCCTCATAAGTATCTGGAGAAATTATATGGCGTTTTATCGGAGATTTTCTCTCTTCAGAAGATGATGTTTCTGCGGGCTTTTTATCCTGCGGTTTCTGGGTTTTGTCTCTGTTAAAACGTCCCTGCACGTCCTGTCTGGAATCTTTATCCTTATTAAATGCAGGTTTTTGCTGAAAAGGTTTGTCAAACGGTTTTCTGGTCTGAGAAAAATCTTTTGTTTCTTTAGCACCTTCTTTTTGCAAATTTTCATTTTTCTTAGATTCAGACCCAATCTCTTTTGAAGAAACAGACGTTTTTTCAGCAACTTCAGTTACAGTAGTTTTTTCTTTTATTTCTTCTTTCTGGACAGGAGTTTCTTCAACTTTTTCAGGCTCGGGCTTGGGTTTCTTTATGAGTTTAACGGCTCTTTTGGCTTTTTCAACAGGATGGGCAGGAGGCAAATTCGGAGATTGCAAGGGTCTGACAGTTTGAGTTTTTGCTAAAGAAGGCGAAGTATGTTTTTTATACTCTTCTTCAAACTTTTTTGCATCCTCTTGAGAGATAGAACTTGTATGAGATTTTACCGTAATATTCATTCTTTTCTCAAGAAAGTCCATAACTTCTTTATTTGTCAGTCCTAATTTCCTTGCTAAATCATATACTCTTAATTTATCAGCCATTAATTATTTTCTCCTGTTTTTGAGAATTACCCTTCTCCTCTTATATTTGTAACACAATCCGTTAATTAAGTACACTTTCTATTTCTTTTATTAAATTTTCGCTGATATTTGCCTTTAATATTTTGCTCAGTTTATTTTTCTTCATAACTTTTGTTAAGCACTCTTTTGATTTGCAAATATAAGCAGACCGCCCGAAAGTTTTGTTATCGGGATTAATCAAAAGTTCACCGGTTGAGTTTTCCTTCAAGATTCTGACCATATTTTTTCTATCCTGAATTTTGGAGCAAGCAACGCATTTTCTTTCAATTGTCTTACTAAAAAGGGGGATTGTATCCCCCTGTTGTTTATTCTTCATTCTCTATTGTTTCTTCCGTTTGAACTTCTGCATCTTCAGGCTGTTCCTGAGAAGCATTGGTTTCCTGTGTTTCTTCATAGTTGTCATAATCTTCCATCTGAGATAAAGATTTGATATCAATCTTCCATCCCGTCAGTCTGTGAGCGAGTTTTACATTCTGCCCGTCACGGCCTATCGCAAGACTGAGCTGGTCATCAGGAACAACTACAAGTGCTTCTTTTGATTCTTCATCGTCATTCAGAATATCAACAGAAACAATCTGTGCAGGAGAAAGGGCATTAACAATATATTCAACAGGATCAGGAGAATATCTGACTATATCAATTTTTTCATTTTTCAACTCGTTAACAATTGTCTGAATTCTGCTTCCTCTCGGACCGATACATGCCCCGACAGCATCGACTTCAGGGTCATTGCTCCAAACCGCAATTTTTGTTCTGAAACCTGCATCTCTTGAAATACTCTTGATTTCGACAAGACCGTCTTCAATCTCAGGAACTTCCAACTCAAAGAGTTCTTGAACAATCTTCGGATGTTTTTGCGAAACAATTACCTGCGGAAGTCTTTGTGTTTCACGGACATCAACGACATAAACCCTTATTCTGTTATTCGGTTTGTAATATTCCCCTCTGATTTGTTCACGAGCAGGCATTATCGCTTCCGTTTTACCGATATTTATAATCACGTTTCTTGACTCAACTCTCTGAATTATACCTGTAACAAGAGTACCTTTTTTGTCGAGATATTCATCAAGAATAATTTTTCTCTCAGCTTCTCTAATTCTTTGAGTGATTACCTGTTTTGCAGATTGTGCAGCAATACGACCGAAGTTGTCAGGTGTCACTTCTATTTTGATTTCGTCGCCTATTTCTGCATCTTCAAGAAGTTCCTGTGCTTCTTCAAGAGAAATTTGAAGATTCGGGTCTTCAACAACTTCTACAATTTGTTTTGTTCTGAAAATACCTATTTCACAAGTTTCTTCATCGATTTCGGCTTCAAGATTCGAGCTTTCTTTTGTGCGCACATGTTTTTTGTAGGCAGTTACCATGGCATCGCACAAAGAATCCAAAACAACTTCTTTAGTAATACCTTTTTCTTTTTCAAGTTGTTCTGTAGCTTCAAACAAAGCGGGACCTATTTTAATCATTATCTGACTCTCCTTTTATATCCAAAATTAATTTCACGCTTAATATATCTTCTTCCTTTATATCAAACTGCTGACCATCGCTTAATCTTTCAACATGAAGGGTGTCTGTTCCATTGTATTCACCGATTCTTATATTGAAAACTTTTTCTGAAACCCCGTCTATTAATCTTTTCAGTTTCAGTTTAGCTTTTTTCCCTCTGAAAATAACATATTCTCTTGATGACTTGAGTTTTCTATCAAGCCCGGGGCTGCTGACTTCGAGATAATATTTTACATCTATCAGCTCGTCAAGATGGGTATTCAGGGCACGTGTAAGATTTTCACAATCATCGAGAGATACCGTTCCATCATTTTTATAGATAAAAATTCTCAAAAACCACTTTCCGTTTTCTTTCTCAAAGCTAATCTCAATCGGAATAAGATTGAGTTTCATTGATGCATTTTCTATCAACGGAGTAATATTTTTTAGTATCTCTGGTTTGTTCATTCTCCGACCCTTTTATAAATTAAAGAGAGTGGCACAATACCGCTCTCTTTGAGGATATAAAAATATTAACATCAATTATTTTAATTTACAACTTTTATTATTTCTCAAACCCTCAGATGAATGTTTTATTTCATGCAAAAGGGTTTAAAATATATTCTATGTTAAAATATAATAGTTGAAAAATTATCGGGAGAAAGATTGATGAACTTCTTCTCAAAATTCTTTGAAAAACTACCTAAAGAAAAAATAATCAACGGGCTTATATTTCTGCTCTCAGCTTTATTTCTTACTCTTTTGCTCTCAAGCAAATATTATATATTCCAGAGTATTATGGAAAACGGTTTGAGCAAAAGAGATATAGTGGCTACAAAAAAAATTGAAGTTGTAGACGTCGACAAAACAGAAAAAAGGAAGCGTGATCTTGCAAAAAAAGTCGACCCTATTCTTACTCCGCTGCAAAATGACTATATACTGAACAACTACAGAAATTTAATTTCTTCAATAAAAAATTTCAGAGAAAAAGATTTATCAAAAAAAGAAAGAAATGAAGAAATAATCAAATTCACTGATATAGCAGACTCTGACAGGGAAAAACAAGCTCTTGTATATCTTGTTAATACATCTGATTACAACTTCAATATGATTGCACATGAGGGAGAACAAACACTGAAAGAAATGCTCTCAATGAGCATATCAGAATCAGAACTCGACCACATAGACAGAATCATCAGCAGGAAAATAAATCCCTCTCTTACTGCAAAACAAACACAGGCTGTTTTGGTTCTAATCAAACAAACAATAATTCCAAATCTGATAGAAGATGAACTTGCAACAGAGATAGCAAGAAAAAATGCGGCGAACTCTGTTAAGCCAATTGTTGTCACATTTGAACCGGGAAGCAAAATCGTTTATGAGGGAGAGGCAATATCTCCTTTGAAGAAAGATGCACTGAAAAAAGCAGGGTATAATGTCACGGAACTCAATTTCCTCGGGCTTACCGGACTGTTTGCAATAGTTTGTGTGTGTATGTTTTGTTTTCTGTTTTATCTCACGCATTTTGACAGCAAATATGCAACACCGAGATATTCTCTGCTCACACTTCTCCTTGCTTCTTTGATGATTGGTTTTGCAATAAGCCTGCCGTTCAACGTGCCTGTTTATCTGCTGCCTTTTCCGGCATTTGCTATGTTGATTGCCATTTTTACAAATCAAAAAGTATCATTGCTTACGTCAACTCTTTTAATAATACTTATGTCAGTATCTTTTCAGTATACTCCCGAAGCAACCTTCGCATTCATAATAGAATCCCTGATATCAATTTTTGCTGTCGGCAAACTCAACTACTCAAGAAGAATGGATTTAATCAAAATGGGATTTGAAATAAGCTTTATTGAAGTTTATGCAATCTCTGCAATTTATATATTGCACAACAACTTCTCAACAGAAGCCTTTCTCCTCGATGTAACAATGGGGGTTGTAAGCTGTTTGATAAGCGGCATTATCGTCCTCGGAATTATACCCATTCTTGAAAGTATGTTCAAAATCATTACTCCTTACGGACTTGCAGAACTGGCCGACCACAATCAGGAACTTCTCAAAAGACTACAGTTTGAAGCCCCGGGAACATATCATCACAGCCTTATGGTGAGTAACCTTGTTGAAGCAGCTGCAGAGGCTGTCGGTGCAAATCCTATACTGGCAATGGTAGGCTCTTTTTATCACGATATAGGCAAATTGAAAAGACCTCTGTTTTTTGTAGAAAACCAATCCTATTTCAGCATAGAAAATCCTCATGAAAAACTAAATCCGAAACTGAGTAAAATGGTCATTACAGCCCACCCGAAGGACGGTCTTGAACTTGCAAAAGAATACGGTCTTCCTCAGGAAATATGGCCGTTCATAATCCAGCACCACGGAGACAGTATCGCATCATATTTTTATAATCAGGCAAAACAACAGGAAGGTGCTGAAAATGTCACGGAAAGCCAGTTCAGATACACTTGTCCTAAACCAAATACAAAAGAAACAGCTATACTTATGCTCGCTGATGCCGTTGAATCAGCAGTAAGAAGTTTATCGAATCCCACACAGGAAGAAGTCGAAAAACTCATAGACAAAATAATTCAAGACAGACTAATGGATGGTCAGCTCTCTGAAAGCCCGCTCACTCAAAAAGATTTGAAGGTTATAGCAGCCACATTCCTGCGTATACTCAGAGGCATGCAGCATCATCGTATAAAATATCATGACAATGTCATAGAAGAATTAAATACAAAAACTCAAACACAACAGACACAAAAAACAAAACCTGTTCAGAGTATAACTATAAGCCAGAACAAAGAAGCGAAAAATAATGATTAAAACAAATTTTGATGCTATAAACGAGCAAACAAACTATCAAATTAATGAAGAAAAGTTGTCAAATCTGGCAAACAATATGCTTTGTTTTCTTGAAAATGAAGGCATACTCGAACAATCATGTTTGAAAGATTATGACCTCAATAAAATTACCCTGAACGGAGATATCCTGATTTGCGGAAATAAAAAAATACATGAAATAAACAAAGAGTACAGACACAAAGACCGTCCTACAGATGTCATAACATTCGCCCTGTTTGCCGATGATGAAACTTCTTCTGACATCGACGGAGAAATTTATCTGGGAGAAATAATCATCTCCGCAGACCAAACAAAAATTCAGGCAGATGAAAACAAAAAAACATTCGAAGAAGAACTGCATTTTCTCCTGAGTCATGGTATATTACATTTGTTGGGTTTTGACCATCAGGATGAAGAAACCTATACTTTTATGATAAACTTACAGGATAAAATTCTGGATAATGTCAAAATATAAAGCAAAAACCGTTTTCCACAGCTTCAAATATGCTTTCCACGGCATATTTGTTGCTCTAAAATCACAGAGAAACGTCCGTATAGACTTTTTTGCAAGCCTGGCAGCTCTGTTTCTCGGATTTTATCTGCATATCTCACCGATTGAATTTTGCATAATCTTACTCGTCATCTCACTCGTGATAACGGCAGAATTTCTGAATACCATCGTTGAATTTATAGTAGATGCCTATTTTGGTAATGAATACTCAATTCTCGCAAAAATGTCAAAAGACATCGCCGCAGGAATGGTTTTGATTAGTGCGATTATTTCACTTATTATCGGAGGGATAATATTTCTCCCGAAAGTTCTCTAGCCAGCAGCAGCTACTGCCTCTGTTTTTTCTTTGTCAGCTTTATCTTTTGCGAGTTTCCGTTTGCGTCTTCTCATCAAGTCAACAAACGCTTCTAATCTTGTTATAAAACCTGCTCTGCCTGTTTGTTCATCCATAATCAAGGTCAAAACAGGAATATCAACATCCTCTTTCACCGCAGGGAATATATTCTGCGACATAATCTCAGGCATGCATGTAAACGGACTGATATGAATCAAACCGTCAGTACCCTTAAAATGAGCATAACTCATATCGCTAACAGACTCAAGAGCATCACCGCCGATATCTCTCTTGAGATAAGGTCTTGCAAATTTTACTGCACGTTCAAGATGAGTTTCTCCCTGTTTGAAGAGCTTTGGAGTAATCGCATCTCTTATCCAGCTGCTGACAGTCAAACTGCGTCTTGTCTGTACTCCCATCCTGCCGAGTTCTTTTTCGATATCCTGATTTGCAAAAGAATCAAGCACCATAAAAATCTCACCTGTTATATCAACAGTCAAAACTTCCCTGTTTGAATCAAGTTCAACTTTCTGCAAATCCTTCAAAAATTCTCTTTCGATTTTACCAAGTTCATGGATGCTCAGACAATTGAGTAATTTCTTCAGATGCCTTTCATAAATACGCTCACAATGTCCGTGGTTAATCTCTCTTGCTCTGAAATAAGATAGTTTTTCCTGCATTCTGTCCATAATGAAAACTTTTCTTATGGTAAGAATCAAGGCTTTTATAATTCTCAGAGGATTCTTAACCCCTGAAATCTCTGTCAAAAAGCGATACATTGCCTTGAAACCATCATACAGTTCAAGTTCTATATATTTTGTATCCCCAGGCATCTCAGCCAAAACTGTTTTCATAAGCTTTCCATATTCACCAAGACGGCAAATACCTGGAGAGGTAATCATAACCACATAGTCAGCTCCCTCTTCTACGGCTTCAATAAAATTGCCTAAAACAAGTTTATATGGAAGACATATAGCCTCAGGGCTGTATTTTACCCCGAGAGATAAAGTTTTTTTGCTTGTATGAGGAGGCAAAAAAGCCTCAACACCAAGTGAATTCAATGCGGTTGCCCAGGCAACATAAATATCTCCCATATGAGGAAATGCTACTTTTATTTTTTTCTTTTCTTCTTTTTGACTCAATTTTTTACTTCTTTCTGTTATTATTCTATTCTTTTTATATAGCCCAACAGAATTTCAAAGTCCAGCATTTAATAAGAAAATTAACTTTATAATAAATCTTACTACTTTCATTTACCGAAAAACTTACATCAGAATTGTTTAGTAAAAAAAAATAATGTATACTTGACTCATAATGAGAAATACGGGGAATCTTATATGCAAAAAGTTGTGCCTCTTGAATTTGTAGATAAAGAAAGCTTGGATTACAATCTGTACGATAAAATTGACAGAATCATATACAAAAAAAATACACCCATAACTCCTGAAATTATGCTGATGCTGTTGTGTCAGGAAGTGTACAGAGAACCAATCAAACTGCCCGACGGAAATATGGAGGAACTCGTAGAAGACGACGAACCGAAAGTAATTATCGAAAAAGCTCCCGAAATTATCCCGCAGCCTCCAAAAGTTTTCATGGAAGCAGTTATTGCAGCTGATGTCGCAAATGCGCTCGTAGGAAACTTAAAAGAAGTTCTGGACAATTTTGAAAATGAAGATGACTCTCCGAACCTTGCCGTATGCGAAGCGACAAGAGAGCTGATTGTTGATCAGGTAAAACAAAACATCACCAAAATAAAAAGCATGGAACAACTGAGAATTATAGATGAATACACCTATTCACACGCTATAAACGTTTCTCTTATGAGCACGGCTCTTGCCATCAAACTCAGATTTTCCGAACGAGACATTCAAGACCTCGCACTTGGAGCCCTTCTGCATGACATAGGAAAAGTTAAAACACACAGAAAAAAACAAAATAATAAAGGCGGGCTAATGAGTGATAAAGAACGAAAAGAGATGTATAAATATACAATCTACGGATACGATATCATCAAAGGCTTGGATTTGCCTGAAAGAATTGCAAAAGTTGCCCTCCAACATCAGGAACGATTTGATGGCAGCGGATATATGAAAGGTCTAAAAAGAGATGAAATTTCTTTGTTTGCAAGGATTACGACAATTGCTGATAACTACGACTCTCTTGTAACTCAAAAAGCAAGCCTCCAATCAGCAAACCTCAAACAGGAAGAAGCCATAAAAATTATGATTTCAGACAGCGGTAAAATTTATGACCCGAACCTCTTATACAAATTTGTCTGGTTATAAATTTTATTTAACAGCTGATATATAAACAGAACGTGTACTTACCGTTATCTCACGACCATGAAGAGCCTTCTTCAACTCTAATAAATATCTGTCAAATACATTCTCCGGAACATATTTCAGAAATCGCTCCTTCAACGACAAAGAACCCGGACTTGGCTGTGAATTGAACCACTGAGGAACAGACTCACCATCAACAACATAAGTCGAAGAAATAATATCTTCATCAATATTTATATCAGAAAACCCTGTTTTCTCAAGCATGCCCTTCAACTCGATTTCATCAAAATTGGTAATCGGGTCTGACTTATCATGAGTAATATCATACTCAATATCCTTGAATTTTTCATAATCAGTAATCTCTTCAGGGCGCACAAGGTCTGAATACTTCGTATTTGAACTCATAATAGGCTCAAAAAACGACAAAATACCACCGGGTTTTAATACTCTGAAAAACTCTTTAATACATGCCTCTTTGTCCAAAATATGCACGAGAACGGATCTCATCACAATCCTATCCGCATAACAATCAGGCAAATCAAGTTTATCAGCAGGAGAAACAAGTGTCTCAAACCCTGATTTTATACCGATTGCCTGCGCTATCTGCCTGCACTCATCAGTGCAATCACTGAATTTATCCGAAGCAATAACAAGACCGCTGCCATGCAAAATATCATAAGCTCCAAACGCCAGAAGCCCTGTCCCCGTCCCGATATCAACAACAACATTGCCGGAGTTAAGCTTTGCATTCGCAAGAACCCTATCCCTTACAGAAAATAACCACCCGAAAGTTTGTGCTCTCTGCTCTTCGGAAAAAGATGAAAATCTTGTATTATTGAGCCAATCGGTCCAATTTTTAACAACCTGCGACATATCAGTCTAAATAAAATACGGTAACTACTTTGTGTGTTTCCTCAGCATAACCTACAGCCTTATGCAAAGTACCGCTTGTATGCGATAAGAAGCAAATAAACTGCTGGGCATCATCAATTATCTCTCTGTTGCATATTCTGCTTGCATCAGCCAGTGTCATCATAGCTCTGTCAGAATGTTCTACAATGTTCGGAACACCAATAAGCTGGTCTTGCACATCAGACGGCTGCTGACCGATTGTCTGAGGAAGTATAACTTTCAAATTCTGAGGATTTGCCTTCATCGAACCGCGAATAACAGCAGCATTCGTTCCGCTTGAACCTCCGCTTGTAACAATCACATTACCTTGAGAAGCAAGCGCAAATGCAAGAGTTTCTATAATCTGTTGGTGAGTAATAGGAAGATTTCTGCTGCCTATAATTGCTATTCTTTTTGATGATTTTTGTATTGTAGCAAGCTCATGTGCCAGCTGGTCGGCAGTATCAGGCACATCGTCACTTGGGACATCATCTAACGGAACCATTATGGATTTTTCTTTATCTTCAGACATTCATCATTTCCTATTACAAATATAATACCCGTATCTAAAATATTATACATAATTTAAGAATTTGTCCATTACTTTCTTTGTTGATTATAATTTTTATAGTATTAATAAAGTACAAACAGAGTAAAAATTTATTAAAAATGATTACGGGAACAATGGAGAATAACTTACTACAGGGATTAAACGAGGCTCAACAAGAAGCAGTCATACAACCATACGGACCTATGCTTGTCCTAGCAGGCGCAGGCAGCGGGAAAACAAAAGTTTTGACAACACGAATTCTGAACCTGATTCAAAACGGGGTTTCTCCATATGAAATTCTTGCTGTAACCTTCACCAATAAAGCAGCAGGCGAGATGAAAGAACGTCTTGCAAAAGTTCTCGGCGACGACCTCGTCAGAAAACTCTGGGTCGGAACTTTCCACAGCATCTGCGTCAAAATCCTGAGGCAGGACATAGATAAATATAAGAGCGAAGAAAACCGTATCTGGGAGAAAAATTTTGTTATCTTCTCTCAGGATGATTCCCTCGGTTTAATAAAACAAGCCATAAAAGCAGAAAATATGGATGAAAAAATTTATCAGCCCAAAATGGTTCAAGCAACAATCAGTATGGCAAAAAACAAAGGGCAAAATGCCTGGGAATACGCTACCCGTGCAAGGGACTATCGTTCCGAACGAATATCAATGATTTTTAATCAATACGAAAAACTACTCGCCTCAAATAACGCCCTTGACTTCGACGACCTTCTTTTGATGTGCGTAAAACTTCTCTCTGAAAACCGGGAAGTACTCGAAAAATACCACAACAGATTCAAACATATACTAGTTGATGAATACCAGGACACAAACCTCACACAGTACAGACTCATCAACACTCTGTATACAGCCAAAAAACCTGAAGAAGAACTCACGGAAAGAAGCCTCTGTGTAGTAGGTGATGTCGACCAGTCAATCTACAGCTGGCGTGGAGCGGATTACAAGATTATTCTCAACTTCCAAAAAGATTTCAGAAAATCAAAACTCATAAAACTCGAACAAAACTACCGTTCAACGGAAACAATCCTTGAAGCGGCAAACTCAATTATCAAAAACAATATCGAACGACTTGAAAAAAATCTCTATTCAAACAAAGGAAAAGGCGAAAAAATCGGCTGCTTTGAAGCAAACAGCGAAGCGGAAGAAGCTAACTACATCTCAGCAACCATCGAAAAGATGGCAAAAGATGACAAAAACTACAACAAATTCGCCGTCCTTTACAGAACAAATGCCCAATCAAGAGCCATAGAAGAATCGCTTATAACAAGAGGAATACCATACAAAATTATCGGTGGTCTAAAGTTCTACGACAGAAAAGAAATTAAAGACGCCATAGCTTATCTCAAACTCGTCTACAATCCGATGGACTCCATGAGTTTGAAAAGGATTATCAACGTTCCAAAACGTTCAATCGGTCCGACTACCATCAAAAAACTGGAAGCTCTGGCTATCGAAAAAGATACAAGCATGATTGCAATTATTCAAAACATCGAAGAATTTGACGATTTCTCAACAAAAACCAAAAACTCTCTCATCAACTTCTACAATGAAATCGTTCAAATCTCTCAAAAAACGGAAGAACTTCCCATCAGCGAGCTTATAAGCTGGATGCTTGACTTCACAGGATATATAGACGAACTTAAACAAGAAGAAAACGAAGAAGAAGCAATCAACCGCCTGGAAAACCTGCAGGAATTTGTAAACGTAGCTAAAGACTTCGAAGAAAATTATCCTGACCAGGATATGGGAGAATTCTTGTCTCAGGTAGCTCTCGTCAGTGATACAGATGATATAGATACAGACGCAAAAAGTGTAACACTAATGACCCTGCACTCTGCAAAAGGTCTTGAGTTCCCGATAGTTTTTCTCGCCGGACTAGAAGAAGGTATATTCCCTCATTCACGCTCTCTTGAAAAACTCTCGGAAATGGAAGAAGAACGCCGGCTTATGTACGTCGGAGTAACACGGGCGGAAGAAAAATTATTCCTGTCCTATGCAAAAAGAAGACAAATGTGGGGGGAATACAGATATTATTCTCCAAGCAGATTTCTGAACGAAATTCCTCAAAATTTGCTCGATAGAAAAATATCACAATCTTCACACTCTCAATCATCAAACACTTTCCACTCCGCAGTGAAAACTCTCCGCACAACTCCGTTACGAACCATGCCGGTCGAAGAAAAAATAGACTACTCAAAAGGTTTCGGCAGAAATTTTGTTGCTCCTCAACTCATAAAAAAACAATCTCTTTCGACAAATACACAGGAGAAAAAAACTACAAAAATTAATAATTCAATAAATACTCTCGCCGATGCAAAAGCCATGGTTGAAAAAATTAAACAATCAAAGCTTAAAGAACAACAAAGCAAGGTTGAATACACATCAGAAACTCCTAAAAAACAAGAAACACCAAAAGAAACCGAACATACAAACAAAAATTTCCTCAAAGAAGGAGATAAAGTCTTTCACCAAAAATTCGGAGAAGGAGAAATAGAGCAAATTTTCAACGTCAGCAACTCAACCATGTATATGGTAAATTTTAAAGACTCAGGGAAAAAAGCAATGGACGCAAGTTTCGCCAAATTAATCAAACTGTAAAATACACCCATAAAATTATAAAAACAATGGTAAATTTTTGTATCAAACGATATATAAAACACTAAAAAGATAAATATATTTATACTTTAATCAAAAGTATAAGATACTTCTTTAGGAAAAATCTGAAATGATTGTAACCAATAATCTGACGATACAATCAAAAAATAAAAAAACTTTGTATGACCAGGCAAAAAACAGATATGGTCATGTGAGTCAAACAACATACCCGAGCGGGTTTCACTCGACAAACCACAGAATAAGACTACAACAAAATCCCTTAAAACAAGGTGCATCTGCACAAATAAGTTTTAAGGGATTTTTTAATCCGAAACATTATCAGATTACTCCAAAACTATATGAAAAAACCGTAGAAATTCTCGAAACAATCTCTGATGATCAGGCAAAGATGCTGAAAAAAGCCGTCAAAGACTTTGCAGAAGAGGTAAAAAACAACCCGAACTTCAGAAAAAGATTATACTATGACGAAAACGACGTAAAAAAACTCTCAGAAGGCATCCTGCTTTCTCTTCCGCAAAAAAGCCTTCCTCACAAACTTCTTACGGCAATAGTCGAACCTTTTTCAAAATTTGCAAAAAAATTCACTCAATCCGATGACATAAGAAGACAAAGAGAAATTCTCGACAACTACACTGAAGTCAACGGTTTATTCCATTCAATAAACAAATGGGAAAATCAGTACAGAAGAAGATACGGAGTAGCTGATATAAAAGACGGTGAAGACTTCCTTATCCCTGCAAATCTCCTGAAAGGCAACATTCACAGACGTCAATTCGAAGTCTTAGACCCCACAAAAGGTCAATACAGCGCAAAAACCCTCAGCGTAGGCAACAGAGTTGTTTCAGGGATAATCGGATCAACTATGTATGGAATTGACGCCTATAATACAACAATGCGTTTATCAAACAATGACAAAGAATCAAACAAAGAAGGCAAAACAAAATTTATACAACAAATTATAAGAATCTCCCTTGCTGCTTACTTTACAGGAATTGCCCTCGGCGTATTCCAAAATAAAACAAACCGCTCCATCAAAAATGCCCTTGGCGTATCAATCAGCATGGCTCTTCTATCTGAAATTCTCGGAAGAAAAATCGTTGGCAAACCAATTCTTCCGACAACAAAAGAAAAAATGGAAGAAATGGAAAAGAAAAACGAAAATTCAAAAAATCCCTTCCTGAAGCTGGAAAAAGCCATGAAAGAAAAAAATAAAAAACAAAACTCATCAACATCACTAACAAACCAACAGCAAACACAAATAAAATACTACTCATCAAACATACCCAAATTATCTTTCAGCGCAAATACCCAAAACAACCAAAACACACAAAATATATCCTTCGGCAAAAAACTTCCGAAGATGTTCTCTTCATCAACCCTGAAAAACCTCCTTGATATAGTAGAAGAAATCAACCCGGAACAAGAAAAATATTTTGAAAGAACAATAAAAAAAGGACTAACCAAATTTAAAGAGTTTGACACTCAAAAAACTCTAAGAGAACTGCTTGACGCTCACAGCGAAATCCCCATAGGCGAATATACCCCCATGACTTCAAAAGCCAGAGATGCCTTTTTGCTTCCGGTAAAATCCATCCAAAATATTTTCAAATCAATCAAAAGAAAGCTCACCCCCGATAATATCGAAACAAATACAAAAATACTAAAAGATAACGGACTCTGGGAGAAATATGAGAGAAAACTCGCAAGAATGCAGCAATCAGAAATATGGCAACGACCTTCTTCCATGACAGAAGCAGAAAAACAAAATGCTCTTATGAAAGAAATAATACACCTCAACCTTGATGCATCAAAAACGGAACTCTCAGGAGTACAAAATACATTACTCTGGATAGAAAGAGAACTCCTTCAAAACAGAAAAAATCTAAATCAGGAACAAACAGATAACATATTGAAAGAAATTCTCCAAAACAAAGACCAACAGGAATACGCAGAACAACTCGCAGGCATAAAAAATAAACTGAATGCGAAGTCTCTCGAAGCATGCGCTAGAGATAAAGCTGACTACGATACATCCCTTTATTCAACCGCAAACATGTTTCTTGGGAGATTAATCAGCACCTCTTTCCTGGTTGCTGACACCTTCAACCTGACAATGCTTCACAGCAACAACAACAAACGTAAATCAAAAGAAAACGGCGCCGAATACGCTGCCCAGGAAATAAGCAGGACTTTCTTCTCAACATACCTCATAGGAATCACAAACACGCTCTTCAAAAAATTCCACAACGCATCAATCTGGGGCGCTCTTACACTGACAGCATTGACAACATCAATCGTACAGTTCCTCTCCCGCTACTCAATCGGAAAACCCGTAACACCAAAAACTCAAGAAGAATTGATAAAAATGGAAAACGATACAAAAAGACAAAACAACCCCATACTCAAACTCATAGCAAAAGCCTTCGGTAAAAATACAAAAAAAATAGACTACGGTGAAAAACAAAATTCAAACAGCTCTTTAATCAACAATCCGTCGCTTCAAAATCATATAGCGTTTACAAATCTTAATACTTACAAAGACTTCTTACCCAACAAATACGTGATGAACAAAACTTTGTAACAAATTTGTAAAATAGAAAGGCTAATTTTGCCATCATATGCGAAACAAGTTATAATACAGTTGAATAATATACTATTGAACAATAGGGGATACCACTTTGGATACGGGATTAGAAGAAAAGGGAACTGAATTAAAAAGGATCTCACGCGACAATACATTTTCAACAGAAGATGTTAAAAAAATATTGAATACTGATACAAGTGAAATCAAAAAATTGTGCAAACAGGGTCAAATTTCACTCAAACGTGATGTAAACACCGATGCAACTTTCTTTTTGAAAGATGATGTAGAGATGCTGAAAAGAATTAAAGCTCTGCATGAAAAAGGAAAAGAAATCGCAAGCAAAAAGAACATCCAAACAACAACAAGACCCTCTACTGCCTTAAGCTCGCCAATTAAAAAATTATCGCAAACCCTGAAAGACGAAGCTTACGCTCAGGCAAAGGCTCAAGTTCAATCACAGAACAATGCTTCATCAGCAGCACTTCAAAAAGAAATCAAAAATCTTGTTCAAAATCTGATTTCATCTCAAGATAATGTCGTCAAGAAAATCACAAAAGTTATCGACGAAAAACTCGACGGCATGGATGAAATTGTTGTGGAACTCATCAGATGCAAAACAGAAAACGAAAAACTCAGACAAAAAGTCGACGATTTAACAAAAGAAAACTACAGAATTAAAGCAACAGCATCAACATATCGTCCGATTGCTTTTGGTTTATATGTCAAAGACAGAGACGAAAGACTGTTCTAACTGTTCTAGGTTCTGAAAAATTCTCGAAAAATATCCGGGCAAAAACAGTCCGGATATTTTTTTATAAAAAAATTTTAATAATCACTTAAAAAGTTTCTTCTAAACACCTATAATATAATAAGTATTATATGGTAATCTAAATGAAAAAATTTCTGATAATATTTTCACTTCTTATATTCTTATTTATCGTTGATATTCAGAGATCTTTGGCAGAAATTAATATAGATTATTCGAATATATCCGAAATAACATACAAAATTTCTACAAAAGATATCAACGACAATATCTTCATAGAAAACAACAAACAGACAAACACCCTGACAAAAAACGGTATTGTCTATATCAAAGTGTATTCTGAAAATACGGAAGACAAAACTTTTACCTACCCCCTTAAAAAGAACAAATTCAAAAAAAATCTTAAATCAAATAAATACATCGACAAAAACGACCCTAGAATAAAAACAAGCTCAGGAGAAATATCAAAAGACTGCAAAGATATACTATGCGTGGTCAAAAACGCACAAAACTGGACTGAGTTGAATCTTCAAAACTCTGACTCAACAACAATCAGAACAACAAAAGAAATTCTCGACTCAAAAAACGCAAACAGCACGGAAAAACTCCTCATAATCTCCTCTCTGCTTAAAGCATCAAATATCCCGAATAAAATAGTAATAGGAATCAACTATAATATTGAAGACGGTTCAATGAAACCAAATAATTGGTTATCTGTCTACACAGGCGACTGGGTCGATATCGATCCAAACTCAAATAACCTCAACCTCTTCACTGCAAACAACATAAGAGTATATGAAACTTTCCTCGATAACGATACAGACCTCGCATATTTCGACAACATAAACAAACTCATACCCAATATGACTGTTTCTGTCCTGAATACAAAATCAAATCTGCAAATATCAATAGATCAGCTCAACAACCCCATAACATCAGACGTAAGCGAAATTAACCTTCTCAAATATATAAGAGGAGACAGCACCTCACAACTTGGGGAAATAAACGTAGAAATAGACAACTCAGGTAATTTTATAAACATAAAAACACGCAATGACCTGCGTCAGGAAGAAATTATCAAAGAAGGATTCAGAGCCTTTGTCGCAGGTGATGTAGACAAAGCATCAAAAGACTTCGAAAACGCATCAACTCAATTTCCGATAAACAACGACTACCTGAACGTAGACTACTCAATAATCCTTGCCAAAATAGGAATGTTTGAACTCTCTCAACAAAGATTGTCAAATATCAGCGACTATCAAATCTGGGGCAAAAGAATTGAAAAAATCTATCTCACCTATTATCCAAAAACAGTTCCTTCAAAAGATCAGGAAATTAACTTCTCAAAAGCAATAAGCCTCACAAATTTTCCAAAAAACTATTCATCAAACATAACCATAGAAAGCATACTCCCGTACAAAGAAAATAAATCCTACGACTATGCAAACTATCTGTATGCAAAATACTACTACAAAAAAAATGACCCCAAACAAGCCTACAAATACATACAAAAAGCTCTGAGAATATACCCGAAAAACTATGAATATCAACTGCTCAAAGCCCAAATCCAAAACTCAAAAGCAAAATACTCTCAAGCAGCCAAAATAGCAGACAAACTCTCTCAAGAAAATCTCCATGACAAAAAGTTGGAAGAAACTGTCAAACTTCTCAAATATAAAGCACTCGCAAATAAATCAAAAAAAACAAATGAAAGAAACTTCTACCTTGCAAACTATTACTTCGAAAAATCAGACATGCAAAAAGCTAAAGAACTGCTAGAAAAAAACATAACCTCATACCCTAAAGACTCTGAAAACTATCTGCTCCTGAGCAGAATAAATATTCTTCAATCAGACTACAAAAAAGCGGAAGAAAATATCAAAACAGCACTGAAATTGAATCCTAACGATGAAACAACTTTACTTGCTTACGGAGATATCAATCTTCTTCTGAAAAACAGACAAGAGGCTTATGACTCCTACACAAAAGTTCTCAAAAAAAATAAAAAATCAAAAGCAGCCCTCAAAAGAATAGCAGCCTACTACGAATTTCTATCAAACCAAAATTGCATAAACTACTACAAACAAGTCCTTGAATATTATCCCGATGACGTAAAATCATTGACAAAACTTGCTTATAGTTACTATCTCAACGGAAACACCGATAAAGCATCAAATCTCTATAAACAAGCTCTGTCCTATAACCAGAACTATCTGCCCGCCTGGTTTGGCTTGAGCAAGATAGCTATTGACTCAAAAAACTCATACATTGCCAGGGAATATCTCATTCCTGTGTACTATATAAACAGACTTAATCCTGAATATTATTACTATTCAGGACTAATTGACAACATCGATAAAAATACCGTATCGGCAAAAGAAAATTTCAAAAAAGCTCTTGAACTCGATCCTTCAAACATAAGAGCATTGCTCGAACTCAAAAAACTGAATTAATGTCTTTTCCTTAGCTCGATAATCTCTCTCTTCTGCTCATCACTCAACTCGCATGGTTTGCCCGTAAGATTTGCAAGAATGCACACCTCTGCATAATACTCAACCGTATCCATCTTGTAAAAAGCTGTCCTTAAATCTTTCCCGCCTACTATCACCCCATGGTTCTGCATAAGCACACAATCATGAACATCAAAGAAAGAACTTACCTCTGCAGCAAGCTCATCTGAAGACGGAAGAAAATACTTAGCAACAGGAATATCTCCCAATGTAAATATATTCTCTGCAAGAATAGGCTGGATAAGAGGAACTCCGTTCACAGCAAACACCGACGCCTTAGGTGAATGACAGTGTATCAACGCATTCAAATCAGATCTTTTTTTATAAATAAGAGCATGCATCTTACTCTCGGATGACGGTTTTTTATCACCCTCTATCATATTAAAATCAAAATCCAAAACAACAATATCATCAGCCTCAAGTTCGCCGAGGGAATAACCTGAGGGCGTAACAAGTATCTTATCCCCAAATCTTACACTTATATTGCCTGAAAATCCAGGAGATAAACCCTTATCTGCAAGTTTTTTCCCAATATCAGCTATCTGTTTTTTCAAATTGTACATAATATCAACTCCTGTCACCATTTTAACCGATTTTTAAAAAAATTTGCAACAAACTGAATTTTCTACACTATAATGTTTATATGAATGTAACAAATACAATACATATAGGTAAAAAAACTCAAATCATAAACGGTAGAGAAGTCGAAGTCTACATCGTTCCGGCGCTGTCATTTCAAAGAAAAGACAACCCTAACCCCAAAAAAATTCCACATCCGCTTGGAAAAGACTTTCTTATCTTTGAATCGGTCGAAGAAGCTCAGCAGGCAATAGAACACTCAGGATTTACCTGCGCAGTGCCTCATTCAAACAAAAGACCCGTAGAAAAACAAACCTACCACACATCATATGATGATTTGATTCTGGATTCTCTTGCAAAACTTGCACAGGATATCAGCCCGAATGTCGCTGCCTCTGCAATATTTGCCCTTGGTGAAATAGCACACCCTCAAACAATTGATTTGTTAATCCAAAAAATGGGTGAAGATAATGAAATAATAAGAACAAATGCAACAGACGCAGTTGCAAAATGCGGCATGGCAGCATTTGACAAACTTCTGCAAGCCCTTAACGACGAAAACTGGGTGAAAAGAAACTCAGCAGTAATATGCCTCGGGAAACTCTCAGACAACCCTGAAATAGATATACAAAAAATGATTATCCCTCTCTCAAAAAGGCTTGATGATAAAAATTCTATAGTTAAAAGCTCGGCAGCTCTAACTCTCGGAAAAATATACAAAAACCTGAAAGAACAACAAAATCGTCGCAAACATTAATAATTCTTTCAAAATCAATAATTATACAATCCTTGAATTTTATTTTTCAGCGTGCTATAAAGCATGAAAGAACAGTATATCTGTTCTCAAATCTAAAAAAGGCAGGTAAACTAATCTGAATACAGATAAAACCATCATAAAAGCAAAACTCGCAGGATTTTGCTACGGGGTTAAAAGAGCCGTCGACTTATCAATAAAAACAAAAGAGCAAAATCCCGATAAAAACGTTTATATACTTGGACAGCTAATTCATAACAATCAGGTAATTGATCACCTGAGCCAGCTTGGAATACATACAATCAACGAAATCTCTGAAATAAAAGACTCCATATGTATCATCAGAACGCATGGAACTTCTCCTCAGATTATTGAACAGCTGAAAAAACAAAATAATGAAATAATAGATGCCACATGCCCGGACGTAAAACTTGTTCAGGATAAAGCAAAAAAACTTATCAATAAAGGTTACAAACTCATTATCATAGGCAAACCGGAACACCCTGAAGTAATAGGAATAAAAGCTCACGCCGACTACGAAGCAGGAGCTCCGTCAGCCGTTGTCATCTCATCACCTGATGAAGCAATGAAACTAAAAGAATTTACCAAAAACGCAAAAATCGGTGTTGTAACTCAAACAACCCAAAAAACAGAAAACCTCAAAAATATCCTCCCGATTCTTATCGAAAATGCAAAAGAATTGAGATGCTACAACACAATCTGCCATACAACAAGAAATCGTCAAAAAGAGGCAGAAGACCTCGCCCGTCAGGCAGACTTGATGATTGTCGTCGGAGGAAGAACAAGCGCAAATACAACACACCTTGCAGAAATCCTTAAAAATATCACCAAAACCGCACACATCGAAACAGAACAGGAATTGGATAACATACAAAACTTAATCAAAGAAAGCTCCACAATAGGAGTAACAGCAGGGGCATCAACTCCTCAGGATGTAATTGATAATGTCATAAAAAAGATAGGAGAATATAAAAAATGACAAAATTAATGGAAAAAACAAATCAGGACAGCGAATTTGCAAAACTGTTCGAAAACTATGACTACAACTTCAAAGTTGCTGATGTCGTAAAAGGAACTATCGTTAAAAAAGAAAATAACGGCTTCCTCGTAGATATCGGCGCTAAATCAGAAGGTTTGGTAACATTCAAAGAACTCTCAAACGTTCCGTTCAATGAACCTGAAGATATCGTAAAAATCGGCGATACAAGAGATTTTTACATTCTCAAAGAAGAAGATGAAAACAACCAGATTCTTCTTTCACTCAAAAGAGTTGCTCTTGCTCAAAACTGGGCTAAGATGGAACAAATCAAAAAGAACGATGAATGCGTCACTGCAAAAATCGTATCACTTGTTAAAGGCGGCGTAGTAGTAGAAGTTATGGATCTCAGAGGTTTCATTCCTTCAAGCCAGCTTAGAACAGGTATTCCTTATGACGGTTTGATTGATCAGGAAATCGAAGTAAAAATCCTAGAAACAGATGCCAAGAAAAATAAACTTATCCTGAGCCAAAGACAAGCACTTGCAGAACAAAGAGAACAAATTGTCGGCAATATTATCGACCAGCTTGAAATTGATCAGGTTGTTACCGGTGAAGTAGTCAGAATAGCTGACTTCGGTGCATTCATAGACATCAACGGCGTAGATGGTCTGCTTCCTATCTCAGAAATTTCATGGCAGCGCATCAAACACCCGTCAGATGTTCTGCAACTCGGACAAAAAATTGATGTCAAAATCCTCAAGATTGATAACGAACTCAAAAGAATCAGCTTGAGCTTGAAACGTATGGGTGAAAATCCTTGGGATAAAGTTGAAGGAAAATTCGAAGAAGGTCAGGTTATTAAAGGAACCGTAAATAAAATCACTTCATTCGGCGCATTCATCAATATATTCCCTGGTGTAGAAGCACTTCTTCCGGCAGCTGAAATGTCAGAAGAACAAATCAACCCATTCGATATTCTTTCAGTAGGTGATGAAATTGATGTATTAATCAAAAAATTCACTCCTCAAGAACATAGAATCGGCTTGAGCATCAAAGATATCAAAAAATAATTAAAATGAAAAACACAAAAAAGCGGCCGGATAAAATCCGACCGCTTTTTTAATAATAAAAAATTAAAGATGTTTCTCAATATTCGATACAATAGCCGACTTCTGCATCAAACCGACCAAACGTTCAACAGCTTCACCGTTTTTAAAAATTAAAATACTGGGTATACCGCTGATGCTGTACTCTTGAGCAAGTTTAAGATTATTATCTATGTTAACTTTTGTTATTTTCACTTTGCCTTCAAATTCATCCGCTATCTCATCAACAATAGGACTGATTTTGCGGCATGGCCCGCACCAAGGAGCCCAAAAATCCACCAAAACAACCGATTCCGAAGCATTCTTCACTTCTTCATCAAAATTCATATCCGTTATCTCTACTGCTCTTGACATAAATAATCAATCTCCTGTGTGTACAAAATTCTTTTTTGATTTTATCATATAAACATAAGAAATGAAATAAAGGAACATATATGAAAGCTGTAAAAACACTGGATAAATATATCTCAAAACAACTCCTCGAAGTGTTTTTGATGGGTATCGTGATTTTTACATCAATCGTATTTGCTTCTGATACTTTCACTTCTTTAATCAAACAAATTTCAATGTATGGAATACCTTTCAATATTGCAATACTCATCGTTGTTTTGAAATTGCCCTCCATTCTTGTTCTTTCTATCCCGATGGGGGTATTATTTTCGATAGTTATGACAATTAACAAACTGAGCCTTAACTCGGAAATTACAGTCATGCGCTCATGTGCTATAGGACTATCAAGAATAGCAAAACCTGCATTCGCTTTTGCTATCTCAGGCATGTTTGTCTGCTTTTTCATAAACGAATTTATCGCGCCATTTGCAAACGCACAGGCAAAAAAACTTACAATCTGGGCTATACAACAACAAAATGTGCCTGATGGCAAAGTGAATTTTACTATAAAACAAACAGGTGAGCATAATGTTCTAAAAAAACTGCTCTATGTTGAAAAAAGCGAAAAAAAATCCCTGAATAACCTGACAGTACTGGATGTGTCAAAGAAAAATACCATACAAATAGTGCAAGCAAACAAAGGTTCTGCAAACGCAGAAGCCTGGGAGTTCAAAAACGGAGTTATCTACACAATCAATGACACAGGGAAAAAAATCCTGAACTCAACCGTATTTGATAACCTTACCCTGTATAACACTACCTCGGGGCTTAAAGACAAACTATTGAAAGAATCAGCGGAAGAAATGAGCTTCTTCCAGCTCTTGAGATACATAAAAAAACACCCGAATCTTGAAAAACAATATTTGAATGAACTAAAAGTAAGCCTCTATGACAAACTGGCACTGCCAACCATGTCTGTTGTCTTTGCACTGCTCGGGGTACCGCTTGCAATGACACCTCCGAGAGCACGTTTTAACAGAGGTTTCCTCTTCAGCATACTGCTGATATTTTTGTATTATCTCGTTCGTGCACTCTGCCTCTCTCTTGGGGAAACAGGCACGCTGCCGGCAATTATTGCCGCCTGGCTTCCAAATATTGTCCTGTTCAGCGCAGGCGCCTATATGTACCATAAAAAAGCATTTAAAATTTCTTAGTCACAAGCGCAAATATATCATTGCATATGACAAATACCATAAGCAGTATCAGAAAGCTGAATCCATAGCGGACAAATGTTTCCTGCATATCAGTGCTAAATCTCTTGCCGAAAATTTTCTCAATTGCCAGAAACAAAATATGACCGCCGTCTAAAGCAGGAATAGGAAGTAAATTCAGTATAGCAAGGTTCATACTGATAATCGCCGTCAGCAGAAAACCTTTCCAAATTCCCTGATACTGTATCACATCACCGCCGACTTTAGCAATTGCAATAATCCCATGCAGCTCGCCCATCGGAATCTTGCCTGTGAATAACTTTACAAGGCCGTCAATCATCATTGTTGTATTTATCCACAAATAAGTCCAAGAATTCTTAACAGCACTTAAAAGCCCTGTTGTCTTCTGGCTTATCTCTTCAAAAGACAGCTTTATTCCTATCACACCTTTCTCATTCGGGATAACATTCTCAAAGCTGACCTCCTTGCCATCACGCAAAACAACAATTGTCAGCGGATGCTCCGTATCAGATATTGCCATTGCTAAATCATCAAGAGTAATATCCTGCTCAGCCTTAAATTTCGAAGAATTTTTTGTCTTATCTCTCAAAGATTTCTGTAAATCATTCAGCTCAATAATCTTCTTATTTTCATAATCTTCCCCCGGATTGATTTTCTTCAAAATAGGTTCAATCATAGGGTTCTCAGGAGTTCTCTCAGGCAAAATAACCTCGGTACCTGCAGATATATCTTCGCCCAAAGACGGATTGAGCTCTCTTATACGTGCAGCAACTGCTTCAACCTTTTCCTCATAAACTTTTGAATTATACGTGGCGTTCTCGTTCAAAAGAGCCAAAAATACGGCAGGATTGTTTATCTCAGCCTTATCAAGCTTGATAATTTTATCCTTAGCGGCAAACCCTGCCTCTTGAGCAACTGTAGTACTCTTCGGATATAAATCATCAACATAAACATTGTACTTCCCGACAGGCAAACCTCCAGACCCTAAAGCAACAATCAACACAAGTACATAAGCAAGAACGGCATTTGCAAATACCCCTGCCGATACAATCAAAAAACGCTGCCATATTGGCCTGTTCATAATCCTGTTCTCATCATCCTCAGGCAGAGGAGAATCAGGGTCATCATCAGCAAATGATACATACCCACCGAGCAAAAAAGCATGAACACAAACAACTGTATCACCCCACTTCTTCTCATAAAGAGTAGGTCCAAACGGCAAACCGAAGCCGAATTTCTCAGGTTTCAACCCGACAGCACGCGCAACAAGAAAATGCCCGAGCTCATGGACAAGTATCAAAACACTTATTAATAAAATCATTATGATTAACGACATCAAAATTCCCTCTGTATTTTTCCTCAATATAATAATACCCCAAACACGGTAGAAAATAATCTCGAAATCAGATAAAATAGAATAATGCTAAAAATCTTATCACAACTGCTTGACTGGCTTTTTCCAAGGAGATGTTACTGCTGCAGAAAAACATCCCAAACATCAATATGCAAAAACTGCCTTTCCTCAATAAAAATTCTCGAACCAATACCGATTAAAATAATAAATAATACCAAAATCTATTCATCAACAGTCTACGGAGGAATAACAAAAAAACTAATCCGTGCGATTAAATACCACCAAAAACAAGAGTTTGACACGGAACTCGCAGCTCTTATGTTCAAATTCTGGCAAACACTCAACGAAAAAGAACTCTCTTATGAAATAATCCCGACTCCGACTTTCGCCTCCCGCCTCAAACAAAGAAAGTATGACCACATCAAACTCATCTGCAATAAATTTGCCCAAATGACAAACTCAAAAGTCAACACAGAATTGTTGAAGAGAACCAAAGACACAAAACCTCAATATAAACTTACCCTCAAACAACGTGAAGAAAATCTCAAAAACGCCTTCTCCTGCGATAAAGCAGCCTACAAAGGCGGGCATATTCTTCTTGTGGATGATATATGCACAACAGGCGCAACTCTCTCTGAGATGATTAGAACCCTGCATTCTTCAGGCATAACGGATATCACTGCCCTGTGCTGCTCCTGCAATGAGTCATACATAACCGCTACATCATATCATTCTTCATCGTCATTCTGAACATAGCGTGCCTTTCAGCTCAATTCTTATTCATCAGGGGTGTATACAAGCAAATCATTTGGAGTACACTCAAGTGCGTTACATAGTTTATTCAATGTTTCAAATTCTATTCTTGTAATTTTTTCATGATAAAGACCAAAAACAGTTCCATATCCGACACCGCTAATTCTAGACAGTTCTGTCATTCTTATTTTTCTTATTGCTAACAATACTCTTAAATTATTTTTTATCATGTTTAGTATTGTAATATTTTTCATAAATATCTGTTGATTTTATATGCGTAAAATAATAAAATATAGTTTTATAAATATATTTTTTTTAACATTCTTAACATAAGGAGAGCAAAACTCATGACAAAAAAAGAAAAACGGCAGCTCAAAAAAGAACTCTACGCCATCATGCACAAATGGTCACTCAACAACTCTCTTTCAAAAATCCTCACCCACCACATCCTCTTAGGCGGCGACCTCGACAAACGCTGCATCTCTGAACTGGCTATCGTCCTCCAGGAGAGAATGGAAGATATGAAAAAGAACATCATAAAAACTCACCTGATTATGAAGCTCTAACCCCAAAATCTTTGCAAAGTTTTCTTGAGCATTCTAAACTAAAAAGAAAACAAAACGGGTAAGAAAAATGCAAAAAGACACTTACATATTCGCTCTTGAATCAAGCTGTGATGAAACAGCAGCAGCAGTTGTCAAAAACGGAAGAGAAGTCATCTCAAACGTCGTCGCAACACAAATCGAAATTCACCGTCAATACGGAGGCGTAGTTCCCGAGGTAGCTGCAAGAAAGCACCTCGAATCAATCAACCTCGTTGTTGACGAAGCCATCTCACAGGCAAACATGAAATTTGAAGATATGGATGCAATCGCTGCAACAGAAAAACCTGGGCTGGTAGGCTGCCTGCTTGTCGGAGTGAACGCAGCAAAAACCCTCAGCCTTGTCTACAACAAGCCCTTCATACCCGTAAATCACCTGAAAGCGCACGTATGCGCAAACTACATAGATACAGACCTAAAACCTCCGTTTCTATGCCTTCTCGTAAGCGGAGGACATACCCAGCTGATTAAAGTCAGCGACTATGGCCAAGAAGAAATTATCGGCGAAACAATGGATGACTCGGTCGGTGAAGCCTATGATAAAGTTGCAAGACTGATGGGATTGCCGTACCCAGGCGGAATAGAAGTCGATAAACTTGCAAAATCAGGCATCGGCGACAAACACCGCTTCAAACTTCCGAAAGCCCGTACATCAGGCGAATTTGATTTCAGCTTCAGCGGATTGAAAACAGCAATGCTAAGACTCATTCAAGGACTTGAAAAAGAAGGAGAAGAACTTCCCGTTCATGACCTCTGCGCAAGCTTTCAGGAAACAGTGAGCGCTACACTGTTTGAAAAAGCGCTCTCAGCAGCAAAAGCTTATGACATAAAACAAATTGCTCTCGCTGGTGGTGTTGCTGCGAACTCGGAGATAAGACGAAAATTTTTTGACCTGGAAAATCAAGGGTTCAAAATTTATGCCCCGAAGATGAAATACTGCACCGATAACGCATCGATGGTAGGCGCAGCAGCTTATTTTCTACATTAAAAGTTGTATTTTTATTTACATTTTTTAACATTTCAAGGTTTATATTTGAGTTTAAATATCCGGCAAAAGTCTTGCCGGACAAGGTTTTTTATTAACAGACCTAGGTCTTGTGGAGAATTTTTTATCAAAATAAAAAAACTTGTCATATCCGAAAATGTATATATAATGGAACTTGTAAGATTTATAGGGAGTTAAACTCAATGAACAAAGAAGAATTAGTAAAAGAAGTAGCTAAAAAAGCTAAAGTTTCACAAAAACAAGCTGCTGATGTTTTGGCATCATTGTTGGAAACAGTAGAAAAAACAGTTTCTAAAGGTAAAAAAGTTACTTTAGTTGGCTTTGGTACTTTCGAAGCTCGCAAAAGAGCTGCTAGAAAAGGTCGTAACCCTCAAACTGGAAAAGAAATCAAAATCGCTGCTAAAACAGTTCCTGTTTTCTCAGCCGGTAAAAAATTCAAAGAGTTGGTTAACGCTTAATTCTTTTCAAACTTTGAAAGAAGCTTTTTCTTTAAAGAAAAAGCTTCTTTTGTTTTATTTAATTATGATAAAATAATTTGTAAGTAGAATAATTATTAAGGAAAATACAATGAACAAAGGTCGTCGCTGGTATGATAATGATCCAACTTTGAAAGAAGCTCTTGAGCTGTTGAGCATCTCATCTGACAAAACCAAAAACCTTGCGGCTGATTTTATATTGGAGTTGCAGGAACAAGTTGCTCAGGATGTCATAGATCATATCTATGAAACAATGAAAAAATACGGTGATGGAAAAGGAAACCGCTGGTATGACAGCGACCCTGTTATGATGAAAGCCATAGAACTCTTGAGGGTAGCACCACCGCATGTTCAAATGCCTGCAGCAAAAAAACTCCTTGAAGCTTTGTCAAAAAACGATTTTGACACCGTAGATTTAAACACCATAGAAGATTAATATGACAACAAAATTGAAAGATATACAGAATTCAGCTGACTTAAGAGGAATTGACATTCAAAAAGTCGGTGTGAAAGATGTTGAAATACCGCTGATTATTCAGAGGAAAAACGAGTCAAACCAGACTGTTTATGCAAAAGCCCGTATGAGCGTTTCTTTACCAAAGCACTACAAAGGAACCCATATGTCACGTTTTATGGAAGTGCTCAATGAATGGCGTGAAAAAAATCTGCTTGGTGTCGATATCGAAGGCTGTCTTAAAGATATTATGAACAGGCTCGATGCCAACAGTGCAGAGTTGGAATTTTCCTTTAAATATTTTCTCAACAAAACAGCTCCTATCAGCAAAAATATCTGTACTATGAGTTATGACTGCTCTTTTGAAGGTGAAATTGATAAAAACGGCAAATATACTTTTATCCTCGGTGCAAAAGTTCCAGTCACAACTCTTTGCCCTTGCAGCAAGGAAATTTCTGACTTCGGCGCACACAACCAGCGAGCAATCATAAAAATCAAAGTCAGTTATGACAACGACAAAATGATATGGCTCGAAGACTTAATCGCTCTTGCTGAGCAATGCTGTAGTGCTCAGGTTTATCCTCTGCTGAAAAGAGAAGACGAAAAATTCGTTACGGAACAAGCTTACCAAAATCCGAAATTTGTAGAAGATGTTCTTAGAGATGTAGTGACACGCCTCAGAAACCACCCTGATGTGAACTGGTTCAAAGTTGAATGTGAAGCATTTGAGAGTATACACAACCACAGTGCATGGGCCTTCCAGCAAGAAGGAGTTCTGTAATGTTTCAAAAAAATATCTCCATATTGAGGGAATTCTTGAAAAAAAACAATCTCGATTATTTCCTGATTTGTGCAACTGATGAATATCTCAACGAGTATATCCCGAAAGATGAAAACCCGAGATACCTCCTGAGTGCGTTCTCTGGCTCCACGGGAGATATGTTGATAGGACACAATGAAGCTTTCTTATTCGTAGACGGGCGTTACCACAAACAAGCGGACGAGCAGGTTGACCACAAAATGGTAAAAGTCGTCAAACTTATGCTAAACAATACCCAGAAGCAGGCAATTGAAGATATTCTCAAAGATAAAAAGAATTTAAGAATTGGTATTCCATCATCAAAAATGCGTTATATGACTTTTTGCAATCTTCAAAAAGATTTGCCTGACGTTGAATTTGTCGAGTTTGACAAAAAACCTGATTTAGCAGGATTCAAAAACTGTTCGTCAAACGCAGAAATAAGAACCGTTCCTATATCAATTGTCAAATACAGTGCAGATGAAAAGGTTGAGAAATTAGGGGAAGAACTCGGGGATAAAACTCTCATTATCACAAAACTTGATGAGATTGCTTATCTGACAAACTTGAGAAGTTCTCAAATTCCATACTTCTCTGCATTTAAAGCAAAATCTCTTCTAAAAAAAGATAAATGCTATTTATTCACTGATGCTAAAGAACTAAAAATAGGCGGTAAATTTGAAGTTCTTCCGGAAAAAGAATTCTTTGAATATCTCAAAAAAGAAAACAATTTTATGGCTGTAAAATCAAGCATAAACCTCATGACTTACCGCATGGTCGAAAATAAAAATATCGAATTTATTGACCGGAGCCCTATTGCTCTGATGAAAGCCGTCAAAAACGAATGTGAAATAGCACATATGAAAGACTGCTTCGAACGTGCAGACAAAGTAATGATTGAAATATCTCAGTGGCTCAATGACTCAGAAAATATATCCGAACTTGATTTTTCAAATAAGGTTGAAGAATTATTCCTAAAATACGGAGCAAACTCTTTGAGTTTCAGTACAATCGCCTCATTTGGAAATAATACCGCATCAATTCACTACTCAACGCCATCAGCAGATGTAAAACTTAAAGAAAATGATATTATATTGCTGGATTGCGGAGGGTACTACGAAGGGGGATATTCAACAGATGCAACAAGAGTTTTCTTCAAAGGGGATAATCCTTCTAAAGAACAGAAAGAAGTCTATACTACCGTTCTAAGAGCATTTCTAAACGGGCTATATTACCCTCTCCAAAAGGGTTCTACAGGTTTTGACATAGACAAAAAAGTAAGAGATATTACTGAACAGTGTTCACTAAAAACATTTCATTTTATGCACTCAACAGGACATGGCGTCGGCATCTCTGTCCATGAAGCGCCGCCGTTCCTGGGTCCTTCAGAGAGTGCCAAAAAACAACTTTTGCCAGGCATGTGTTTCAGCATAGAACCCGGATTATATGACAGCGAAAAATTCGGTGTCAGGATAGAAAACACTGTTTATACTGATGATACTGACGGGAAGCTTCAAATAAAATCATTCTCAAAAGCTCCGTTTGAAAAAAAACTCATAGATTACTCTCTCTTATCCGAACAGGAAAAAATCTGGCTTGAGGACTACGAAGCCCAATGCAAAAAATAACGTCGATAAATAACAAGCTCATATCAGATACAAAACTCCTGCACCAGAAAAAGTACAGGGATAGAAGCGGGCTGTTTCTTGCAGAGGGAGAAAAAGTTTTGCAGGAAGCAATCAGCGCACGCCTCAGAATAAAAGCAATTTTCTCAAATAATGAAACAATCTGCCAAAAATATCCGAAAGAAAACACCTTTCTTGTAACAGAGCAAATCATTAAAAAACTCTCAACAACGGATACCCCGCCTGAAGTCATAGCTGCCATAGAAAAACCGTCATTTGACACAAAAAATATTGATACAGGAATTATAGTGCTGCTTGATGGGATTCAAGACCCCGGGAACCTTGGAACAATAATCAGAGCTGCATCTGCCTTCGATGTTAAAGCCATTTTGCTCTCAGGAGAAACGGTTGATGTTTATAACCCGAAAGTTGTACGTTCAACTGTCGGAAACCTCTGGAAACTGCCCGTCCTAAAAATCAGCAAAGGCAATATAAAACAACAATTCCCAAAACACAAACTCATCGCTACAACCCTCGATAAAACAAGAAAGCCAAAGGCTTTCTATGAAATTAAAGAAGCGGAGAATCTTCTAATTATGTTTGGTTCAGAAGCCTCAGGGCTGAGTGAAGAAGTAATAAACCAAGCTGATATGTTTGTTGATATTCCCATGAAAAAAAACGTTGAATCACTCAATCTCAGCGTATCAGCGGGAATAATTATGCAGTATTTTTATATGAAAAGAGCTCTTGAATAAATTCAAGAGCTCTTTTAAAGTATTAAATAATTTATAATTTTAGTGTTTCAGCGCTTCAGCAGCCTCAGCAAGCTGCTGAATAAGCTCTGCATGTTTATGTACAAAAGCTTCTCCCTTTGTTTCAATTGCAAGTTTCAAAATTTCAGGAAGGTTTATTCCCTGATTTTTCTTCAACTGTTCAAAATAGAATTCTTCAAAATTATCAGGAACTCTCAATGACCAGTTCTGGTCGCCTGACGTTCCGGGTTTGTTGTAGACATCATAAATTCCAAAGAAATCGCTGAAGAAAATTTGAACATTTTCTGCCTTGCTTGCAAACATCTCAACAAGTTTTGTCTGAATCAGAAAATCACGGTCACTTGTCAATCTGCAAATCACATCATCTGTTTGAGATGCTCTTTCTTTAGGAAGCAAGTCTGCAACAAGATTTTTTGCATGCAAGTAAGCTTCATGAGTGTTCACAAGCTTATCAGCCCACATTGCAATCGGCTCATTATCATGTGTTCCCACCATAACCCAGCTGTTTGCAACGATATTGCAGCATCTGTAAGGATGTTTCGGTTTTTCTGGAACAACAAACTGCGTCAATCTCATCCCTTTGAGTTCATATTCTTTCATAACACACTCAACAGGATAAGTCAGCGTGCCCAAATCTTCACAGATAATATTATCCTTGCTCTGCCCTTCTTCTTCAGCAGCCGCAATAACCACTTTTGAAATTAAAGCACCGTATTTTTTAATCTGTTCTTTTGTCAGAGTTTTTACACGATGTTCTTTATCGGCTTCAAGAGTCAAATCCAAATCATCCATAGTTGCAATTGCATATTTGCTCAACTCGGGATGCTCCGGTGAAGAATAAAGTCTGCCGGCACCTTCTTCAATCTTAGGCTTTGCTCCTGATTTGTAAACCCACGGGTCAATAAGTCCGACCAGATGGTCAATTCTTACCCCGCCTGGATTTTCTCTGAACATTTTTCGATACAAAGCCTTCATAAGCTTGCCGCCTTCGCCCAAAGAACCTGTTTTTGTAAACATCTTCTCTGGATCAACAACAGGGAATCCCCATGCCTGCCCGTCTTCTGAAAAATAATCAGGAGGACAACCAAGGTTCCAACCTTCCAAGAACAATGACTGATAAGCCCAGTAGTCACGATCGGAGAAAGCTACCTGCCTGTCTGCAATCAATTTAACTTTTTCTTTTTTGGCAAATTTCAAAAATTCAGATCTTTGTTTATCTGCAACAAACTGACAGAAACTGTAGTAGTCAATAACATCTGAATACTTTTTCTTTATTTCTTTTATTCTCTGTTTGCAGGCTTTCTTTTCATCCTCAGTTTTAGGATTGAAAAGATTTTTATCCGTTTCATCAGTCCAAGAAGGCCAGTAATCATTCCCGTTTTTTTCTGTCAAAGCTTCGTACAATGCATCTTTTTCAAGCCAGCCTTTATTATCTTCTTTGTAATTTTCAAAATCTTTTGCCAGCTTTTTAAGCTCTTTTGAAGCCTTTACTTTGAAATTATTATAAGCTTCCTTTAATGCCTCATCCTGCTGCTTAAAGATATAAGAATACGCTGTTTTATTTGTTCCCCTGCCCGGATTATTACTTACAATATTTTGATAAGTTTGCTCGGAGAGAATATTCCCCCACTCTTTTTCCGTAAGAGGTTTCAAATCAATAAACAAAGGATTACTTGAAAAAATTGTACCCGTATAAGGTGAAGAATCTATCCCTTTTGTCTTTCCTGCAGGTCCGAGTTGAATACTGCCGAATATACCGCTCACAAAGTTAACAAGCTTTCTAGCTCCTGCGGAATTCGGTGAGCCAAATCCTGTGTCTTCCTCTGGAAGTGATGGAAAGCTTGAACCATGAACAATCAGTGATAAATTTTTCTTTTTCAAAACTTTTAACGCCTGCTTGATAGTTGATTTGTAATTTTCCAGCTTATTTGCAGTCGAATTTTCCATAACAGCATCTTTCATAATTTCTTTAGAACTCTCTTTTATACATATGACTAACTTATGACAATTCTATCATCTATTGTTTTTTTTTGAAACTGTTTTTTAACGGGATTTATATAGCAAATTCCGTCAAAAATTTCCAAAACAACGTCATACTGAGCGTTAGCGAAGTATCCAAACAAAAAAGATTCTTCGGGGTAAAGCCCTCAGAATTACGGACTTTTAGTAGTATCTGTGGAATTTGCTATATAAATTCCTTTTTAACACTTAAATTTAGAAACTCTATTAACAATTCTTCTGATGAAAAAAAAGAAAAATAAATATATATTGGTAGTAGTATTTTAGATTTTAATGTCGGTAAAAAATGTTGGAATCCTTATTTTTCAAAAACAAAGATAAAGATCTCATAATCAAATCTCTCAACAACTACATGGAACAACTAAAACTGCATTTTGACCTGAGTGAAGAAGAGATAGATTTGATTATCAAAATCGTGTCAAAAAAAAGAAACAACAAAAAATGGTGGCAATTTTGGTAAATATGGTTGATATTTTGATTAAATACTTTTGCCTAAAACAACATTAATGATATAATCAACATATAGTTTAGTATGAATTAATCGCTAAGGGAATAAAAGGAGGATTATAGATGAAAAGATTTTTAGCAGCTTTGGTACTTTGTGCAACTGTTTCCTGCGGATCCGCATTTGCAGATGCATTCACTCTTGAAGAAGTAGAAATACAACCAGCTACAACCACAACGACACAACAGGATGCAGCAAAAATAAACATCAAAGACAGAGCAGAACAATATTCAAAACAAAATGTTAAACTCCAGGATGCAGTGTTAAAAATTGAAAGCGCACAAACTGATGTAAAAACTCAACTGGCTGAATATGAAGCAAAGTTAACAGAAATTAAAACAAGACAAAAAGCTGTCAAAGAAGAACGCAGAAGCATGGAACAAAACATCAGAGACGTCAAAAAAAGAATGAGAAGCCTTGACTCTGCAATGAAAAAAATAAACAGCAACATGAGCACTGTTGAAACAGAAAGTTTATAAGGCAAAAATCTTAAACATAAAAAAGGAGGCGCCTGCGTCTCCTTTTTTGTTTTATTTTATACAAGTTCAAAATTATTTCGAAAATCATTTATCTCTTCGACAGCTTTTGAAAACTCTTCATATTCCTCGCAAGCCTTAAGAGAGTTTATATCCTTCGGCTGGATAAACCTGATTTTCATCGAAGGCATATCTTCATCCAGAATTTCTATTATCCCGGAAGATTGAAATAACCTTACCGCTGCTTCAAATGCCTGAGAAGATATACACAGCTTTGAAGCAAGAAGAGAAACATCAATCATCCCGTCCAGTTTTGAATCGGCATATTTTAACATACCCGATAATGTTTTCAGAACTTCGACAGGAGCAAGCCCGAGAGAATTTTGTTTTAAGCAATGGACAACCTTCGCATGAGATTTTTCAATCAGTTCCTCAACTACCTCACGGGTCGGTGGAATGTCAAAAAATACAAGCTGGCTGACAGGAAGAACATCAAGGCGGTTTATTACATTCGCATTGCACAAATTCTGAGAAGCCAGATATTCACATGTGTCTTTATTTTCTGCAAAAATGGAGATAGTTGTTTTTGTTGTCTTTAAATAATTAAAAAATATCTTCTCAATCCCTGGTTTCATACGATGGTCAATATATTTAACATTATTTGAAGACGGTTGGTTTAATTTTTCGCTTTTTATATCTTGAATTTCGAGTTGAACACTGTAATTATTGTTGAAGAAATTCAGCTTGGTCAAAAAAGCAACATCAATCCTGTCTTCCTCTTTTAACCCTAAATCAGCCGTGTTCCAGCATAAAGCCTCAAAGACCTTGTCATCTTTTTTCAATGTAAGTTTAAGATGATTTTTATTATTTCCGATAGCACGCTGTTGAACAACCTCAAAATCTTTTATGCAAAAAACGGGCTGAGAATTTTTTTCACCAAAAGGAGCAAGTTTATCAACTGTTCTCGCAAATTCTATATCAATATCACCGGCATCAAGCTCGCATTCAATTTCAACAGAGGGAATAAGGTCTTCATCACTCAAATTTTCATTCACAAATTCATGTATTTTCTTTGAAATTATTTCTAACTTTTCTTTCGCAGCACTGAAACCGGCAGCTTTTGCGTGTCCTCCGAAAACTTCAAGGTCATCCCTTATCTCATACAAAACATCATATAGATTCAGCCCGTTAACACCTCTTGATGAACATCTCAAGTATTGCTCATCAGATGTAATCAAAAAGACAGGACGGTTGAAGGTTTCGCACAACTTCGAAGCAACAATCCCGATGATGCCCGCATTCCAGCTCTCATCATAGAGAATAATCGCCTTATTCTTTTTCATATCCTCTTTTGATAACAATGAAAGAGCCTGCTCATAAGTATCATGGCAGTAAGTCTGGCGCAGAATATTCAAACTCTGCAATTTCTCGGCATTGAGTGAAATAATCTCATCATTATCTGATATCAAAAGCTCTATAGCACAATGAGCGGTCTCAAGACGCCCTGCCGCATTAATTCTCGGAACAAGCCCGAAGGCAAAACCATCAGCACTCAAATTTTCTGCATCAAGCCCGCTTATTTCAACAAGCTTTAGAATCCCTTTCGGGTGAACTTCCGAGATACATTCAATGCCTTTTTTCACCAAAAGACGATTTTCATACAACAAAGGAACAACATCGCCTATTGTGCCTAAAGCAACAAGAGGAAGAATTTCTTTGAGAAAATCAAGTTTCTCAAATTTTTCCAAAAGAGCATACGCAAGTTTGTAAGCTACCCCTACACCTGCCAAATAGTTCAATGATACTATTTCATGCGCCTCAAGAGATGGTTCAAGGGAGTTTTGAGCCTTAGGATTGATTATTGCATAAGCCTCAGGAAGTGTATCAGGCGCCTCATGATGGTCTGTTACAATAACATCACACCCGAAAGTTTTTGCTATATTAATCTCTTTCAGATTGCTAACGCCGCAGTCAACGGTAATAATCAACCTCGTCTTCGCCGCACTGATAAGACGACATATTGCAGCATTATTCAGCCCGTGCCCTTCCCTTTTTCGGTCAGGGACATAAAAATCAACATCAGCCCCAAGCTTGCGGAGAGTTTTTACCATCAAAGAAGTACTTGTCACACCATCGCAGTCAAAATCTCCAAAGATAATTATCTTTTCTTTTTTCTCAATACTCTTCAATATTCTGTCGACAGCTTTCCGCATATCACAAAAGGCATAAGGCGAAATCTCTCTCCCTCTCTCTGGATAAAGAAATTCCTCGGCATCAGACACTGTTTGTATGCCTCTTGATACAAGCAACTCAGCCAGAATGTTACTTTTTGTAAAGTTAATTAACTCCTCAGAAGGTTCACCTATTTTTTTATAAATCCATTTTTTATTCACTGCAAACTCCCTAGAATCAAGTGTTAAATTAATCATAACCCCAAAACACCCAAAAGGGAAATCAGTAAAATTTTAGAGATATTGTAAAAATTATGTTAAATATTGCAATACTAAATTATTTGTGTAATAATCAATATTGTTAATAGTCTAACCATTCCTTTCTTGACTGATGCGACCGTATTACGTGTCGCATTTATTTTTTGCAAAATTTTCTACATAAACGACATAATAAATCTATTTAAAAACCTTAACAACGGCAATAAATCAATATGATAAACTTCTTTCAAAAAAATTAGACCAACACCTATAAATATAGCTACAATCGTACCTATAATTCCTATTTTCGGTGAGGTATCAACTACATTCGGAATTTTAGCTTTCTGCATATACTTTTTTCTATCAATCTGTATATGTGATTTTACAGGCTGTTTTCCTGCTGACAGCTGCGGTTTATCAAGTGTGTTATCAGATATATCCAGACTTTTTTCATATTGTTCAATCTGCTCTCTCACATTTTCAGGAACCAACGCCCCATAAATTATAGAAACTTTCTTCACCTTGTTTTTCAGGTTTATAAATTTATAAATATCGTTAACATCTTTTCGCAGTGTTAACAAACGATGTTCGGAATCATAACCAGGATAGTCAACTGAATTCCAAAAAGATACCGTTTCTTCTATTTTTTGTTTAAGCATTAATCTTTTGCTGTCAATATTTGATTTAACGTCTATACCAATACCAATATAGTCAAATTGTACAATATTTTTATCAGTTACAATATGACCATTTATCATTCTCTTAGTTTCTGAATAAGACAACTCTACAATAAAATTCTCAATCTCATCATAAAGAAACTGCAGAACTTCAGTCTTACCGGCTTTTTCACACACAAGCTTGACGGAGTTGTGGTCTGCTATAAAATACTTCAGATTAAGTTTGTTATAAAGATTTATAAAATAATAAACCATCGACCACACTGGAAAAATCAAACAAAACGCAAAAAATCCGGTGGTCAATTTCCAGTATCTTACGGTTTCACGGTATTCATTATAAAGATTGTTATAATCAAAGTTAGCTTGAATTTTCGATATAAAATCAAATATACTTTCTGCTTGCAACTCTTTATAAAAAAAGGAACATGCAAAAATATACCCCGCTATAAACAGGGTCAATAAGGCTATCATGACATAAAACTCAACAGCCATCTTTATCCTTGGTTTTTCTATTTCAATCTTCATAAAAAACGTTCCTCAGCAAGCAGAGCAGCTCCCAGCATGCCTGCATAATTACCGGCCTGTGCCCTGAGAATTTTCACATTCGGTACAACAAGGCTTTCATCCATAATTCTCTGTACCTTTTCAAAATTAACAAAATCCGCCATACCACCGCTTAGAACAATGCTATCAGGGTCAAAAACATTAGCCAGCGAAATCAATCCTTTTACAACCATTGTTTCCCATCTCTCATGAATCTTTTTAGAAAGTTCATCATTCTGTCTGACTCCCTCCAAAACATCATAAGAAGTAATCTCTTCAGCAGGTTTCAAATGAAGATAAGTTTTTTTATCTTGAGGGTAATTCACTAACTCTTCTCTTGCAATCCTCGCATAACCAGTACCTGAAGCATAAGCTTCCCAACAGTCATAATGTCCGCAGGTACAATAAAATCTCTTTTCTTCTCTCATACGTAAATGACCGACTTCACCGGCTGCTCCTGATTTACCTCGCAGCAAACGACCGTTAACAACTATTCCGCCGCCGACACCTGTCCCTAAAGTTACGGTAATTGTATTTTCATGCCCCTTTGCTGCACCGATTTTATATTCGGCATATGCGGCAGCATTGGCATCATTCTCAACAAACACCCCTAAAGAAAATCTGTTCTTTATCGCTTCTGCAAAATCCAAATCAGTGTACCCTCCAGGCAAATTACCGGTAGAACCCGTAACACGTGTATTATCAATATTAACTGCTCCTGCAGTTGCAAAAGCAACCGCAGCAATTTCTCCCTCTTTATAATTTTTGAGAATTTTATCGATATTATCTAAAATATTGTCAAAAATAGCCTGGGCAGTTTTTGGAGTAGAAAATTTTGTCACTTCCGAAACAAATTTACCGCCGGAAACAACAGCCAGGCTGATTTTTGTGCCGCCTATATCAATAGCTATCACTTTTCTATCCATTGGGAAACTCCTCTATGCTTCAATAAATCTTTTTGTAATAAGCTGGGGTCTGGTAACAGCAGATCCGACAACAACTGCATAAGCTCCCAACTCAAAAGCTCTGCGAACATCTTCAGGTGTCCATATTCTCCCTTCAAGAATTACAGGACATTTCAAACTTTTTGTAAGCTCTGATAGCAAAGTCCAATCAGGAGATGACATATCAATATTTTGAGTTTCTTTTGTATAGCCCGCTAAAGTTGTTGATACGATATCAACTCCCAGTTTCTCACAGTTTATTGCTTCTTCTTTTGTTGAAATATCAGCCATCGCAATTTTTTGCTCTTTTCTGACAAACGCTATCAAATCTTCAAGAGTATCTGCACATTCACGATTTCTTGAGGTACCGTCAAATGCCACAATATCAGCACCCGCATCAACAACTTTCTTTGCATCTTCTCTTGATGGAGTAATATAAACTCTCTCAATCCAGTTTTCAGGAAGTTTATCAGGCTTTGTAATCCCTATAATCGGCAAATCCGTCATCTTTCTTGCATTTTTGATATCTCGTTCCCCTGCAAGACGAAGTCCGCCTGCTCCGCCATTCAGGACGGATTTTATCATAGCCTTCATGGCATTCTCTTCATAAAGAGGTTCACCTGGCATTGCCTGTGATGAAATTATCACCTTATTTTTTATTTTTTCTAACACATCCATAGCCGTTTAGTCACCAATTTTTCCCTGTTGTTCAATCATTTTGGCAAGAACATTTGTATCTCCTTTAATTTTGAAATATTCGGCAAACTTTGGAGTTGTTCTTATAATGAATGAACGTCCGTTTTTTTTATCACGTTTTCTCGAAATCATTCCTTTTTCTTCAAGCTCCTGCACATGCTCATAAGCATTAGCCCCCCTCAATTCTTTAAGGTGAGCCTGCCTTATCGGCTCTTTGATTGCAATGACGGATAAAGTTTTCAAGACAGCCTGAGAAAACTCTACAGGTACCATTTTTTCTACAATATCCATATATTCTTCACGAACTTGAATTATGTATCCGTCTTCATCATCAACTTCAAGTGCTCCATCCCTTGAAGAATAGTCCATAATAAGTTCCAAAAGCTGCATTTCAATATCTTCAGCCGGTTCCCCGAGAACATCGGCAATTTCATCAACACTCAACGCTTTACCGCTGATAAACAAAACAGCTTCTATTCTAGACTTCAGCGACATTTGGACTTTCCTCACCCATCGTCACATACAAATCGGAATAAAACTCATCCTGAACAAGATTTATGTTTTCTTTTGCAGACAAAAACAAAAGAGCAATATATGCGGTAATTTTGTTCATTCCTGTTTCCTGCAGCTCTGACAGTTCAACTTTTTCTTCTTTTTCAAATAATCTGAAAAGAACGTTGTGGATACGATTTACGCCATCTTCAATAAATTCTTCATGCGCAAGGTTGATAATATCATCAGGAGTAAGATTTGCATAAGAACGGACTCTCCTTTTGGCACGTTCATGCGCATTTTTTAAAGAACGTTTTCTATCTAATTCTTCATAGAATTTCAGCTGTTTAATCAAATCTTTCAGTGTAACAACTCTTTTACGATTCAACTTAACGCTTGTTCTGCGCTCAAGTGCGTTATCAAGAGAGATTACATTCTTTGCATTGAGCAAATCTTCCTCATAATAATCAGGGTTATCATAATCTCCATCAAATTCCTGCATCAGCTCATCTTCATTTTCCATCGAGTCGATTCCCTCAAGGATATCAGATTTTAAACGAAGGAGAAATGCAGCAAAAAACAATGTTCTTCCGGTTAGACGCAGGTTATTCTGTTTCATCTCAACTATTTGCTGAAGGTACTTATCCGTAAGTTGTACAATATCAATATTCCACGGATCGATTTCCTGCTTTTTCGCCATATTAACGATAATTTCAATACCGTCAGCAGTTCCGTTTGAGGGTTGGTTATAGAGTTCAAAGATATTATCAATCACTTAACTTTACCCCCGTAACTTTTGTAATACCCTGATCTTTCTGGGTGACACCTACCGTTTGATTAGCTGATTCTATCATAGGTTTTCTGTGGCTAACAACTATAAATTGCGTATTTTCTGATTGCTTACGGACAATATTCGCAAGCTTCTCAACATTGATACCGTCCAAACTCTGATCAACTTCATCAAATGCATAAAACGGAGCCGGCATGTATTTTTGAATTGCAAATACAAATGCAAGAGCTGTAAGAGATTTTTCACCGCCGCTCATGGCTTCAAGACGCTGCATTTTCTTATCACGGGGCTGTGCCTCAATTGTCAAACCGCCGCCGAGAGGATCATCAGGGTTTTCAAGTATAAGCTGACCTTCACCTTCCGAAAGTTCAGCAAATATTTCTTTGAAGTTTTCGTTTACATGGGTGAAAGTTTTCATAAACGACTCTCTTTTAAGAGTTTCATAACCATGCATACGCTCTGTTATCTGAATTTTTTCGTTGCTCAGAGTTTCGAGTTTCGTCCTCAGTTCATCCTGACGGGATTTTACATCTTCGTATTCGGTGATGGCTCTCATATTGACAGCCCCCATCTCATCCATACGCTTTTGAAGACGATTTATGTTTCGCATAACCTCTTCTGTCGAAATTTCAAGAGGCTTAAGCTGGGCTATCTCATATCCTGCCGCTATCAGTTCTTCTCTGATTTCAACCAGCTGAGGTTCGAGTTCTTTTCTTCTTGTTTTGAACGCTTCAATCTGCTCCGTAATACGCTCTATTTTTGTTTCCAAAACGCTTATTTTCTTCTCATTTTCAATAAGCTCAGATTGTACTCCATCTCTCTCCTTTTGCAGCTCGACAAGTTTTTGACCTATTTCTGCAATCTTGGCATCAAGCTCTTTGAGCTGTACTTCGACTTCCGCAATCTCAGAGGCATAGCGTTCTTTGTCCCTAGCAAGCGTAACATTGCTCTCTTCAAGTTTTTTGATTGTATCTTCATGATTTTTGATTGACTCTTTCTGGAAGTCAATCTCCATCTCAAAACCCTTTATTGCATTGTTACAGTTCAAAATTTTTGATTCATTCTGTTTGATTTCAAATTCTATATTTTCTGTAAGTTCTCGAAGTTTTGAGAGTTCATCCTGAGGCATTTGTCTTTCAACGTCTTCAATCTGGTCATGCAGCTGGGTAATGCGTTCAGTAAGTTTTATATGTTCCTGTTCGAGTTTATCAAGCTCTTTTGAGAGTGCACTAATCTGCGGAGCATTTTCTTCTATAACTTTCTTACGCTGCTCTATGGATAATTTTGTGGTTTCGAGGTTTCTTACAACGTTGTCATATTCGATTTTTTTCTTATTAAGCTCGTTCATTGCAGAAGAATAATCCTGACGTGTCTTCTCCTGTTTTTTATCAAGCTCGGTTCTTTTTGCTTCAAGACTTTTGTGATTTGTTTCCATATCAGCCAGACGTTTTTTGTAAAGTGCAAGCTCTTCATCTTCGTTCTGACTGAATTTCAATGTATTTTGTCTGACAGAGCCGCCTGTAATAAGCCCTGATTTTTCGAACAAACTGCCGTCAAGAGTAACCATACGATACTTTCCGAACAGTCTGCGTGCAGTTCCGATATCTTCAACAACAAGAGTTTCGCCAAGTGCATGATAAAAAGCATCTTCATAAATATCATCGAAATCAATCAAATTGAAAGCATAATCAACAATACCTTCTCCTTTTGGCGGGTTCATATTATAAGGTGCACGCTTGAGCTTATTCAACGGTAAAAATCCGGCACGACCGGCTTTTGAAGTTTTAAGAATTTCAATTGCATGAGCGGCTACTTCATCATCATCAACAACGATATGCAGCATTCTTCCGCCCATTGCTATCTCCAGAGCGGTTGAATATTCTTTATCAACCTGCCCGAGTTTTGCAAGCGGAGCATGAACTCCTTCGAGCCCTGAGTTCAACACGGTATCGATTGCACGTCCGAAGTTCGCATCCTCGACAGCTCGTTTTTGAGCTTCTAAAGAAGCTATTTTGCGAACGGCAAGATTCATGTTGTAGTTTGAATCATTTATCTCATTTTTGACTTTATCAAGCTCATACATTGTGTTCTTCTGAACAAGCTCATAGTCTTTAAGCTCTTTTGACAGCTCTTCTATTTGAGCCTGCAGCATGTTCTGGTTGTTTGAATAAACTTCCTTTGACTCTTCAAACTGCTCAAGCATATCTTTTGAGTCATCTATTTCTTTTTTGAGCCTTGAAAGTTTCTCTTCTGTCGGTAATTTTTGTTTTATCAGCGCATTTTCAGAGTCCTGAACATTTTCGAGTAATTTTCGGAGGTTATTCCTCTTCTGGACATGCTCGTCAGCAGCCTGATTTATACCTGCAACCTCTGAAAGAACTTTGTTCAGCTCTTCTTTTTCCTGAGAAATATTTTCTTCTATAATTTTGATTTCGTCTTTTTTTGCTTCTATTTTAAGAAGTGTATCCTCAATCTTTTCCTTGAGAGTTTCAATATTTTCACGTGTGTTTTCTACCGTTTTTTTATTGTCTTCTATTTGTTTATCAGCATAAATAATTGCATCTTTCTTACGCGAAATTGAACCTTTCAGGCTCTCTGCATGTTTTTTAATTTCAATCTGCTCAGCTTCACCTTTTATATTTACATTTTGCTGAATTTCTCTGAGTTTTTCAGAAGTTTCTTCAAGCTGTTGTTTGAGCTTCTTCAGCTCCTGTTCACCCTGTTTTTTTGATTTGTCGGCATCAAGAATGCTCTCATGCAAGCGTTCAAGAGATGCCTTCATATCAAAATATTTTACGGCAGATAACTTGCTTTCATACTCCTGCTTTTCTTCCTTTAACTGCTGGTATTTGAGAGCCTGTTTTCTCTCTTCCTCAAGCTGGGCAAAACGAACATCTATCTCTGCCAGAATAATATTTGATTTTTCAACCCGTTCTTCTACCGTTTCAAGCTCTTTTTCCGCCTGCTCAATACGTCTGTCAAAGTCGGCAACTCCCGCTATCTCATCAAGAATACGACGTCTTTCAAGAGGAGAAGTGTTGGTAATAGCCATTACATCCCCTTGCATTATAACATTGTAGCTGTTTGGTGAAATGTTGTATACTGCAAGTTTTTCATGTATCTCGCTCAAAGTAGCGATTTTACCGTTCAGATAATAAATGCTGTTAAAACCCTGTGATGATTTCTTTATCTTACGCATAATCACCAGCGGTTCCTCATCAGCAGATGTTTCAAAAGTAATTTTAACCGTAGCCTCATTCTTTTTTGTAAGAGTACAAATTAAATGAAACAACTTCTCAGCTCTCAAGGCACGGGAAGAAGACAACCCGAGAGCAAACAAAATACTGTCTATAATATTGCTCTTCCCTGAACCGTTTGGCCCGGAAATCGTAGTAAACCCTTCCAAAAAAGGTATGTTAACCTTTTGGGCAAAGGATTTAAAATTATCTATTTCAATTTCTTTAATGCGCATTTTTACAACCAAACAGCTCAACGGATATGTTATTAGTAAACATACATATTAATTACACTATATGTTGATGTTTACTGTCAATAGTTTAATAAAAATATAGGTTTTACGTATTATATGAGCATTTAGCGGAAATTATTCTGTCTGTTTTTGACAAATCTTTAACAATTTTGATATCTGAAAATCCTCTGTTTTCAAACAAACTTTTAACAGGCATGCTCTGGTTTATCCCGAGTTCAAAAAATAAACATCCGCCATCTTCAAGAAAAGACATAGCCTGAGAGATAATTTTATCATAAAATTCAATACCATCGGCATCTTCCGTAAATAACGCCCCTGAAGGCTCTCTCAACACCTCGGCAGAAAGATTTTCTTTTTCTCTCTGAGGTATATAAGGCGGGTTTGAAACAATAATATCAAACTTTCCGGATATCTCCTCAAACAAATTGGAACAAACAAATTCAACATCTGCTCCGAGTTTTTTCGCATTCGCTTTTGCTGTCTCAAGAGCAGGCAGAGAAATATCAGAGCCAACAACACTGCAATCAGTCAACTTCTTCAACATAATCGCAATAGCTCCAGAACCTGTACCAATATCAAGAATTTTTGGAGAAGACATATTCTTTGCCGATTTAATAACTTCTTCAACAAGCAGCTCTGTTTCAGGACGTGGAATGAGAACATGAGGGTTAACATCAAACATCTCCCCCATAAAACACGCCTCTCCGATAATATACTGAACAGGAAGCCTTTCGTCCAAACGCTTTTCCAACAAACTATCCAATTTATCCTGCTGTTCTTTGTTCAATGTCAAATCAGGATGCAGTATAAAATCCTTTTTCTTATATCCGCTGATAAACTCCACCAAAAGCTCTGCTTCCAAAACAGCCTGCGATAATGGAACAATCGATGATAAATTTTTGACAAGATTTTTCAGCATTGTTCAATAATAGCTGAAAAAAACAATATTTAAAACTTTTATCTCAAATCATCAGGTTTGAAATCAGAAAAAGACTTATACTCCGCTTTTCCGTTAATCAAGTCAACATGCATCAGCTTCAGCACCTTTTTCATAACAACAGGAGTAGAAGCTGAAAAACTTTTTTGTGTCTTCTGCTCTTTTTTGTTTTCAATCAGTACAAGTTTTTTATCGTCCTTTTCCATATCTATATTTTAACCTTTTTCACGGATATTTCAATGTATTATATATACTATATATATAAAAACAAACTCTTCAAAAAAATTGCCCAAACAAAAAAATTACAACTTTAGTTCGACAAAATGCAAACCGGGGTTGAATTTTCTTTTGATTTCAAAATGGTAAATTAGTAATGTAAGCAAAAAAATTCCCTAAATCCCTTGAGATACAAAGTTTTTCAACATGAGTAAAATCATTTTTACTCCTAAATTTAATATGAATACTTCCATCTCAATTAAAAATGAGCTTACACAAGTAGGTTAGTAGTAATTTTTACAAGGAAGTAAAGGAGATTTCCCATGAGCATTACTGTAAACACAAACACAACTTCATTGATGGTACAAAGAAACTTGGAAAGTGCCACTTCATCACTCGCAAAATCAATGCAAAGATTATCAACAGGTATGAGAATTAACGACGCCGGCGATGACGCTGCAGGTTTGTCTTTGTCAGAAAAAATTATGAGCCAGGTTAGTTCTGCTGATGTTACCAAAAACAACGCTCAAACAGGTCTGAACATGTTACAGATTGCAGACGGTGACTTGAGTATTATCGCAGAAAACCTGCAAAGAATTAAAGACCTCGCAGTTCAATCAGCAAACGGTGTATACGCTACATCAGAAAGAGAATCAATAGACCAGGAAGTTCAACTCCGTCTTCAAGAAATTGACAGAATAGCAACAAGTTCTTCATTCTCTGAATTGAAGCTTCTCGATGGTTCTCTTTCAGGCACAGGAAAATGTACTCTTCAAATCGGTGCAGGAAGCGACATTGACGAAAACACAATTGATATATCTGACGCTTTCGGTAAAGCAGACTGCGCATCATTAGGTCTTGACGGACAAAACGTAACAACAGTAGATGATTCAAGAGCTATGATTGACGCAATTGATGCCGCTATCACCGGAGTTACCGACAGAAGAGGTGTAATCGGTGCTTCTATGAACCGTCTGAATTCAACAATGGACAGAATAGACATAAGAAAAGAAAACCTGCAATCTTCTTACTCAATCATCAGAGATACGGATATTGCAAAAGAATCTACAGAGTTAACAAAACAACAGGTTCTTCAACAATCATCTGCTACATTGTTGCAGCAAGCAAACCAGACACCGACAATAGCATTAACATTAGTATAGTTTTAGCTCAAGGGAAAACATCAATACCTCCTGTTTCGGCAGGGGGTTTTCTTTTTTCATTCATTTTACATTTTAAGGGAATAAAATTGTATTTCTACCATGGCTTAAGTATAATTAACTCAGCTGAAAGATAACAAAAAGAGGCAAACCATGATTATTCCAAGTATTGATATAATGGACGGTAAAGCCGTCCAGCTCAAACAGGGCAAAGAAAAAGTTCTCGAAAGAGAAGATATATTCGAACTTGCAAAATATTTCTCACGCTTTGGAGAACTCGCCGTAATTGACCTTGACGCCGCTATGGGCAAAGGGGATAACGAAGAACTCATCAAGAAAATATGCCGTATTGCCCCATGCCGTGTAGGAGGCGGGATTAGAGATGTTGAAAAAGCAAAAAGAATTATCGCTAACGGCGCCAAAAAAATTATAATCGGAACAGCAGCATCAGAAGAGTTACTCTCCCAGCTTCCGAAAGATAAAATCTTGGTGGCAATTGACTCAAATAAAGGAAAAGTTGTCACAGAAGGCTGGACAAAAGATACAGGAATAACACCGGAAGATTATGTAAAAAGATTCGACGACCTCTGCCATGGCTATTTGTATACAATAGTCGAAAAAGAAGGAATGATGGGGGGCACTGACCTCGAAGCAATCAAAAAAATCAGAAAACTCACAAAAAAAGAACTCGTAGCAGCCGGAGGAATATCATCAATCGACGAAATAAAAGAACTTGAAAAAAATAATATAAGCTCGCAGCTCGGTATGTGCATTTATACAAACGCTGTCAAACTGGAAGACGCTTTTTGCGCTATGCTTGACTTTGAAAAACAAAACAACCTGATTCCGACAATTGTTCAGGATGCAAAATCAAAACAAGTTTTAATGCTTGCATATTCAAACAAAGACGCTGTAATGAAAACTCTTAAAGACGGGCTTGCAACTTATTTTTCACGTTCAAGAAACGAACTGTGGACAAAAGGTCTTACGTCTGGGAACACTCAAGAGCTTGTAAGCGCCCGCTACGACTGCGACAGAGATACTCTGCTCTACAAAGTTAACCAAAAAGGCGTTGCCTGCCACCTCGGCAGATACTCATGTTTCGAAGATAAAGACTTTGACATACATGACTTGGTAGAAGTACTTGAGCAGAGAAAAAGAGATTTACCCGAAAAATCTTTCACAACAAAATTGTTCAAAAATGACTTTTATCTGAAAAGAAAAATTATGGAAGAAGCATTCGAAGTAGTAAACTTTGAAGAAGGCGACGGACTTGAATGGGAAGCTGCAGATCTCGCTTATTTCGTGTTGACTTTCATGGTAAAAAATAATATAAGCGTAGAAGACGTATTGAGTAATCTTGCATCAAGAAGAAAGTAAGCCAATGCAGATAATTAACTATAAAAACATACCTGATAAATTTTATGAAAGCATAGACTTTGAGAGTATTTCATCGGTGAATGAAATTATAAACGACGTAAAGCTGAGAGGCGACGAAGCTGTCAGAGAATATGCAAAAAAATTTGGCGACGGCGACCTCGAACAATTTGAACTTACGGAAAAAGAAATCAAAAATGCCATAGCCTCGACTTCAAAAGAAATTGTAGAAGCTATTGAACAATCAATAGAAAATGTACATTCATTTGCCAAAGTTCAATTAGGAGCCATTAAAAACCTCCAAACTGAACAAAACGGAATAACTCTCGGACATACCATATTTCCTATTGAACGAACTGGAGCTTATGTCCCCGGTGGCAACTACCCTCTTCCTTCATCGGCTATTATGTCATGCGTACCTGCAAAAACAGCAGGAGTAAAAGAAATTATTGTCTGCTCACCAAAAATAAAACCTGCAACAATAACTGCAGCAAAAATGGCAGGTGCAGACAGAATTTTCAGAGTAGGGGGAGTTCAGGCCATTGCTGCTATGGCCTATGGAACTGAAACAATCCCTCAGGTAAGCAAAATCACAGGTCCCGGGAATAAATATGTAACAGCCGCTAAAAAAGCTGTCTACGGCGTATGCGACATCGATTTTCTTGCAGGTCCGAGCGAAGTAATGATTATAGCTGATGAAAGTGCAAATATCAAATTTATTGCAGCTGATTTGCTTGCTCAGGCAGAGCATGACCCTGATGCCAGAGCATTCCTGATTACAGACTCGGAAAAATTAGCGCAAGAAGTTGACAAACAGGTAAAAGAATTTTTGCAAACATTAAAAACAGCAAATATTGCATCTCAATCAATTGAAAAATCTTTTATTATAGTTGTTGATAATATAGAACAGTCAATTGATATTGCAAACAAAAAAGCGCCGGAACACTTAGAAGTTTGCATAAATCAAGAAGACTTAATCCTTCCTCATTTGAAAAATTACGGCTCGCTGTTCATCGGCAATTATTCTGCCGAAGTACTCGGGGATTACTGCAGCGGGACAAATCATGTCCTCCCGACAAACAGCATATCAAAATATACAGGAGGTTTGAGCGTGTTTGATTTTATCAAAATTCAAACTTATCAAAAAGTATCTCAAAAGGCAGCAAAAGAAATCTTATGCCCCGTTGCTTCAAAAATGGCAGAAGCAGAAGGGCTATACGCTCATAAGCTCTCTGCTGATGTGAGAATGGAACTTTAGTTGTCCAAATATTAAGCAAAAACAAACTTTTTGAAATTTTCAGTATTTTTGAATATAATTTAATTAAATCTTTTGATGACGAAGGAGAAAAGAGTGGAAACAAAAAAATATAAGCTTCCTGAAGGGGTAGGGAAAAAAATAGTAGATGCTCTGCAAAAACAAAACGGAAATCCTATTTTAAATGAGAATGCAAACAATGATGCATCTTTGGCTTATTCACCGTTGAATTTCAGCAGCGAAATAAATAATATTTCACTCGATGAAAGCTTTGATGAAGAAGAAAATTTACTCAGCTCCGTATCAGAAAAAATAAACAACCTTCCATCAGATATCTCAGCAAAACAATCATCTGCAAAAGTTTTTGAAAACGGATTGAAAGAAGATGAGCTTCCAAAAAATGTAAAAATGCTTCTGAAACTCGTTTCACAACTTCCGCCGAATGTTACAAAACAAACCGGCGCACTGATAATAAGACAAACTATCGAAGCTATGGGCATACCAATCAAAACAGTCCTCACGGAAGCGCAGCAAATACAGGAAAATCTCGGTTTTACAGTCCGTGAATATATGAACAACATAGAAGAATACAGAACCAACATCAAAATGATGGAAGAACAAATTCAGGTCTGCAAAAAACAATCAAGACAGCTTGCTGACCTCATCAACCTCTTTATTCTTTCAGATTAATTTCCCAAAAATTCGGATAATATAAAATTACTCACAAGAAAACCTTCTGCAGTAAGGCTTACTTTGTTTGAGGAAATTTTAAAGAACTCTGCGTATTTGTCGAGAACAGACTTATATTCTTTCAAAAAATCAACCTGATACTGTTCTTTGAAATTATCCAAATCTACACCGTCCTTTGTTCTCAAATTTAAAATAACTTCATCCTCCTGACGTTCTTTAAAATCTACAAATTTTTTGTTTACCGGAAAAGGATTTTTGATATAATTATCAAGCGAAACTTCATGGGAATATCTGTTCTGTAGAAAATACCCGTGAGAAGCGAGCCCAAATCCGATATATTCCCGGTTTTTCCAATAATTCATATTGTGTCTGGAAAATTTTTGAGGCTTTGCAAAATTGCTTATTTCATACTGTTCAAAACCATTCTGCCCAAGCTTATCAACTATCTCAAGATACATATCAGCGCACTCATCATCAGAAGGCAAATCTTTTGGCCGCTTTTTGAAAAATTCGCACCCCTCTTCTATCTTCAACCCGTAAATGGAAATGTGCTCAGGGTTCAATAATATAGCTGCTTCCAAAGACTTATTCAGAATTTCAATCGTCTGTGCTGGCAAACCATATATCAAATCAATACTTATATTCTCAAAACCGCATCTTCTTGCGGACTCAAAACAAGAAATTGCATCAGCAGACGAATGTTGTCTGTTTATAATCTTCAGCAAATTATCATCAAAACTCTGTATTCCTATGCTGAGACGATTAACCCTCAACTCTTTTAAACTTTTTAAATAAACATCATCAACAGTCTTCGGATTAATCTCAAATGTAAACTCATATTCATCCTCAAACTCAAAAAGTTCAAGACAGTTTTTGTAATACTCCACAGGAAGCACAGACGGAGTGCCTCCTCCTATATAGAGTGTTTTCAGCTTTTGATGAGGATTATTTTTAAAAAAAGTTTCTATTTCTGTATATAAAACATCAAAATACTTACGCCCACAATCTCCCATTCCGGCAAACGATACAAAAGAACAGTAGCTGCACTTACTTAAACAAAAAGGTATATGAATATAAACATAATAACTCATACACCAATCATATAATAAAATTTTAAATTTCTTTCAAAATAGAACAAAGATACAACTCTTTATCAATATTCTTGTATCCTTCAAGCATTTCAACAACACTTTTTGTAACAACAAGCGGAGGAGTCTTCGTGCTCTCAACAGCTGCATTGTGTATAAACTCCAAAAGTCTTGTTTTGGTACTACAAGCGCCCATTTTTATGTCCTCTTCTTAATCACCGTAAAAATACAATTTGATAAATATATTAAAACAATATTTTTATACAAATTCCGAAAAATTGATAATTTGTTATTTTTATTTACACAAATTATTTCTTATACACAAAAACTCTTACAGGTTGATAAGCAAACTTTCTATTATACATAAACAACATAAATATACTGACACATTCTTCTACAATATTTCTAACCATAAATTCTCCACTTACCTTTTCTTTGCATACCCTATATGTTAATAAAAAACTCTTCCTCAAATAAATTGCTAATAAATTAAGAAATATAACGAAACAAAAAATTCAGCATATCGTCTAATTATCTAAGGGTAATAAAAATAAAATTAATAAGACTTAGGGGTAATACAAAATATGACTATAAATGCAAAATTTATAAACCAACCTGAGGATTACAACGAAAAAGACTTTTTCAATAAACTGAACTCCGAAAACATCTACACACAAAACCCTCAGGAAGAAACTGAACATGAACAATTTTCCTACCTCAGCCGTTTTGGAACACACAATATCTCTGAAGATATCCTCCAAATTTATCTTAAAGATATAGGCAAAACAAAACTCCTCAAACCTCAAGAAGAACTTGCTCTCGGAAAAATAATCCGTGAAGGATCAAAAAAAGAAGCCCAAATAGCAAGAAATAAACTCATTAAAAGCAATCTGAGGCTTGTTGTAAGTATCGCAAAAAAATATATAGGACAAGGTGTTCTGTTTCTCGATTTGGTACAGGAAGGAAGCTTCGGTCTGATCAAAGCAGCAGAAAGATTTGACTACAGAAAAGGATTTAAATTCAGTACTTATGCCACCTGGTGGATTAGACAAACCATAATCAGAGCCATCGCAAATTCATCAAAAATTATCAGAATTCCGGTGCATATGGTTGATAAAATAAGAATTATGAAAAAAACTATCACAAACCTCTCTCTCGAACTAGGAAGAGAACCAACTGATGAAGAACTAGCAAAAGCCATGAAAATATCAAAAACAAAAGTCATGAATATCAGAAAGGCTATGGATAAAGAACCTATGAGCCTCGATACACCCATCGGCGAAGATCTTTGTCTCGAAGATTATGTCCCTGATTCATCACATAAAAATCCCTATCAAACAACATCAGATATTATGCTTCTCAGAAACATGGAAGATTTGCTGAACAACCTCACAGACAGAGAAAAAAACATCATCATAGAACGCTTCGGTATCTATGGAACAAAACAAAAAACTCTCGAAGAACTCGGAAAAAAACTCGGATTTTCAAAAGAGAGAATAAGACAAATTGAAGATGGAGCGCTCAAAAAACTCCGCACAAAACAAGAAGTTCAGCACATGAAAGACTATCTCAACGATTAATTTTTGTAAAAAATACACTTAAAACTTATCAAAAAAAAATCTTCACCATTTTAAAATAAAGAAAACCACAAAGAAGAGAAAGGTGAAGATTTTTTATGCGTGTAGGTATGATTAATATTATAAATGCTTATAATACAACAAACGTAAAACCTAAATATAACAAAGTAGTACAAATTCACCAACATAATACAAATCCTCAAAATGCAATCTCTTTTGATAAAATAAACTTTGGTAAAAAAGAGAACAAATTCCCTGAACTTGAAATTCCGGGCAAACGTCCGACAGAATTGAAATGGTTTGGTTTTGTTGAAAGACCAAAATCGTACAACGACAAAGATTTGTCAGGACAAACAATTAATGCGGATGTCAGCTTCATTGACTTCAGTGCGGCAAATCTCTCAAATACAAAATGGGGGAATAAAACTAAAATGGCTTATGTAATGCTGCATCAAGCAGACTTAAGCGGAGCAGACCTCTCTGAAGTGCCTGCCGAAGAACTCAGAAAAGCACGCCTCAGAGAAACCCTCTACAACGATGAAACTATCTTTCCAAAAGGCTACAATCCTGAAACAGAAACTGAATTTATATCAAAAACTTCTTATCAGAAAAACGGACAAACCATATATCTGCCTCATTGGATTAAAAAGAATTAATAAACAAAATTACATGCTTTTTTATGATAAAATTACCTCAGGATACAGTTCTGAGGTAATTTATTATGGAAAATGAAAAACAACCGTTTTTTTATGACATAACCTTGAGAGACGGAAATCAGGCGCTTACAAAACCCTGGAATACTCAAGAGAAAGCCGTAATATTCAAATACCTCCTAAAACTTGGCGTGCAGGCAATTGAAATAGGATTCCCGGGCTCAAGCGAGATGGACTTTGAAGCATGCCAGTATTTAGCATCAATTACTCCTGAAAACGTTGTAGCAGCAGGACTGGCAAGAACAGTTCAAAAAGATATAGACAAAGCGGCAGAAGCCATCAAAACAGCAGCAAAACCGCGTATTCATACATTCCTCGCTCTTAGCGACTTTCACATGAAATATGTCCTCCAAAAAGATCCTCAAGATCTCAGGAAAATGGCCATCGACGCAGTAAAACATGCAAAATCGCTGATGAATGACAAAGGCGACGTTCAGTTCTCAGTCGAACACTTTGGCGACTGCAAAGATAATATAGGTTTCGTTATAGACACTCTGCAAGAAATAGTAGAAGCAGGCGCAACAACAATCAATCTTCCGAATACCGTCGAAAGAACAAGACCCTTTGAGTTCACATCTCTCGTTCGTCAGGTCTATGAAGCCCTTCCAAAACATGTTACAATCGCCGTACACTGCCATGACGACCTTGGCATGGCAACGGCAACAACAGTTGAAAGTTATTTCGCAGGGGCAAGACAGCTTGAATGCAGCCTCAACGGACTGGGAGAAAGAGCAGGCAACACAAATCTCTACGAAGCAGCAGTTGCACTGTACAACAACGGGGTAAATGTTCCCTTGAACCTCCACAAAATCTATGAAACAGCAATGATTGTTTCTGAAATGTCCCATATACCTATTCCCATTCAAGCACCGCTGATAGGTCCTGACGCACTCGCTCACAGAAGCGGGATACATCAGGACGGCGCTGCAAAAACAAAAGGAATGAAAAAAGGTGCATACCGCCCGATACAACCATCTCTTATCGGACGTGACGACGATGAAAAACTAGCTTTCACAAGCCAGTCAGGAAAAACAGCCGTCTACGAAATAATCTCAAAAGCAGGATATCCTATATCTATGCAGGAAGCTATCAGGATTACGCCCAAAATCAAAGAAATAGCAGAACAGGTAGGAGAGCTGCCGACAAGAAATATCATAGACATCTACTTCAAAGAAATATTCAAAGTCAAAGGAGCCTTCAACCTAATCGAATTTGTAAAAGTCAGAGACTCAAGATACAGGCTCAAATTTAGTTATCATTCAAAAGAATACAACATCGAAGTAGCCGCTGACGGTCCTCTTGAAGCTTGCTTGAGCGCCCTCAAAAAAGCAGGATTTGAACAAAAACTTCTGCACTATGAACAAAAAGCTATCGATGAACAAATAAAAGGCGTAAGCGCTGATGCTATGACAGTAATCCATCTTATGGCTCCAAACGGTGAAAATATTATATGCAGAGGAATTGACCAGAGCACGGCAAAAGCAAACGTCAAAGCTATATTCAACGGGCTTAACCTGATTGAAGAACTGAAAAACAAAGGAAAATAAAATGATACCGAGATATTCACGCAAACCCATGAGCGATATATGGGAGCTAAACTCGAAATATCAAACCTATCTGGACGTCGAACTTGCAATCTGCAAAGCCTACAACCAAATCGGAAAAATACCTGATGAAGCGCTCAAAGAAATTCAACAAAAAGCCGCCTTCTCTGTAGAAAGAATTGATGAAATAGAAGCCGAAGTAAAACATGACGTCATAGCATTCCTCACCTGCGTGAACGAAAATATAGGACCCGCATCAAAATACATGCACATGGGAGTAACAAGCTCTGACATCATCGATACCGCTATGGCAATCCAAATCCAAAAAGCAAGCGACATAATCGAAGCTGACCTGAACGAAGTAATATTTACTCTGAAAAATAAAGCAAAAGAACATAAAAATACCATCTGCATAGGTCGCTCCCATGGCATCCATGCAGAACCTATGACATTCGGTGTCAAACTGTGCTACTGGATTGATTTGTTTGAACGAGCCCTCGAACGCTTTAAAACAGCAAGAGAAGATATCAGAACAGGTCAAATCAGCGGCCCTGTCGGAACATACAGCAATATACCAACGGAAATTGAACAAATTGTTTGTAAAGAACTTAATCTAAAACCGGCAAAAATATCTACACAGGTAATATCAAGAGATCACCATGCCTACTATATGCAGTCGCTTGCATTAATCGGAACTTCAATTGAACAATGCGTAACAGAAATAAGACATCTCCAGAAAACTGAAGTGTTGGAAGTAGAAGAAGGCTTCTCAAAAGGACAAAAAGGCTCATCTGCCATGCCTCACAAGAAAAACCCCATAAGCTCAGAAAACCTTACGGGTCTTGCACGCCTTCTAAAATCAAACTCAATTGCCGCTCTTGATAACATAGTTCTCTGGCATGAAAGAGACATCAGCCACAGCTCGGTAGAAAGAGTCATATTCCCTGATTCAACAATCCTCGCAGATTATATGCTGAACAGATTCAAAAACACCGTTGAGAATCTTGTTGTACACAAAGATAATATGCTGAAAAACACCTCTCTATACGGCGGTGTAATCTTTTCGCAAAGAATATTGTTAAAACTGACAGAAAAAGGGCTAACACGTGAGCAGGCTTATACAATGACACAACGTAATGCCCTTGCTGCATGGAATAAGCCCGGTGGCGACTTCAAATCTAATCTGCTTAATGATAATGAAATAAGAAAGTACTTATCCGAACTGGAAATTGATGAGTGTTTCAATCTACAATATTACTTGAGAAACATAAACAAAATTTACGAGCGATTTGGCATATAAAGGAGATTAATGTTGAAAAGATTTTTGATAATTGCTGCCTCATGGTTTTTACTTTGTCTGAACTCTCTCGCAGCACAACCTCAACTGTTTAAATTAAATAACGGACACACTGTTATTATAAAAGAAATCCCGCAAAGCGAAATAGTTACTGTTGATACTTGGGTAAAAACAGGCTCGCTTAACGAAAATGACAAAAACAACGGTGTTTCTCACTTCCTTGAACACCTTATGTTCAAAGGAACAAAAAACCATAAAGCAGGCGAATTTGAAAAAATCCTAGACAACAAAGGAGCAATCTACAACGCCGCAACAAGCAAAGATTTCACCCACTACTACATCACATCCTCAAAAGATAATCTAAAAGAAACAATAAATTTACACTTTGATATGCTGCTTAACCCGGTATTTCCTCAGGACGAAATAGACAAAGAACGCAAAGTCGTAATTGAAGAAATCTCACGCTCAAATGATAATCCAACACGTGCCCTCTACAAAAATTTTACCTCCATGATGTACAAACAACACCCTTATCGCTACGAAACAATCGGCACAAAAGAAATTATCTCTACAATTCCGAGAAATGAAATTGTCGGATATTACAACAAATTCTACACCCCTGACAACTTCACCACGGTTATAGCAGGAAACGTTAACTCTAAAAACGTCCTTGATATTATAAATGAGGAATTTAAAAACAAACAGTTCCAATCAACAAAACCAATTCAACACAAAAAAGAAATCCCTCAAAACAAACCCCAGGAAAAAATAACCTATGGAAACTACAACACGGGATATATGATGTTAGGCTATCATGGAGTTGATTTTCAAAACCAAAAAGAAAATCTTGCCCTCGATATCGCAAGCATAGTCCTCGGTGACGGAAGAAGTTCAAGACTGTATCAAAACATAAAAGAAAAACAACACCTTGCAAACTCTATCTCAAGCTCCCATTCATCAAGCAAAGATGACAGCATATTCTATGTAAGCGCAAACTTCAAACCTCAAGACTACGAAAAGCTAAAAAAAGCTGTCTTGTGCGAAATAGAAAAACTCAGAACAACAAATATAACAGATGAAGAATTCCAAAAAGCAATCAATATGGTTGAACGTGATTTTATTTATTCAAATGAGTCAACTGATGATATTGCCTCTTCTATCGGCTATATAATGACTATAGGAAACAAACTTGAGTATTATACAAACTATGTCAACGAACTCAAAAAAATTACTCCTGATGACGTAAGAAAAGCGGCCTGCAAATATTTAGATCCGAATAAAGTCGTTATATCAGCCTTAATGCCTGATAAAAACGAAAAGCCGGCGGCAAATATCACTCCATGCAATCAAAAAGTTTGCAAACAAATTCTCTCAAACGGAGCTGTTTTTATAAGCGAAAACTCTGATGCAAATGAAGTTATATCAATGAGCATACTCATCAAAGGCGGCAAATGGGTAGAAGCAAAACCGGGGTTAACTCCGCTTCTCGTAAGCACGATGATGAAAGGAACAAAAAACCGCTCCTCTCTAGAACTTGCCCAAGAGATGGAAAACTACGGCATAATCATCGCCCCCTCAGTAAACAACGACTATCTTGAAATAAGCGTAAAATCAACAACAAAAGACTTTGACAGAGCAATGTCAATCCTCGAAGACGTTTTGAACAACGCCTCTTTTGATATAACTGAAATAGAAAAAACAAAAAAAGATATGCTCGAACAAATCAAAAAAGCTGAAGATTTTCCGAAGACAAAACTGTTCGATAATCTTATATCAAACATCTTCCCGCAAGGACCATACAGCCAGACAGGAGATATCCTAAAAAAAAGTATACCGACTGTAACAAAAGCAGATATAGAAAATTATTATCAAACAATTTTTATCCCGCAAAACATGGTTATATCTGTCACAGGAAATCTGAAAAATACTGATATATGTTCAAAACTTGAAAATATTATCTCAAGAAAATCAGGAAAAATTGTCGATAACAAAAAATTTATAACCCCGTATAAACCTCTGCAGCAAAATAAAATTGTAAAATATGCAATGGAAAATAATCAGGCAAACTGGATTGCGCTCGGGTACAAAACAGGGGGGATATCAGACTTCAACGAATATACAACTCTCAAAGTCATAAGCTCCATCCTCGGCAGCGGAATGTCTTCAAGATTGTTTGTGGATCTCAGAGAAAAGAAAGGGCTTGCTTACGAAGTCAGCAGCTACTATCCGACTCTTTTGAATAACTCCTATTTTGTTATGTATATAGGTACAAACCCCAAAAACAGCGAAGAAGCAAAAAAAGAATTCTTCAAACAGATTGAACGGCTCAAAAATGAACCTCTCAGCGAGCAGGAGTTATCAAACATCAAAAGTAATATGAAAGGTCTGCTTGCTTTAATGCAGGAAACTAATGCACAACGTTCAGAAATTCGTGCCAGATTCGAACTTTTGCGCAATGACTACGATTTTATTAACAACTACTCCAAAACTATTGATAAGGTAACATCAGGTGATATAATGAGAGTTGCGCGGAAGTATTTTTCGCATCCTTATGTACTATCAGAAATAGAGACGAAGAAATAATGAAAGTAAGTGTAAGAGTACCTGCAACAACAGCAAATCTGGGCCCCGGATTTGATTGTTTCGGGTTGGCTCTCCAAATCTACAATACCATAACAATAGAAGAAACTATCATGCCTAAAGAAGATATAGAAATTATCATCATTACGCATGAAGACAAAGAAATTAATGAAATGCACCTGCCAACGGATAATTCAAATGTCATTTACAGGGCAATTGAACTTCTCTACGGTTACGTCGGGCAAATCCCTTCTGCAATGAAAATTACAATAGACACAGAAATTCCAATCGCAAAAGGGTTAGGTAGCAGTGCTTCTGTTATTGTCGGAAGCCTGATGGCCGCCAACAAACTGCTAGGTTCGCCTGCTGATTTGGATGCTCTTTTATCAATTGCTACAGAAGTTGAAGGACATCCTGACAATATCACATCAGCAATCCTTGGCTCATTTGTTTTATCTTCTCTTGAAGACGACGGAAGCATAATTTATCAAAAAATAGACTGGCCTCAGGATTGGAAGTTAACTCTGTGTATTCCTGATTATGAACTGGCAACAAACATCTCCCGCTCAGTATTACCGGAAGAAGTAAAAATGCAGGATGCCGTATTTAATGCAAGAAGATGCGCTATGTTTATACAAGCACTCCAAACAAAAAATTCCGAATTAATGAAAATAGCCATGCAGGATAAACTCCACCAACCCTATCGTATCAGACTTGTTCCGGGGCTTGATGAAATAATCGACAACCTGAAAAATGTTGACGAAGTCTTGGGAACAGCGCTCAGCGGTGCCGGTCCGAGCATTCTTGTCATCTCAAAAGGCAACAACATCGAAACAATTAAAAGCATAATCAAAAGTACATGGGAAAAATACAGCGTTAAAGCTGACATAAGAACCATCGGCGTAGACCTCGACGGAGCAAAAATTATTTAAGAAAACTCGGATATTTGAGCTTATTCTTGCTGAAACTGTCGACAACCCACGAGCTGACCAACGCTGAAATCGGTATGCCTACAACAAGGTTTATACTTGCTATGCAGGTTGTGATTACAACAATCACAACACTGTTTAAATTAATAAACTTCAAAAACGGTATTTCACATAACATCAAAAACATAAAAATCATCAATCCGACATACGCATAAAGAAAAGATGTCGATACAGTCATAATAGTTTCCCGTCCCTGCGCCATGCCTGCTTTAAACAAAGAAACAAAATTATTCTTCACATCACTGCTTTTCAACTCAAAAATCCTGTTTGATATGCACGAACAAATATGTAAAAGTACACCGAACACAGCAATCATGACAGAAGACATGAGTATCTCTCTGTTGTCCAGAAAAGGCTTGAGTGAATGCAAAATAACGGCTTCCTCACAATGGAACCCATCTAAATCCGAAATATTTATAAATATTATTGACAGCAAACAACCGGCGGATAAACTCGCTGATGTGGACAAAGCAGACGATATAGTCCGAACATTTATCCCGTTTAAAATAAACCTCAACACAAAAGCCGACGTCATAAGCATAATAAATGTAATAAACACGGGTCTTAACCCGTTGAGAATTAATAAAAACAAAATTACTAATAAAAAAAACGATGACAAAACGGACAAAATTATCTTCAACCCCGCTCTGCCCCCTATAACCAGCAAAAGAAGAAAAAATAAAGAAACAAGAAACATAAGCACCGCACTGCGGTCTTTTGCGGCAACATAGACTTCGTACTCTTTGAAAAAACGCTCAACACTCAAGAGCACTCTATCGCCCTTCTTCACATTAATATCAAAAGCAGGATTTGACGTAAGCTGGTTTTCAACGGTAATTTCCTGATTTTTCAAATCACCTGAAAGAATTTTAACACGCAAAATCTGACCTATTTGATCTAAGTTGAACAACTTTGACAGTTCTTCATTGTTTTTTTCGGATAAAACTTCCACAACAACACCGTTTTCATAGTTGCTGTGTATTCTCTCAGGCAAATCAGACCCGGCAAAACAAGGAATAACACCGAGCATAATAAACAAAAACAAAAGTATAATTCTATTCATCAAAAAGACCTACTTGCTGGGACGGTAATTTGTACTTGAGATGTCGGTAAGCTTCAGCTGAAGCCTTACGTCCCCGTGGTGTCCTCAAAATTAAACCTGCCTGTATCAAAAAAGGTTCATAAACATCTTCAATAGTTTTTATATCCTCTCCTAATGCAGCAGATAAAGTTTCAATACCTACGGGTCCTCCGTTATATTTTTCTATAATTAATCTCAGAAGCGCAATATCCGTTGTATCAAGTCCAAGTGGGTCAATTTTTAATAAATCAAGTGAACTCTTTGCCGTTTTCTCATCAATAACACCGTCAGATTTAACTATGGCATAATCTCTTACTCTCTTTACCAGTCTGTTTGCAATCCTCGGGGTGCCACGTGAGCGCAAGGCTATTGTTTTCGCCCCGTCTTCAGTAATTTTGACATCAAGAATACCTGCCGTACGTGAGATTACAGCCTCAAGCTCTTCCATTGTGTAAAATTCAAGACGGTGGACTATTCCAAAACGGTCACGAAGAGGACCTGACAGTGCACCTGCTTTTGTCGTAGCACCTATAAGCGTAAATTTTGCCGTAGGAATTCTGATAGACTTTGATGTCTGAGTTTTACCTGTAGTCATATCAATGAAGAAATCTTCCATAGCGGAGTATAAAATCTCTTCCGCTATCTTATTCAAACGATGAATTTCATCAATGAACAGAACATCGCCGTCTTTCAATGACATAAGTATGCCTATAATATCTCTCGGTCTTTCAAGCGCAGGTGCAGACGTGATTTTTATATTAGATTTCATCTCATTTGCAATAACACTCGCAAGAGTAGTTTTCCCAAGCCCCGGCGGTCCGTAAAAAAGCAGGTGATCAAGCGGCTGCTCTCTTTTTTTTGCAGCAAGAATAGTTATCTTGAGAGTTTCTTTCAGATGAGTCTGACCGATATATTCATCAAACGTTTTCGGTCTGATATTATTCTCAAATCCGCGGTCATATTCTGTCTGTTTTGACACCGCATTGGTGTTTTTGCGAGACGGTTTTTTTTCTTCATCGTTTGAGATAATTGCCAACTCTTTACTCGTCCATATATATAACTCTATTAAAATTATACATTAAAACAAGCTTTGTATATCAAAAGATAAATCTATGATTCTTCTTCATCGTCATCAACATCTGACGAACTGCTTGCGCTAATGCTGTCAGAGTAGAAGATAGACATATTTTTTGTTCTGCGGTTTGTAACAAGCTCTTCTTTTTTCTCTTCCATTTCTTCAGTTGTATTATAAGAGTTTATCTCAGCCATGCTGACTTTGCCGTCGGAATTTTTATCTATTTTCTGGAAGTTTGCAAGAACCTCTGATAACTCTGATGTATCAACACCTGTCATCATTCCGCCAGAAGAACAGAGCTGCATAAGCTGAGAATAAGTCAAACCGTTTGTCTGGAATTGGTTCAAAAGCTGCTGCATCTCTGTTGCCGTAACGCTGCCATCCTGATCGGTATCAAGAGAACTAAAGTTATTTTGCAAATAACTCAAAAACGGCATATTGTAATAATTCACATTTGTAAAATCCTGTAAATCAGAAAACGAAACTTTTCCGTTGTTCTGCATAGCAAGCTGGTTGTATGTGCTGTTAATCCCATACATGGCATTCATAATCAATGAATTTGCGTTAAGTGTTTCACTCATGTTAATATCTCCACCATTCACTTTTCTTTATTTTAATGATTATTAAAAAAAAAGAAACCATATATTTGAATTAGTTTGGAAATTTATTTAAAAATTCAAAAAATTGCCAGGAATTTTAATCCGCTATCCCGAACAAATTCTTCGCATTTGAATAAAAAACTTTCTCAAGAATCTCTTCCGCTCTGTCTGCAAAGCTTGCAAGAATTGCCCTCTCAACAGCATCCGCAAAATGTGCATAGTGCTGCGCATCCCCGAAAATTCCAAGAGGCGCATCTGTAGCAAACATAATCCTGTCTTCCCCGACTTTTGCAACAGCCTTCACAACAGACTCCATATCACACCATGAGATATCGGCATAAAGATTTGCTTCACCGCTCTCTTTTGCCCTTCTCATAATCTTTATGGTTTCCTTCTTCGAACTAAGACCTCCCGTAGACAGGTGTCCGAGTATAACAGGAACATCCTTATATCTCTTTGCCAGTTCATAAATCAATCTGGGACTGGAATACTCGCAATCAATATGACCTGAATGAAAAAGACATGGGAGACTATACTCCTGTGCAACCTCCATATAAGGATTATACAACTCAGAATCAGCTGGAATACAATGACAAAGAGGATGCAGCTTTAGAGCGCAGAATTTTTTGGGGAAATCTTCCAACAATTTTCTTATATTTCTTGCGCTTCCGTTATTAGGCTCGCATACACAGACAAATTGTGCCTCAGGGATATCGCCAAACATCTCAAGCAAATCTCTGTTTCCTTCAATTTCTGTCTTCGGCGTAAGTTTTGTCTGAAGATTCATATCAATGCAATCAAGCGTAGATATACAAAAATGTGATACACCGTTTTTTCTCATCACATCAAGAAGTAAATTTTTTGAAAAAACAGTTCCCTCAGGACTCCAACTTCCGACATGAACATGCATGTCTATATATTTCTTAACAATCTTCACTTATTACTCCGAAACAATTTCCACTTCGCCTGTTTCTGAATGATATATAGCCCCGACTACTTTAATTTCACCTTTATTAATTTGTTTTTTGATAAGAGGTTTTGATTTCTTCAAATCTTTAACAACATTTATTACATTATTTTTGATTGTATTTTCAAGCAAATCACCCTCTTGCCCTTTTGACTCTTCAATAACTGCCTCAAGTTCGTCAAAAAGATGCAAAACATGATCAAGATCTTTGTCTTCTGTTATCGCTGTTTTGATAGAATCACAATTTGTATGCCCCAAAACAACAACCAGAGGAACCTGCAGATGTTCGGTAGCATACTCAACACCGGTCAGAACATTTGAATCAACAACATTCCCTATATTTCTGATAACAAACAGCTCGCCAAGTTTCTGATCAAAAATAAACTCGGGGGCAATCTTCAAATCATTGCACGAGATAACAACAGCTATAGGATGCAAACCTTTTTCCAGAGAAGATTCTCTTTTTTCACTTTTTTCAGTTTTATCTTTTCTTTGCTCCTGAACAAAATTGGCATTCCCCATCATAAGCTCTCTTAGAACTTCATCCGCCGTAAAAGCAGGTTTGCTGTTTTCTTGAGCAAAACATGTTAATGTATAAGCACTGATAAATGTTACAAGTAAAAATTTGATTATTCTCTTCATCATCCACACCCCTTTATTCTCTTATCCAATTGTAGAATATATTTCGTCGAAAAACAAGAAAACAATTTCTTAAATTCTTAAATCTTATACAATTTTACAGAAATAAATTTTGCATTTGACAATAATTTGCTATAATTCTATAGAAGTTATTTATCAACTGGGAAAAATATGGCTGTTCTAATTTTTATAACCCTTATCCTTTTACTCATAATCCCAATCTGCATAATATACAATCAAATGTCATGCCAGCGGAATATGCTCAGAGAATATTTCAGCAAAATGGATATCCACTTTCAGTACCGCCAAAATTTCCTGCCTCTTTTTCTCTCAACCGTTCAATCTTACATAAAAACAGAAGACGAGCTGATTGAAAAAATAAATAATCAGATTAATGATTGCAGAAATGCGTATTACCTGAAAGAAAAAGTTGAAGCTGAAAATATTCTGACAAATTCGCTTAACGTGCTTATATTGATAATACAAAACTATCCAAAACTAAAATCAGATGAAACTTTTATTAATTTAAAAAGAACAATGATACAGATAGAAGAAAAAATTCAAACAGCAAAAAAACAATACAACTCAACAGTGAGAATGTACAACGACCTGATTAACGTCATCCCTCACAAATTTTTTGCAAAAATTCTTGGGTTCAAAGACGCCAGCTTCTTTGAAATTGAAGCACTGATTGACCCTGATGAAAATTCCAAAAAGTAAAACAAAACACAGGTATAAAAAAATGCACATAAGAGAAGCAAAATATTCAGATATCCAACAAGTTGCAGACCTGGCGCAGCTTTCAATACAAAGCGCCTGTGAAAGCAGCTACTCTTTTGACCAGATAAAAATCTGGCTTGATATGTTCTCTGAAGATATAATCGAAGAAATATTCGAAGATGAAAATAACCTCATTCTCGTTGCCGTTAATCAGGACAACGGCGGAGATGATGAAGCTGACAGCGACGATGAAATCTTGAGCTTCGGATATCTAAATCTTGAAACAGCTGAAATAAAAGGTTTGTACACTCATCCTGACTACACAAACCAAGGCTGCGGAGCGACACTGCTTGAATTCCTCGAAACACGTGCAACTGATAACGGCATTCTGGAATTATTTCTCGACTCTTCTTTGAACGCCGTAGATTTCTACAAAAACTTCGGATACAAAGAAATATCATCAAGCGAATTTGTTATGCCAAACGGACAGTCTATTCCATCAGTAAGAATGAGCAAAAGACTCTAAACCATATACAAAAGACAAATACTTTTTGTAAACAATAAGTAATATTTTTTTTAAAAATAGCAATTTTTTGCATACTTCTTTTTTATAAAAAAATATCAGGTAAAAAAGTAAAGTCAGGTAGAAATGGTACAGGGTATAAATCCAATCGGGACAAATTCAACAGCAACAACGCAGGTTACACCACCATCAGCGTCATCATCAACGGCGAAAGAAGACAAATCAACATCTCAGCAGATGACTATGATGCCGTCAATACCTATGCCTGCTGATATGATAAACACATCATTGCAAACACCTTCTGAGATAAAAAACTCTCAAAATTCACAGGTTGACACAACAGGCGGTGCTCCCGCCACACCTGCTTCAACAACAGCTCCGGCAGGAGCACAAAATTTGACAACTCCAGCATCAACAAACGGAGTTGGCGTTCTCAATCCTCCGAATGTATCTACGAACCCTCTGCAGGATAGATACGGTTTTATAAAAGATGACCCATACGGGCTGAATAACCCTCAAAATCAGGATACCCAGCTTATAGCTTCTCAGGGGCTAAATTTATTCCCAGAAGCAAGTTCTTATTATAATCCTGATAAACCATCTTCTCAAAGCCCTCTTGCAGCTTTCGGAATAGGAGGAACCAACGGCACAACCAAACAATCGGGTGGTCTTGGAAGTATTCTTAAAACAGCCGTTTTTGCTGTTGCCGGTTTAGTGTTGTTTAAATCAATACGAGGAAGAAAAGCTAAAGTTATCTCTGATGCTCTCGGCGGTGCAAAAAATACCGTATCACAGAGAATTGTTAAAGAATTTGATGAATTCAAAGATTTCTTTACTGACACAATGGATAACCTGGCTGATTTGACACCCAAAACAGCTGACAACATCAAAATGAATTTATCAGGAAGAACACTTGATGAAACAAAAGATATAATAGACAAAACAAGAAGACTTGCAACGGAATATTCAAGACTGCCAGGGATGAGACCCAAATATGTTGTCTACCTGAAAGAAGGTATGGAGCCTTCCCAGGATGCATTGATTGATGCTCTCAAAAGAAATGACTTGAGCGGAATATCAGATGACATACTCAGAGGAATAGAAGAAATAGACCTCATCGCAGAAAAAATTGCCCCAAGCACGGAACTTCAAAGCAACATTTTGTTCAATCCGGTTGTAAGAGAAAACTTCAGCACTCATAATAACACTGAAATGTTCGGACTTGCCGGAAAAAACTTGAGAACAAGAATATCAAATTTCCTTGCAAAATAGACCATATGGTCTATCTTTTTTTTGTACACCTCATGGTCGATGATTGCTCTTTCAGAAACGTGTATTCTAGAAATACATGATATAGAGAACAATTTAGGGGAGTATAAAGTGAGGATGGGAAAAACTTATTTAAAAGGTATGGTTAAATTTGCATTTATGCTGACAGCCTTCTTAAGCATAATATGTCAAACACAGGCTTTTGCAGCAGAAAACGCTGTTTTATCAGGATTAGAAATTAAACCTGATAACAGAGGGTCTTATGATATTTTGCTGAAAACAGACAAAACCGTTCCGATAAAAACAAAAGCAAACTCGTCAAACAAGCTTGAAATTGACCTTAAAGGAGTCAAACCATCTGACTCTTTAAGCACTACTTACGGTAATGTTGCAAACATCGATCTGGTTCTTGTCAAACCTCAAAATGACAACATAAAAATATTTATCGAAGGGAAAGATGTTTCATCAAGCAATATAACATTCTCCTCAGCAGCTCAAAATGTTCCCGACTTGAACGAAATCGAATTGAACAACCCTATTGATACCTACACTCCCGTTGTTGATTTGAGCGACGATGAAGAAAATTCATCTTTTTATGAAAGTCTTTCATCTCTTGGAATAACATCTTTCATAAAAAATGCCCTCGGTAAATCAAACTTTGGATGGCTGTTATGTATCGCTATGGCAATCATTATTGTTTATACAAAACTGAGAAGAAACAACAAAGATGAAGAAGAAATAAACATCCCTCTTTCTCTTAACAGAAATATGAATAAGGATTTGAAAGACAGAGATCTCGAACTATATAACAATCTGTCAAAAGCATCTTCACTCATCGAAGAAAGAGCAAAAGCAAGAAGAAATCAAGCCTACGGACTGAAAGAATATCAAAATTCCCAAATAAATCCGAATGCAAGATTCAACAAAGCAACACCGGTAAAACCAAGTTTTACATCAACAAAATCAGCATTGACTCCAGGATTGAACGCTACCAAAACACGCTCATCTCAAGCATCAACAATATCAAAACTCAATCAAAACGACACAAGGCAAGCTGAGTTGAACATGAATAACATAAAATTTCTCGAAGCAATGACACAAATATACGAAAAAAGCGGGCGGGTTGACCTTGCAAACAATCTTCAAAACCAGCTGTCTCAAAAAAAAATGAGCATGAAAAAATATAAATAAGAAAAAATATTCAGAGAGAGAAAAAGAAAAAACGGGATAAATCAAAATCCCGTTTTTTATTATTTTATGTTTAGCGAAAATTTTACAGCTCGTCAGGAGAACCTATTCTTCCAAGCACTGCACTTGCTGCCGCAATTGCCGGATTTGAGAGATAAACCTCACTCTCTGTATGTCCCATTCTTCCGACAAAATTTCTGTTTGTTGTTGAAATAGCTCTTTCACCTGCAGCAAGAATACCTGCATGTCCTCCGAGACAAGGTCCGCAAGTCGGAGTAGAAACAGCACCGCCTGCTTTTACTATATCCTGAACATATCCTGCTTCGATAGCTCTCAGATAAATATCCTGTGTACCGGGGAAGACTATCAATCTTACATCTTTATGAATTTTTCTCCCTCTGAGAATTTCAGCAGCTACTTTCAAATCAGATAATCTGCCGTTTGTACAGCTTCCGATAACCGCCTGATCTATCTTGATATTTCCTACCTGTGAAATAGGTTTTGTATTCTCCGGAAGATGAGGGAACGCAACTGTCGGTTCTATTTTTGTTACATCATATTTTATTACTCTTTCATAAACAGCGTTCTCATCACTTGTATAGAATTTATAAGGTCTTTGAGCTCTGCCTTTGACAAATTCTTCGGTAATTTCATCAGGGATAATTATACCGTTTTTTGCACCTGCTTCAATAGCCATATTGCAGAAAGTAAATCTTCCGTCCATAGGCATATTTCTTATTGTGCTTCCGCCTACTTCCAATGATTTATAAAGAGCACCGTCTACGCCTATATCACCGATAAGATGCAGCACCAAATCTTTTCCTGAAACCCATTTGTTCAATTCGCCGTCAAAATCAACTTTGATAGTTGATGGAACTTTGAACCATGTTTCCCCTGATGCCATAGCACAAGCAAGGTCGGTTGAGCCTACACCTGTTGAAAAAGCTCCCAGCGCACCATAAGTACATGTGTGCGAATCAGCACCGATAACCAAATCCCCGGGACCGACTATCCCTAAATCAGGAAGAAGAGTGTGTTCTATACCCATTCTGCCTACATCAAAATAGTTTTTCAAATCCTGTTCACGGGCAAAGTCTCTTATGAGTTTTGCCTGTTCCGCTGATTTTATATCTTTGTTCGGAACAAAGTGATCAGGAACAAAAACGACTCTTTCTTTATCAAAAACTTTATCTACACCTATTTTGCGAAATTCTTTAATCGCAACAGGTCCCGTAATATCATTTGCCAGTGTAATATCAACTTTAGCGGTTATTAAATCACCCGGTTCAACACTTTCCAAACCGGCATGGGCTGCTAAAATTTTTTCACTGATTGTCATTGGTCTTGGCATAATTCTCTTCCTCAAAATTCTGAGCTTTCAAAGAAAATCATAGTATAAACATCCTCTGACAGTCAATTTTTGAGAAAAATTTATTCACCAAAAAGACCTCATTATGGAGGTCTTTTTGCAAAAATTATGTTAAATAAATTTAGTATCTTTCACTGTCTCTTGAATGCTTACGCCGTCTTTCTTCGTTCTGGTATTCTGTGTTGTAACCCGGATATAAAAGAGAAAAATCACGCAGTTTTTCTTTAAATTCAGGATTTTCAGTTATCCTGCCTGTCTTTTCATCTTTTTCATATCGTTGTATAGCATTACCTTCTTCATCATAAAAGGTATAGTTATCAGGTATCAAACCATCAGTCCAGCCTATATCTTCTATATATCTCTGATCATTCTTATTTTCTATCACTGTTTCCACAGAACCGTCGTCATTATAATAGAATGTTGTAGTATCTCTTGTATCATCATGTTGAGGATTTGATGGATCACCGGAATATTTATCCTCTATACTTTTTACAAGTTTATCACCTTCATAAATATTTGTTATAACCGTTCCGTCGTCATATTCTATTGTTTCTCGATACATCGGGTCGGTTTTATAATATTCTCCTGTTTCAGGGTTAATCATGGGAGGAAATTTTACTTCTTCTGAGCCTTCTATATATTCTTTTTTATAATATTCGGCTCCATCAAGAGATTTTTTGGACACACCGTTTTCAGGAGGAACAGGTATACTTTCGGGCATATCCGTTATAGGGTCATGGTTTTTTGAGGATTTTGTATCGTATCCCTCAACTTCTATTTTAACTCTATCTTCATTTGACTGGCTTGCTGATGATGAAACGCTCTGTTTCCCGGTATTTTGTTCACTTTTCTGGAGCGGTTTTATAATATTAAAACTTGCATTATTAACAGCATTATTAAAATATTTTTCTCCGCCGAAATCATCACCTATACCTGTAAATTTAATACCCATTTTTATTCTCCTTTTTAGGTATTTTGTTGTTTTTCTTCATCAACACGCTCTGTTTCTTCTTTCGGAACAGAGGCATCTAATATCTTTCCAAGGCTGAAACTTCTTTTTCCGAGAACTGCAAAATCATTGAAATATTCTTCTGTGTATATATTCATAGTAGATTAACCTCAAAATTTATGACTTTTATCATGTCGGCAAGAATTCATGTATTCTTTAGTTTTTTTCAGTTTTTTTTAACAATATTTAATAATCTATTAAACTCTGTTTTCTTATTTCTTGTGCAAGCCCGAACTCATTAACGGACTTTATATATTCCCTGTATCTTTCTTGCCATCCTATATCACCTTTATATATAGGATTACCTTCTTCATCATAAAATATGTCATCTGCTATACTTCCAACCAGAAAATCTCCCCAACCTTCGCTTGTATATTCATATCTGTCGTTATGAACATGTGTCACATTACCATCTTCATCATAAAAGAACATTTTCTGTGATGATCTGTCTCCATAGTCAGGATTATCAGGGTCGATAGGATTACCTTCTTCATCCTCAAAATTTCTTTCTATACTCATAGACAATTTGTCACCCTGATATGTATTAACAATAATTGTTCCGTCATCATATTTTATTATTTCTTGATATGTAGGTCCTTCAGGATCATCTACCGTACTATCAACAACCACTTTTGTATAAGAAACCGCACCATCTAAAGATGTTTTTGATACACCGTTTTTAGGCGGAGTCGGAATGCTGTCAGGCATATCTGTTGTAACAGTAATTCCTTCAATTTTTGAGTCTTCCGATTTTGGTTCTTCTGTTTTTAATTTATTTGAAGACTTTTTATCAGAAGAAGCTTCTGTCTTAGAATTATATCCGTCAATTTCTACTCTAACATTATCTTCTGCTGCCGGTTCTTTTGATACTTTCTCTTTTTTTGAATTATCTTTCAAAATATTGTTATATCCAACTTGGCCGGTTAAATTACCCAAATTTACACCAGATAAACTAAACCCTAAAGTTTTAATATTCATTTTTTCTCCTTTTTTATAAAAAAACTTTTTTACATAAATTAAGGAATATCAAAGAAGCCTTCAGAAGGAGGATAAATCATCATGCTTCCATTTTTTATTCTGTTATAATCGCTCGTTGGACCCATTTCATAAGGAACTCTGTTTCCGTCTTTGTCATACACTTCATAATCAGAAAAACTTTTTACAAGACTATCATACCATCCTGGAGATATACCAGGTATTTCAGTCCAAATATTAGAATTATGAGCAATAACAGTACCTTCTTCACTTTCATAAGTAGTTGTAGTACTTCTTATATCTCCTTCCTGCGGGTTGTTAGGGTCACCTGAATATCTTGTTTCCTGTGTTACATGAACACCGTTTTTTGAATAATATTCTTTTACAACAGTTCCATCGACATATTTTGTAATTATTTCAGTACCATTTTGGTGTGTATTCTCTTCTCGTGAAACTATATTTTCATCTTTCAGCGGGGTATTTTTCCATGATGTATCTTTTGGAACATTTACACTATAACCACCTATAATATTAACTTCTGTATAGCCTTTTGAAGAATCAACTTTGTTTGAATAAGAAGTTGAAGTGTTGTTTTTTACATCCTGATTGTCAGAAGAAGCCTTTGAAGATTTATTATTTTTTCCCTTTTGTGTTCTAGAAGAATCATTATACCCTCTGATTTCTACTCCTACTTTATCTTCTCTGTTTACAGAATTTTCTTGTCTATTAGAAGAATTATTATTGCGCAAATATTGATTGGCTATTTTTACCTCAGTGCCAACAAGTCCAAGATTGTTGAAAAAATCGTCACTTCCTAATCCTTCTATTCTAAAACCCATAAATATTTCCTTTTTTAAGTACACTTACCTTCCATGTCGGCAAATTTTTATTTATTCTTTAGATTTTTTCCTTTTTTTTTAACAATATTTAACAATAATCAATTCATTTATTTATGAAATAATAAGAATTATTCTTCTAAATAAAACTCGGGGAAAGCAAAATGAATTTTAAATCAAAAAAATTTTATATAGGACTGTTTTTCAGTGCTTTGCTTATTTATCTCATTATTCACCAGCTCGATTTCTCAGAGATGGCAGCCACCTTCAAAAAATGTAACCCAAAAATGCTTCTCCTAGCTGTTCCTGTTTATTTTTTGAGTTACATCACAAGAGCAATCAGATGGAAATACCTCATGATGGGTAAAGAAAACTACAAAGTACCTACACTTATGGGAATTATTTTTATAGGATACATTCTGAATTCTTTTCTTCCCGCAAGAATCGGTGATTTTTACAGGGCTTACCTTGCAGGTGAAAAATTCGGAACAAGCAAAGTAACTGTCTTCAGCTCGATAGTTCTTGAAAGAATTTTGGACGGTATAGTTGTTTTATCTATGCTTCTTTTATCTATCCTCTTCTTCTTCCATCAACCATGGATGTACAAGCTTGCCTTTAGTGTTGCAGCTCTGTTCGGAGGTAGTTTTATTCTTGTATACTGTTTGTTCAAGTATTCAAATACCGATGTACTTGCTCAAAAACTGAAGAATTTCTGTCTGAAATATCCAAAAATATTCAAAGACAAATTTATAAACTTCTTAGATAACATACACAAACACATAAAATCATTTATAACAGGATTTGAAGTTGTAAACAGTCCAAAAAATCTTTCAATATCCCTTCTTGCAACAGCATGCGGATGGACTATAGAAACTTTCTTTATATTAATAATAATCCATAGTTTTTCAGGCTTATCAATCGGTTTTCCAGCCGCACTTCTTACCATGTGCCTCGGGGTATTCAGTGCTCTAATCCCATCCGTATCAGTACATGCAGGACCGTATCAATATGCTTTTATACTCGGTCTTGGAGCTTACGGAGTATCAAAAGAAATAGCAATAACCATAGCTCTCACAACACAATTTTTGATGATATCATTCATCGTAATCTGCGGATTGATAGCCCTTGTAAGATATCACATAGGATTTGACAACATCAAAGATGTTGGAACAAAACTTGATAAAAAAGAAAACTAAACTTTAGCAGCTGTCTTAAGCTGACCGGAACCTTCCAAAACAATCTTTTTTCCGTTTTGGAATTCTATTTCATATTTTTTCAGATTATTATCAACAACAAATTCTTTTATATTTTTAATCTCTTTATCAGCCATAGCACACCTTCCTGTGTTATTTAAAGGGCTCTTTCTATAATATAACCTATTTTTGGCATTTTTCAAGTGCTGAATTGTATTTATATAAAGATTAAAAACAACTGAAAAAATTTTTTGACTATTAAAGTTCTCCTCTGAAGAATTTTTTGATTATAGTTTTGAAAGGAGCATTATCAATTACATCAAAAGCAGCATAAATAGGGTCTTTATCAAACTGCATTCTCGGATCTTTTTGTGTCAAAAGGTATGAATAATCTGGAAGCTCTGATTCGGATTTTCTTACTCTTCTTCTTCTTGATCCCAAATAACGACCATTTCCACCATCCTGCATATTTGTAGCTGTATTGATTGGTTGTTGTGTTCCAGGTCTTGCTGTTTGTGATAAGAAACTTGCTGTCATTTTATTTATACCTTTCTTGTTATATACCGTTTTATATACTTTGTATATATATAAAGACATGTTTTCAAAAATTATTGCCTTTTTAGTTTTTATTTTCTTTTATTTTTGTAATATTTCTTAAAATATTTAAAATACTCTGAAACCATGTTGTTTGCTCAATTTCAGCAGAATATAATTATATCTGTATAAGGGATATTTATATATGAAATCTGATAATAAGAAAAAAGAAAAATTTTTGTTTCAAAAACTGAATCTTCTGAAAACAAAAGTGATAAGCATGCACTATACTAAATTTTCAGAAGATGAAATCAAAAAAATTCTTATACTTCCTTTTATGCAAATTACGGGATATGAAATATCCGACAAAAATATTTTTAAGATAAATACAAAAACAAACGAAAATTCAGCTGACTACATTATATTGAAAGAGTCAAAACCAATAATATTTGTAAAATATGTCAAAATAGACGATTCAATATTTGATTTCAAAAACAATGTTTATTTTGGCTGCAAGAAATTTTCTGACATTGCATCAAACCTGCTTCAAGAATCAAAAGAAGGTTGTGTTGTTTTGACTAACGGATTGATTTATCTTTTCTTTAATTCAAAAGATTTGGATGGCGAAATAGAATACAGGGATCAATGCTTCTTCTTCTTTAATTTGCTGAACATAGAAGAAGTAGAAACAGAAATAGAATTGCTCAACTCTTTTTTTACAAAAGAGAGTGTTTTTAATTATCTTGAAGTGAAAAAAAATAAAAAAATAAAAATTATTCTGACTATATCAATATTAATCGCTGTTTTAGTTATAATATTTTTTGTTCTGACACTCCGTTCAATAATATAGGTACTAAAAATTATGGACATAAAAGAAATACTCAATAAATCAAAAAGAATTGTATTCAAAATAGGAACAAACGTTCTGACATCAAACAGAGGAAACCTCTCTCTTTCAACAATATACGCTTTCATAGAAGACATAGCGGAGCTTCATGAACAGGGAAAAGAAATAATCATAGTAACATCAGGCTCTATAGGTATAGGAAAGAAAAAACTCAAGATGATTTCATCTCTTGATAATATTCCTCTTAAACAAGCCTGCGCTGCTGTCGGTCAAGGACAGCTTATGTATATATATGAAGAAGGATTTGAAAAATTTGATATTCTTACAGCACAGGTTTTGTTGACAGAAGACGATTTTTCTCAAAGACAAAAATATTTGAGTCTGAGAAATACTCTAAATGAGCTTCTGAAATACAATGTAATACCTATAATAAACCAGAATGATACGGTATCAACAAACTTCACTGACCCGAATATGATTGCAAGCTTTGGTGATAACGACAAATTATCTGCTCTTGTTGCAAGCAAGCTGGATGCTGATTTAATGGTTATACTATCAGATATAGACGGATTATTCGACAAAAATCCGAAAAAAAATACTGACGCAAAACTCATACCTCTTGTCGAAGAAATTACTCCGGAAATTGAATCCCTCGGATTCGAAGCATCAGAAAACGGTAGAGGGGGAATGAAAACAAAACTCGAAGCAGCAAAAGTAGTTACACACTCAGGTCATTATGCCATGATTATCAACGGCGATAAAAATCATATCGTAAGAGAAACATTCCATGGCAATTTTGTAGGTACTCTCTTTCTTCCTGTTGAAAATCTGTCAGGAAGAAAACGCTGGATAGCTTATGCAACAAATATTACAGGAGGACTAAAAGTGAACAGCGGAGCAAAAAAAGCTCTCGTTGAAAAATTTTCAAGCCTTCTTCCTATCGGTGTAATATCTGTCATAAACCGATTCCAATCAGGTGATGTTATCAGCATATTAGACGAAGATGAAAACGAATTTGCAAGAGGAATAGTCAACTTCTCTGATAAAGACTGTAAAAAAATCATAGGCAAACATTCTGAAGAAATAGAGCATATACTCGGAACAACAAATTATGATACAGTAATATCAAGGGATAACATAGCAATACTTTAGAAGGGAAAAAAATGAATCTTGAACTTATTGCAAAAAATGCAAAAGAAGCCTCCTACAAACTTGCTTCTTTATCAGAAGAAATAAAAAACAAAGCTCTTCAAGAAGTAAGCAAAAATATAGAAAAAAATAAATCACTGATACTTGAAGCAAACAAAAAAGACCTCGAAAAAGCTCGGCAGATGGTCGAAAAAAAAGAAATTACAAAAGCAGCCTACAACAGGCTGAAACTTGATGAAGAAAAAATAAATACAATTATTCAAGGTTTCAAAGATATAGAAAAACTTGAAGACCCCGTAAACAAAAAACTATGGGCAATGGAAATTGATGAAGGACTTGAACTTTATAAAGTAAGCTGTCCGATAGGAGTTATCGGAGTAATATTCGAAGCACGTCCAGATGTTGTCCCTCAAATTGCTTCGCTTGCAATCAAATCAGCAAACGCAGTAATCCTAAAAGGAGGCAAAGAAGCGGAATACTCAAACGAAATTTTCTGCAAGGTTATATCGGAAGCTCTCGATAAGGTGAAAGAATTTCCGAAAAACTCAATCAATTTGATAAAAACTCGTGAAGAAGTCAAACAAATGCTTGACCTAGATGAATATATAGACTTGATAATACCGAGGGGAGGAAATTCTCTTGTTAAATACATCAAATCAAACACAAGAATTCCCGTTCTAGGACACGCAGACGGAATATGCCACATCTACATAGATGAGTCAGCTGACAAACAAAAAGCAATTGATATCTGTGTTGATGCAAAAATCCAATACCCTTCAGCATGCAACGCTGTAGAAACCATTTTGATAAACGAAAAATGTTTTGATAACATACTGAAACCTCTTGTTGATGAACTTGAAAAAAACGAAGTCAAAATAAAAGCAGACGAAAAAATAAGATACTTAATCCCTTCTCTTGAACCGGCAACAGAAGAAGACTGGTCAACAGAATACGGAGAAAAAACAGTATCAATCAAAACAGTTCAAAATATCGAAGAAGCTATAAACCACATCAATAAATACGGATCAGGACACACTGATTGTATAATAACCGAAGATGACAAAAACTCTGATTTATTCATGAACCTTGTTGACTCAGCAGGTGTTTACAAAAATGCTTCCACAAGATTTGCAGACGGTTTTAGATACGGACTCGGCGCAGAAGTCGGCATAAGTACGAATAAAACACATGCAAGAGGTCCAGTTGGTCTTGAAGGACTTGTTATCTATAAATACAAATTGTATGGAAACGGTCAATTTGTAGGACAATACAGCGGTAAAGCTGCCAAAAAATTTAAGCATAAAAGATTGATATAAAAATGATTATAAAAGCATTTGCCACATATCTTCAGAGTTTTGACAAAGAAAAAACAAACAAAACTTCTCTTGCAATACTCTATCAATGGTTGAGAGAAATTCTCTCATCCTCTCCCGATGATAATGTCAAAAGAGTAATACATGAAGAAATTGTTATAGAAAAAAATAATATAGGAATGTTTATTATCCATGCAAAATCAGGCTCAGGAAAGAAACTTCTAGAATCACTCTATAATTTTGCTCTCAGCTATGAACATCAAAAATTCACAAGATGGGTTCACAAAATAAACCCCGAAGATTTCAATAATATTTAAATTTTTACTTAAAATAATATTTGGCTCTTGTAAACAAAACGTATTATTTTCTTTAATAAATCTGTTATTTTTGCTTATTAAAAGTTAAAATAGTATATGTTAGATTATACAATGAGTTCAAGAAAAGTCTGCAAAGTTGAGTAATAATTTCCATAACGGTGATATGACAGGTAACTTTAACAATATGGAAAGCGATATAAGAAAAGCTTCCGTTGTTAAAGAAAGAGTCAACCTGATATCAAGCCATATGTACAAACAATATCTTGATCATCAGATGGCTTGCGAAAATACAAAAGAGATGTTTTATCTCATTTTGAAAGAGATGGATTCTGTCATTGACTATCTCAAAGAATCTTTTTCAGCAAGAAGCATTTCATCATCAAATATATCTTATGAATTTTATAAAGAGAGCTGTATAGCAGTCATAAATATTTTATGGAATTCAATAACTTTCAAAACAAGAAACAATACAAGACCTCAGGCTCTTGCAAGAGAAAACTATCCTCCTCTTTTTTCAGGAAGGATTATAGCTTTGAACGGAAATTTTAAAAACCCTATAATCACAAACGAAGACTTTACTTCAACTCTTAAAAACGAGATAGCTTCTCTTTATATACCTGCGGATAAAACAGCAAACTGTATAATAAAAATAAAACACCTTGGAAATAAAGAATTCATAATAAACCCGATAGATGCACCACGTGAATTTCTTCTGAAAGTAATAGAAATTATATGCGGCGGAGGTATCTACCATGAAGAAGATTTTATTGTTGACCATGATTTTTAATCATTGTATTTGCAGCTAGGGCAAAGAACAGGTTCTCCTTCAATAATATAGTTCAAAGTTATTCCGCATTTTTCACATGAAGGATAGTTGTTCTCTTTTTTCCATATCTCTGATTTAACATCTTTTATCATAAGTTTTTTCATTCTGTTTTTCAGATTTTCATCTCCGAAATGAACTTTTTCTAAAGACTTCTCTATATCATCAAATATTGACTTTGGTATGTCTATAAATTCCAAATCAACATCGGAAGGTTCTTTTAAAAATATTATACCTTCATTATCAGATGATTTTTTTTCTTCTTTTTCGTATTCTCTCCACAGTTTTGCATCAAAATAAATATCATCAATTCTCAAAACAAGAGGTTTTGAATAATTTTCTATCTTTTTCAACAAATCTTTCTTGAATAAAAATAACTCCTGAGATATAACAGGTGATTTTACGGCAACAACAAGAGTGTTTATATTATTTTTTGACTTAATCATCACTGCTCTTGTATTATTTTTGAATCTGAATCCGGCTATTTCACTCCATGAATTAAAAAAAACAGACTCTCTCATTTTTAAATCAAGACCTATTTTTTTCGTGAGCCCTCCCATAATATTTTTGAGAGAATCAGGTTTTGCATCTTTGAAAAAGTCAGCCATCTATCTTACCATCTTTCACTTTGTATATTTTTACATCTTTCAAAAATTCTTTTTCAAAACTCAAAATGTCTACAGATGTTATTATTGTCTGGATATCAGAACCTATTGATTTGAGTAGAAAATTCTGCCGTGTTTTATCAAGCTCAGCCAAAACATCATCAAGCAGCAAAACAGGTTTTTCATCAATTTTCTCTTTTATTATATCAAGTTCAGATAATTTGAGTGATAATACTATGGTTCTCTGCTGTCCTTGAGAAGCAAAGCTCAAAGCATCAAATCCGTTTATAAAAAACTTCAAATCATCTCTGTGAGGACCGACAAGAGTCTGGGCTCTGATTAATTCTTCCTGTTTTCTCTCCGATAATTTTTCTTCAAATCTTTTTGATATTTCTTCTATACTGAAATTTTTATCATCTGATATATCTATATCTTCAAAAACAGATGATTGATAAACCATAGATAAATTCTCGCTCTCAGCTATTATTTTATGCTTTTCTTTAGCAATGGAATCAATTTCTTTCAAATATTTCAGCCTTAGATAAATTATATTGCTGCCAGTTATAATCAACTGTTCATCAAAAGCATCAAGAGTTTTTATCAAACTCGAATTAGAATTAGCTTTATTATCCTTAAGTATATTATTTCTATGATTTCTTATCTTATTATATTTATCTAACCTGTCTTTGTATGCAGGATAAATAGAACTGATACTTGAGTCAATCCATTTTCTTCTATCCTGAGGTACTCCTCTAATCAACAGCAAATCATCAACGCAAAAATTTACGCTGACAATATTCCCCAAAAAATCAGAAGACTTTGTCTTTTTTATATCATTTACCTTAAGAATCTTCTTCGAAGGCGGGTTTATTATTACCTCAAGAGATAAATCCATCTCATATTTGGTTATATCACCTTTTATTTTGCAAAAAGATTCACCCCATAGTATAAGCTCACTATCTTTCTGTATACGGTAAGAATCATTGTGCGACAGATAGTAAACAGCCTCAAGAATATTTGTCTTACCCTGAGCATTCTCGCCGACAACCAATGTTTTAATGCTGTCAAAATCTATGGAACAATCTCTGTAGTTCCTGAAATTCGTCAGTTGTAAATTATTCAGAAACATAATTATCTAATCTGTACAGGCATAACCAAACAGATATAATTATCATCGCTTTGAGGTTTGAAAACAGTTGCACTAAGTGGAGTATTCAAATCTATTCTGACTTTTTCGCTGTCCATAATTTTCAATGAATCCAATATATACCTGTAATTGAATGCAATCATCAGCTCGTCATCTTTATAATCAATATCAATCAAATCCATAGATGCACCTGCATCAGATGTATCAGCTTTCAGAAGAAGTTTATCGTCGCTGAAAGTAAATTTTACGATGCTTGTTCTTTCATTTACCATGGTTGATACTCTATCAAGAGCAACAATCAAAGCTTCTCTGTCAACAACAGCCGTCTTTTCTCCTTTTTCAGGAATAAGCTGTTGATACTTCGGATATTGACCTTCTAATAATCTTGAAGCCAAAAATCTATCATCCATCTTGAATAGAATTTGCCCCTTTTTGACTATTATATCCATAGACTCATTCTCAAAACCTGCAGTAAATCTCAATAATTCATTAAGTGTTTTTGAAGGTATGACTGCAGTAAAATCATTATCTTCAACAGAATCGAGCTTTTCTATTACTCTTGATAATCTATTTCCGTCAGTAGCAGCCATCTCAAGCTCACCGTTGAAAATCTTGCAGAAAACACCGCTGAGTATATTGTTCGTATCATAAGACGCTGTAGAAAAAACAGTTTGTTTTACAGCTTTCAAAAAAGGTTTTATTTTAACGGATACGGATACTTTATCTTTAAGCAATTCTTTTTGTGCTAACTCTGGAAACTCGGATGAAGATATACCTACTATATCAAATTTTGAATTTCCGCATGTAATAGAAACAACATTTGTATCTTCATTAAGCTCAAAAGAAACAGGTTTGTCTGGGAGTTTTGAAATAATTTCGTTTAATTTTTTTGCAGGAAGAGTAATGCTTCCTTTTTCATTTACAACAGCAGGAGAAGTTAGTTCGATAGCCAAATCCAAATCTGTTGCAGAAAATTTCAGAGAGTTATCACCTACTGTTTCAATAAGAACATTTGACAAAACAGGTTGAACTGTTTTTTGTGCCGTTATTTTTTCTGTCAATCTCAAACTGTTATTGAATGATTCTTTTTGAATAATAAACTTCATATTCCAAACTCTCCTTTATATGTTTATTTATCATTTATTATATTATATTTATAAATATATATATATAATTAGTCGTAGTATAGTAATAAAAAATCTGTAGAAATCATATTGTGTTTCAATTATATCACCAAAAAAAGCTGTATAAAAACTGTTGATAATTTGTTTAATTTTCTATAAGTTTTGTACAGCTTAAAAATTTTTATACACTGTTTTTTTTATTTTTTACAACTTCTGTACAAAAATTCTACAGTTTTTGAACAGCTTTTTTCTCTCAACCACATGGTCTATATCATTTTGGCATAATTCAATCATGGGATGGATGATATATATACTCAAAATGATGTATTTTTTAATTAGGATATTATATTTTTATCCTTTTAACTAAAAAAGATAGTAAACAGGTGGTTGGGAAAAATGGAAATTTCAAGTCTGGATTTAACTCTTAGACGTATTCAACAGATTGAACAAACTTTTGGAGACATAGGTGTGTCTTCTGTTGAAGAACAAAAAAATTTCAACGGTGTTCTTCAAAATGTTATGAACACTCAAAATACACCTGCTGTATCAGAAGAAGAAAGAACAAGTTTTGTAGAAGATATAGACTATATTATAAAAGAAAAAGCAGATAAATATAATCTTGATGAAAGTCTGATAAAAGCTGTCATAAAAGCTGAATCAGGATTTAATCCTAATGCTGTATCAAAAGCAGGTGCATCGGGTTTAATGCAACTGATGCCTGGTACTGCAAGAGGTTTGGGGGTTGAAGATATTTTTGATGTTGAGCAGAATATCGAAGGAGGAGCAAAATATCTGAGAGGAATGCTTGACAGATTTGACGGCGATAAAAGCCTTGCGCTGGCTGCTTATAATGCAGGACCGAATGCCGTAAAAAGATACGGAGGCATACCTCCTTATCAAGAAACACAGAACTATGTCAAACGTGTGTTGAGTTACGAAAGAAACTACTTATAGGAGTAAGAGATGCTTAGAAGTATAGATTCTACAAAAAACGGAATAAATACCATAGTAGACCTTAATGACGCTCTTGCTCATAATATGGCTAACGTCAACACAACCGGCTACAAACAGGTAAAACTTGTATTCAAAGATATACAACAAACAGCTGTCAGCAACATAAAATCCGATAAAGAATACTTTATAAATGAAGGAACAGGTACTGACTCTATAGGTTCTTTGAGTGTTGGCCCTCTCACCCAACGTTCTGTAATAGATTTCAGGCAGGGGAGCATAATAGAAACAGGAAATACTTTTGACCTTGCTTTGAATGGTAACGGATTTTTTAAAGTAAGAACACCTGAAGGAGAGGAAAAATACACAAGAAACGGTGCTTTTACTTTTCACACAAACGGAACAGTTACCGATTTGGAAGGTAATTACCTTCTTAACCAGCAGAATATGCCTGTAGTTATAGATTTACAGGAATCAAGAACAAAAGACATAATTATTGATAAACAGGGAAATATAAACGTAAAAAGAGGAGAACCAGGAGCAGAATCTTTCGAAACACTCGATACCATAAATATTGTTGACTTTGCAAACAGAGAAGATATGGAATCTTTAGGCGGAGTTTATTTTAAACCGAGAAACGAAAGCCTCAACCCTCAAATAGCAACAACATGTGAGATAGTTCAGGGTTCACTCGAATCATCAAATGCAGATGCAGTAAAGACAATGATAAAATCAATTGATGCAATGCGAAGTTATGAATCAATGGTAAATACAATCAGAACAGCAAGTGACACACTTGAACAAGCAGTAACACAGACGGGAAGACCAATATCAAGTTAATTTAAATAAAGCGGGAGGATAAAATGTTAAGAGCTCTAATGACAGCCGCAACAGGAATGGATGCACAACAACTGAATATTGACGTAATAGCGAACAACGTCGCTAACGTATCAACAACCGGCTACAAAAAGGTAAGAACAGAATTTCAAAGTCTTTTGAGCCAGATAGAAAGAGCCCCGGGTGCTCTTGTTGCTCAGGGTACAAATCAGCCTGTAGGCGTTGAAGTCGGTCTTGGTGTAAAGCCATCTGCAACACAGAGAGTTTTTACAAGCGGTACAATTGTTTCAACAGGAAACTCTTTTGATGTTGCAATAGAAGGAGACGGATTTTTCAGAATCCAGCTTGATGACGGAACAATAGCCTATACACGTGATGGAAGTTTCAAAGTCGATGGAAACGGTACTTTGTGTACAACCGATGGATATATTGTACAGCCTCAGATTACAATCCCTCAGGATGCAAATGAGTTTATCATTACATCTGACGGGAAAGTATCCGTCAAAATAAATAACGAACCAACACAGACAGAAATAGGTACACTCGAACTTGCAAAATTTATAAACCCTGCAGGGCTTATATCAATGGGTAAGAACCTTTTGCTTGAATCACCGGCTTCAGGTCAACCAATACAGGGTATCCCGGGACAGGAAGGTTTTGGAACTCTTCTTCAGTCATCACTTGAAGGCTCAAACGTTCAAATAGTAACGGAACTGGTTAATCTTATTCAAGCTCAAAGAGCTTTTGAGGCAAATTCAAATATGATTCAATCTGCAAGTGAAATGCTTCAGCAGGCTAATCAAATAAGATAAGGAAGAAAAATAATGTTTAGAACTTTAAGCAAAATATTTTTAATAATACTATCAGGGGTAATTTTTACCTCCTGTGCCGATGCTAAAGTTTTGAGCAAAGATTTTATAAACAAACAGGTTACCTCACAGCTTAATCAGCAGATGAAATCATCCGTAAAAGGTGAATTGAAAACGGAAATAATGCCTCTTTATCTGAATGACACCGTTGTACCGGATGGAGAAACAAAAATAAAAGCTTACTTTAAAGACAGAGTTTTTTCTCCTAGAAAAATAGCAACCGTAGATATAATCGTAAACGGAAAGACAGAGAAAAAATTAAATATGCCCATTAATCTGAAAGTTTATGATGAAGTTTGGGTTACAACTGGAATAGTTACGAGGGATAAGAATTTTAACTTGAGCAATACTGAACTCAAAAGAAAAGATATAACAAATAACTACGAAAACGTTCTTCGTTCAAAAGATGACATAACTGAATATGTAGCAAATAAAAACTTTGGAATATCAGAAATTATCAATAAAAAATACATAAAACAAAAACCTGATATAACAAAAAATTCTACAATCTCTGCAATTATGCAGGCGAACACCATACAGATAGCTTTTGAAGTACAGGCAACTGAAAGCGGATGTATAGGAGATATGATAAAAGTAAAAAGTCCCAAATACAAAAGATTTTATATGGGTGAGGTTATTAACAAAAATATGGTATTGGTAAAAATATAGGTGGGGAAATGAAAATAAATTTAAAAACATTATTAATAACGTTTATTATGATTGGTTCTATGAGCTCTTTGACACACGCAGAGTCACTGTTTAAAGGAGGAGTTTATGCAAATGACTATGTTACGCCCCGTTCTCTTTATTACAGTGTTAAAGCAAGAAACATCGGTGATATGGTAACAGTAGAAATTGATGAAACAGCAAGAGTTCAGGATAACGTACAATTAGATACATCAAAGACATCGGAACTTCGTGACGGGTTTACAACTCTTTTGAACACATTGCTTCCGGGGAAAATATTTAACGATAAATTTGACGGTTACGGCGGTTCAAATTCTGTTGCAAACTCTGCTGAAGCATCAAGAAATACTTCTTATCAAAACTCAATGGCTGCTCAGGTAGTGCAAATTCTTCCTAACGGCAATCTTGTTATACAGGGTAAGAAAACATTGATGAACGCAGGAGAAAGAACAGACCTCCTTCTGAGCGGGATAATCGATCCGAGGTTGATTGACTCTTCAGGAACAATCAGATCATCACAGGTAGCAAATCTCCAGTTCGCTGTTGATGGAAAAGGAACAATATCAAGATCAAACAACGAAGGTTTGATAAACAAATATTCAAAATACTTATTCTAATTTAGGGGTGGATAAAAAAATGATAAAGTTGGGGAAAATATTTTTAACAATAATGATGCTTCTTTCTTATATGTCTTCGGCATATGCCGTAGTGGATGTGCCGAATGCGGCAAGAAGCGTGCGTATAAAAGATATTACCCATATAGACGGAGTTCGTGACAACCAGCTCGTCGGCTATGGTGTTGTTGTCGGCTTATCAGGTACAGGTGATAACTCAAGATCAACTCAGATTACAAACCAGTTGATGTTGCAAAATTTGGGTACAATAATCACAAACAGCAACGATATCAAAAAAGGTAATACTGCTGCTGTTATGGTTGTTGCTACAGTACCTCCTTTTGCAAAAAACGGAGATAAAATTGATGTTGTTGTATCATCTCTTGCTGATGCAAAAAGCTTGGAAGGCGGAGTGCTTGTTCAAACCCAGCTGCTTGCTCCAAACGGTGAAGTTATAGCCGTTGCACAGGGTCCTATCAGTACAAGCGGAACAAATGTTTCTGCAAACGGAAGCAGTGTAAGAACGGCAATCACAACATCAGCACGTATTCCTAACGGAGCAATTGTTGAAAGAGATATAAATACTCCTATAGGTGATGATGATTCTCTCAAACTTGTTTTGAATAAATCAGACTTTACTATGGTTGCAAGAATTACTCAAACAATCAATTCAAACCTCGCACCGGCGAAAGCTCTTGATGGAAGTTCATTGAGAATTACAATTCCTGATTCATTCAAAGATGACAAAATAACTTTCTTATCTATTTTGGAAAATCTTACCGTCAGCAACACTGATGGGGTTGCAAAAGTTGTTATCAACGAACGAACGGGAACAGTTGTTATCGGCAATGAGGTAAAACTGCTGCCGGCAGCAATCGCTCACGGTAATTTGACAGTTACTGTAACTACAGTAAACGAAGCATCACAGCCAAATGCTTTCGGTCAGGGACAAACAGCTATAATCCAAAATAGTGCGATAAATGTTAATAAAACTCCAGGTAAACTTGTTACACTGCCTGCTAACAGCAATTTGAACGATTTGGTTCGGGCTTTGAACACCATAGGTGTAGCGCCGTATGATTTGATTTCGATACTTCAGGCTTTGAAATCAGCAGGTTCACTGCAAGCTGATATAGAACTTATTTAGGAATAATAAAGTATGGTCAACGGAATAAGAAGAGAAGACATAACATCAATAGACTTCAGAAACATACAGGGTATGAAGGCAACAGAAGATGAGAAACTCAAAAGAGTATCTCAGGAATTTGAATCTGTATTTGTTGCACAGATGCTCAATATAATGGATAAGACTATTGAAAGAACGGGTTTTATATCAGGAGGACAGGCAGAAGAAAAATTCCGTTCAATGTTGAATCAGTATATAGCTCAGGATATAGCAAAGAGTCCGACCGGTTCTATCGGAATAGCTAAGCAGATGTATGAGCAGATGAAAAGAACTTTATAAGGGATATTTTAGGGGATAAGAGATGGTAAACGGTATAAATTCAGCAGATATAAATAAATTACAAGCTTTAAGAGCATTGAGTGCATTTCAACATGATGCAAAAACTGTTCAGAAAGGAAAAGAAGAAACACAAGAAGCTCAAGCTCCCGTTATTGAACAGGAGGAGTTGAAAAATGAGGAAAGATTACAACAACTGCTTTTGAAGAAAATGTCAGAAACAAAGCTGAATGAAATACAGGATTATGCAAAGAATATGAATCAAGAGTTGTCTTATGAAGATATAAATTATGGAATAACTTACGGAAGGAGTGTTTTGGTAGACTATTCGGCATAGAGCGTAATAAAAAAGGAGCAAGGGGAAATGAAACAACAATATATAGATGAAATAGAAAAGATAATTGACGAAGAAATAGAAATTTATTCTAACATCGAGCAGAGCGTTATAGATAAAAGAGAAATTCTTGTCAAAGCAAAAGTAGAAGAACTAAAAAAAATTGACACCAAGTTGATAGAACAGGCAACGGATTTGGAAAAGGTTCTTCTTAAAAGACGGAGAACATCAAAAGACCTTGGATGCAATAATATAACTCTGAAGGATTTGATAGAAAAAACAAAAGATATTAATAAAGTTCAATCAAAGAGATTTGAAGATAAACAAGCCAGACTGAAAAAAATTGTAGAAAATATAAGAAAAATAAACGAAATAAACACGGCACTTGTAAAGCACTCTTTAATTATTGTTGAAAAATCAATAAAGGCAATCATGAACGTTGCCGCTCCTGAAACAGCGTCCTATGGAATGGATGGAAAAGCAACAAAGAAAATTAATCCTAATGTAATAATAAGTTCAATAGAAAAAGAGGCTTAATAAATGAGTATATTACAAGGTATAAACTTAGCACAACAGGGTATGACAGTCAGTCAGGCAGGTCTGACTATTGTTAGCAATAACGTTTCAAATATGAATACTCCCGGATATAGCAAACAAAGAGTTGATTTGGCTCAGGGACATTTTTATGCCGAAGGCGGACGAATAAATATATCCGGAGTTGAAGTAAGCGGTATTACAAGATATCGTGACAGTTTTATGGATAAGTATTATCGTGATGAGAACTCCGTTTTGTCTTATTATCAAGAAATGCTGAATAACGCTACTTTTATACAGGACTGTATGAATGAATTATCCGGAACGGGGATTACAGGTGCACTTGATGAATATTATACTGCTGCTCAAAATTTGATGAATGATCCAACAAACAGCGTGTACAGAGCGGATTTTATTCAAAAGGCAGCTAAAGTGGCGCAGGAGTTTAATACAAAAGTTGACTCTCTTGAAGAGTACAGAAAAACTCTCGTCGGTGATATCGATGACCCCGCTTCTCTTGAAAAAAGCCAGATAAGCAATGATGTTAACACTGTAAATCAGCTGATAGATCAGATAGCTGAAGTAAACGAGCAGATAGCACAATCTGTTAATATGGGAGGAGATCCTCATGCTCTTTATGACCAAAGAGAGCTTCTTTTGGATGAACTTTCACAGTATGTTCCGGTAAAAACAGAAGACACGCCAAGCGGAGAAATAAATCTCTATATAGGTGACGTAAAAATATTGAACAGGCATGAAAAACTCGGAACTCTTGAAGTTGTGATGGGAGATGAGAATAATCCTGCCAAGATAAATATTGTGAATGAAGAGGGAGAACCTTATAAAATAGATTTTGAAAAAGAACTCGGCTCAAAAGGAAAACTTGCTGCAACATTGGAAATAGCAGGAAACGATTCTGATTCTTTCACAATAAAAGGAGTTATAGGAGAGCTTGATTCTCTTGCTGCTGCTTTTGCACAGAGTGTCAATGAAATCCAGCAGTATCGTTCTGCTGACGGAACAGAAGCAAGTATGTGTTTAAGCGATGACGGCAAGAGTCTTGTTCTTGCAGATGAGCCGATTTTTGTGACAAGTGACGGGTCTGCTGATTTTTCAGCAAAAAATATAACAATCAACACGGAAGTTCTAAACAATCCAAATAAAATAGCAACTGCTGTCGGAGATGTTGACCCTAATAATCCTACACAACCGCTAAATCCTGATGCTGTAGGAAATGTTGCAGGTGCCGAAAAATTCTGCAACATGAGAAATGAAGCAATTATCGGAGGGCTTACTTCAGAAGATAAGATTACATCAATAATAAGCAATGTGGGTATTGAAACACAAAAAATTACAAATAATGAAGAAACACAATATAATTCACTGGCTTTGATTACCACACAAAGAGAATCAACATTTGGCGTCAACCTCGATGAAGAGCTGGTTGATTTGATGAAATATCAACGTTCATATGAAGCATCTGCAAGAGTTTTCAATGTAATGGACGAGATATTGCAGATTATAACCAACCTTGCAAACAGCTGATGAAAGGGAAAATATATGTATGTAAGCAGAATTACTACAAATTATTTAAATAACTCTATTATATCAAACATAAACAATAACAGAGATATATTGCTCGGTATGCAGGAACAGTTTATTTCTGGCAACAAAGTTAACAAACCTTCAGATAACCCCGGTGCTGCATCAGGAATTATGAATACCAATACTTATTTAAGTAAAATGGAAACATATTTATCAAATGTAAAAGGTGCATATGAAGAGGCATCTGCTTCTGATAGTGTTCTTGATTCAATTATTACAAAATTGCAGAGGGCAAAAGATTTGGCAACACAAGGCTCTCAAGAGCTCAATCAGTCAGAACAGTTGCAGATGCTCGGAACAGAAATAGAAGAAATAATGAAAAGCATTGCCCAGCTGGCGAATACTCAGTATAACAGCAAGTATATTTACAGCGGAATAAATACTAAAACAGCGGCTTATTCTACTGCTGACGGGGAATATATATATCAGGGGGAAACAAGCACGGCAGAGAAAGACCAGCGGTTTATACAGATTGATGATAATATGAATATAAGTGTAAGCCCTCTTGGAAAAGACCTTTTTGGTGAATATTATACGGATCCTGACAATCCTGATAATAAAATTGCGACAGGAGCTCTCGGAGATTTGGGAATTTTGAGAGATGCAATGATGGCAGAGCCGCCTGATTATGAAACGGTGAGAGAGAGTATTGATAAACTCGAAGATGATGTTCAACACATTCTGACGTATCGTACGGAACTTGGAAATACGATGCAGACTCTTACTATGATGGAAAACAAATACGAAGATTTGAAAATAAGCTATACCAATCAAAAATCAAACTTGCAGGATGTTGATTTAGTTGGACTTTCATCAGATTTGACTTATCAGCAAATGGTTTTGCAGGCATCTTTGAGTATAGGGCAGCAGATGATGCAGCCGTCGCTTTTGAATTATATGTAGAGATTTCACTTACTATTTACTATCTTTTATTTCACGGGTATTTTTATGCCCGTTTTTTATTACAAAAAATGGGATTTATATAGCAAATTCCGTCAAAAATTTCAAAAACAACGTCATACTGAGCGTTAGCGAAGTATCTAAACAAAAAGGATTCTTCGGGCTTTAGCCCTCAGAATGACGGATGTTTAACGGTATCTGAGGAATTTGTTATATAAGTTCTCAAAAAATTCATTTGATGAACAAAATTTTTTATGATATTATCATAGTCACGGGCGATTGGCGCAGTGGTAGCGCATCACATTGACATTGTGGGGGTCACTGGTTCAAGTCCAGTATCGCCCACCATTTATTTTTTGAGGCGATGAGCCTCTTTTTTGGTTTTTATGAAGGTTTGTAAATATCGATTTGTCTTTTAACAATTTAAAAAAATTTTCAATTTTTTATAATCACACGGTTATAAAAAATGGTATGGAAAGGAATGGTTCAAATGCAAATCGGTATGTATGGTTCTCCTATGCATGTTATGACAAATGACAAAGTGCAGGATAAAAAAGGATGTTTGAAAGCTATCGGAAAAGATGCTTTGAAAGATACGGCAAAAATCGGAGGTATTACTCTCGGGACAGCGGCTGCTGCATCTTTGGTTACCGGCAATTCAAAGAAAGTTTCAGGTCTTTTGAGCAGTATGAAACAAAATTTTGCCGGTGTTCTTGATAATTTTTCAGTGAAGCAGTTTGTTAAATCAGCAGAAGATAGTGTTGCTGATACAGTATCAGAGTCACAAACATATGTATCTTTAAAAGAAGTTTTAAAAGACAGCAAATTTATTAAAAAACTCAACAGCTTGCCTACTCCGGCAAAAGCAGGATTACTTGCAGGTGGTTTGGCATTTATGATTGCTTCTCCGATTATTTTGATTGCAAATGCTGCAAAAGGCGGAGCTACCGAAGCAAAATTTGAAGAAAGATAAATAAGAACTATATCTTTTTTTAACACTCTCTGATTATGGAGAGTGTTTTTTTATGTTATTTTGATTTAAAAACGGAGTTTTTATGGGAAATAACGATTTATTTATAAAAAAAACTTCTTATATTCCTGAACTTGATAGTCTTCTTCTGCTTGCAGACCCTGATAAAAATATGGTTGCAAAGTATATCAATGATGGAGATATTTTTGTTGTGTATCAATCTGGAGAAATAATAGCGGAGTGTGTTGTTGTCAAAAATTCCGACAGTGAATATGAACTGAAAAATATTGCCGTCAGAGAAGACTTTCAAAATAAGGGATTTGGCTCCATGCTGCTTGAGCATATTTTTGATGTTTATTCGAAAAAATGCAGCTATTTGATTGTTGGAACAAGCGAAAGCGGCACAGGTTTTTATGAAAAATTCGGTTTTATTCTTTATTCGAAGAGAGAAAATTTCTTCAAAGACAACTATTCTGAACCCGTATATGAAAACGGCAGACTATGTGAGCATATGTATATGTTGAAGAAGATATTTACTGCTGATAAGACTGCAAAATAGCCTGTCCTTCCTGACAGCGTTTTTCAATTATTGATATTTCGGCTTTGAGTTTGTTTATTTTATCTTCAACATTTATCCATTTTGCTTTTGATTCAAGTCTTTTGATAGTTTCGTTTAATGTGTTGAGTTGTTGTTGTATTTCTTCTTCATCTTCGTTTGAATAAGCCATTTCGAAGGCTGATGTTTCTTCTTCAAGCCTTGCTTGTCTGTCTTGTGCATCAAGAATATCTTCATCTGCATTGTTTATTTGTTTTTTAATATATTCATATTCATCAATTTTTTTTGCTTTTTGCACAGCCGGGTCTGCTTCGAGGGCATCAAGTTGTCTTAAGAAGTGTTCTTCCGAGATTAAGAGTATTTCTTGGAGTTCTTTGTCACGTTCTTTGCTTTTTATGAGGTCGAGTTGCTTCAGAGTTTCTTTGTATTTTTTGTATTTTTCTTTTTCTTCATCTGACATTTCAAGGCTTTGGCTTTGCTCTATTTCCGTTTTTCTTTGTTCGAGAGATGCTTTTCTTTGAGTCAGATTCGGCATGGTAATGTTTTGGACAGCTTGCAGTTCTTTCATGGCTGCTCTATATTGCCCGTATTCTTTTATTTTTTCTTCAAGACCCTGTTTTTGTTCTCTCAAATCTTCTATATCGGGAAGTTTTGCTCTCAGAGTTTGTAATCTTTGACTCACCTGTTCTATTTCTTCGTTTGTGTGAACAAGAGTTGTTTGTGCTGCTTCGAGTTTTTGTCCGAGTCTTTCTTTTTTTTCATCGTTGTCAACTTCTTCCCGTTGTCTTTGTTTTTTTCTCTTCATTTTTTCAACGGTTGAATTTTTTTTGTCTTCTTTTTTGAGAGCAGCATTAATTCTTGAGATAGATGTTGTTGCTTGTTGTTTTGTCTTTTTCAAAGAGCTCAGTCTGTCAGAGAGTTGTTTTTTTTCTGAAATAATTTGAAACTCAGGGTCTAATCTCATATCCTTAACTTCTTTTTGAAAATTTTCGAGATCCTGTTCTTTTCTGGTTTTTTCTCTGATCTGCATCTGGATAGCTGTGTCCATATCTCCAAGACATTCCTGAATATCCCTTGTCAGGCAATCAACCTGACTTTGTGCTGTTGCACGTTTTGATTCAAGAGATTTCAGACGTGTTTTGAGTTCTGTTATATCTTCTGTTGATTCAATTGTCCTTGAGAGGGTTTTTGTTCCGTTAACATTAGCGAAATCAAGTTTATCCTCAGGCATGAAATAGGCAATTGTAGGATAAAGTGCTAAAAATTCATCAAAAGGCAGACCGTTTTTAATATCGTGGTTGCAGGTGTAGCAGGCTTCTACAAGATTCATCTGATTATTCATGTTGTCAGATTTTTCTCTTTGAGGGTCAACATGGTCTATTGTTGAGAGCATGGGGTGCATATTCTCGAGGATAACATCCACGGGGTCTTTTTTGTCAGGATTCAGATATTGATTTACCAAATCTTTCGCAAGTATTCTCGGATATTTTCTTGATAAAGTATTTAGCTCGTTGAAGAATTTTATTTCTTTTGAGTTTTCTTCTCTTTTTCTTTTTGCAAGATGGCTGTCATTGCCTATTTGTCCTATGTTTTGGAGAATACTTTTGATATCGCCTTCAAGGAATTTTTTGTTGTGATTTGCGATGGTTCTTGCTTTTGAGAGAAGTTTTTGTTCGGAATAAACTTTTTCGCCGCAGTAGGCACAGTGATTTGTAGGATGTTCTATCTGTTTTTTGCTGTAGTCTTTCCCTGAGAATGAGACTGTATCGCAACTAAGTTGAGGTCTCATTTTAAGAGTTGAATTTTGAGCCTCATGATTATTTTTTTGATAAACATTAAATATATTATAGTTTATAGGTAATATGTTCATATGTTGATTTTAAGTTGTTTAAGAAAAATATTTGATACTTTGTTACAAAATAAAAAGACCGATTTTTAAAATCGGTCTTTTTATCAGGCGGCACCCAGATTCGAACTGGGGGTAAAAGCTTTGCAGGCTTCTGCCTTACCACTTGGCCATGCCGCCATGTTGTTTAATTATTTTATGTTAAGCGATTTAATATTTCATTGTCAAGTTATATTTTATATTGTATTTCAAATAAACGGCAATTAATCTTTTTGTTATAAAATTAGGTTAGGATGAGAGTTATACCATACAGAGTTTATGACGGCGCAGAGAATATGCGCATAGATGAAGAGCTGTTTGATGAGGCAATTACAAGTTCTTGCAAAGAGCCTGTATTGCGTCTTTACGGCTGGAAGCGTCCGACACTGACAATCGGCAGAAATCAGTCCTGCAATGGTATAGATGAAGGATTTTGCAGAGATAGAAATATTTCGATAATCAGGCGTATCACGGGTGGGCGGGCTGTCCTGCATGATAGTGAGCTTACATATTGTTTTGTTGTTCCTGTTGATTTTTTAAGAGACGGTTCATGTGTTATAAAATCTTACCGTGAGATATCTGAGGCGCTTGTTTTGGGATTTTCTGAAATGGGTGTAGAAGTTTCTTTTATAGACAACAAAAAAGTCAGTGTAAAAAATCCTTATTGCATGGCCATTTCTAGCGGTGCAGATTTGAGTGTCTGCGGAAGAAAATTTATAGGTTCGGCGCAATGTAGAAAAAGAGGTTATATTCTTCAGCACGGTTCCATTGTTTTTGATATTGACAGTTCTCTTGTATCAGGAATATTTGGCGAAGATGAGGGGAAAGAGTCTGTTATCACATTGATGGAGATAAATCAAAATCTTGCTTCAGATATAGACTTTGTTTGCAGGAATGTTATTTCCGGTTTTGAAAAAAAATTCGGAACTTATGTTTAAGATAGAATATTGTTATGGATATTTTTGAAAAAGAAATAGAAGAACTCAAAACACATGATATGTTCAGGCATGTCTATGATATTGATAAGAAAGAGGGTAAATATATTTTTCTTGACGGTAAGAGATATTTGAACCTGTCATCGAATGATTATCTTTGTTTGTCAGCGGACAAGTCGCTTGTGAGCGAGTTTGTATCGTCATGTTCGGGGAGTTCCGAGTTTCTTTTTTCTTCCGCATCAGCCAGATTGCTGAGCGGAAGTTCTGAGATTTATAAAACGCTTGAGCGCAGGCTTGCAGGGATGTTCTCAAAAGAAGCGGCTTTGTTATTTAACACCGGATATCAGTGCAATTTGGGTGTTGTTTCCGCTTTTGCACAAAAACATGATGTTATCTTTTGTGACAAGCTCAATCATGCAAGTATTATCGATGGGATAAAGTTGTCTGGGGCTGATTTTTATCGTTACAGGCATCTTGATTATGAACATCTTGATGAGTTGTTAGAAAAACACAGAGCTGATTACAGACGAGCGTTGATAGTATCTGAGTCTGTTTTTAGCATGGATGGTGACATTGCTGATATCAGAAAGCTTGTTGAACTGAAGAAAAAATATGATGCTGTCTTAATGATTGATGAAGCGCATGCTTTCGGGGTTTTTGGCAGCAATCTCTGCGGTGTCAGCGAAGAAGAGGGTGTGTTGAAAGAGGTTGACATTATCAGTGCAACGCTCGGGAAATCGATGGCTTCTATGGGAGCATTTGTTGTTGCCGATAAAAGTACGGTTGATTATTTTGTTAATAAGTCGAGGTCGTTTGTTTTTTCAACGGCACTTCCTTCTGTGAATATTCTCTGGACAAACTGGCTGTTGAACGATAAGTTTGATTTGCTTTTACAAAAAAAAGAAAGAATAAGATATATAATAAAGTTTGCTTTAGATTATTTGAAAGACAGAGGAATTGAGAGTGTTTCAAGTTCTCAAATAATTCCTGTAGTGACAGGTGATAATAAACGGGCTCTTGAACTAGCTTTGTTTTTGCAGGAGCGTTGTTTCTTTGTTTTGCCGATAAGACCGCCGTCTGTAGCTCCAAAATCGTCACGGATAAGATTATCTCTGAATGCTGATATTGGCATGGAGGAGATAAAAGAGATAATAGATTTAGTAAGCGGAGAGTTAAGATGAAACATATATGGATAAAAAAAGATAACACAAAGTCGCTGATAGTTTTCTTTTGCGGGTGGGGGATGGACAAGAATGTGATAGAGCATCTCGGTTCTCAGTCTGATTTAGTTATGTTTTATGATTATAGAAATCTTGATTGTGATAAAACGGTTTTTGATGATATAAACAGGTATGAAATAAAGTACCTTATAGGGTGGTCGATGGGAGTTATGGTCGGCAGTATATTTTCAAAGAAACTCGGTCCTTTCAAAAAATCCGTTGCAATAAACGGTACTCTTCGTCCTATTGATGATAAATACGGTATAGTTAAGACAGTATATCTTCTTATGGTAAAGGGTTTTGGAGAAATATCGAAAATAAAATTTTTGGAGAATATGTTCAAGAGTGCTTATGAGCTTGAGAAAATAAAACCTCCCGCACGAGAGCTGGAGGATCAGCGAGAAGAGCTTGTATCTTTGATGGATTATAAGTCTGATGAGGATTTTAAATATGATTGTGCAATAATATCTGATAAGGATATTATTATTCCTACAAAAAATCAGATTAATTTTTGGAAAACTCAGCCTCAAGCTCAGATAATACACCTGCCTGCCGGGCATTATCCTTTTTTAAATTATTCATGTTGGGAAGAGATAATAAATGATGAACCTAGATAAAAATTTGGTTGCCAAGCGTTTCAGAAAAAGTCTTACAACTTACGGAAAAAATGCTGTTGTGCAGAGGCATATGACAAATCGTTTGGGGGAGTTTATCAAAGATATTCCCCTTGAACATGCGGATTCTGTTTTGGAAATCGGATGCGGTACAGGATTTTTGACGGAATATTTTATTCAGAATTTTTCATTTAACAGATATGTGGCAAATGATATTATTCCCGAGTGCGCTGATTATGTCGATATGATATCACCTGATGTGGAATTTCTTGAAGGTGATGTTGAAGAACTTGCGCTTGATGAGAAGTTTGATTTGATTGTGTCAAATGCAACGCTTCAGTGGGCTGAAGATTTGAAGGGTGTTGTTTCAAAGCTGAATAATATGTTGACAGACCGTGGAGTTCTGGCTTTTTCTATTTTTGGAAATCGAAATCTTGAGCAAATGTCAAAAATACTTCAGCGCGGGCTGAAATATTATTCGGTCGACCAACTACGAGAGTTGTTCAGTGATTATAAGATACTTCTTATTCAGGATGAGATAATAAAGCTGAATTTTGAGAGTCCGATAGATGTTCTCAAGCACATAAAATTCACGGGAACAAATGCCCTAACCGAGTATAGATGGAGCAAAAGCGGTTTAAAAAATTTTGAATCACAGTACAAAAGATTTTATACATCATCAGAAGGCGTTTACCTCACATATCATCCCGTTTATGTCATTTTAGAGAAAACAAACAGCTGATATTACATGCCTAGCATAAAATATTTGTTGAGGTCGGCAACCTGCATTTGTCCGACCATGCCGGCTGAGTCCGTAGGCAAGCTTGATATGCCGATACCCTCGCTGCCAGTACTGCTGTATGCAGATGAAACACCGTAGGAAGAAACACCCTGAGAGGTCGTTTCTTCTGTTTCGCTTGCGCCTTCCGCAGCTTCTGCTTCGAGTTCTGCTTCAGCTATAGCTTTTGCTTCAGACAGGCTATAGCCCTGTGACACAAGGCTTTTTATCAACTCATCAAGTTTTGAGTTGCCGGTGCTTATATTATTAACATTATAGTTCGAATAACTACCGCCGTTTATTCCGTTTATAGAACTAACCATTAATAACTCCTTTGTTCAGACTATAAAACATAGCCTATCTTTCATGTTCCACATAAATTAATTTTTAAACCAAAAGATAATTTTTATTTTAAAAATTCATCTATATGGAGTATTTATATGAAAAATAGTTGACAATATAGTATATCGGATGTTTTTTGAAAAACTTTATAGTTCTCTGGAGTTATATTGAGAAATTATAACAGCAGGTTTTGAACCTGAATCGAATGGCATATAAAGTCAGGCAGTTTGATTTGTTAAGCAGCAAATTTTTACTGCATAATAAACGGGATGTTGTTGTCAGCAAGCACTTTTTTGACATAATTTTTCAAATCTGTCACCTGCTTTGGTTTGAGCACTTTGAATTTTCCTCTCTCAAGATTTTGAAGAGTCAAATTCCCATGAGCAATTCTTTTGAGTGAGATGACAGGATGCCCCACAGCATCAAGCATTTTCCTGATTTGGCGGTTATAACCCTGAAACAGTGTCATCTGAAGAGTTGTCTGCGCATTTGTAGACTCAATCAAGCAAACGTCGGCATAAGCAATTTTACCCTCTTCAATTTCTATACCGTCAACCAGCTTTTGCAGCTCGATAGAGTTTATTTTTCCTTTTGCATGCACCAGATAAATTTTTGGGATATGAGCCTTTGGGTGTGTCATCTTTTGCACAAGATAACCATCATTGCTCAAAAACAGAAGACCTGTAGAGTCTTTATCAAGTCTGCCTGCCGGATTCAGATGGTGATATTCTTCAGGCAGCAAATCGTATATGGTTTTTCTGCCTTTTTCATCTGATTTTGTTGTTATATAACCAGGAGGTTTGTGGAAAATCAGATATTCGAATTTTTTCGGCCTTAAGAGCTCTCCATTGATTTTCACTTTGTCTTTAGGTCCGACGTCATACCCGGGTGTTGTGATAATCTCGCCGTTGACTTTGACTTTACCTTCTTTAATAAGCTCGTCGGCTTTTCTTCGTGAAACAATTCCTGATGATGCTATAAATTTGTTTATTCTCATGATTGTCCGCCGTTTTTCAGTGTATCGCTGAGACTAAGCTGGTTTGCTCCTTCCCAGATTATTTTACATTTAAATTCTTTTGCCATTTTTTGAGCATCTTTGATATCCTGAGATGTCCAGATTGCCCATCCGCCTTTTATTTCATCCCCGACTCTTATTTCTACTCTGTCAGAAAAAATATGCATGGTCTTCTTTGGCGCATTTTTCATCTGGTTGACCTGACGCTCCACAACTTCGTCGAGATCTATATCCATCATCTTAAATGCAATAAACATACATGATAAAGCATCTTCAAGCTCTGCCTGTGCTGTTTCTTTGTTCCCGCTAAGAATTGCCTTAAGACTCTCCGCCACTTCTTCATTAAGATGGCTTATTGCTTCAATGTATGAAGAAGGCTCATACTTACGATTTTCCCATATCTCATCAACGGCTTCTTGAAGATTCATTTTTTTAGACCTTTTAAGCTTTACAAAATATATCATATCACAATTTTTAGTGTTATAATATTTTGCAGAAACAAACATTGTTCACTCAGGAGGTCAAATGAACAGAATAGAGCAATTTAAAAAAGATTTAAAAGCAAAACGCGCACTCAAAGTAATTGCAGGTATTGATAATTATGATATTGAGAGCGTAAAAAGAGTTGTATCGGCAGCAGATATGGGCGGTGCAAGCGCAGTTGACGTTGCTGCAAGAGAAGATATAATCTATATTGCAAAAGAATTGAGCAATATAGCTGTCTGCGTATCATCAATTGAACCTGAAAAACTTTTAATGGCAAAAGAAAACGGTGCAGATATGCTCGAAATCGGTAACTTTGATGCTATGTACAAAAAAGGAATGAGAGTGACAGCTGAAGAAATTCTTGATATTACATCAAGAACAATAGATTTGGTTGGACATGATATTTTCTTAAGTGTAACTGTTCCGGGACATATTGACATCAGTGAACAAATTGAGCTTGCACAAAAATTGGAAAAAATGGGTGTTGATTTGATTCAAACAGAAGGTGCATGTGTTGCAAATGTTTCAAACACAGGAGCCCGCGGTTTACTTGAAAAAGCTAATGTATCAATTGCAAACACAATTGAACTTTCAAGAAATGTAGAAGTTCCGATTATGACAGCAAGCGGAATTACACCTACTACATCACGTATGGCTTTTGCTGCAGGTGCAAGCGCTATCGGTGTCGGTTCATGCATCAATAAACTCTCTTCAGTAATTGAAATGATTGCTGTAGTTCGTTCATTTGTTGAACAGCATGAGAAAGCCGAAGAAAAAGAAGAAATGTTTATCTAGATTTTTCTGAAATCATATAAAAAAGGAACTCTTTTAAGAGTTCCTTTTTATTTGTTTTGCATCATCAATTTTTCTGCCGCATCAAAATCTGCCTGAGTATCAATGTCAATAAGCTTTACGTCAGTTGTTACTATATCTGGGTTTTCACCGATAAAATCTTTGCATTTTTTGAATGCATCAATTTTTATTGCATAAACTGCTCCCGTTTCTCCATAAAGCATTTCGCATTCTTCTGCTGCATTTTGCCATCTCGGACGGGTGTGGTAATCATAGAGCGCCTGCATTTTTCCGTCAAATTGCTTTTTCCACATTGCCATGGTGCAGCATATCGGGAATGCACTGAAAACAGAGTCGTTATCTGAATTTATGAGCTTTTCGATAATTTCGTCTATTAGCTCGACAGGTTTATTCGGGCATGTCGCCTGTAAAAGAACTACTATATCAGGGAAATATCCTGTTTTTTCGAGTTCTTCGACCGCATGCAAAAGCACAGGGGCTGTTTTTGTTGTATCCTGCGCAAGTTCTTGAGGTCTTTTGATTATTTCTGCTCCGAATTGTTTTGCTATTTCTGCGATTTTCTCATCTTCCGTTGAGAGAATTATTTTGTTTATATATTTTGATTTTTTTGCTGTTTCGATGGTATGTGCTATGAGAGGTTTTCCTGCAAGCAGTTTTATATTTTTGCCGGGTAATCGTTTTGACCCTCCACGAGCCGGAATAATTCCTACTATATTCATTTTGGACTCCTTTTGTGCAAAAAAGGGAAGAGTTGTGCCCTTCCCTTTTAAATATGTTTCTTACTGTGCGATCAGATATTCTATTAAGCTGGCAACAGTAAATCCTGATGCTCCTTTTGGAGTTCCTCTCATTTCTTTTTCGAGGTATGCAGGTCCTGCAATATCTATGTGAGCCCAATTTTTATTATCCGTAAATTCTTTCAGGAATGCGGCTGCTGTCATAGCACCTCCTCCTGTTGTGCTTCCGGTATTTTTGATGTCAGCTACAGGGCTTTTGATTGCCGTTGCATGTTCAGGATAAAGCGGAAGCTGCCAGAATCTTTCGGCACCTTTTTCACCGGCTTTAATCAGGTTATCGATGAGTTCCTGATTATTTCCCATAATTCCTGCCGCTTCTTCTCCTAGAGCGACGATGCAGGCACCTGTCAAAGTTGCTATGTCTATGATTTCGTCGACATCCAATTTAGCGGCATAAGCAATTGCATCGGCGAGAGTAAGTCTTCCTTCAGCATCAGTGTTGTCAACTTCGATGGTTTTCCCGTTCAGAGCTCTGATGATGTCACCGGGTTTGTAGGCGGCACAGCCGGGCATATTTTCAGTGGCTGCTATCAAAGCGTGTACTTCGACGTTTGGTTTTAGTTCACGGATTTTGCTCATAATACCGATAACGGCTGCTGCCCCTGACATATCGGTTTTCATATTACGCATTGATTTTGGAGGTTTCAAATCAAGCCCGCCGCTGTCAAATGTCAGCCCTTTACCGATGATGGCTATTTTTTTCTTGGGTGTACCATCTGGAGTATATTTCATGTGGATAAATTTTGGTTCTTCCGCACTTCCGTAGCTTACGGCAAGGAATGCATCCATTCCCATTTCTCCAACTTCGTCTTCGTCCATAACTTTTGTTTCAAGTCCTTCGATTTGGAGAGCTGTTTCAGCGAGGTATTCCGGTGTTACTACGCTTGCCGGTTCGTTTATCAAATCTCTTGCGATATTAACCGCTTCACCTATAATTTGTCCGGTTTTTGCTCCGTTTTCAGCTTCTTGCGGATTATTATTTTCTGCTATTTCAAAAACTTCAATCGAGGAGGTTTTTTCTCCAAGGTATCTGTCAAATTTGTATGCGCCGATTAGAATGCCATGAACGATGGCTTTTGTTGCATCATACAGGCTTATACCTTCAATTCCTTTTCCATAAGGTGTTAGACATACTGTTTTTGCTTTAAGTGTAGAGTCACATTTTTTTGCTATTTTTGCGCCGAGTTCTCTAAGTTTTGCTATATCGAGCTCTTCTTCTTTGCCAAGTCCTACCAGAAGAACTTTGGAGGCGGCTATTTTGTCGTAGGTTTGAAGAATATAGGTTTGTCCGAATTTTGCTTCAAACTTGTCTTTTTCGATTACATATTTTGATATAATGCCATCCAGCGCATTATTCAACTCAGCAGCGGAACCGTTGAGTTCCGGTTGTTCAAACAAGCCTGCTACTATGACATCGCAGTCAATTTTTGACAGCTCGTTTTGGATTACTTTGATTTCCATGTTTTTAATCCTCTTAAACTCTTGTTTCAAATATTATTACAACTTATATTATATACTTTTTTGAGCAAATTAAAATCCCCGCAAAAAAACTTACGGGGAAGAAGAGATCATGAGGCAGAAATTTGTAATTATACAAATTACTCTTTTTAAAGTAAGTAGTGAAAGTTCTCTATTTCCTAACTAAAACCAATTTGTATAACATATCTATCATAGTTGAAAATATGAAAAATGAAATAGCTCTTAAGCATAATATCTATTAGTCTTAAGAGCTATTTATGTCTGAAAAGCTTATTAATTGTACAATTGACACTAATGCTTTAGAGCAATTTGGTTATTCTTTTTCGATGGAAATTTCCCAGTCATCGTATGTAAAGCTGTTTTCGTTATTTTCAGAAGAACCGTTGTTTTCAAGAAGTTCTTCTTCTATTTGCTGTATTGTTTTTGAGTCATGGGATGGTGAAATCTCTTCGGTTTTTTCTTCTTTGAGTTCTCCTTCTGCAATAATCGGCAGTCTGAATCCGAAGGTGCTTCCTTCTCCAGGCTTGCTTGTAACAAATACTTTGCCGTTGTGGTGTTTTTCGATGGCTATTTTCACAAGATGAAGCCCGAGTCCGGTACCTTTTATTGTATGTATTTCATTTTCTATTCTGTAGAATCTGTCAAACACGTGGTCGAGATGTTCAGGAGCTATTCCGATACCGTTGTCTTCGACGCTTACTTCTATATTTTTTCCTGTTTTGTCGACTTCTGCTCTGATTTTGATTTTGCCGTTGTCTTTTGAGTATTTGATAGCATTTGAGATAATATTTTTCAGTGCTCTTTCTATGTTATCGGGATTCATATATGTTTTTGGCAGTTCAGGTTCTATTATGACAGAGAAGGAGATATCTCTTTCGTCGGCGAGCACTTTCATTGAGTCAACGGTTGTGTTGATGATTGATACAATGCTTGTATATTCTTTTTGAAGGTCTATATTGGGCGACTCGAGTCTTGAGAAGTCGAGGATGTTGTTCACAAGATTTTGCATTCTTATGATTTCCTGATTAATTACGCCGATAAATTCCTTTTGAGTGTTTGTATCAAACTCATCACCGTGGTTATAGAGTGTATCTATGTAACTTCTCAGTACCGTAACAGGTGTTCTGAGTTCATGGCTTACGTTTGATATGAAGTTATTTTTCATCAGGTCAATTTGAGATTCTTTGGTTATGTCATGAAGGACGATAATATACCCTTGATATTGCTGGTTGATGTTGAACATAGGGGATATAGTTGCTTTTAGGGTTTTGTCGTCAATAACGGTCTGGAATTCAGGCGGTTCATTTTCTATTTCTTCAAGCGGGAGGTCTTTGAACTTGCTTATTCCTTCCTGGAAGCATAACTCGCCGTTTGAATCGCAATATTCCTGTATTTTTGAATTTTTGAAGGCTCTTTCGCTTACATTCAGAGTTTTGAGAGCTGCGTTGTTATATAAAATAACACGGTCATAGTTGTTGCAGACAATTACTCCGTTTGCTATGCTGATGAGGACTGTTTCGAGTTTATTTCTTTCTGATGTAAGTTTTTCGATGTTTTGTTCTTCATAGCGTCTTAGCCTTGAAGACATATCATTGAATTGCTCGAAGAGTTCTTTTATGTCTCCCCAGAGGTCATTTGTGTTGAATGTATAGCCAAATTCTCCTGTTGAGATTTTGTTTACGCCGTCAGTAAGAAGAGTAATTTGTCTTGTGAGGAGAATTGTATTCACGATTACAGCCAGACATGAGAGCATCCAGGCTATGATAAAGATAAATATCATGGAATTTTTTGATGTTGTGAGAACATTCCTGAAAGTTTGTCCCGTAAATCCTACTTGAAGAGAGCCGGCGAGAATTTTTTCTCCGTCTTCATTTTCTATAAACACAGGTGCACTAAAACTAAAATCATCAAGCGGTTTGAATTTTTCTTTTTCTATTGAATAAACAGGTATTCCGGTTGCATCTGTAAAACTGACAAAAGCTATATCATCGTTGTTTTGTACCAGTGTTTCTGCGTTATTTTTAATTTTTTTGTATTTTTCTGTTTGGTCAGTGTTTGTTTCTGCGAGCTGGAGTTCGTCAACGGTTTGTTTTGCCATGGTTTTTGTCATCATCTGGCCGAAGTTGTAATAGCTGTCGAAGATTTTTTTCTGGGTATTGTTTATTGCAAAGTAAGCTGTTACTACTATCAGAACTGAACTCAAAAGCATTCCTAGAATTAGCAGTTTGCTCCTTGTTGACATATTAAATATTTTCAAAGACTTGATACTCAAACTCGCTCTCCTTTTTTCTTAAGTAAATTATATCATTATCTTTAGAATAAGAGTATTTTTTGTTTTTGTAAGGAAAAATCATTTAAACAAACTACAGAATAAGTATGCAAAATATGCAAAAATAATAGTATATCTTCTAATAATAGGGGAAAGAATAATGTTTAACAGATTATGCAAGATTATTTTCATAAGACATGGATCGACGATTTATAATGAAGAAAACAGACTTTTTGACAGCGAAGAGTATCCTCCGCTGAACGAAGCCGGAAAATACGAAATAGAAACACTTACCGAATGGCTGAAAAATACAACTCCAAAGATTGATTGTATTTATACAAGCTCGGCTTTAAGGGCAATTCAGAGTGCAAGGCTAATTGCAAAATCTTATAAAACAGGTTTTGAGATACTTGACAATCTTTATGAGAGAAAAGCCGGTCTTTGGGGCGGGCTGACATTTGATCAGATAGAAGAAAAATATCCTCAGGAGCTTGAGCAGTATCATCAAAATCCTTTTGAATTTTGGCCTGATGGAGGGGAATCTACAAAAGAGCTGAATGCCAGAGTGAAAAAGACAATAGGCGAGATAATTGACAACAACAAATATAAGATTCTGGCGGTTGTCACCCATGCCGGAGTAATCCAGGCTGCAATAGCAAATGCTCTTGATATTCCCCCGAAAAATCAGTCAAGAGTAATCATAAGAACAGGGTCAGCTACACAGATTAATTATTATGAATATGGTGCAGGGCTAATTTATTCTTCGTACGTACCTTAGAGTTTTATATTCGAATTGATTATTTTGGGATATTTAGTATTATAATAATCAATGATGTAGGAAACAGGAGTTTTGAGTGTACGAAGCGTTTAATTTTATTCGTTCAAAAACAGATATTGTCCCTGAAATAGGTATTATTCTCGGGTCAGGACTCGGGGCGTTTGCTGATGAAATAGAAGGAGTGAGAATACCTTATTCAGAAATACCGTCATTTGGCGCATCCTCAGTAAGCGGGCATGCCTCACAGCTTGTGATAGGCAGTTACGGCGGGAAAAATGTTGTAGCAATGCAGGGACGTTTTCATTATTATGAAGGATATTCTATCGAGCAGGTTGTTTTGCCTGTGAGAGTTATGAAACTTCTCGGAGTAAAGACGCTTATTGTTACAAATGCGGCAGGCGGTGTAAACCTTGATTATTCTCCTGGGGATTTGATGATAATCCGTGACCATATAAATCTTTTTGGGACAAATCCTCTGATAGGAAAAAATATTGATGAGTTTGGACCTCGTTTCCCTGATATGAGCGAGGCATATAGCAGAGATTTAATAAGGCTTGCTCATGGTATTGCTGATGAACTCGGGATAAAAGTAAAAGAAGGAGTTTATGCAGGCAGCAGCGGTCCTTCTTATGAAACTCCGGCAGAAACAAGAATGATACGTATTTTGGGTGCTGATGCCAGCGGTATGTCAACAGTTCCTGAAGTAATTGTTGCAAATCATTGCGGGATAAAGGTTTTAGGAATTTCATGCATTACAAATATGGCATCAGGTATTCTCAGCGGGAAACTTGACCATCAGGAAGTTATTGATACTGCTGATAGAATAAAAGATAATTTTTTAGGCTTAATTCGAGAGGTAATAAAGAATCTCCCGTAGGTTAATTTTTAATTTTATTTATTTGGCATAATTTTATATTCTCAGAGAGTATAGAATTATGAATTTTGATGACATTGAAAATCAAAAAATCTGCAACAGTAAAGAGCTTGCTTATTCCTCGGTCAGTTTATCTAAAATAATGCTGAGGCAGATAGAGCTGTTTGATTGTCTTTTGAAAAAGTATAAAGGACGGATTGAGGTACTTGAGATTTTAAATACAATGCTTTTCGTTGACAATCTCAAAGAAGCTTCAGATATTTTGCTCAGAAATTTGTGTAAAAAAATGTATTTTCAATCCGGGATTATAAAATTTTTTGATGCAAATTCCGGTAATTTTATGGACATAGGGAGTGTTTATTGCAAAAGCGGGAATCCCGATTGTATCAATGAGCTTTCAAAGCCTTTTGGTGAAAAGATGGAGATGTATCTGAAAAAGGAAGTGTTTGAAAAAAATAAGATACTGATGATTGATGATATAAGAGAAGGTGTCGGGAGTGTGTCTGTTTTACAGAAGTTATATTCTCTCAAAGCGAATAAAGCTGTGTTTATTCCCGTGTCTTATCATCAACAGCCGATAGCGTTGATTTTTCTGGCGGGAGAAGAATGTTTTGAGCATGATAGTTTGTTTAGAGAGAATATTTTTTCTTTGCTTCCGAGAATATCTGTTGCTCTCAGTTTATTTCGGCTGAATGACAGATACAAAAAGACACTTGAAATAGAATCGGATATAAAAGATATTTTGAGTCAAGTTCAAACATTAAGCGAGCCTGATGGGATATTTGATATTGCAATGAAATATATTCTTGACGCATTTGATGTTGATGGTGTGCTCAGATTGACAGTTAGGGGTGATGAGAGTTATGAGCTGAAGAATGTTATAAGCAGAGAGTCTTTTGATTATGATAAGTTTCCTCGTACAGGCAAATTTCAGAAGCCGTTGATAGATGTTTCGAAAGAAAAATTTTTGTTTATGAACGATGTACAAAGAGATATTATGACATGGAATATAAAGCAGATTCTTGTTGACAGCGGAATAAATTCTATAGTTTTTTATCCGAATATAGGAAATTGTGAATTATTGAAAAAATATGAGGATGAGGGATTTCTTCTTATATATACAACTAAAAATAGGATATGGACTTCTGATGAACTGTATTGGATAAGTTTGATTTATGATACCATATCGCTTGCATATTCTGATTTGAAAAAGAGATTGGCGCTAGAGGAAACAAAAAATAATTTTGTGCTTTCTCTTACGCATGATTTAAAAGCTCCTTTGCTTGCCGAGCAGAAGGCTCTTGAGATGATTATAGACAATAACGGTGATGTTTCGTTTATAAACCAGCTTGTTGAGATTCAGAAGATGAACTCTGAATTAATCAAAATGATAAATGATTTGTTATCTGTTTATCACTATGAAAATTTTGAGTATAAGCTGTTTGTAGAGAAGACGGATATAAAAAAACTTATAGCTGAATCGATCCAGATGTGGAAGTATCTGTGTGCGGAGAAGAAGTGCAGATTTTCGGTTAATGCGCCGAGGCATGTGGCTGATGTTTATGTTGACAGACGTGAGATAAAGAGAATTTTTTCAAATTTGATATCAAATGCGATAAAACATTGCGGCGAAGGAGTGAAGATAGTTGTTGGAATTGAAGAAAAGGCTGACGAACTTGAAATTTCGGTCAAAGATAACGGTCCCGGGATTAGTCCTGAGGATATTAAACATATTTTTACCCGTTATTATACAAAAAAGCGTGAAGTAGGAAATGGCTTAGGGTTGTTTATTGCAAAGCAGATAATCGAAGCGCACCATGGAAATATACGGGTAGAATCAACGGCAGGCAAGGGAACTGTTTTTTATTTCACATTGCCTACCGTTGATTTTCAAAAAACTGATTAGAAACTATTTTGTTCTGTTATTTCTGACCCGTGTCGGGTTTGCGTCACGGAGTAAGTCTTCTGCCGTTGTTATCTCTTTTTTGGTTTGTCTGCTTTTGTACGGACTGTATAGTTTATCGGTTCCAATAAGTTCAACTCTACCGTTGTTGCATAATTTAAATCTGAAGATATCAAGCCCGAATATGTTTTTACTTTTATCAACGGTTTGCCCGTTGTTAAGCCGCTGGAGGTCTGTTCCGTTGACATCAACAATTATTATTTTGCAGGCATCAGGGTCGGTTATATCACCGAAAGAACCGTCGCAGAGTTTGTTTTCAAGCTGTGAGTCATTTGCCGCAGCACATGATTCTGACTTACCTCCGAGTCCCCACCATACCATTCTGTCAGCTGATATAATTCTTGGGTAGTCTTCTGAATAGTAAGTATCATCAAGATGTGTCCCTTCTTGATATGTCGGTATAGTTTCATTGTTACAGACTTTTTCCGGGAGATCGCCGATAGTGTTGATGGTTGAAACAAATTCATCGCAGAAGTTGATTTGTCTGTTCTCATCAACATTTGTTGCACGGCACTGTGCAAGCAATCCTTTTGGATAATTCTGCCTGTTTGAGAGAATATTTGCTGCGTTTTGCGTAAGGCTTACGTATGCTTTACGCAGTAAAAATTTGTTTCTTTCCTGTTCTTTCAATCCGGCTTTTGAAATAGCGTTTATGAGAAATGCTGAGATAATTCCGAGTATTGCAAGAACTACGAGTACTTCTATTAATGTAAAACCTTTTTTCATACTTCACACCTTTTTAAATTTTAGACAGTCAGCCATGGGCTTTTTTCTTTTGCTATAAAAATTTGTATATCTTTATTTTTAAATATTTTTTCAAATAAATCAACGACAAATTTTTCTGATTCAAAATGTCCTATATCTAGGATAATTTTGTTGTTTGCATCAAGTGCACTATGAAATTTTACATCTCCTGTGATGAAAACATCCGTGTCTGCCGAGTTTGAAAATTCGCTTCCTGAGCCGGTACATAGTGAGACGGAGTTTACTGTAGTCTTATTTTGAGGATTTATAACTCTTATAGTTTCACATTCGAGTTGTTTTTTTATGTATTTTATAAATTCATCCAGAGAGTATTCTTTTGCAGTAAAACCCTGTATAACGAAATCATTTATTTGAAATAAATTTTTTAAGCCAAGCCGTTGGGCCAGTTCATGGTTAAGCCCTTCAGGTGCTTTGTCCATGTTTGTATGTGCCGAATAGATTTGTATATTATTTTGAATTGCAATTCCGGCGATTTTACAGGTTATATTATCTGTTGAAAATTTGTTTATTTTATCGAAGAACAGAGGGTGATGTGTTATAATCAGGTCACATTCTTCCTGTGCTGCCTGTTTAACTACCTCTAAAGAAGGAGAGAGGGCAAGGCATATTTTTTTTGTATGCTCTATTCCGAGGTTGATTTGCCATCCTGAGTTATCCCAGTCTTCTGCAAACTCAGGAGGGGCAAAGTCTTCAATAAGTTTGATTATTTCTTTAGTTTTGAGCATTTTTGAATATTTCCTCAAGAATTTTTTCTGCTATATTATTTTTTGTGTCTTTTTGAAAAAATTTGATATTGTTTGATTTGTCTATAATCTTCACTTCGTTTAAGTCGCTGTTGAATCCGATTTCTTTTGATGAAATGTCATTTGCCACAATGAAATCAAGATTTTTTGATTTTATTTTCTTTTTGGCATTTTCAACAAGATTTTCACTTTCTGCACAAAAACCTATGACAAGCTGGTTGTTTTTTTTGATATTTGATATTTCTTTCAGAATATCAGGATTTTTAATAAGTTTCAGAACGAGTTCGTCAGTGTCTTCTTTTTTTATTTTTTGTTCATTTATTTTTTCCACACGAAAATCAGCCGGTGCTGCTGCCATAATTAGTGCATCAGCGTTCATAAAAGCTTGTTTAGCTTCTGAGAGCATATCCTGTGTTGAGGCTGCGACAATTGTTCTATAGGGTTTTTTGGTATCAAATGTTGCAATCAAGGTAACATCAGCGCCATGCCTGCAGGCTGCATCAGCGATAGCTATTCCCATTTTGCCTGAACTATGGTTACCTATAAATCTCACGGGGTCAATTTGTTCTTTTGTGCCGCCTGCTGTTACGATAATTTTTTTTCCGTTTAAGAATTTATCTCCGGTAAGTATTGATATGGCAGTGTTTTTAATATCTTCAGGCTCAGCCATTCTTCCGTTGCCATCGTATCCGCATGCAAGATAACCTGAAGAAGGGGGGATTACGGTTATGTTTTTTTGTGATTTCAGAGTTTCAATATTCTTCTGTATCAGATGATTACTCCACATGTTGCAGTTCATTGCTGGAGTTATGATTATGGGATTTGAAAAAGCTGCTGCAGTTGATGTCAGCAGATTATCGCATATACCGTTTGCGATTTTTCCTATAGTATTTGCAGATGCGGGTGCTATGATGAATAAATCAGCTTCGCTCAGCGAGATATGTTCGGGTCGCCAGTTTTGTGAAGAAAATTCATCGCTGTAGACAGGATTTTGCGAGAGTGTCATGAGAGTTGTTTCCGTAACAAAATTTTTTGCATTCGGGGTTAAGATTGTTTTTACATCAGCATTCAGCTTTTTAAGTTCTCTAATCAAAGAGCATACTTTGTAGGCAGCTATGCCGCCTGTTATCCCGATTAATATTTTTTTATTTTTGAGCATTAATTTTGTTTCTCCCGAGAAATAATTTTTTGAAGCTCTTCTGTTGCTTCATCAAGGTTGTCATTTGTAATTTTGTAATTGAACTCGAATGATTTGGCATATTCATCTTCGAATATTGCGAGACGTTGCTTTATTTCTTCTGTTTTTTCGGTATTTCTTCCTGTGAGGCGTTTTTGGAGTTCATCAAATGATGGTGGAAGGATAAAAATTAAAACGGCTGATGGAATTTTATTTTTGATTTGCATGGCTCCTTTGACTTCGATTTCCAAAATCAAATCATAGCCGTTTTGAAGAGTATTGTTAATTGTATCGTAATATGTCCCGTAATAATTACCCGAAAATTCTGCCCACTCGGCTAGTTTATCTTCTTTGATTAATTTGGTAAAGTTATCTCTGGAAATGAAATAGTAGTCGACCCCATCTGTTTCATGAGGTCGAGGAGCACGTGTGGTTGCAGAGATTGAAAGTTTTATGTTCGGATTTTTTTCAAGGAGTTTGTGAATGATAGTACCTTTCCCGACTCCGGAAGGACCTGATATTACGAATAACTTTCCTGATGTTTTTTGCATTTTGGATAATTCTCCAGACTGTATTTTAAAAAATTATATAGTAAATGTTTTACAAATTAAAGAAATAAGTGTAAAATTATTATATATAAATTCAATTTATAATACCGGCAGAGATTTTGGTAGAGAAGAGATGTATAAATATATCTTTCAATTTTTATTTGGGCAGGCGAGAGCAAATTGAAAAAACTAAATGAAATACCAGCGCCGTTATATGAGATAGAAGAAGAGATAGTTCAATATTTAAACAATATATTCGAACAGCAGGAAAAAAGCAGAGTAATCAATGCCATATCAAATAAAGTCAGAAGTTCTTTATTATTAGACAGAGTTTTGAAAAATATATTTTTTGAGATTAACTCTTTGATAGATATAGAAGGAATAGGAATCTTTTTATACAACGAAGAAACAGATAGTTTGGATGTTGGTTTCAAAGGTTATAAGGGTTGTCAGATAGATTCTGTCGGCTTTAATCAGATTTTGCGGCATGTTGCTGACAGTCTGAAATCAGGAGAACAATTTGTTGATGATACGGTTGAAAAATTCTTTTCGGATAAAAGTCTTGTAGAGAAGATAAACAGCAATATTGATATAAAAACTTTTGTGATAACACCTATGGTTTATCAGGAAAAGTTTATAGGGTTGATTGCTGTTTATGGAGCAAAACCGATAATAAACAGCCAGCTTGATTTGCTGCAAAATATTAGTGATAAGACGTCGATAGCTGTTTTTCAGGCACAATTGTTCAGTGAGTTGAAGAACAAGAATGATAAAGATCAGAATTTATACAGGCAGGCTCAAAAAAGAGATGAAATGAAGAATGAATTTTTAGTAAATATATCTCATGAACTGCGTACGCCTTTGAATTCAATTATAGGTTTTTCAAAGATTTTGGCTTCCAAGGATAATGAAAATTTTACGCCGAAACAAATACAATATGTAAATAACATTTTAGTAAGCGGAGAGTTTCTTGTGAAGCTTATAAATGAATTTTTAGATTTATCTAAAATAGAAGCAGGTGTTTTGGATTTAACTTATGAGTGGTTCAATTCTAAAAGTGTAATATATGAAGTTATGTCCGTTTTGTATGAAACGGCGAAAGAGAAAGATTTGAATATAGAGTTTGATTTAAAGAACATTTATGTAAATGCTGATAAGAAACGATTTACAGAGGTTATGTACAATCTAATTTCTAATTCAATAAAATTTTCAAATAATAACGGTGTGATTATCCTGAGTAATAAAGATTTAGGGAACAGTGTTTATGTTGAAGTTGCAGATAATGGCATAGGCATATCTGAAGAACAAAAAGGAAATATTTTTAATAAATTTGTATCTTATGCTGGTGCGAGAGAAGGAACAGGGTTAGGGCTTCCTCTTTCAAAGAAGATAATAGAAATGCACAGAGGGAATATATATTTTGAGTCTGTTCCAAACGAGCTTACGAGATTTTGGTTTGTTATTCCAAAGGATTATACATGTAAAGAAAAAAGTGAACAATAAATAGAAAAAGTTGGCTAAAAAACGAATATATGAGAAAATAATATTGCCTCTGCGGGTTCATTCGTTTTGATCCTACATTTTTTTATACAGGGAGTCTGACTTCAGAATAACAAAGTATACCTAGTGTTTTTGCATTTTAGGAAACGGCGATTTATTCGAGAGGACACCCACCTGCTGGCTTAGCAGGTATCAAAACCTTAGCCTGTAGGGGCACAATTTTTTATTTTTTGGGTTTTACATCTCTGTTAATTATCAGATTTGCACTTTTATCTTCGATAGGTTTAGAGCTTGAAGGAAAGTATTTTACTTCATATTTCGGATTTTGTTTAAGAACAAATACTTGACCATTCAGCTGGGCTCCCTCTTCAACGTTGATTATATAATTTGCGCCGGGAATATTTTCAACTTGTTCAAAAACTATATCACCATTTATGTTTGTGCCTTTTGGAATGGTAACTTCAATGTCTTCGCCGGGTTCATAAAAGAAACAGCTGAAGGTAACATCACCGAGTTCATTATTCCCTGACATTTTAAGATTTTGCGGGTTGCATCTCAGTTCATCTATTTTTGTATTATGGAGGGTTATTTTTGACAACGGAACTCTTGTGTCAATAAATTTTTCTATATGGCTGTCAGAAGCATCAAGGACCTGTTTGTGTCTTATTTGGTAGAAATCCATAGGACCTATTTTGCTGTTATTTGTAATATAAAAAATGTTTTGACTCGGGCGGGTTTCAGGGTATCTTATTTGTTTGATTGTTGAGTTATTGACAGTCAATTCATTATCAATAAGATTTCTGCCGCCTTTTATCGGATCATTTGTGAAAAGGGCAACACAACCAATGGTGCTGTCAGAGATATTGGCATGTGCTATAGTTTGTGATCGAAGTTCGACTGTAGCTGCATTTGAGTTATCAGCCATGGTCAGATTGCCGGCACGTACTTCTGATACTGTTGTTTTTTTCAAGTTTACATCAGGTGCTTCAAGAATTCTTTCTATATTACAGTTTCTGGCATTTATAATTCTTGCATCTATAGGCTTAGATGGTTCATCTGTTTTGCTTACACGTTTTTTTGCTTTGATTGTTGAATTAATGAAGGTGTATTCTTTTTTTCTGTCGGTTTTGAATTTTTCGTGTGCTCCTACTACTTCGCCTGATAAAACAGCAGGGGCTTTCTTGAATCTGTTTTGTGGTCTCGCTGCAGCTGAAAAAGTTACCGTATCCAGAACAGGCTGCTTTAAATTTTGATATGTACTTGAAGATGGTGAGTTCAGATTATTTTTAGGTTGATGGTTTGTTGAAAAACTAATTTTTACGGGTTGTATATTCACTTTTAACCTCTTTAATTTTTTTCTTATATGAGATAATTATATGTGTTTTTAAGGAATATGAAAAATTTTTTTTGACAGAATTTGGAAATAAATTTAATTTTTTTAATAAAAAGTATTTTTTAGGGTATAATTCATTTTGATAAAGGGAATAGTTACGTGAGAATTATATCAAAATCTTTGAACGATACTGAGGAAATAGGTAAAGCTATTGCCTCTGTTTGTGAAAACAGCGGGGGATTAATTTGTCTTTATGGCAGTGTTGGTGCCGGAAAAACGGCTCTTGCCAAATCTATCGGAAAACACTTGGGAATTGAAGAGAAAGTCACAAGTCCGAGTTTTGTTATATTGAATGAGTATCACTCGGGGACTATTCCCATGTATCATTTTGATTTGTATCGTCTTGAAAAAGAAGGTGTATCTACGATTCTTGATGAACTTGAAGAATACGGTGAAGATGACCATGCTCTTACTCTTGTTGAGTGGGCAGAGTTTTCGAATGACCAGCTTTCAAAGGACAGACTTGATATCAGGATAAATTACATAGACGAAGATGCCCGTGAATTTTGTTTTGAAGCTTACGGCGATAAACATGAAAAGTTGTACAATAAATTGAAAGAGAGTTTGAAAAGTGTATTTACTGGCGTTTGATACAAGTTTAAACAAGACATATATTGCGCTCGGTTGTGATGGTCAAATTGTGAATTCACAGGTTGTTGAGAGCAAAGACGGGATTTATCATTCCGAGTTTTTAACTGAAAAAATAAAAGAAATTTTATCTGATAATTCTCTAAAGATTACTGACATAGGTGCTGTTATTACAAATGTTGGACCGGGCAGTTTTACCGGAATAAGAACCTGCAATACCGTTGCCAGAATGCTCGGTCAACAGCTTGATGTTGATGTAGTCGGTGTGTCCTCTCTTGAGATATTATCTTCGCTGAATGATTCTGAAAAAGAGTCTTTATGTTTGATGGATGCAAGAAAGCATAAGGCTTATGCCGCTATATATTCGGGGTCTGTAGAAATTTTGCAGCCATCTGCGCTTGAAATCGATGATGCAATAAAAAAAGCCTCTGATAACAAATATTTTGTTATAGCGGACACAAAAATATCAGCTATTCTGAAGGAAAATGGTATTGAGTCGTTAAATTATGAAGAGACTAATTATGATTTGGGGCGTAATTTATTGAAGTTGGGATATGAGCATTTGAAAAGAGGAGGCAACTTCAATTTTGCTCTTCTTAAGCCTTTGTATATTCAACCGCCGTCTATTACCATGCCAAAACCAAAGAATTAGTCTCTTTCATCGTTAAATTCTTCATACTGTTCAATCAATTCTGTTTCAGGATAAGTATCCATGACAGATTCATCGTAGTCTTCATATCTGTCATCTGTCATATTTTCACCCTGACAATATAACAACACTTCTCTGCGGTCTGTTCTCGGGATATTTTCTTCTTCATCCATCACAAGAACTTCGCATTTGATATATTTCTTCAATTCTTCCGAATATATCTCTTTCACTACTGTATGAGCCATCTCTTAATTCCTTTTTTTACAGCTTAACATATTGGGAATTTATTTTTATGCGAAAAAAGTGTAATGAATTTGATATTTGCACTATAATTTTATCGTAAGGCAGGATTTGTGAATTATGGTAAGAACTTTATCTTCAAAACAAAATGAAATTTTATCAAAACTATCCTCTATAGTAGGAAAGGATAATGTACTTTACGAAAAAGAAGACTTATATTGCTACTCTTTTGATACCATGAGCCATGGCTACAGTGTTATGATGCCTGATTATGTTGTACTTCCTTCTGATGCTAGGCAGGTGTCAGAGATAGTGAAAATAGCGGCTTATTACAAGCTGCCGATTATTCCACGCGGTGCGGGAACAAATCATGTCGGCGGATGCGTTGCAGTGGACGGAGGGATTATAATTCATTTTTCCAAGATGAATAAAATACTTGATATAGACATAAAAAACTTAACCTGCCGTGTTCAACCGGGAGTCATTTTGCAGGATTTACAGACAGCTGTCGAAAATCTCGGTTTTTTCTTTCCACCTGACCCTTCAAATCTGAAAGTATCAACTGTAGGTGGCGCATTAGCCCTTTCTTCAAGCGGGCCGCGTCATTTCAAGTATGGAGGTATGAATGAATACACTCTTGATTTGGAAGTTGTGAATGCTCAAGGGGAAATTTTCCATACAGGCATGGCGGTGAAGAAAAATGTCAGCGGGTATAATTTGACAAACCTTTTCGTTGGTTCCGAAGGAACTTTAGGAGTTGTGACTGAAGCTACGTTTAGACTTATTCCAAAGCCGATGTGCAGACAAATTATGCTTGCATTTTTTGATCAGGTAGAGAGAGCTTCTGATGCCGTAAGAGCTGTTATTCAGGCGAAACTTACGCCGTCAGTCCTTGATTTGATAGACAGAAATACTATTACAACAATCGAAAAATTTTATCCGACAGGTGTTTTTAAAGAAGCCGAGGCATGTTTGATTATAGAGGTTGACGGTTCTGATGAGCAGGAGATAACAACTCAGAGTTCAAAAATAGAAAAAGTTTGCAAGCTCTTTTGTGCAACTGATTTCGTACTTGCCAAAAATAAAGAAGAATCTGAAAAAATATGGTTTGCCCGCCGTTCCGCTTTTGCAGCCGTAGCAAAATTGGCACCTGATGTTGTAACTGAGGATGCTGTAGTCCCTCAGGATAAGATTACCGATATGGTAAAGAAGATTAAAGAACTCTGCGAAAAATACGGGATTATGGCATGTATTATGGGACATGCCGGCGATGGAAACATACATCCGAATTTTTCTCTTGATTTGCGGGATGAAAAACAGAGAGAAAATTTTGAGAAACTTAAGGATGAATTTTTTGAGTATGCATCTTCTTTAGGCGGAAGTATTACGGGAGAGCATGGCATAGGTATGACAAAGTCGAAGTATCTGGATAAAAATGCTCCTGTTTATCGTTATATGAAACAGATTAAAGATGTATTTGACCCTGAGAACATACTCAATCCTCATAAGATATGGTAAATGTAATGAAAAAATTTGAAGAGTATAAGGAAGAAATATACAGCTGTTCACGCTGCGGACTTTGTCAGGGGATTTGTCCTCTTTACAAAACAACAGGACTTGAAACAGTTGTTTCTAGAGGTCAGTTTTCTTTGTTGAATGGCATTTTGAACGGAGATATGACTTTTAACAAAAAAGTTTATAAAAACCTTGATATGTGCCTGCACTGTGATGCTTGCAAAAGTTATTGCCCGTCTGATATTGACGCAGAGAAGATTATTACATCTGCAAAAATAGAGTGTTACAAGTATGCCCCGCTTTCAAAAAAGTTTAAGTTATTTTTGCTTAACTCAAATATTTTTTTGAAAACAGCAGGCCGATGTGTTGATATTTTTCGCTTTTTAGGGCTGCATAACCTTCTTCCCGTTTTTCACTTTGGTTCTGTTGTAAAGAGATTTCTCGAAGAGAATGTCAGATACAGAAAGCTCAAGCCTGCAAGACAACTCGGGCTAAAAGTGTTTTATTTTCCGGGGTGCGTTAACACTTATTTCAACAAATCAATTCTTAATTCAATGCGTATGCTTGCTGAAAAAAACGGTTTTGAACTTGTTATTCCTGATGGTTTGCACTGTTGCTCTGTTGCCCATCTCAGCGCAGGAGATTTTGAAACTTTTTATCGCAATGCCGTATTGAATCTTGATATGATACCTGATGATGTTGATTATGTTGTATTTGATTGTGCTTCATGTCATAAGGCATTTGAATTATATGATGATATTTTAAACAGCAAGAAAACAAAGAATTTGAAAGATAAGCTGATTCATCTGAATAACTTTATAGAGAAACAGGATATTTATATTCCTGAGAGAGTAAAATTTGAAAAAATCGTCTGCGAACATATCCCATGTCATTTAAAGGACAAAGAAAGTATATGGAAAGCTGTGAAAAAGATGGCTTTTATTGATAATTTTCAAAAAGATGAAACAAACCAATGCTGCGGTGCTGCCGGTCTGTTTTGCTTTGAGCATGGGAAAATTTCAAGAGAAATCTCCAAGAGCAAATCATCAAAACTTGAGGAGAAAGCCGATGTAATTTTAACATCATGTTCTTCATGCACTATGGGAATACTCCAAGGCTTATCAGAGAATGGCAAACACATTAAAATATATAATCCTGTAGAGCTTTTAGCGGAGCAATATATTGAAGAAGAAAATTTGTCAAAACAGTGTCATACTGAGAGTTAGCGAAGTATCTAAACAAGAAGGATTCTTCGGACTAAAGCCCTCAGAATGACGGATTTTTAATAGTATCTGTGGAATTTGCTATATAAGTTCCAAATATTCTTGCTTTACTTTTTGTGAAAAAAAGTAGATAATGGGAGAGGTATAAAATTTAAAACAAAGAAAGATTAAAAATGTTTAGCGAAGAAAATTTTCAAGATCGAGAAATCGTATGTTCTGACTGTGGTCAGACTTTTGTATTCACAGCAGAAGAACAAGAGTTTTATTCACAAAAAGGATTTGAAGAACCCAAAAGATGTAAAGCATGCAGAAATGCAAAAAAAATGCAAAACAGAAAAAAAAGACTTAGATTTGATATGCGTTATGAGATAACATGTTCTGATTGTGGAACACAAACAACCGTACCATTTAAACCGCGTGAAGATAAACCAGTTTATTGCTCCGATTGTTATAAAAAACATCAACAAGCACATGTAACTCAAGAATAGGAGCAAAAATGGAAAAAGAAAAAATTTTCAAATTGCCAAAACTTGATTTTGGCAATGGTTTGTTTGCCAAAAATCCAATCGTCCAGGGAGGTATGGCAATCAAAGTAAGCACGGCAAAATTAGCAGCTGCTGTTGCCAACTGCGGCGGTGTCGGTATTATTGGCGCATCTGGTCTGACAGAAGAAGAACTGCGTTCTCAAATTCGTTTAGCACGCAGTTTGCAGAAAAATCATGACGGGCTGATTGGTGTTAATATTATGTTTGCTGCAAGAGAATTCAGCATGCTCGCTAGAGTATCGATGGAAGAGGGTATTGATATTATCTTCTTCGGAGCAGGGTTCTCAAGAGATATCTTCGAAGAAGGCAGAAAACATCACACTCCCATTGTTCCGATAGTCAGCTCTCCCAAACTGGCAGCATTATCACAAAAACTCGGTGCAAGTGCTGTTGTCCTTGAAAGCGGAGATGCAGGAGGGCACCTTGGAACGGATAAATCTCTTGAGGAGCTTCTTCCGGAGGTAAGAAAAGCCTTGGATGACTCGGCTCCTGAGGGAAAACATGCCATCCCGCTGATTGCAGCAGGCGGAATAGCAAACGGTTTTGATATTGCCAAGTTTTTGAAAATGGGCGCAGATGGTGTCCAGATGGGAACAAGATTTCTGCTCAGCGATGAGTGTGAAGCGTCTGATAAGTTTAAGAAAATGCTTGTCAGCGCAAAAGAAAGTGATATTGTGAAAATTCTCAGTCCTGTCGGTTTGCAGGCGAGAGCAATTGTTTCTAACTTTACAAAAAAACTTTTGGAAAACAAGGCTCCGAAACCGCAGCATTGCGACCGCTGTTTGAAACATTGTTCGGGAAGTTTTTGTATTATGAAGGCTCTGAACCTAAGCTGCTCAGGAGATGTCGAAAACGGTTTGTTCTTTACCGGAAAAAGTTTGTTGAATATTCATGAAATTCTTCCTGTGAAGGAAATATTCAAAAGACTCGAGCGGGAAATCAAAGCAAATTTCTAAATTTGTGAAATTCGGTTTGTAAATTATGAAAGAAGTGTAAATATTAATTGTATATTTACACTTCTTTAACAATATCTTCTTTATTTTTTGAAAAATTGATAAAATAAATATGTAAAGATTTTAAAATTGAGGCAATTTTTTAAGTCAGTATGTTTTTACATGATTAGTTAGGTATGTCTTTAATTTTTAATAAGGTATATAAAATTGAATCCTGAATCGAAGTTGGTTAGATCAAGTGACAGTCAAAGTGTGGAAAAAAGCAGCAATCCGATAAGTCTTGCGCATATTGGCGGTCCTAAAAAATCAGCTAACCGTTTGTATGGCGGTTATAATAAGCAGCAATTTTTCTCAAATCAAATTAATAATGTTGATGCACTTGATATTATAACGGACTTTTGCTCTAACATAAGCTCGAAGAAAAATATAGAAGATGTATTGTTTTATTTACACCATATTGTAATAAACAAACTGAACTACAATTTTTCTGCGGTTGGTTTTATCAATTCATCAGGGGCAATTGATGTAAAACTTGTTGACAGAATAAGCAATGTATTTTCTACAAAAGTCTTTGCCCATGAGGCAAGCAGCCCTGTTGCACAATGCATAAACGAGAAAAAGGAAGTTACAGTCGGGACAACTGCTTTTTTGAATATTAACTATCTTCAAAATTCTCCTGCGCTTCTTCTTCCTATAGTCGAGCAGGGCAGATGTATAGGCATTTTCATTGTGGGAATGAATGTTGCAAATCCTCATAACAATAGAATTTTGAACATTCTTGTGAACTATGCAAGTACTTATATGTCAAATTTGAAACTTCTTGCAAAGGTAAAAATCGGCGATGACAGAGACCCTCTTACTAATCTGATGACTCATAGAGTTTATCAGGAAACACTGCGTCATGAGCTTAAGCAGGCACAAGAGAACGAAACTCCTTTGTCTATAGCTGTTTTAGATATCCAAAATATTTGGACTATCAACAGAGATTACGGTTTTTCCCGTGGTGATGAAGTTATTAAAACAGTAGCAAAGACTGTTGAAAAAGCCGTTGCAGGAAAAGGCTTTGCTGCAAGATACGGCGGTGATGAGATTGCGATTATTCTCCCTAATCACAACCACCAGCAGGCAATGTATGTGGTTGAATACATCAATCATGCTCTTTCTTGCTGTATGGTTGATGATGTCGGAGCTATCAAAGCAAGTTTTGGTATTGCATCTTTCCCGAGTTGTTCACGCACTCAGGAAAAGCTGCTTATACAAACAGAGCAGGCATTGATGATGGCAAAACACAAGTCATCACAGGATGGAAAATCAAATATTGTCAGTGCAAATGATTTTGATTTCTGGAGTGAGACGGCTCTTGATTCGTTTGCTGCGGTAATTACCAAAAAACATGCTCAATTCGGGATTAACTTTGAAGAAGAACTTGTCGATAAACTCCACAAAGAAACAATAACTTCAAATTCACATCTTATAGAAACCATAACATCATTAGCAGGAGCAATTGATGCGAAAGATACTTATACCAAAGGTCATTCGATGTCAGTATCCCGTTATGCGGAAGCTCTTGCGAGGGCTCTTGAACTTCCTCAGGAAGAAGTTGAGCGTATCAAACTCGGTGCACTTGTTCATGACGTCGGCAAAATAGGTATCCCAGAATCTGTGTTGACAAAACCTGACAGACTCAGCGATGATGAGTGGGAGATTATGAAGCAGCATCCTGTCATTGGTGCGGAAAAAGTAATTGAACCTATTGAATCTTTGAAACATCTTATCCCTATGGTCAAACATCACCATGAACACTGGGATGGCTCAGGTTATCCCTGCGGGTTGAGGGGAGAAGAAATTCCTCTTGATGCAAGAATTGTTTCGGTAGCTGACGCATTCCATGCCCTTATCAGTGACAGACCGTACAGAAAAGGTTTAAGCCTCGAAAAATCTCTTGAAATTTTGAAATGCGGTGCAGGCATCCAGTGGGATAAAACGTTGGTAAGAAAATTTATCGTGATTGCTCCATCGTTATACAATACTTTTTAAATATTTTACATGATGAATTTATTTCTTAATTAGGCTATTATATTAGTAATAGCCTAATCGGGTTTGCGGGAGATGGGAAAAAGATTTTTAGCTTTTATATTGGGTTTTGTGTTTTTCTTTAATTTTCTGTGTCTTGTTCCTGAAGCATTTGCAGATGATACTAAAGACAACGGAGGATATATCTTCCATGGGCATGCCGAGATAAATCAGGATGTTCCTCAGCGCAAGCAGGATATATTCACAGGCGAGCACAGCACCATTGATGAAGGAACAAAGGTTAAGATGACCGTTTCATCAGTTTTGAGTGCGGGATATACTGAAGAGGGTGACGAATTTTTTGCTGAAATAGTTGAAGATGTTGAAGGCGAAAACGGTGTTGTTATCCCTATGGGCAGCATTGCTCATGGCACGGTTACCCGTCTTGAAAATTCAAAAAGACTCGGTCGTGACGGGTATATCGTGTTGAATTTTGACTCAATAATCACTCCTGATGGCAGAGAAATTCCTGTTGAAGCTCATATGACAACAAAACCCAATCCTGTTGCCTCTGTCGGAAAGACAGTGTTAAAAGATACCGGTTATATGCTTGGCGGTGGTGTTATCGGAGGGCTTGCTTCTGTCCAGCTGTTAGGTGTCGGTGCTGCTGTCGCAAGCCATGGATATACTGTTGTAGGCGGTGCAGGGCTTGGGGCTGTTGTAGGGCTTGGTTATGCTCTCGGGCGTAAGGGAAAAGAAGTTCTTTTGCAACCTGGTGATGAGATTAACGTAAAAATTCTCGGGGCGCTCAAGCTGCCTGTTTTGAAAGAAGAAGCTTATAAAGAAAAAGAGTTGAAATATGACGGTCTTGATATAAGGATTACAAATTATAAAATAGAAGAAGACCCATTTGGTGACCCTAATATAATTACACTTTCACTGGTAATAGAAAATGCGACTCAAAAAACTTTTTCCAGTTTTGATTTTTCATTAGTAAATGATTATAAGAATGAATATCATCCCACACCTTTTACAAATACAGAGATGTGGTTTAACCGCATAAAGCCGAATGACAAGATGGTTGGTAAGATTTCATTTTTTGTTGATAATCCTAAAAGAAAATACTGGCTTGTGCTCTGTGATCCTATCACAAGAGAGCAGCTTGTGAAAATTTCTCTTGATAATGTCAAAAGAGATTTGATGAAGCAGGCAAAAGCTGACAAGAAAAAGAAGAAAAAGTAGTTATTTTTTTACCAGAGATAAGAACAAGGATTCTAACAGCCCGATTGAAGAAACATAGCTGAGGGATTCAAGTTTTGCTTTGTTTATTTTTTGTATTATGTTAATTATTTTCATAGCGTTTATTTTGTTTTCTGAATTTTTCTCGAGTAATCTTTTGAAGTGTTCAAGCAGCATATCAATAAGAGAATCAAGCGTATAACTCTTTGATAAATCTATAAATTCCTGAGCCAGAATTACTGCCTCTGCTTCGTTCCGTGGTGGAATTTTTTGAACAAGATTTTCAACAGGAGAAATGTCCAATGACGGTATTTTATTTGAGATGACATTTATGCACTGGCTTCTTGAGATAATTGTCGGGAGCATATCGTCTTTGTTTGATGTGAGAAAAAAGAAAGTGACTTTATCATTAGGCTCTTCTATACTCTTGAGAATGGCATTAGACGGAGATGCTTTGAAAATTTTTTGTGAGAGACCTGTCGGAAGCCAGTTGCGTTTTTCGTCGCTGTCTTTTGTTGTCGGGGGAGAAAATGGTGTGTCAACTTCTTCGTTTTTTTCTTCCGCTCCTGTAAATATTATTATGCGATGATAAGGCGAGGTCAGAGAAAGAGCATTTTTGAGGTGTCTTATTTGGTCAACACTTATTACGCTCTTGGGTTTACCGTCGCTGTGCCCTTCAAGATAGTCTATCGGTGAGATTGTTATTACTGCAGGATGTTTGTTTTCTTTTATCCATTTGCAGTTAAGACACTCACAGGTTTCAAAATGTTCTTTGTTCTGGCAGTTCAGGTACCTTGCAATTTCAAGAACCAGGTCATACTGTGCGACGGGGTTTGAACCTGTCAGCAAAAACGAGTGAAAAAATTTATCACTGCCGTGTTTTAGAGCGGATTCAAAGAAATTTGTTGCGAACGGAAATTCTTCTTTTAGATACTGCTTAAACATACTGCTCCTGTGTTGCAAGAATCATATCAAAAGCTATTTCATCAGAGAGTTTGCCTGATTTGATGTTGTATTCTATATCAGTGATGGCTTGTCTGATTGCTATGAGGTAGTTGATATCTACTTTTTTGAGTTTTTCCATGTCCTGTTTCACTACAAATTCATGGAGGTTTACTATTCTTGATATTTCCTGTGGTGATTTTTTATGCAGGGCTTCAATTTTTATGCGGAGCCATCTTTTGATAACTGACTGTAAAACGGCAAGAATTTTCAACGGGTGTTCTTTTTGAGTGAGCTTTCTCAGTTCAGAGAGAGTGTTTTTTCTGTCGTTTTTCAAAATACAATCGGCAAAGAAGAAAACATTTTCGTTGTTTCCGGAGAAAGAGAGTACATCTTTTTTTGTGATTGAAGTGTTCGGATAAACTAATAGCTTTAGTTTATCAAGTTCATTGTCAAGAAGTCTCAATTCATCTCCTTTTAGGAATAACAGTTCTTCTGCTGCGTCTTTGTTTATTTTGATTTCTTTTTCCTGACAGGTTTGGTTTATCCAGGATATGAGTTTGTCTGTTTGATAACTCTTTAGCATAGGGAATTCTCTGACTTCGCCTGCTGACTGGATGAGTTTGACCAGTTTTGATGATGAGTCAATTTTTTTGTTTGCTCCCCGTGGAATTTTGCAGACAAAAAGAGCATGAAAGTTCGGTACAAGATTTTCCAGTGTCTCAAAAAAAGATTGCATAATTTTGTCTGATGAAGACGGTTTGTTTGTTCCTCTAAGAAATAAATCAGGAGTATAAATCTCGAGCAAAAAATTCCCGAACATCATCGGTACAGCCTGAAGCTCTTCAAGGATTGATTTTATATCGAGTTTATTTGGTTTGAGGATTTTGTGGTTCAACCCGGCAAGAGAATCATCAAGAACATTTTTTCTCAGGTTTTTAACAGCCTTATCAATGTTGAAATCTTCTTCTCCCCAATATAAATAAACCGGCATGGGAATGCCTCCGTTCTATTTGTTGTCAATTAGCAAGCTTGCGCCAATTACGCCTGCTCTTTCTCCGAGTTTGGCGGTAACTACTTCGACAGCATCTGCTGATACTTTTATTGCTCTTTCATTTATGGTTTTTCTTATCGGGTCAATCAAGAAATTTCCTGCCTGGCTTACGCCGCCGCCGATGATAATTTTTTCAGGGTTCAGCAGGTTAACGACGCTTGTGAGGGCTATTCCAAGCCATTCGCCGACTATAGCAAAAATCCTTTTGGCAACGGCATCTCCCTGCATTGCTGCTTCATATACCATAAAAGGTGTTATTTCTCTGCCGTTTGCAAGTTCTTCGAATTTTGCAGATTTGCCTCCCGAGAGATATTCTTTTGCAAGCTGGACAATTGAAGGTCCTGAGGCAAATGCTTCAAGGCAGCCTGTGTTTCCGCAGCCGCAGATAGGACCTTCATGAGCCTGCAAAATCATATGACCGATTTCACCTGCTGACATGCTTGCTCCACGGACAAGCTGACCATTAACGATGATTCCTGAACCAACCCCTGTTCCTACGGTAATACATACAAGGTTTTTGCAGCCTTGACCTGCTCCATAGGTAAACTCACCGAGTGTTGCAACTCTAACATCGTTATCTATTTTGCATTTTACTTTAAATTCATCTTCAATAATTTGACCGAGAGGAACGTTTACCCAGCCCGGGATATTTGGAAGGAGTCTTACAACGCCTGCTTCAGAGTTAATTTGTCCAGGCAGACCAAATCCTATACCTCCGATAGAGTCTATGGTAACATCACTTTCTTTCATACTTGTATAAATAGTTTCTTTGATATTTTTGACGGTATATTCATAACCCATTTCAGCTCTTGTCGGCACGCTGTTTGAATAAACAATAGCTCCTTTTTGGTCTACAAGAGCGATTTTTACGTTTGTTCCACCGATATCAACGCCTATGTTATACTTTTTTACCATTTTGAAATTCTTCTCCTAATTCCTCTTACAGCCTGAAAATAGTGTATCATAAATAAAAACTAAACAGCAAATCTGAAATGAACTATGTCTCCATCCTGCATAACGTATTCTTTGCCTTCAAGTCTTGTGAGTCCTTTTTCTCTTGCAACGGCATAAGAACCGCAGTTTACAAAATCGTCATACCCTGTTACTTCTGCTCTGATAAATCCTTTTTCCATATCGGAGTGGATGACTCCTGCCGCCTGAGGAGCTTTGGCGCCAGCCTTGATGGTCCATGCCCTCACTTCTTTTTCTCCCGCCGTAATGAATGTTCTTAGCCCCAGCAGTTCATAGACGCTTTTGACCATACGTTCTATCCCTGAATTTTCAACTCCAAGTTCTTTGAGATATTCAGCAGCTTCTTCTTTTCCGAGTTCTGCAAGTTCAGCTTCAATTTTTGCGCTGATTATGACAACAGCGGCTCCGTGTTTTGAAGCATAGTCCTGTACCTGTTTTACATAATCATTTCCTTTTGCAAGGTCAAATTCTGAAACGTTAGCGGCATAAATCACAGGTTTTACGCAGAGTAAGTGTAGGTTTTTGATAATTTCTTTCTCGTCATCAGTAAAATTTTCAACTGAGAAGAATGTTCCTGCTGAGAGGAGTTCTTCGAGTTTTTCTATAACTTCCTGCTCCAAAACGGCTTCTTTTTCTTTTGCTTTTACCTGTTTTGTGATACGGGCTTTTCTTTTATCCAGAGATGCAAGGTCTGCGAGAGCAAGTTCTGTATTTATTACTTCGATATCGTCAAGAGGGCTTATTTTGCCTGCAACGTGGATGGTATTTTCGTCATCAAAACAGCGTACAACCTGGATTATGGCGTCTACTTCTCTTATGTTATGCAAAAATTGGTTTCCAAGCCCTTCTCCTTTGCTTGCTCCTTTGACAAGACCTGCAATGTCAACAAATTCGATTGCCGTAGGGATTACAGTGTCGGTTTTAACCAATTTTTGGAGGGTTGTGAGCCTTTCATCAGGTACTGTAACAACTCCGACGTTTGGTTCTATTGTACAGAAGGGATAATTTGCCGATTCTGCATTTTTTGATGATGTTATTGCATTAAAAAGTGTTGATTTTCCTACATTTGGGAGTCCTACGATACCTGTTCTTAACAATTTTTTATTCCTCATTTATTCCTGATATAATTTATATTAGCATAAAGAAAAAAGTATAAATTTGAAAATCGTGTTTGGGGATATAGATATCGGGAAGCGGAAATGAAAGATTACAGATTTGAGATTATCACAGGACCTATGAGCTGCGGAAAGACTGAGGAACTCTTAAGACGTATAAAAAGGGCGGTTATTGCAAATAAGAATGTCAAAGTTTTTTTCCCTGAAATTGATAAACGTGTGTCAGGGGATTATATTCGTTCCCGCAACGGTATTGCAAGAGATGCAATAAGAGTTCACAGTGCAAAAGAGATTCTGGCTTACACAAGAGATGCTGATATTGTTGCAATTGATGAGCTGCAGTTTTTTGACAGACATATTGTCGAGGTAATCAGAACTCTGACAAAACAGGGTAAGAAAGTAATAGGTGCAGGGCTTGATTTGGATTTCAAGGAAGAGCCGTTCGGACATATGCCTGAGTTGTTGTGTTATGCAAACAAGGTTGATAAGCTGACTGCTATTTGTATGAAATGCGGATCTGAATACGGGCTTCGTACACAGCGTTTGATTAACGGAGAGCCTGCAGATGTATCTTCTCCGCAGATTATGATTGGCGGAGATGAAACTTATGAAGCAAGGTGCCTTGATTGTTACGAACTGAAGAAGACAAAAGAAGATAAAAAGCTTTTTGTTTTGAGCCGCGCAAAAATTGAACATAACGTATAAGAAGAGTTATAATGAATGTTTTTCTTGTTTTCTTAGGAGGCGGTTTAGGTTCTGTTCTCAGATATCTTGTGAAAGTATTTTGTGAAAAGAATTTGATTGGGGTATTTCCATATTCTACTTTTAGCGTAAATATTCTCGGTAGTTTTTTCATCGGGTTTGTCTGTGCTTTAGTGTTTTATAAAACAAGCTTAATCAGTCCGCAGTTAAAGTTATTTTTGACGGTAGGAGTGGCGGGAGGTTTTACAACCTTCAGCTCATATTCTTTTGAAGTGGTTGAGTTGTTTAAAAACGGTCATTTTATTGCCGGCTGTGTTTATTCTGTTTTGAGTGTTATAATTAGCTTAGCTGCGGTGATATGTGGTGTGCTGTCAGCAAAATATATCGGGAGCTGATATGTCTTTAAGAGTTTTATTTATAGGTTTGCCTGATATGGGGACAATTTGTCTTCGAGCGCTTACAAAGGCGGGAATAAATGTCGCCGGGATTCTTGCTGCACCTAAAGACAATTCGGCTTATGCGATGTTTTTAGAAGAAACAAAAGGGTATAATCTTCCCGTTTTGTTTTATGACACACTGAAAGATGAGCAATTGTTGACGTCAATAAAAGAGCTTCATCCTGATATTGCTGTTGTTTGTTCTTTTTCGAAAAAAATTCCCAAAGAGATGCTTGATATTGTACCTATGGGTTTTATAAACTGTCATCCGTCTTTGCTTCCTGATTATCGCGGGGGCAATCCTTATTTTCATATAATAAACAACGGAGAGAAATTCAGCGGGGTAACACTGCATTTTATGGATGAGTCTTTTGATACGGGTGATATTGTTGCTCAGCAGAAGTTTGCTATTGAAAAATTCGAAACAATGGGAACGTTATTTAACAAGACAAATTTTATGATAGCGGATATGCTTGTTAAAGTGTTGAAAGATATAGAAAGCGGAAATCCTCCGAAGAGATATCCGCAGCCGAAGGAAGGAAATTTCAAAAAAGCGCCGATGATTGATTTTGAACATGGGGCAAACAGGATTGATTGGGAGAAAACAGCGGAAGAAATAGACAGGTTTGTCAGGGCATGCAATCCTTTCTGGGGTGCTTATTGCTTTTTCAGAGGGTGCTTTATAAAAATATATGCGGCATCTTTTGAGAAAAAAAAGCACAATTTTCCACCGGGGACAGTTGTCAAAGTTAAGAGCGATTATATTGCAATTGCTGCAAAAGAAGGGCTTTTCTTTCCTAAGGTACTGCATGTGGGGTCGTATTTTTGCAGCGATGTAAGAGATTTTATAAAATTCTCCGCTCCGTTAGCGGGGGAACAGTTTGAGTAGGGTATTATGTTGAAGGTTGCGATTACAGGTTCTATAGCTACGGGAAAAAGTTTGATAGAAGGCTTTATCAGAGATGATGGTTTTTCAATTCTTGATACTGACAGAGTTGTCCATCATCTTCTTAAAGAGAACGAAACTGTAATTTTAAAGATAAAAACAGCTTTCGGTGATGAGGCTTTTGATGGTGATGAGATATCCAGAGTCAATTTAGGCAAGATAGTGTTTTATGACAGCGAAAAAAAGAAGCTTCTTGAGAGCATTCTTCACCCTTGTGTAAAACAGGAAATTTTTCATTTTTTGATGTCACATCGCAGGGAAAGAGTTGTTTTTGTATCTGTTCCCTTGCTTTATGAAGTTGGCTGGCAGGGGTTATTTGATTATGTACTTGTTGTTTATGCAGAGGCTGATGTCCAGCTCAAGCGCCTTATGGACAGAAATTTGATTGATGAGAATGCTGCACGCAATCTTGTAAGCTTACAAATGCCTCAATCAGATAAAGTGAAGGCTGCTGATTTTGTCCTTGATAATTCAACTACGATTGATAGTGCAAAGAGGCAGTTTGATTATATTTTGAAAAAGCTGTTGATGTTAACTTAGGTTTCGAGAGTTTCTTTTTTTCCGCATAAAGAAAAGACGGTTGCCGAGGTGTTTGTGATATAGAAGATTTCAAATTTCCCGTCATCTGCACTGTACATAGTTTTTAGGACAGGACATTCATCTAGCATTGCCTGTTTTATATCTTTTGATGTATCAAAGACAGCTTGCCCGCTGAGTCTAAGCCAGTCGCCGTTTTCCTTGGTGGCGGAGATTTCTATATTGGGATTTTTTTGCATTTGGCGGTAAACGTCTTTTTGGTTGTTTGTGCAGAAATAAATTTTTCCTTCTTTTTCCATAACAGCTCCGAAGGGGCGGACACGAGGTTTATCTCCATCTATGGTAGAGAGATAGAAAATTTTTGTGTCGTTCAAAAATTCTACGATTTTGTTCATGGTTGTTTCTCCGTTATGAAATTATTTTAGACTTTTCAGCGTTTCTAAGATGATATTTTTTTCAATATCATCAAACATTTTTACTTCAGCTTTTGATGTTGCGAGGATAAATCTTATATGTTTATTTTCTACTTTTTTATCAGAAAACATAGCATTATAGAGGTCTTCTGCGGGAATATTTTGAGGAATTTTGTACATCAGGTTATATTCATTCAGCAAGTTGATTGCAGTGTCAAAATAGTCTTGTGATATAAGGTGTTTTTTGAGAGAAATTTCGAAAGCTCCTTTCAAACCCATTGCAACAGCTTCACCATGAGTAAAAATGGTGTAATTTGTGCATTTTTCTATTGAGTGTGCTATGGTATGACCAAAGTTGAGGATTGCTCTCAGACCTTTTTCTGTTTCATCCTGATTTACGACACAGGCTTTCAGTTCACAGCATATAGCTATCAGTTTTTGTATGGTTTGATGATTAAGGTTTTTAATGTTTTCTGAATTTATTTGCAAAAAATTCAGAAGGTCAAAATTTGTGTTGTGGTTGCAGGTTTTTTCGATGAAAGCATATTTAATAATTTCCGAAAGACCAGTTTTGATTTCTCTTTCAGGCAGGGTATTGAGAGTATCTGTATCAGCAATTACTATCTTTGGCTGGTAAAATGCGCCCATCAGGTTTTTCCCGTTTTGGTGGTTGATTGCAACTTTTCCTCCTACGGATGAGTCAACCTGAGCGAGCAGAGTTGTAGGAATTTGTATAAAATCAACTCCCCGCAGATAACTTGCAGCGGCAAATCCTGTTATGTCGCCGATGACCCCTCCTCCGAGTGCAACGATTGCATCTTTTCTTTCAAGTTTGATATCAATTGCTTTTGTCCAGATTTTTTCGAGAGAGGAGATATTTTTGTATTCTTCTCCGTCTTCGAGGATTAGGCAGTCGTATTCGAACAGATTTTTGAGAGAGTCTTCGAGTTTGTTCAGATAAAGTTTTTCAACGGTTGAGTTTGTAACTATCAATAATTTTTTTGCTTTTGTTGAAGATTGTATCAGTTCGCCTGATTTTTGCAGCAAATTTTTATCTATGATTATGGGATATTCTTTTTTAGGTTGTTGTGGAGTTTTTACAAAAATTTTACTCATAGTTTTTTATTGCCTTTATTATTTCTTCCGTGATTTTTTCGGGGCTTTTGTTGTCTGTAATAATTGTGATATCTGCCATAAGATAAAATTTTTTACGTTTTTTTATTAGTTTTTTGATTACTTCAAGAGGATCTTGTTCTTTTAGCAGCGGACGTTGAGTTTCATTTTTTACTCTTTTGAAAAGTTCTTCTATGTCTGCTTTAAGATAGATAATTATGCCGTTTTTTTGGAGGTTTGAAAGATTATTTGCTTTTTCAAGCGCCCCCCCGCCTGTAGAGATTATCAAATCTGACATATTCGAAAATTTTTCAATAGTTTCACTTTCGAGTTTTCTGAATGCTTCTTCACCGTCGTCTGTAAATATTTCAATAATACTTTTTTTCTGCTCCTGTTCTATTACACAGTCAATATCTTTCAGCTCTCTATTTAATTTTGTAGCAAGAAGTTCTCCGACAGTCGTTTTCCCTGCTCCCATCATACCAACCAGAACAATATTTTTCATAGTTCGCCTCTTATGCGTTTTTGGTAATTTTTATAATTTTGTTTTATATCTTCGAGATTATCCGAAGAAAATTTTTCTAGAAACGCTCCTGTCAGAATAATTGCAGCCATTGCTTCTGCAACAACGGCACAAGCCGGTACCGCACAGGTGTCTGAACGTTCAAAGTGAGCTTGAGTGTTTTCTTTTGTATATAAGTTTATTGAATTAAGCGGAGTTCTCATTGTTGGAATTGCTTTCATAGCGGCTCTTATTATTATGGGTTCACCGTTTGTCATTCCTCCTTCTAATCCGCCAGCGTTATTTGTTTTTCTTGAAACTTTTCCGTTTTCGCAAAAGATTTCATCGTGCATATCAGATCCTTTGATATAAGCACTTTGAACACCTGCTCCTATTTCGACCGACTTTATGGCCGGTATGCTCATAATTGCTTGGGCAAGAAGTCCGTCGAGTCTTTTATCCCATTGTGTATGCGAACCGAGTCCTATCGGGAGGTTTCTTATTACTATTTCTATATACCCGCCAAGAGTTACTCCTTCTCTTTGAGCTTTATCTATTTGTTCCATCATTTCTTTTGATGTTTGTTCATCAGCGCATCTGACTTCCGAGAGTTCGGCTTTTGATTTTATTTCATCATAGTTTGAGTTTGACTCTTTGACTTTTGCATTGCCGATTGCGAGGACATGGGAGAAGATGTCTATGCCAAATTCTTCGAGGAGGCATTTGCAGATTGCGCCTGCTGCAACACGTGTTGTTGTTTCTCTGGCGCTTGAGCGTTCAAGGATATTTCTTATGTCTTTTTGGTTGTACTTTAATGCCCCTGCGTAGTCTGCATGTCCCGGACGTACTTTTGAGATTGCTTTATCATCCAAGAGTTTTCTTATTTCTGGATTTGATGTGTCTACACTTTTGCTTGACATAACAACAGACCAATTTTCCCAGTCTTTGTTTATTATTTCAGCGCATATAGGGCTGCCGGTTGAATAAGAGTGTCTTACCCCCGAGTTGAATTTTATTTTATCCGTTTCAATTTTCATTCTGCCGCCGCGTCCATATCCGCTCTGGCGTCTTTTCAGGTCGTTGTTTATTTTTTCTTCATTGATTAATACGCCTGATGGGAATCCGTCTATAATTAAATTCAGGCATTTGCCATGGGACTCTCCTGATGTAAGATATCTGAATGTCATTTTTTAAAATCCTATTATTGACTCAAGAGGGGTATATTCTTTGAATAATCCGTCTGCTACAGGTTTGTAGGTTATAGCTCCGTCTATAACATTTATTCCTTTTGCTAATGCGCTGTCGTGTTTAACACCTTTTATGCCGTTGTCCGCTATTGATACAACATAGGGAATTGAAACGTTGTTCATAGCTATAGATGCTGTTTTGGCAACTGAACCCGGCATGTTTGAAACAGCGTAGTGTATTATTCCGTGTTTTTCGAAAGTCGGGTTGTCATGAGTGGTTGTTCTGTTCATTGTCTCGACAGAACCTCCTTGGTCAATTGCTGCATCGACTATTACCGAGCCTTTTTTCATTTTTTTGACCATATCTTCTGTGATTACTATCGGAGGTTTTGACCCTGGGATAAGAACGGCAGAGATTACGAGGTCCGCTGTTTTAACTTCTTTTTCTATTGTTATCGGGTTTGCAACGATTGTTTTCACTTTTGAGTACATAATATCGTTTATGTATCTCAGTCTGTCGATATTTATATCAAGAACACTTACTTCGCAACCGTAGCCTGCTGCTACTTGAGCCGCATTTTTCCCGACGTTGCCCGCACCGATAATGGTTACTTTCCCCGGTCTTGTCCCAGGAACTCCTCCGAGAAGCAATCCTTTTCCGCCGTAGTAATTTTCGAGGAATTGAGCGCCTATTTGCACTGACATTTTGCCTGCTATTTCGCTCATTGGTCTAAGCACGGGGAGTGAACCGTCAGGTTTTTGGATTGTTTCGAAGGCGATAGCCGTAATTTTATTTTTCTGGAGGGCTTTTGTAAGCTCTGATTCCGCTACGAGATGGAGATATGCCATAAGAATCTGCTCTTTTTTCAGCAGGTTATATTCTGAGAGCTGGGGAGCTTTCACTTTTAGTATGAGTTTTGAACGGCTGTAGAGTTCTTTTGGTGTTGCGACTATTTCAGCGCCGCATTTTTCGTAGTCTTCGTTTGAAAAACTGCTGCCCAATCCTGCATTTTTTTCTATTAAAACAGTGTGTCCTTTTCTTACCAGAGCAACAACACCTGAGGGGGCGATTGCTACACGGTTTTCATTTGGTTGGATTTCTGTTGGAACACCGATTATCATAATATTGCAATCCTTATACTTCTTTTAGAACTATATTAGCAGATTATTCATCAAATTAAAAATTTATTTATTTATTTTTTTAATTCTGCCGCCTCTTACTTCATGGATATTTTGTACTGTGACAAAGGCTTCTTTGTCTATGCCTATGACTATTTCTCTGAGTTGAGACAGTTCAAGCCTGCTTATTACACAGTAGATAACCTTTTTGGGATCTTTTGTGTAGCCGCCTTGTGCCTGAATGAATGTTACTCCTTTATCCAATTCTGTCATGAGCGTATTAGATATAACTTCATACTTATCAGATATTATCATAACGCTTTTTGTATCATCCATTCCTTCGAGTATGAAGTCGATGGCTTTAGAGATAATGTAGTAGGTAGCAATTGAATACATCGCTCTATCCCATCCGAGAACAAAACCCGATGAGCCCAGGATGAATATGTTAAAGAACATTACAATTTCGCCTACAGAAAAGCCGAGTTTTTTTGTAAAGGCAACGGCAAGTACTTCTGTTCCATCGAGAGAACCGTTATTTTTGAGGACAATACCGACTCCGACTCCTGTGATAATACCTCCGAATATTGTGGCGAGGAATAATTCATGTGTTGCGTATTGTACATGAAAGTCTTCTTTGATGTGGTCAACCAGCATGGTAAACACAGAAAGTGAGGTAACGGAGAACAGAGAGTTTAGAATAAACTTATGCCCAAGTTTTTTCAAACCAAAAAGCAGAAAAGGAAAATTCAGGCAGAAAATCAAAATACCGAGCTGGTAGTTTGTAATATAGTTCAGGATTATAGATATACCGATTACGCCGCCGTCTATGATTTTGTTTGGTACAAGAAACAGTTCAAGTCCGATTGCAACAAGGATTGTTCCGAAGACTATCAAAAGTTTTGAGGTTATTTTATCAAGCATATCAATATGTCACCATAGTAACTATTTTAGCGTCTTCAGGGAGTTTTTCTCTTCCGTTCAGGTCTGAGAGTTCAATCATAAAAGCGATGCCGGCAGTTTTCCCTCCGAGTTTTTCTATAAGCTGGCAGGATGCACAGATTGTTCCGCCTGTAGCAAGGAGGTCGTCGACGAGAAGGACTCTTTTTCCCGGTTCTATTGCATCTTTGTGAATTTCCAGTGAGTCTGTGCCGTATTCAAGGTCATAACTTACTCTTTCTACCTCTGCCGGGAGTTTTCCTGGTTTTCTGATTACTATAAATCCTGCTCCTAGTTTGTAAGCAAGAGGTGCCCCGAATATATAACCGCGTGATTCTATGGCAGCTACATAATCTATTTTGTCGTCTTTGAACATGTCATAGAAGTAGTCGATGACATATTTGAAAGCATCAGCGTCTTTTATTACGGTTGTTATATCTCTGAATATAATTCCTTTTTTGGGAAAGTCTTTGATATCTCTGATTTTGTCTTTTACTGATATTGACATGGTTTCTCCTTTTATAAATATTTCTCAAGATCATTTTTTGTGAAGACTTCTATCGAATCTTTGCTGTGCACGAAAATAAGACAGCTTATAAGATTTTTGAAAAGTTCAAATTCACTGAAAGAGAGTTTTTTTCTCAGTGATTCTATATTATTTGCACAGAATTCCGTTATGATGGTTTTTTGCTGCAATGCAAGGTGGACAAAGTAGTCGAGAGTTGTTTTTGTGTTGAATGCTTCGAAGTAGATTATGTCAGGCATTTGGAATTCTATAAACCTTATTACTTTATCGAGGTTAAATCCGATATTCTCATTTAATTCGCATTGATTTATTTCTTTGATGTTGTATTTGACAATTGACTCTACTGTCATTATGGATGTTTTTTCTTTTGCCATTTCTGAAAGGAGAGAATAAATTATGTGTGTTTTACCGCTAAGCTCGCTGCCGCAGATGAGGAGTATTCCATGGTTGTTAATTGATTGTTTGATATATTCTTTCTTATCAACACTGATAGGAAGTGAGTCAAATGAGTTTGGAGGGCTGTAAATTTTTAGAGCAATCCTTTCTCCTGCTATTGTCGGAAATGCAGAGATACTTGCAACATAGTCTATGTTGTTTAGTCTGAATACAAGTTTCCCCAGCTGAGGCATTTCTGATATGTCAGGGTTAAGTTTTGACATTTTTTTGAGCTTTGCAATAAACAAAGGAACAAGCAGAGAAGGAATTTCACCTTTGTTTTCGATGTTTGAGTTATGTTTAAATTTCAGGCAGAATCCGCTCGGGTCATGTTCGAAGAAGATTTCATGAACTTTTTCGTGAATTGCCTGCATTAGGATTACGTCAATGAGTTTTTGGAGCTGGTCTTCGTTCTGAATGTTGTTTGTTATATACGTACGCCAGTCGATATTTTCTTCTTGAAGCGAGATATTCTCGGGTGTTTTAAAGTAGTATTTGTTGATTGCTTTCAGGATACTTTTTTCTGAACAAATAATCGGCTCAATTTTCATATCAGCAGTTGATATAAGGTTATTTATAAGGAACAAATCCATGGGGTCAGCCATAGCAATTGTCAGAACATCTTCTATGGCAAAGAGCGGCATTATTTTGTATTTAATTGCGTCCTGAGCGTTTATATAGGTCAGGGTTTTTTCATCAGGGGTGTAGTCATCGAGGTTTACATACGGAATATGCAGCTTGCTTTCGATGAATTTCAGAAGAGGCTCTTCTTCAATGATATTAGATCTTATGAGCGCCTGAGCGATGTTTATTTTTTGGGCTACGGCTATTTCTTCCGCCTTTTCGAGGTCGTCGAAGTTTATCAGGCCTTCTTTGACAAGGTCATGTTTCAGTTTTTCGACTGTTTTATTTGTTAATAACTCCTGCATTTTATTGTTCCAGATATTTTTTTACTTTTTCGACGACATCATTTATTTCAAAAGGTTTTGTGATATATTCATCAGCGCCTGTTTCTTCGCCAATCATCTTATCTTCTTCCTGTGAGCGTGCTGTGACCATGAGAATTGGAATATTTTTGTATTTTGCATCGAACTTTAGGAGGCGGCAGACTTTGTATCCGTTAATTTTTGGCATCATAACATCAAGGATAAGCAAGTCAGGCATTTCTCTTTTTGCCAGATTCAGCGCATCTTCCCCATTGTAGGCAGTCAGGCATTCAAAGCCTTCGACTTCAAGCATAAACTGAAGAGTTTCAACAATATCCGTTTCATCGTCAGCTATCAATATTTTTTTGCTCATACTTTTTCCTCGGTTTTCATTTTGTCGTGCTCTTTTGTTGTTTTTTCTATGAGTTCATTTGCGCTGAGAGCTCCCTCGGGGTAAATACAGCTGCTCATGAATATATTATAGTCTAAATAATTATTTTTATTACTTTGTATATAATCTTTCAATTTTTGGATAATTATATCGGCTGCCATTTTGTTAGCGGATGGCAGGATTATAAATGCAGTGTTTTTATCTTCTTTTTTCTGAGTGAAGACCTGTGCATTTTTGTATTTTTGCAATATACCGAAGGTATCCTGTGATATTTCTTTGATAAGTTCATCGGTGTGCTGTTGCTCCGCTCTAATCAAAGCGAGGTTTGAGTGGTTGTATTTTGCATATTGGATTTGTTTGTCGAGTTCCATCATAAATTTGTTTATGTCTTTTGCTATAGGGATTATGAAAGAGAACGTGCTGCCGTGATTTAGCTCGCTTTCGACCCATATCATTCCTCTGTGCGCTTCGATGAGTTGTTTTGCAATAGGAAGCCCTAATCCTGTGCCTCCGATTTTTCTGACAAGAGAGCTTTCAATTTGCTGGAATTTGTCGAAAACTTTAGGAATATCTTCCTGTTTGATTCCGATGCCGTTGTCTTCTACGGCTACCTGAAGATAACCTCCTTTTAGTGCGTTTTTCATGCTGATTTCTTCCGGTTTGGCTTTTTTGATTTCGACTTTAATTTTTCCGTCTTCATTTGTAAATTTAATGGCATTTGCGATGAGGTTTGCAATAACCTGTTCAATTTTGCTGCTGTCTCCGTAGACTTTTGGCAGGTTATCTTCCGCTTTGATTTCAAGGGATATATTTTTATCTTTTGCGAGTCCCTCGAGAGTGGCACATACTTGTTCAGCGGGGTCTTTGATGTTAAATTCGTCGAAGCGGTATTCCATTTTTCCTGCTTCGATTTTTGAGAGGTCAAGCAGGTCGTTTATGATACCTGAGAGTCTGTTCACATTTCTGTTCGCAAGATTCAGAAATTTTGTTGAGGTTTCGTTCATTTCTCCTGATTTTCCGCTGAGCATAATATTCAGAGAGTTTTTTATGGCGGTAAGCGGAGTTCTCAATTCATGGGATACGATAGAGATAAATTCTGATTTGAGTTGTTCCAATTTTTCAAGTTTTTTATTTGTTTTGGTAATTTCTTCATACAAAAGAGCGCTCTCAAGAGGAAGTGACACCTGTTTTACGAGAGTTTGGAAGCAGGTAAAGTCTTCGCTTGTGAGCTTATCTTCTCTAAAAACTTCTATCAGACCGAAGAATTTGTCAGAGGTATTTATCGGGCAGAAAAGAGTGTCGTAATTAAGGATTTTTAGGTCATAAATTCCGTCGGTGTGTTTTGATTGTTTTTTGATGTGTATATTATTGATTGAAAAATCGAGCGGTTGTTTTTGGTTTTCGAACAGGTTTTTGTAGTTAATCATCATTCTCAGTTTGAGAGCCTGTTCAAGCCTTTCTGATACAGGGTTTAGAGAGTGTATTATGAGTTTTATATCTGATTCGTCGTTGAATATCAGAACGGCACAGAGAGAGTAGCTGATGCTTCTTTCAAGACCTTCTGTCATGATGTTTATGAGTTTTGTCTTATCAAGGGTTCCTGCAAGCTGAGAGCTTGTGTCATACATAACATTGAGCTGGTACAGGCTTTTTGCCAGCTCGCTTGTTTTGTTGAAAATCATATCAAGGCGATTTCTTGTCCGCATGTGCGCATTTATTGTTGCTACTGCTATTTTTTTGTTTATGGGTCTGAGAAGATATCCGTCAATTTTTGCAAGAGGATCCTGTGTGTAGCTGTCGCCGTCAGTGAGCAGCAAAATCTGGATGTCATTTGCCTGAGAGTAAAATTTCAGTTTGTTACAGATATTTTGTATATCCGTATTTGAATATGAGTCATCTATGACTGCTATTTCTGGAATAAAATTGTTTGCGATGTCTATGATATTTTCTTCATATTCGACTATTTTCAATTCATAGTCACCTTTTGAAAAGGCTTCCAGAAAGCTTTGTTCGATTTGTTTATCTTTAGTTATTATTAATAACTTTGTCATAAGCTGTTTTACTCACTCTATCCACTAATATTCTACAGCACTATGAGATTTAAGCATATTAAAAACAGGCGTAATGTTAATTTTTTTATAGAATACAAATTATTATTTATGAATGATTTGCCGGAGTCAGAATATCTTTTCGTAAATTCGAAAAGTTTCAATTATAAAACCCCCTGATTGTAAAATCAGGGGGTTTTATACAAAATGTTTTCAGATAACTCTTCCTATATCAGCACCAAAACCTTTTACTGTTGTTGTAGTTGTAAACAAGTCGTCATTTTCTTTTAAGAATTTTTGTACCGGACAATCTTTGTTTGTAAGATATCTATCTGTTTTCATATTCTGCTTTTGTAAAAGGCAGCTCTTCTTTTATTATAAGTTGTATTTGAGAAATATTCGGAGATTGTTCTTGCAGTTTTTGTCCTTCTTTGGTATCTGGAAATTGTTTTATAAATTCGTCTTGTTGGGCCTGTGAACGGAATTCATTTTTAAATGGATAATAATCCTGCGTTATTTTGGTATGGTCAATACCTGAACCGAGGAAAATATTCCTTGTCGTTTTTCCTAAAATGCCGCAAAAAGAAACATGATTAACCATAAAAAACCCTCCTATATATACCAACATATACCAACATCACAAATAAAGATTAAAATATTTTTTTTGAATATCTATGTTCGGTTAATTTAATATTTTTTTACAGAGAATTTTATATTGATCTGCCTATGACATTTGCAATTGCTTTAAGGTCATCATAAAGTTTTGCAAATTGTTCCGGATAGAGTGACTGTGCTCCGTCACAAACAGCTTTTGGAGGGTTGTTGTGAACTTCGATAATTAAGCCGTCGCAACCTGCTGCAACTGATGCTCTTGACATAGGTGCCACTTTGTCTCTCAAACCTGTTGCATGGCTCGGGTCAACAAATACGGGGAGATGGCTCAGTTGTTTTACCACAGGTATTGCAGATAGGTCGAGGGTATTTCTTGTTGCTCTTTCAAAAGTTCTGATTCCACGTTCGCATAAGATTACTTCACGGTTTCCGCCTGAAAGGACGTATTCCGCTGCCATAAGCCATTCTTCGATTGTATTTGCAAGACCTCTTTTTATAAGTACCGGTTTGTTGATGAATCCGAGTTCTTTGAGGAGGTTGAAGTTTTGCATATTTCTTGCACCTACCTGCAATATATCTACATATTTCATAAACATAGGTATTTGAGATATTTGCATAACTTCTGAAGTTACAAGCATGTTATACTTATCAGCAACTCTTCTGATAATTTTTAGTCCTTCTTCTCCCAGACCTTGAAAGCTGTATGGAGATGTTCTCGGTTTGAATGCTCCTCCTCTGAGGATTTTTATGCCTACATCGCTGAGTGCTTTTGCTGTTTCGTCCATTTGTTCGTAAGATTCTATTGTGCATGGACCGGCAATCATTGCAATTTGATTACCTCCGATTGTTACATCATTGATTTTTATGATTGTATCTTCTTTTTGGAATGCTCTGCTTGCAAGTTTATAGCTTGTTGAAATTCTGATAATTTCTCTTACTCCATCGAGCAGTTGAATTTCTCTTTCGTCGATAATTTTTCCGCCGACGGCCCCGATGATTGTATGCAGCTCTCCTTGAGAGATGTGAGCGTCAAAGCCCTGTTCTCTAATAAAGTTTTCTACGGCATGTATTTGTTCTTGTGTTGCGCCGTGTTCCATTACTATCAGCATTTATTTTAATTCCTTTCAGCTTTCTTTTGAGTACATCCTATAACAAATAAAATTTAAAGTAAAAAAATATAAAACCGAATATACATTAATAAAAATACTTATTTTTTGAGTTTTAATATTAGTGGTAAAAATATTCGTTGAATAATTTTTTAGTATGTTTAACGTAATATGCAATATTAAATCACCTATAAAACTAAGCAAAGAGAAGGTTTCTATAATACCTCCTCTAAGTTATGATAAAAGAATTTATATTTTACATGACAAAAAATTATATTTTGTTCTTATAAAAATAAATAAAATGAGTGAATATTTACAGTTTGTTCGTGATGAGGGTTATGAAAATACTCTTAGATGGTTGAATATGAATCATCTTTTGGGGCATGAATTTTTGGAGAATGTGTCCAGATATTGGTTTGATATAGATGAATTTAACAGCAATTATAAATATGAGGAGTTCTCAAAAGACAATAATCATAAACCGGTTGTTTCAGAGAGATTTTGGAACGAATATTTTTGCCATGTACTGATTTATGAAACAATTGCAGCTTATAGAGAAGAATTTGATATATTTGTAAAATCACGTTTGGACGTAGTTTCCGTTGAGCTGAAAAATTTGGAAAATAGCAGTAATCTCGAAGTCAGAAAAAATTTTTACAGGAATAATATTTATAACCATCTTATCAATAATTTTTTTGATTATAAAAATATAAATATCAAAAGCAGGATAAGAGATATCGATTTTCGGATAACATCAAAAATTTCCGATAACAGTCTTTGTTTATACAAAATAGGCGGATTGGCAGGCTATGGCAGGTGCAAATTTTTGATGAAAGATGTCAAATACTTTGAATGTATAAAAAATGGTACGGTTGTTAATTTTCAACTTGCGGATAACTTATATGATTTTAAGTTTTTTATGAACAAGTCAAAGAAATTTGTCGAAGAAAAGATTTGTTTTGAGAAGAAATATATTTTGAGGATACTTGAGAAGTCATCTTTAAGAAAAACAAACAAAGCTGATAACCGTTTATATCAGTTTTATGTAGATAAGTTGTTTTCGAAGATTATGCCGTGTAATATAGTGTTTTTGGAAGACAGCGATTATGATTGCGCAATTGTTCTTATGAATTTGAAGACAGATACTGTTGAGATGTTAAACAATCTTTTATATGAAAACAAAAATGATATATATTCTCTTGTAGTCAAAACGACCGATGAGAGTTCATTGCCTGATATAATGTCGTCAGGTTATGCTTATGTCGATTGTTTATAGCTATTCAATAAACAATGATAATTGAGGAGTTTCGCTGTCCTGTTTTGCAGGAGTTATGCCGAGTTTTGTTGCATAATTTTTTTGCATTTTCTGCATCAAATGCATGGCGTTTGAGATTACATCTTCAGGCAGACCTGCCATTTTTGCGACCTGAATGCCGTAGCTTCTGCTTGTTCCTCCTGGAACAACACGACGCAGGAATTTTATTTCTCCGTTTTTTTCTTCTATTGTCATCCGGTAGTTTTTTATATAAGGATAAGAATTACACATTATATTGAGTTCATGATAGTGAGTAGCAAAGATTGTTCTTGCTTTGATTTTTGTTGCAATAAACTCAGCTACGCTCCAGGCAATTGCCACGCCGTCATAAGTGCTTGTGCCCCGTCCTATTTCATCAAGAAGGATAAGACTTTTTTCGGTTGCAGAGTTGAGAATCATAGCTGTTTCGTTCATCTCTACCATAAAAGTTGATTGTCCGGTTGAGAGATCATCTACAGAGCCGACACGGGTAAATATTTTGTCAATAATCCCGATATGCGCTTCTTCTGCAGGAACGAAACTTCCCATTTGCGCCAGCAGGATAATGAGGGCATTTTGCCTCATATAAGTTGACTTACCTGCCATATTCGGTCCGGTGAGGATTATAAACTGTGTCATATCTGAGTTTTCTTCTGCTCCTGAATATATACACAGGTCATTTGCGACATATTCACCCATTGGCAGCAGCTGTTCTATTACTGGATGACGCCCCCCTTTGACTATTAATGCATTTGAGTTGTCAACATAAGGTCTTATGTATTTATGTTCGCTTGCAACAATTGCAAAAGACAGAAGTACGTCTAGTGAAGCAAGATTGTGGGAAATTTCTCGCAGTGCTGTAACGTATTCTTTTGAATATTCTCTCAGGTCGCAGAAAATTTTGTACTCTATTTCAACTGATTTTGATTGTGCGCTTAAAACTTCTTCTTCATATTTCTTAAGTTCCGGAGTGATATATCTCTCGGCGTTTACGAGAGTTTGTTTTCTTGTGTAGTCAGAGGGAACAAACTCGGCGTTTGCATGTGTTACTTCGATAAAATAACCGAAGGTTTTGCTGTAGCCTATTTTTAGTGATTTGATATTTGTGCGTTCTTTTTCTTTTTTTTCAAAATTTTCTATCCATTCTTTTCCGCCTGAGAGGAGGCTTCTTTGATAATCAAGCTCTTCATGCACGCCTTGTTTTATCAGGTTTCCTTCTTTGATTGATATAGGCGGGTTGTCTGCGATGGTTTTCTCTATTATGCCGCAGAGAGTGTTTATTTGTGAATAGTCCTGATTGAACACTGATAAATAAGGAGATTTTTTATCTTTCAACAGCTCTTTGAACATCGGCAGGTTTTCAATAGAGTCTTTCAGTGCAAGAAAATCTCTTGCATTAACTGAGTTATTGCTTATTTTGGTGGACAGTCTTTCGATATCATAGACCTTATCGAGCAGAGATGTAAGTTTTATTCTTGATTGTGAATCCTGCAAAAGTTCTTCTACAGCGTCCTGGCGTTTGTTAATTTCGATAAGGTTTTGCAAAGGCTGGTGAATCCATTTTGAGAGCAGACGGGCACCCATGTTTGTCGAAGTTCTGTTGATTGCCCAGAGTAGAGAGCCTTTTTTATTTTTATCTCTTGAAGTTTCCGTGAGTTCAAGGTTTTTTCTTGTATTTGCGTCTATTGATACAAATTCGCTGATTGTATAGGGAGAGATTACATCAAATTTTGGGATATTTTGTTTTTGTGTTTCTCTGATGTAGTCAAGGATTACGCCTGCAGAAATCAATCCGAGTGAAAACTCGGGATATCCGAAGCATTCTAGTGATGAAACATTGAAAGTTTCTTTGATAATTTTTTGTGCGAATTTTTCATCAAACAGGGATGGTGAACATTTTGTGCAGTTGAAGTTTCTCAGAATTTCATCGTCCAGGTCAGGCGTTTCTTCCGGAACAATTTGAAATGGCTGAATTTTTTGTTTTTTTGTCGGGGCAAGAATTTCTGATGGTTTTATACAGTTTAATTCTGATATAAGTTGGGAGAGATTTGTTTGAGTTATGCGAAATTCGGCTGTTGTTATATCGACATAAGCGAGCCCGTAGAGGTCTTTGTTTTTGTCTTTTGTAATAGCAGCGAGGTAGTTGTTTTTGTTGCTGTCTATAAGATTCGGGTCGCTAAGAGTGCCTGCGGTAATCAGACGGGTAACTTTTCTTTCGACGAGACCTTTGGCTTCAGCGGGGTCTTGAGTCTGGTCACAGACAGCTATTTTGTGATTTTTCTGCAGCAGTTTTGCAATATAAGAATCAACGGCTTTTGCCGGTACACCTGCCATGGGAATGCGCCCGATGGCACCTCCTTCTCTGCTTGTAAGGGTAATTTCCAAATCTTTTGCAACTGTTATGGCATCTTCAAAAAAGGTTTCAAAAAAGTCACCCATGCGATAAAGAAGAATCATATCCTGATATTTTAGTTTTATATCGAGGAATTGTTTCAACATAGGAGTTGCCATATTGAGATCAATTTCGGAGCTTTTGAGTGTTGTAATTTCTCTATCTTTCATCAGGATGTCTTTCTTTTTTGAATTATTTTATTTTAATTATAATTTAAATTAATTTTATTTTATAATTTTATTAAATATTTTTAAATTCAAAGGGTAAGATAGATGGGCTGCTTAAGCGATTTAATAAAGTTAACCATACTTGTATTTGCTTTTATAGGTTTTGTTGCTGTAGGAGGAATTGATTTTATTAAGGACTCAGGAATTGTTCAGAACAGTCCGAATTTGCAGAAATTTATCGCTAAAGTCAGATTGAAAAACAAAGAGATATCACCGTTTATATTCAAGGATACAAAGTCAAAAGCTGATTTTTCACAAGTACCGAAAGATAAGTATAAGATTGAATATCAAGGTTTGCCATGGAGCACAAAATCAGTTCTTGCAACTTCGAAAGACAGCTGCCAGAGTATGGTGTATATGAATATTGACGGTATTGTGAAGGTTAATGAAGAAGCGTTTTCAAAATACAAAAAAGAAGATGTTGTTGAGTTACTGGATATATTTTTTGACTATCAAAAATTAGAGTTGTCAGATTACGAAATTTCCGGGAAAAAAACAGCGAAATTCCTGCAGCAACAGCTTTCGTATTATTCATATAAGGCGAAGATGCAGGAAGGACCTTATAAAGAAATTAGCGGGATGGTTGCTGTCGGGAAAGAACCTGACGGGCATAATATTTTGATGGTATCTTTCGGTTTTGACCAGCCATTCAATTTTGATGAAGCGCAGAATTTTTATAATAATATAGAGTTTGATAAAAATGAATGAAGAATTTAAACATTATCCTGTAATGCTACATGAAGCCGTTGATGCTCTTGATTGCAAACCCGGTTTGCTTTATATTGACGCTACGCTTGGCGGCGGCGGGTATTCTTGTGAGATAGCAAAGAGGATACAACCTGACGGGAAACTGTTTGCATTTGATGTTGACAGAAATGCGATAGAAGTTGCCTCTGCAAGACTCGCAGAATTTGGAGATAGTGTGACCATATTCAAGGCTAACTATTCTGAAATTCCGAAAATTCTTGAAGAAAGAGGAATAGAAAAAATTACCGGAGGGATTGTTTTTGATTTGGGGGCGTCTTATTACCAGCTGACATCAGGGGAGAGAGGGTTCAGTTTTTCTCATGAGTCAAAACTTGATATGCGTTTTGATATGGATGGAGAGAAAACAGCTTATGATGTTGTGAATTTTTATCATGAAGCTGATTTGGTACGTATTTTTCAGGAATATGGCGAGGAAAGATACTCAAGAAGGATAGCTTCAAGAATTGTTAAGAAACGTCAAGAAAAAAAAATAGAAACAACAAAAGAACTCGCTGATTTAATTTGTTCGGCTGTCCCCAGAAACCCTAGAAATAAAATACATCCGGCGACTCGAGTTTTTCAGGCAATCAGAATTGAAGTGAATGATGAATTAAATAATCTTGAAAATACTCTAAACGGAGTAATCTCTTTACTTGACAAAAGTGCTAGAATAGCAGTTGTCAGCTTTCATTCGTTAGAAGATAAAATTGTAAAGAGAGTTTTCAAATATCTTTCTTCTGATTGCAATTGTGGGCCATATGATTTAATATGTTCATGTCCTCCAAGAAAATTGGACATAATCACAAAAAAGCCAATAATCGCATCAGAGGGAGAGATTAAACAAAACCCGCCTTCACGAAGCGCAAAGCTGAGAGTAGCCGGAAGGGTTTAGATTACGTGGAGTTGTAGTAAATGTTATCGTCTACTGATTATTTGTACAATTACGAACCGCATATAGAGGGACAGTATTCAAAAAAGCTTGTATACGGTAATTTTCCGGTATATCATTCTAAACAAAGCCGGTTTATATTTATATTGAACAGCACATTGAGCGCTGTTTTGATTGGTTTGATTTTGTCGTCTATGGTTTGTTATTCTTTTGTTGTTTCAAAACAGAAATATATCAACACTCTCCACAGTGATACAAGAAGGCTGAATATTGAAAACAATGATCTTCAGAATAAAGTTGATTATCTGAAATCTTTTTACAATGTAGACAGCAAGATAACATATTATGACTATTTGGTGAAACCTAAGCAGGTACTTGAAGTAAAAGGTTCTTCAGAATCTGATGTGTTGGTTGAAGCAGCTCCGTCAGGATTGAAAATCAATTCTATGATAGGATATTAATATTAACTGACAAATAACAATTGTCTACAGGTTGGGTGCAATGAGCAATTGGTTTGATATAAATCATGGAAAAAGTAACAAACCGGTTATTATTATATGGTTTTTGTTCATTGTTTTTGCCTTGATGATTATAGCCAAGTTATTATGGCTGCAAGTTGTTGAGAAAAAGGATTTGACGCAGAAAGCCCATAGAATGAGGCAGGATAAAGCTGTTTCGTATGTTATGAGGGGAGAAATTCTTGACCGTAACGGTATCAAGCTTGTGGCAAACAAGACGGTTTTCGATGTTTATGTGGATCCACGCTGTTTTGAAGAAGATCAAACGCCTCATTCCATTGCGTCAATGCTGGCTCCTATTCTGGGCAAATCTGTATCAGATTTGGAGAAAGAGCTTGCTGATTCAAAATATACCGTAATTATAGCGAAGAATGTAGAAAAAGAAACTGTTGAACAGCTCCGTAAATTAAAGTTAAAGAGTCTTGATATAAGAAAGAAGAGCGCAAGAGTTTATCCTCAGGGTACACTTGCTGCGCATATTTTGGGTTATGTGAATGTAGAGGCTGACATCTCTGCCGGGATAGAAAAAACAGCGCAGGATGATTTGAAAAAGCTGCCTGAGTATGAATATATAGAAACAACTCCTGACGGGAATGTTATTTATGATTTCAATACAAACCCTGCTATAGCATCGAAACCCTTGAAAGGTGAGGATATTACACTAACAATTGACTCTGCCGTACAGCATATTGCTGAAGTTGAATTGAACAAGATGATTAAGGAAACAAAAGCGGACAAGGGTTCTGTTGTTGTTATGAATCCGAAAAACGGAGAAATTCTCGCTTTTGTTGTTTTGCCTTCGTATAATCCTCCGAGTTACAAAAAACTTCCGCCTCAGTTAATAAAGAACTGGGCTTTGAGCGATGTATATTCTCCCGGTTCGGTATTTAAAATGCTTACGGTTTCTTCTGCCATGGAGCTTGGATACATTCATCCGAACAGTCTTATATCGGATACCGGTAAGATTACTATTCAGGGGAGCACTATTAAAAACTATGATTATAACAGACACCCGAATCCCGGGATGATAAATCTTGAATATTTATTTGAACACAGCAGTAACGTTGGAAGTGTAAATATTGCGCTTATGATGAAACCCGAAGAGTTTTATAATATGTTGAAAAAATTCGGCATAGGCTCAAAGACAAATGTTGATTTGCCTGGAGAATCTCCCGGGCTGCTGCCTCACTGGACGAGATGGCAGAAGCTTGATCAGGCAAATATAGGTTTCGGATACAGTGTTAATGTTACGCCTATACAGCTTGCATCTGCCGTTAGTGCAATTGCCAATAACGGAGTGAGGGTTACTCCTCATATTATAAAATACTCTTCTCAGGAGGAATATGATAAGCATGTAATATCAACGCAAGTGTTATCGCCTCAGACAGCGCAGGCAATTACTTCGTTGCTGACACAGAGTATAGCCAAGTCAAAAGCTGTTGCTGGGAAAATTCCTAATTACACCGTAGCAGGGAAAACAGGAACATCAAACAGACCGAATGCAAATGGAATAGGTTATAACAGACATGAAGTTTACACAACGTTTGCGGGTTTCTTCCCCGCAAGTGACCCTGAAATATTGGTTGTTGTCTTTGTTGACAACCCAAAGAGCGGTGTAGACTGGGGGTCTACTATCGCCGGACCTGTATTTAATGAGATTGCTGTGCAAATCAGCCGTATTATGGATATAAAACCCGATAAGAAGGAGCCTGAAGAAATTGAATCTGAAAGAAATAGCTAATGTATTAAACACAAAGATGATTATTAATTCAAAAGATTGTGAAATAAAAGATGTTTCTTATAACTCAAAGACCGCTAAATCAGGTGATGTGTTTGTTTGTTTAACAGGTGAGCATACTGATGGTCATGATTATGCGAAGATGGCTGTTGACAACGGTGCTGTTGCTGTTATTGCTCAAAAAGAAATTGATGTTGACGTACCGGTGATTATTGTTGATGACACAAAATTGGCACTTGCACAGGTGGCAAATGCGCTGAATGATTATCCGTCGCAAAAACTTAACCTGATAGGAGTAACAGGTACCAACGGAAAAACAACGGTTACTCACCTGATTGAGAATATATTTGAAAAATCAGGTCAAAGATGCGGTTTAATAGGGACGATGGGTTTGAGAAAGTCGGTGAATGATACTTATCATGATGCAAAACATACCACTCCTCAGGCTCCCGAGTTGCAGAGAACACTGAAAAGTATGTTAGACGATGGTATAAAAAATGTTGTTATGGAAGTCAGTTCTCATTCTCTCGAGCAGCATAGAGTCGGGGGGTGTATCTTCAATGGTGCTGTCTTCACAAACCTTACGCAGGACCATCTTGATTATCACATTACAATGGCAAATTATGCCAGAGCAAAAGCAAAATTATTCAAGTCTTTGAAAAATGATAAAGAAAACCGCTTTGCCGTAGTGAATGCCGATGATGAGTATGCTTATGAAATGTTGAAGGCTGTTCCTGATGATGTTGAGATTTATACTTACGGCATAAAAAAAGAAGCTGATGTTATGGCTTCAGATATAGTTTATTCTGTTGAGGGGGTTCAGTTTAAGTGTGTTACTCCCGTTGGTACAGGTATTTTGAAATTGCAGCTTGTAGGAGAATTCAGTGTTTATAATGCCCTTGCTGCATTGAGCGCCGGACTTCTTGCGGGAGTTGATTTTGAAACATGCAGGAAAGCGCTTGAGAGTACCAAAAGTGTTGCCGGAAGATTTGAGGTTGTATCATCAAAGCCGTTGGTTATTGTTGACTATGCGCACACTCCTGACGGGCTTGAAAATGTGTTGAAAGCAGCGGGACAACTTCGAGGTGAGAAATCAAAGCTGATATGTTTATTTGGCTGCGGAGGTGACCGAGACTCGACAAAACGTCCGATTATGGCGCATATTGCAGAAAAAATGGCTGACAAGGTGATTATTACTTCAGATAATCCCCGTTCAGAGGATCCTCAGCAGATTATTACGGATGTTTTGAGCGGCATTCAGTCACTTGATCAGGATAGAATTTTTGTTGAAATTGACAGAAGAAGCGCCATTGAACTTGCTATCAAGATGGCATCAGAGGATGATATAGTCGTTCTTGCCGGAAAAGGGCATGAAAACTACCAAATTCTCAAAGATGAAACAATCCACTTTGACGACAGAGAAGAAGCCGCTGCCGCACTCAAGAAAATCAAGGTCTAGTGTTTTTATAGCTGTGAGGCTTTTTCTTCAAAGTATTCCATATTTATGTTCAGTTTTTGTCCTATTATGATAAGACTTTTAACGAGTTTTTTATGGATACTGTCTTGATTTTTAATTCTTATTAGCTCGAATATATCATCAAGATAGATGTATATATTGTTAAAATATATATTCTGAGCTTCGGCAAGATTCAGTTTCAGACCGATTTTGGAAGCTGTATCGAGCAGGTTTATTATAACTTCGGCATGGGATATTTCCATGTTTTTTGAGAGTTTATTCAGATTTTTGTATAGCTCTGCAATGAACAGCTTATTTACGGACTTTGTACTGAGCTGGATGTTAAGAGTTTTTGCTTCATTGTTGATATCTACAGCCTGATGAATGAGTTCCTCATCAAAGATATCTGCTGTTTCGTTGAATAAGGCATTAAAGTCTTTGCTCAGCGAGTATCTCGCCATTATGTCATATTCAGGGATGTGCACGCCGAGTTTTCCGAGCTGGAGAATACCTGTTTTGCTTTCGTCATACAATGATTTAAATGTTTGAGAAGATCTGTTGATTTTATTTTTGAGCTGTATTTTGAGGATATCTTTTCTTTCGTCCTGGAAGAGGTTTCTTACTGAGAAGTACTCAAGACCGAAGTTGATATCTATAGCTCTCATTATATCTGTCAAAGAGGCGTTCATGTACTTATCAAGAAGTTCATTTTTAATTTTGTTGTAATTTGACTGATTTGAAAATTCTTTGATTGCGCAGTGAAAATCGCTGTTTGCAAACTTGATGATGACAAACATCATATCATTTGTTTCAAGGGTAATTTTTGATGTAACTTTGATACGTCCGAATGCCATAACAGTTTTGGCATTTTTGATTTTACGATAATCAAGTCTGTTTATGTTGTAAGAATACAATTCTGTTTCATCTTCAAAGTCCTGATACAGAGAAGAAATAGCCCATTGAGCAATAATTTGTTTTGTTGTAACAACGGAGGGTTTAACAAATTTTTGATAAATCTCTTTCCCGTTGCCCATATCTTTTATGTTGCTTTGAGCTTTTTCGAGAATGTTTAAAAACGGTGTTTCATAATCTTTGTCGGTGAAAGTTTCCGCTAATTCGATTGCTCTTGCTGCATATTTCATAATCTGTGTTGTTTCTATCCCTGATATATCAGCGAAAAACCAGCCGCAGCTTGTGAACATTAACATAGCCTGTCTTTGAATTTCAAGAAGTTTCAGAACAAGAGTCTTTTCTTCCGAAGAAAGCTCACGTCTTTGATGTTTTTTGAAAAATTTGTCCAAACTTATTTCATTTCGATCAAGCATTACGCTGATATAATCATTTCTTGACTCCCATGGGTCATCGAGATATTTTGATATTTTTTCTTCATACAGTACGGCAAGTTCATCTCTAAGATAGTTAAGAGCATCCCTGAGAGGTTTTCTCCATTTTTGATTCCATCCCGGTTGTGCGCCTGTAGAACATCCGCAGTCATCCCTCCAGCGTTCAACACCATGGAAGCAGCTCCATGATGAAACAGGTTTGATATCAACTTCATAAAGCGGAGGATTTTTTTCAAGATATTCACCGTAGTTGGTAATAGTGAATCCTGCATCTTTTGCACGTTTTTTGAGTGCATAAGACAGCGCCATATCTCCAAATCTTGTATGATGCCCGTAGCTTTCGCCGTCAGTTGCAATATTTACAAGCTGGTTGTAATTTCTTTGAGATGATACACCGTCTTGAAGTCTTTTGATAAATCTGTTTCCATCTTTCAGCAGGTTATCAAATGCTACGGATTTTGAGATAGAACCGTCGTAGAAGAATAAATCTATGTATTTATCAGGTTTACCCTTGATGAAATAGCGGTAAGCTCGTGCAGGGTCGATACTTCCCCAGCTGACGTCTTCCCATGCAGAATCCTGTTTGGCATTAATCTTTCTTACTCTTGCTGCCTGATATGGTGAGAGAATTGTAAATTTGATACCGCAGTCAATCAACACTTCCATTGTTCTGTCATCGGTTGCTGTTTCTGCAAGCCAGATACCTTCAGGTTTTCTGCCGAAGCGATATTCAAAATCTTTGATACCCCAGATTGTTTGGGTATATTTATCTTTATCGTTTGCAAGAGGCATAATCATATGATTGTAAACCTGTGCAATAGCGTTACCATGTCCGGAGTAAATGCCTATACTTTTTCTATCAGCCTGCACGATTCTTTCATAAGTGTTTGGGGCGTATTGTTCCATCCATGACATAAGTGTCGGTCCGAAGTTGAAACTTATCATTGTATAGTTGTTGACTATGTCTATGATTCTGTTTTTACCGTCTACAATTCTTGAAGCTGAGTTCGGATTGTAGCATTCGTCACAAATTCTTGCGTTCCAGTCATGGAAAGGAGATGCGCTTTCCTGCAATTCAATTGCTTCAAGCCAGGGGTTTTCTCTCGGCGGCTGGTAGAAGTGTCCATGTATTGTCAAATAATTCTTCTTTTCATTATCACTCATATTCAAAATCCTCAGACCGTTTTACCTAAGCAAGTAAGAATCAGAATAACATAAAATTCTGATATTAATATCATATCAGTATACTAGAACATTTTCCACAGAAATTAAAATTTGAGTTAAGGGTTGATTTTGCAGGCTGCTCCTGTTTTGACCTTATCATCTTTTTTCTCTTTTTTGGCGATGATGGTTACCTTGCATGCTTCTATCCATGGGTCTCCGAGTGCTGCAGAGAACATTTTGCCTTCGATTTCGATTTTATCTCCGCTTTCTATTTTTGCGAGTTGTTTTTCGGCTGTTTTTCTGCTGATGAGAATTTTCAACTCGGACATAGGGATTATATGACCTTGGATTTCGTCTTTTCTGATAAGGAATGATATATAATCTTTTGAATCTCTGAAGGCAGGTTTGTAGTCAAGCCCGATAGTTACAAATTTATCAAATATACCTGTAATTTTGACGTTTTTGTTGAGATAAGCATCAGGGTTTTTAACAAGGTCAGTTGCTTTTACCTGAGTCGGAATTCCCTGCAGGGGGCATACAGGAGCTGCTGCATGGGACTGAAGGACCGAGCATAAGCATAGGGCTGATATTAGAAGTGCTGTGTTTATTTTTTTTATCATAAGAGGTATCTCCTTTGACTTTAATATTATCATAGATTGTTTATTTAATGATAGTTCCCTGAACGTCTTTTTGTATTCTCAGACTGTCAAGCAGGCTGTGCAGAAGAGTTGCTTCCGTGTCCGCTCTGTAAAATTTTCCTTTTGTTGACATGGCAACGCATTTCAGCTGATTATCGGTTATTTTATTTGTTGAGAAAGCTATTGCATCTATTTTTATATCGCTGCCGCTTCTGATGAGATTAACGGCATATTCACAAGGGCTTTCATCGCAATTTTCTTCTCCGTCTGAGAGTAAAATTATGCGTCTTGTCCCGGTTTTCCCTGCGAGGTCATAGTTTACTGCCTGCTTGAGCGAATAAGTAATCGGTGTTGCTCCTATCGGACGTACTGCTGATAATGCTCCTGCTATCTGGCTCTGGCTGTTGACTACCACGGGAACTTTCAGGTGTGAGCATCTGCAGGCTTTTGAAGGAAGGAAGTAGTTTTCTCCGCCGTAGACTCTCAATCCGATGCCAACATCAGGTGATACCTGAGAAAGGACTTTCAAGATAGTTCTTTTTGCGATGTCTATTTTTTTTACACCGCCTATTTGTTCATCCATACTGCCTGAGGCGTCGAGGATTATTACAATATTTTCTTTTGCAGATGATGGAGTATAGTTGTAGTTATTTTGATAATACTGATATCCGCCGTGTTTTGCAGGGTCATATACTTCGCCCGAGTACACATTTGTTGTTATGAAAAATAAAATAAGAAGTGCTGTTAAAAATCTCATAATTTCCTGTAAAATAAATATGTAACCTTTTTAATATAAAACATTTTAGGAGAAAATGCCAATGGAGTTGTTTGAAGCAATCAAGACAAGGAAGACCGTCAGAAAATTTTCCGATAAGAAAGTTCCAAAAGAAGATATTCTGAAAATCCTTGATGCCGCAAGAGTGGCTCCGAGTGCTACAAATTCTCAGATGTGGCAGTATATTGTTATATTAAACAAGGATGTGAAAAATAAAATCAGAGAGGTGATTAATTCTAAATACGATGAGTTTCTTCAATGGGATGAATCTGAGGAGATTAAGAATAAGATTTTGATGTACAAGAATTTTTCGACTTTTTTCACCGAGGCTCCCGTAAATATTGCTGTTGTTGAAACATCAAGGACTTCCGTTATGGAAAATTTATTTATAAAACATGGGTATAGTGATTCTGAACTTGTGAGAATGCGTCCTATGCCTTCATTGTTGAGCATTGGTGCATCGATAGAGAATTTGCTTCTGGCAGCGCACTCTTTGGGGTATGGTGCTTGCTGGTTGACCGCACCTATTTGTGCTTATGAAGGTCTTGAAAAGCTCTTGAATATAGAGAAACCTTCCAAATTAGTTTCATTTTTGTGTGTAGGTGTTCCAGAAAATAATAATGTCACTCCTACACCTAAAAAGGAGCTTGATGATATAGTTTCGTTTATTGAATGAGTATATAGAGCAAAATAAAAGCAGTGTATTATATACACTGCTTAAATAAAAACTTAATTACCATACCTTAAAAACTATTTAAACTTATACAATACCTAATATTTTTTTGTACCAAGAAAAAGTTCTAAGTTCTAAACCGTTAAAAGTTGTTTTGTTTTGTTGACGTTTTAGGTAAGCGTAAAAATCGTCAGTTTTTGGGGATAATAAGTCTTTTTTGATGTATTCCTTGATTGCCATTGAATGCCGCCTCCTTCTTTTGTGACTTCAGTTCAATTAGGTCTTCTTTAACGTGATTATATTTTATCACACAAATTGTAAAAAAGCTATAATTTTTTACTGCCAATATTTACAATTTTTTATATTAATTTTTTGTGTTGATAAATAGTCCAAAAGGCTTATAAATATTCATTCTTTAGAACTTTTCTGGTATAATTATTTGCATAAATCAGGGTAGGTTAGTGTATGAAAAACAATAAAAAAGAGTCTATAAACATCTGTTTCGCATGCTATGATAACTATGCTCAACATACCGGAGTTGTTATTTCATCAGTATTGCAAAACTATAAGGGTAATTTTACACTTAATTTTTTTGTTGTATACAGCTATATTTCTCCCGAAAATATAAAAAAATTGAAAAAAGTTGCCGAAACTGAAATTTCTCATATAGAATTTGTTCTTGTTGACAGAGAAAAATTTGCTTCTTTATGCGGGTCTGCTAATGAACGTTTTTTACCGGAGTGTTTTTTGAAGCTTAAGATGGCTGATTTTTTGGAAGGGGTGGACAGAGTTATTTTTCTTGATTCTGATATTGTTGTCATTGGTAATATCGCAGAACTCTGGAACATTGATATAGAAGGTTATTCAATAGGTGCTGTAAGAGATTTTGCCAATTTACGGCATCTTGCTGATATAACAGGCGGGCATGAGTATTTCAATTCAGGTATTTTGTTGATTAATCTAAAAAAGTGGAGAGAAGAGAATACGGAAGAGAGGTTATTTAGCTTTCTGAAAGAATATCCTGACAGGATGGTGTGGAATGATCAGGATTTGTTGAATGGTGTTTTATATAATGAAGTAAAATATCTCGATGAGGGCTGGAACTTTCAGTATAATGTTGATAATCCCGAAGTTGAGAAGAAAATTTCTTCGACAAAAATTAATCTTATACACTTCGTTACAAGGAACAAGCCGTGGAATGCCGCGCATTTTTCATATAAATTCAGGGATAAGTATTTGTATTATCTTTTTCAAACGCCATGGCGGCAGAATGTTGTTTCGGTATATTTTACGATATGGAAAAAACGTTTGTTTAGAGAATATTTCGTAAGAAAAGAACAGAAAAAACAGCTAATCAGACTGAGAGAACTTGCAAAAGGCAAGAAAGTTGTTTTTTGGGGTGCCAGCAATTATCTTAAGAGTTTTATTCAAAATTGCAAGCTTAAAGACGATAATATTTTGGGGATTGTTGATGCAAATTCTGAAAAAGCAGGGCAGTCATTCGGCGGGTACAAAATTTTCCGGGCTGATTGTTTATGCGGTCTCAAGCCTGATTTGGTAATATCGTCCGTTGTGAACCATCCGAAGATGAAAAATACAATTTCTCATGAGCTTAAGCAGCGAGAAATATCTTCTGAGGTTGTTGATGATTTGTTTTATTTGATTGATTAGATTTTGATGAGAAGATTTTTGTTTTTTACGATAGGATTGCCCTGTACAAAAACATAGTCAGGATGGCTTTTTTCAAACAAATCTTTGTAAGTTTTACCTTCATCCAGTTTAAATACAAGGAAGTCTGCGTCTTTGCCTTTGTCCAAACTTCCGATAAGGTTGTCCAATCTGAGCATTTTTGCAGGGTTAATTGTAATCATATCAAGCAGTTTGAGTGTATCTATATCTTTGTCTTTTTTGATATAACGCACTTCGTTCAGCAGGCTTAAATCATCGTTGCTTGCAAGGCTGTCTGTGGCAATTGCCGATTTTCCGGGGAAGAATTTAAGAAGTTTAAATATGTTTACTGTCTTTTTATGAAGTTTTTGATTGCTTCTCGGGCAGTGGACAACGCTTACTCCCTTTGACGCCAGCATTTCAAGTTCTTCATCAAACAGTTGGTTTACATGGACTGCTATCAAATTGCTGTTCAAAACATTTAGCGCATTGAGATATTCAACAGGTGTTTTATTCTCAAGTGTCGGGCGCATGTTTGTGAAATCAATGAATTTGTAAAGTTTGTCTATATCAGATGAGCCTTTTTTGAGCCATTCCACTTCTTCAATTGACTCACCAAGACATGTTTGCATTAAGACATTGTATTTCTGGGAAAATTTTGACAGTACTTCCCAGAAACGGCTGTGTACACTGTAGATAGAATTTGGTTCAAGGCCAAAATAAGTGTTGTTGTTTCTTCTTTCTATAAATCTTCTGATTTGTTTTCTCAGTTTTCTGAAAGCTTTTTTGTTTGATTTTTTTGCATCGGAGAAAAGTTCTATGAATATATATGATTTTATTGGAGAGGAGTTCAGGATTTCGACAAATTCTTTTTCTCTTGATACCTGCGCTACACATGTTGTTCCTGAAGTAATTGACATTTCAAGCCCGTTTTTGAAGGATTTTACTCTTGTTTTTTTATCCCAGCATATATAACTTTTGAGCATGTCAATATACCAGCCGATGAATTTTTCTTTCGGGATATAACCTACAAGGAAAAGCTTTTTTAGAGATAAAAGGATTTTTTTGATTATAGCTTTTGAGTCATGCAATTTGACTTTGCCTACATCAGTATATTGAAGATGAGTATGGGCGTTTATAAATCCCGGGGTAATTATGGAGTTGCCATAGCTAAATAATTGGTATTCTTTGTCTCCGAGTATATCAGAGATTAGGTTTCCGTCGATGATATCAACTATTTTCCCTTCTTCTACAACAAGGGCTTTATCCTCAAGCGCCTGTTGATTCCCCGGCAATATCCACTTGGCTTTATAAACTTCTAACATTATTTTTTTATCCTGTTTCGATATCTTCAATTTTTATTTTAAATCATAAAGATTTTTTTGTCAGTTTTTTTTAGTTTGTTGTATAATTAATACATAATTATAAACGGGTGTGTGGCGCAGTGGTAGCGCAGTTGACTCTTAATCAATTGGTCGTGGGTTCGAATCCCACCGCACCCAGTTTTTTATGAGAAGGCTAAAGAAGGTTGAAAAGTATCTCTTTGTCGGATTGAAATTCTGGGGAAGTTTATACAAATAGCTTTATATTCAAATTTATGTTATTCTTTATGCGGAGATGAAATATGGAAAATTTATTATCAGACAGAATCAAGCAAACACCGCCATCATTTATAAGAAGCATACTTAAAACAGCGGCAGATCCTGAGATTATTTCTTTTGCCGGAGGACTTCCAAACCCGATTTCTTTTCCGCAGGAAGATTTGTTGCTGTCCATGGAAAGAATTGTGAAAACCTATGGAAGCAAGTGTTTTCAATATTCAATAACTGCAGGTCTTCCTGAACTGCGTCAATATATTGCAGAAAGATATAATAAAAAATTCGGATTAAATCTCAATTTTGAAAATGTTCTTATCACAACAGGTTCTCAGCAGGCGCTTGATTTGATAGGGAAGATTTTTTTGAATAAAAATGATGGTGTAATTCTCGAAAAACCGAGTTATCTCGGTGCAATTCAGGCTTTTTCCCAGTATCAACCGAAGTTTTATCAGATTGAATTGACTCAGGATGGGATGAATACTGAAGAGCTGGAGAAGACCTTGCAGAATAATAATATCAAATTTATTTATGCAATTCCTGATTTTCAAAATCCGACGGGGTTGAGTTATTCTGAGAAAACAAGACAGGAAATCAGGGATATTTTGAAAGATAGGGATATTGTATTGATAGAGGATGATCCTTATGGCGATTTGCGTTTTGATGGAGTAAGACTTCCTTATATAGGCGCAGGCAAGCTTAAAAACAGTATTCTTATGGGGACTTTTTCAAAAACGGTTACCCCAGGTATGAGAACAGGGTTTATAATTTCCGAGAATGCTGAAATCTTGAAGAATATTTCTCTTGCAAAAGAAGCAAGCGATTTGCACAGCAATATATTTTCGCAGTATTTGATTTGGGATTATTTGACACATAACGATATTGAAGAGCATATTTCTAAGATAACAGCGTTATACAAAGAGCAGTCAGGTGCTATGCTGAATGCTATGGAAAGATACTTTCCTAAAGAAATTAAATATACAACACCTCATGGCGGTATGTTTCTGTGGGTAACGCTTCCTGAGGGAGTCAGCTCTGTAGAGATGTTCCCAAAGGCTTTGGAGAAAAAAGTCGTCTATGTTCCGGGGGATCCCTTCTATGTCGGTTTGAAAGATGTTAATGCAATGCGTTTGAATTATACGAATGCTGACTCTAAGACAATTGAAGAAGGCATCAAAAGATTGGGCAAACTGCTTGAGGATGTAATTTAATTTTAAAACATTTTTATGGAACACTCGAAACTTCAGGGATGCGTGTATCTTGGACGGTTTTGCTGAGAAGATATTCAAAAATAAAATATTTAATGAAAATAAACTGCTAAAATTCGGCTTTGTGAAGAACGGTGAAAAGTTTATTTATACCAAAGATATTTTTGATAAACAGTTTTTATTGACAGTTATTATATCTGGCAAAAAAGAGATAGAAACAAAGCTTGTTGATATTATATCAGGGGACTTATACACTCTTCACCTTGTTGAAACAGCTGCCGGTAAATTTGTCGGGCAGGTCAGAGAGGCTTATGAGAATATTTTGAATTTAATATCCCGGGAATGCTGCAGCGATACATATTTTGCTTATGCGCAGGCAAACCGTCTTGCTGATTTGATTAAATCAAAGTACAATGATACTCCCGAATTTTTGTGGGATAAATTTCCCGGATTTGGTGTTTTCAGAAATCCTCAGAGCGAGAAATGGTATGCTCTGATATCACGTATTGATAAATCGAAGATTGATAAAAAAAACTCCGGAGAAATCGAGATTGTGAATATAAAACTTGACAAAGACGAGATAAAACACCTGCTTAAGCTTGAGGGATTTTATCCTGCATATCATATGAATAAAAAAAGCTGGATAACAATTATTCTTGATGGAAGTATTCCTGATGATAAAATAATGGAGTTAATAGAAAAAAGCCATGGTTTTTCTGAAGGAAGAAAAAAGACAAAAAATTCCAAATCAGAATGGCTTGTCCCGTGCAATCCTAAATATTTTGATGTTGATTCAGCTTTCAAAAAAAGCAGGGAGATAATCTGGAAACAATCAAGCAATATTAAAAGAGGAGATATTGTTTATTTGTATATCGGTGCTCCTTTATCTGCTGTACGTTACAAATGCGAGGCATCAGAAGTTGATATCCCTTATGATTATAAAGATGAAAATTTGACAATCAACAAAGTAATGAAAATAAGATTGCTAAAAAAATATGACAAAGACTTTTTATCGTTTAAAATATTGAAAGACTACGGAGTTAATGCGATCAGGGGACCGAGAAGCATTCCTGAGATGTTGAGTGATTTTATAAATAAAAAGGGATAATATGGAACAGACATCAATTTTTACAAATGAATCGAACCAACCGCTACCATCCCGCCTCAGACCGAGAAATTTGGATGAATTTGTCGGGCAGACCCATCTGATTGGTGAGGGAAAAATTTTGCGAAAATTGATAGAAGAAGACAAGATTTCATCACTCATATTCTGGGGACCTCCCGGGGTAGGGAAGACAACTCTTGCAAGCATTATTGCAAATAAGACAAACTCTTCGTTTATTAATTTCTCGGCAGTAACAAGCGGTATAAAAGAAATCAAAGAAGTGATGACAAAAGCCGAGCAAGCCCGCAAAATGGGTGAGAAGACGATTGTTTTTGTGGATGAAATACATCGTTTCAACAAAGCACAGCAGGATGCGTTTTTGCCGTTTGTTGAAAAGGGGAGTATTATTCTTATCGGGGCAACCACCGAAAATCCGTCTTTTGAGGTTAATGGTGCTTTGCTTTCACGATGTAAAGTTTTTGTTTTGCAAGGGTTGAAAACGGAAGATTTGGTTTCTCTTTTGAAAAGAGCAATCACTGATAAAAGAGGATTTGGAAGCCAAAGAGTAAATATAACTGATGACCAGCTTGAAGCAGTGGCAAAGTTTGCAAACGGTGATGCGAGAAATGCTCTTTCAACACTTGAGATGGTTGTTCTGAACGGTGATGTCAACAGCAACGGTGAAATTACGGTTACTGATGATACGCTTGAGCAGTGTATATCAAAGAAGTCGCTTTTGTATGATAAAAACGGCGAAGAACACTACAATATTATTTCAGCCCTTCATAAATCAATGAGAAATTCAGACCCTGATGCTGCTGTTTACTGGCTTGCAAGAATGCTCGAGGCAGGAGAAGACCCTTTGTATGTGGCAAGGAGAATTACGCGATTTGCAAGCGAGGATGTAGGACTGGCTGACCCTCATGCTCTTGAGATTGCCGTTGCCGCATATCAGGCATGTCATTTTATCGGAATGCCTGAGTGTTCGGTGCATCTTACACAGGCTGTTGTTTATATGTCGCTTGCTCCAAAGTCGAATGCGCTGTATGTTGCATATGAAACAGCCAAAAAAGATGCCATAAAAGAACTTGCAGAGCCTGTGCCGCTTGTAATAAGGAACGCTCCGACAAAATTGATGAAGGAGTTAAACTATGGCAAGGGTTACCAGTATGCACATGATACAAAAGAAAAATTGACAAATATGCAGTGTCTTCCTGAGTCGCTGCATGGGAAGGAATATTACCGCCCGACAGAACAGGGGCTTGAGGCAAAATATAAAGCTAAGCTTGAAAAAATCAAAGAATGGAAAAAGTCGCACTGATTGATTCAGATATATCTGTATTTTATGAATTTGTAAGCTTGCGTGATAAAAAAACAGTGTGAATATAAGGAACTTATATAGCCAATTTCACAGATAATATTAGAAGTCCGTCATTCTGAGGGCTTTAGCCCGAAGAATCCTTTTTGTTCAGATACTTCGCTAACGCTCAGTATGACGTTGTTTGGGAAATTTTTGACGGAATTTGCTATATAAATTCCGAATATAAGATTTTTACAAATACCGTAATAAATAATATAATAAACTAAAAACTCTGTTATACAAAAATAATTCGGATAATGATTATGAAAAATTTGTTTTATACGGAAAAGATTGAAGGGACTCACAGAGTTATTTGTCTTTGCGGGATAAAGCTGAAATTCAGACTTTCGCAAAGGGAGCGTGAAAAAAAAAGAGGGAACAAGTTTATTTTGCATAAAGAAAACGGAGAGATTGTCGAGTTTCCCCAAATTGACGGTCTTGATGTTGTGTTCAAAGGACAAAATTGTACTGTAGAAATTTTTGAACCCTGCAATTTCAAAAAAGAGAGCTGGCATCAATCGAGGATTGAAATGGAAGGAGAAAATCATTTTGCACGAATAAAAGGCTCAAAGTATGGTATAGCAAGGCTTGAGGCGAATTTTCGGGGGGGGGGGAACATCCCTTTTAATTGGAGAAAATTTTTATCTTACGGGTCATGTTCGTTTTGATATTGAGAGTGAAGGTTGCTGCTCCATAAAAATCGGTGATGATTGTATGTTTGCAGATGGAATAAATTTTTTGGGAACTGATAGGCATACAATTTATGATATTTCTGATAGAAAAAATATAAACCTGACTAAATACGGAATAACTGTTGGCAACCACGTATGGGTTGCACGCAATGTTGTTGTATTGAAAGATGTCACAATACCTGATAACACGGTTGTTGGTATCGGGAGTATTGTTACCAAATCGTTTGATGAGGAGAATACAATTATCGGAGGGGTTCCGGCAAAAATTTTGAGAAGGGGAGTGAACTGGGACAGACGCAAACAGACCGAATATCTCAAATCACTTGAAGACACCGGATTATAATTCTTATATAAAAAGAAAGCTTGAAGAAGCTTGTTTTATTGATAAGAAAATAACAGAGCAATGGTATCCTGAGGAGGATTATCATACTTTATATATTGCCGGGATTGAGAAGATTTTGCTCAAAGACTGAGTGCATAGGCAAACAGCTCGCCGACTTGATGATTGTAGTATCTTCCGTCGTCTTTTGCAAAAAGATTTTCCCAGTGGCTTTCGGGTGTTCCATCTGTTGAATATGACGGGTTGCACATCATCAAATGGTGGGTGTTTGTGTCATATCTAAGAGGAAAGAGGTCTTCTGTTTGCATAAAACTCGGGAGTTTATCACTCGGGTATGTGAAGGCAAACAGGCATGTTCTTATTCTGGATAAGCGTTGTTCATAGGTTCGTCCTCCTTCGTCGTTGTCATTTGACACTTCTGCTCCGGGGGCATAGTCTCTTGAGTATTTCAGTTTATCAGACCATTCTTTTACGGTGTCAAAGTTGTCCACACTGACAAATGAAGTTCCTGCGGTCAGCCCCATTTTTCTGTAGCGTTCAAAATCGTCTGAACTCTTTTCGCCGACAAAACTGAGAGTTGTTTTTCCCGTGCGTCTTCTGATTTCATGCAGAATATGCTGCATTTGACGGTAATCAGGAAGTGCTCCGACACCTGTGTAGTTTCCGAGGTCATAGCCTCCGATATGTTTTGCGGAGTCTATGAACATGGCTTCAAACCCGAGGTTGAAAAGTTTTGTACATTCTTCAATAAAGAGTTCTTCATGTTCTTTTTTCCACCATCTGAACCATTCATCTTCCTGATATGGTCTTGCAATCTTTAGCTGGTCTTCTGAGATGACCATGCGGAATCCTGTTTTTATACCGCGGAAATGAGCAAGGTCATTGAAGGCACGTAGCTGGTCTTCGGGGCTTATTTTACTGATGATTGAGTTTGCAATGATGTTTTCGCTGTATCCTGAATTTAGTTTTATGCCGTAGATGGAGTTTTCTTCATGAGGAAGTTTGTTGTATCCGTCGCCATAAATATTCGGGAAAATTTGAGACAGGATTATGCAGTTTGCCCAGCTTTTTGCTGAAGGGGGGATTGCGCTGAGGAGTTTTATAGTGCTGATTATTCCGTCAGAACATCTGTTTCCGTTCATTTTTGCGATGGCACGATTGTTTATTTCAATATAATTTGCAAGCCTGCCCCATCGGTCGCCATAGTTTGGAGAGTCGATGTTATCAGGGAATTTACGATAGAAAATGCCTCCCTCGCTGAGTGTCATAATTGAGTTAACGGCACGTTTGAGAGATCTGTTCAGAACATCAGCGGGTACAATATTTGACAACCATTTTTTTGCGCGGGCTGCTCCTATGCCTCTGTAAGCTTTTGTTTCACTCCATTTATCATAGTGCAGGACATCACTCCCGCAGACAGCTTTCAGAAGCTTGTTGCAGGGATTGTCTTGTTTTTCACCCGAGTATGATGCAGCGGAAGATTTTTCTTTTTCATAATATTTATTCTTCATAGTATCTTTACTATAAATAATTACTGTGAGAAATTCATTGTCAAAAAAGTTAGTTTTGACAGGAGTTTTTTGTCTGCAGCTCTAGCACTTTCAGATAATATTTCTCCTAAAAATCTCCATTGCATTGTGTTTTGCAAAAAATGCATTTGCCGTCATTGTCAAGATGAAATTCTTCAACCATAAAGCCGTTTCTTTTTATAATTATATTTTTACAATTTTTGCAATAAGTTGATGAGGTTTCAATGTTTTGTATGTTACCTGTATAAACATGGTTTAAGCCTGTTTTTAGGGCTATGTCACAAGCTTTCAGGAGAGTTTTTGAGTTTGTTCTCGGGTAATTCTTGAATTTATAACTCGGATGAAATGCACTGAAGTGGATAGGAGTGTTTGTCCCCAGGTTATTTTTTATCCACTCGCATTCTTTTTTGATTTCTTCATCGCTGTCATTCTCTCCTTCTATCAAAAGAGTGGTGATTTCTAACCAGACATTTGTTTTTTGTTTTATGTATTTCAGGGTTTCGAGAACAGGTTCAAGTGAGGCAAGACAATTTTTGCGATAAAATTTTTCGCTGAAACTCTTTAAGTCAACATTTGCTGCATCAATATGTTCAAAGAGGTCTTTTCTAGCTTCCTGATTGATGTAACCGGCTGTTACTGCTACGGTTTTAATTCCAAGTTTGTGAGCTTCTTGTGCTGTATCGATTGCATATTCAAGAAATATGACAGGGTCGTTGTATGTGAACGCTATGCTTTTGCAGTCGTAATCTTTTGCAATTTTTGCGATTTCCATAGGTGCAACTTTCTGCAGAAGGGAGTTATCTTCTTTTGACTTTGATATATGCCAGTTCTGACAAAACATGCATCCCATATTACAGCCGATGGTACCGAAAGAGAGAACTTTTGATGATGGATAGAAGTGGTAGAGCGGTTTTTTTTCGATTGGATCAATAGCCAGTCCTGTTGTATAGCCGTAAGAAGTCAGGCTTATTTTTCCGTTCAGATTTTGTCTGATATGACAGAAGCCTCTTTGACCTTCTTTCAGGAGGCATCCTCTCGGGCATACTTCGCATTTCAGGGTATTATCTTTTAGGGGGCTTTGATATTTCATAAAACATATTATAATTAATTTTGGAGTTAAATAAAACAGCAAGGTGATTATGTATAAAGTTAAAACCCCTTCGGTAGCCGGTACTTTTTATCCGGAGAATAAAGAAGAACTTTTGTCTCAGATAGCGGATTTTAAAAAAAATTTGAAAAAACATTACACTTATACTTCACGTGCTGTCATTGTTCCTCATGCCGGATATTATTACTCCGGTCAGCTTGCTTTTGAAGGGTTAAACTGTTTAGATAAGAAAGTTGAAAATATTTTTATTTTTGCTCCTGCCCACAGGGTGTTTGTTGAGGGTGCCGCTCTTTCCGGATTTGACGCTTGGGAAACTCCTCTCGGAGATGTCGAACTGAACAAAGAGATAAACAACGAGCTGAATGAGAAATTTGGATGTGTTTTTTATAATGAGGCGTTCAAAGATGAACATGCTATCGAAGTCCAGCTTCCTCTGCTGCAAAAAACTTTTGAATATTTCAAAATAATTCCAGTTCTGGTCGGAAGGGAGAAGGCGTCAAAAATTACCGAGATAATATCCCATTACTGGGGTGATGAAAAAAATGCATTTGTAATATCTTCAGACTTGAGTCACTTTCTTTCGTCTCCTGATGCGAAGAAAGTTGACCTTACAACGGCTCAGATGATAGAAGAAGTTGATATGTCATCTTTTCATCCCGAGCAGGCATGCGGTTCCGTTGGAATTTGCGGTCTTTGTGATTTCGCAGGATTAAAAGGTTATTCTTTGATAAGAGTAGGCATGCTCAACTCAGGCGATATAAGCGGTGATAACTCCAGAGTTGTAGGCTATGGTTCGTGGATGTTGTATGAGGGCGAGAAGAATAAATTTATAAAAGAATATTTCAGCGATTTTGTACTTGATACCTGCAGAAAAAGTATTGAATATGACGGAAAATATTCTCCGGAGAATTATGCTCCTGTTTTTGATGAACTGGGTGCATGTTTTGTCACTTTAGAAATCGGCGGAAATCTGAGAGGATGCATCGGGTCTATTCTTGCTTATGAACCTCTTGTTGATAATCTTGTGAAAAATGCTTATAACAGTGCTTTTTCGGATCCGAGATTTCCCCCTGTTTCAAAAGAAGAGTTTTTGAAAACAGAATTGAAGGTGTCGATTTTGTCTGCACCCGTTAAAATGAAATTCAAAGATGAAAATGATTTGCTTTCGCAGATAGTACCTTTTGTAGACGGATTAATTATTAAAGACGGTCGTTATCAGGCTGTTTATCTTCCGAGTGTATGGGAGCAGCTGCCTGATAAGGAAGATTTTTTGAATTCCCTGAAACAAAAATCAGGCTTGCCTCGAGACTATTTCTCAGAAACATTTGAGGCATTCAGGTTTGGTACCGAATACATATTCTAAGTTTGTAGTAATATTGAATACTTTGAGTTATCTGGTATAATCTTAGATAACTCGGAGTGTTTAATATGTATAAACCGGATTTAGATGAGGCAAGAAATTTAGCGGATGACTACAGGGTTATTCCGCTCAGCATGGAAATTTTTGCTGATGTGAGAACGCCAATTGAAGTATTGAGAATTCTCAAAGGTGTTGATGCTCACTGCTTTTTGCTTGAGAGCGTTGAAAAGGCAGAGAGGTGGGGAAGGTATTCGTTTTTGGGATTTGCTCCATCAATGGAGATAACCTGCCATGACAGCAAGCTAACGCTCAAGACTGATGAAAAGACCGAAATAATTAACACTGATGAACCGCAGAAATATATAAAAAGAATAATAGAAGATAACAGAAGTCCGCGTCTTGACTTCCTTCCACCTTTCACAGGCGGTCTTGTCGGGTATTTTTCTTATGATTTTATCAAATATTTTGAACCTAAGCTGAAATTGGATGCTTGTGATGAAGAGAATTTCAAAGATGTTGACCTGATGCTCTTTGATAAGGTGATAGCTTTTGATAATCTCCGGCAGAAGATAGTTTTGATAGTAAATATAAAAACAGATAACTTGGAAGAGAATTATAAAAAAGGAACGGTAGAGCTGCAGAAACTTGCTTCTTTAATAAAAAACGGTTTTCCTAAAAAAGTTTTACCGGGCAGATTGAAATCAGAATTCCGCCCTCTTTTTAATAAAGAAAAATTCTGCGATATGGTAAAAAAAGCCAAACATTACATAAAAGAGGGTGATATTTTTCAGGTTGTATTATCAAATCGTTTTGATGCCGATTTTGAAGGCGAGTTATTAAACACTTATCGTTTTTTGAGAACTATTAACCCGTCGCCGTATATGTTTTATTTCGGGAGCAATGATTTGGAAATAGCGGGTGCTTCACCTGAAACACTTGTTAAACTTGATAACGGTAAGCTGTATACATTCCCTCTTGCCGGAACAAAACCCAGAGGTAAAACTGATGAAGAAGACAGACAGCTTGAGAGAGATTTGTTATCTGATGAAAAAGAACTTGCAGAACATAATATGCTTGTTGATTTAGGGCGGAATGATATCGGGCGTATCTCAAAATTCGGCAGCGTAAAAGTTGAAAAATATATGACTATTGAGAGGTTCTCTCATGTTATGCATATCGGTTCGACAGTTGTCGGTGATATAAGAGATGATAAGGATTCACTTGATGCTATAGGCTCCATTCTCCCAGCCGGCACACTTTCAGGTGCACCCAAAATCAGAGCATGCGAAATAATCAACGAGCTTGAAAACAACAAAAGAGGAATTTATGGCGGTGCTATCGGATATGTTGATTTTACGGGAAATTTGGATACATGTATAGCAATCAGAATAGCTTTCAAAAAGAACGGGAAAGTTTTTGTGCGGGTTGGCGCCGGTATTGTTGCTGATAGTGTTCCTGAAAACGAATATACAGAGTGCATAAACAAATCCCGCGCTGTAATGAATGCCCTAAAGTTGTCAGAGGAGGAAGTATGATTCTTTTGATTGATAACTATGACAGCTTTTCATACAACTTATACCAGCTTGTTGGGTCTATTAATCCTGATATAAAGGTGATACGCAATAATGAGCTTACGGTTTCAGAGATTGACGGGCTTTCTCCTGAAGCAATAATCCTTTCACCGGGGCCGGGGCGTCCTGAGAATGCGGGTGTTTGCGTTGATGTTGTAAAATATTTTGCGGGGAAAATTCCGATTCTTGGTATTTGCCTCGGACATCAGGCAATATGTGAGGCATTCGGAGGAGTTGTGACTTATGCAGAGAAGATTATGCATGGGAAAACATCAGAGATTAGTGTTGATGCTTCCTGCAGATTGTTTGAAGGATTGCCTGAAACCTTTAAAGTGGCAAGATATCATTCGCTGGTAGCAGAAGAGGCAACTCTTCCCAAAGAACTGAAAATTACCGCAAAGACAGGTGATGGCGTAATAATGGCTTTAGAACATATTGATTATGATATTTACGGCTTGCAGTTTCATCCTGAATCAATCCTCACGCCTGCGGGCAAAAAAATAGCAGAGAATTTTTTGGAAATAGTGAAAAAATGATAAAAAAAGCAATTATACAGGCAGCAAAAAGAGAAAATCTTGATTTTGAACTTACAAAAGCGGCAATGGAAGAGATTGCTGACGGGAAGGCTACTGACGCACAAATTGCAGCATTTTTGACCGCTATGCGGATGAAAGGAGAAACGGCAGAAGAAATTACTGCTGCTGCAAGTGTTATGAAAGAAAAATGCTTCAAAGTAAGTCTTCACAACATTGATGCTATAGATATTGTCGGGACAGGCGGTGATTGTGCTGATACGTTCAATATTTCAACAACTTCCATGTTTGTTGTGGCATCAGGAGGGGTATCTGTTGCAAAACACGGGAGCCGTTCCGCATCGGGTAAAACCGGCGCTGCCGATGTTCTTGAAGCGTTGGGCGTAAATATTCTTACGACACCATCGCAGGAGCGGGAAATTTTTGACAGAACGGGGTTGTGTTTTATGTACGCACAAAACCACCACCCGGCTATGAGGTATGTTGCATCTGTCAGAAGAGAAATAAAAATACGCACCTTCTTCAATATTCTCGGTCCGCTTGTAAACCCTGCAAATGCATCAATGCAGATTATGGGGGTATTTGAACCCGAGCTTGTTGATATTATGGCTTATGCAATGGTTCACCTCGGGGTAAAAAACGGGATGGTAATCCATGGTCTTGATGGTCTTGATGAAGCGACCGTTACTGATGAAACAATGGTCTGTGAAATTCGCAACGGCAATATGATGTCGTACAAGATAAATCCTTCTCTTTTGGGGCTCGGAACTTATTCCCTTGGTGAGCTTAAGAGCGCCGATATCGAAGAGAATGTTCAGATTATGAAGGATATTTTTAGCGGGAAAGAACAGGGCGCCAAAAAAGACATAGTAGTTTTGAACTCAGCCCTTGCATTTTATACTGCGAAAAAGGTTGATTCTCTGCTCAACGGGGTTGCTCTTGCTAAAGAGCTTATTGAATCGGGGGCGGCCGAGAAGAAATTTTATGAATTTATAAAAATTACAAATGAGGTAAGATGACGACTATACTCGATAAAATTGTAGATAAGACGAAAGAAAGACTCTCAAATCTGAAATCAAAGTGTTCTGTCAAAGAGATGGAAAAACTTGCGAGAAACTATACAGGTGAAAAATTTCTGTTTGAGAATGCTCTCAGGCAGGATGGTATCTCTTTTATATGCGAGGTGAAGAAGGCATCTCCTTCAAAGGGTATAATCTCTGAAGATTTTCCTTATGTCAAAATTGCGAGAGATTATGAGGAGGCGGGTGCGTCGGCGATATCCGTGTTGACAGAGCCTTATTTTTTTCTCGGGTCTGATGAATATCTTTCTGAAATTGCTAAAAATGTTAAAATTCCTTTGTTGCGAAAGGATTTTACGATTGATGAGTATCAAATTTATGAGGCGAAGATTATCGGAGCGGGTGCTGTTTTGTTAATCTGCTCTATACTTGATGAAAGCAGGCTCGCTGAATTTATTGCTCTTGCCGATTCACTCGGGATGAGCGCACTTGTTGAAGCTCATGATGAAGATGAGATTTCGAAAGCTCTCATGGCAGGGGCGAGGATAGTAGGGGTGAATAACAGGAATTTGAAAACATTTGATGTTGATTTGAATAATAGTTTGAGGCTTCGCAAATTTGTGCCTGATAATGTTTTGTTTGTATCAGAAAGCGGGATAAAAACGCCTGAAGATATAAAAATTTTGAAAGAAAACAGGGTTGATGCCGTGTTGATTGGAGAGACTTTTATGCGCTCGTCAAATAAAGCTGATGTCCTGAAAAGTCTGAGAGGAGGTGCGATGTGAGCAGTTCTTTAAAGATAAAAATATGCGGTTTGAGAAGAGAGTGTGATGTTGATTTTGTAAACAGCGCAGGTGTTGATTTTGTGGGGTTTGTTTTTGCCGGCTCAAAAAGACAGGTAACCCCTGCTCAGGCATCTGTATTGAAAAAAAGGTTATCTCCTGATATCAAATCAGTCGGAGTATTTGTTAATGAGAGTATCGAAAATATCAAAAGAATATGTAAAAATGGGATTATTGACTTGATTCAACTTCATGGGAATGAGGACGGTGATTTTATAAAAACATTGAAGAACGAAATAAATTTACCGGTAATAAAAGCGGTGAAGGCTTTATCCAAGGATTATATAAAAGAAGAAATCCGGAATGATGCTGACTTTGTGTTGTTGGATTCGTTTAAAGAGAATTCTTTTGGCGGAACCGGTAGTATATTTGATTGGACGGTTGTTCCTGATATCAAAAAACCTGTTTTTCTCGCAGGTGGTTTGAATATCAATAATATAAAACAGGCTGTTGACATGGTACATCCATTCTGCGTTGATATAAGTAGCGGTGTAGAAACAGACGGGTTTAAAGACGAGAGAAAAATATTTGAGATAACAAAACTTGTAAGAGGACTGGAATATGAGTATAACTAAATTCGGGATTTACGGGGGACAGTATATTCCTGAAATTTTGATGAATGAAATAATAGACTTGGAAAAAGCTTATAATTATTATAAAAAAGACCCTGAATTTTTGAGAGAACTTGATAACCTTCTGAAAAAATATGCAGGGCGTCCTTCGTTGTTATATTTCGCTGAGAATATGACAAAAGATTTAGGCGGGGCAAAAATTTATTTTAAACGTGAAGATTTGAATCATACCGGTTCGCATAAAATTAATAATGTTTTGGGGCAGGTTCTTCTTGCAAAATATATGGGGAAAAAACGGGTTATTGCTGAAACGGGTGCAGGGCAGCACGGTGTTGCCACTGCAACTGCTGCGGCGCTGTTGGGTCTTGAGTGTGAAATATTTATGGGTAAAGAGGATACTGACAGGCAGGCATTGAATGTCTACAGAATGGAACTTTTAGGGGCAAAAGTGCACCCTGTTATGTCTGGGACCATGACATTGAAAGATGCGGTTAATGAAACAATGCGTGAGTGGTCTACACGTGCGGAGGATACGCTTTATGTTCTTGGCTCTGTAATGGGGCCGCACCCTTTTCCGACTATTGTCAGGGATTTTCAAAGTGTGATAAGCAAAGAAGCAAGAGAGCAGATACTCGAATATGAAGGCAAGCTGCCTGCTGCAGTGGTCGCCTGTGTCGGCGGCGGAAGCAATGCAATGGGCATGTTTTATAATTTTATTGATGATAAGGATGTTAAACTGATTGGCTGCGAGGCAGCAGGACACGGGCTTGATACTGATAAGCATGCTGCAAGCATTGCGAAAGGTCGGTTGGGAATTTTCCACGGGATGAAATCTTTGTTCTGCCAGAATAAAGACGGGCAGATAGCGCCTGTTTATTCAATTTCTGCAGGTCTTGATTATCCAGGGATAGGTCCTGAGCATGCTTATTTACACAGTATAGGAAGAGCCAGTTATGTTCCGATAACAGATGATGAAGCTGTGGATGCTTTTGAATATCTTTCAAGGACAGAGGGTATTATCCCTGCTATAGAAAGCGCACATGCTGTTGCCCATGTGCGGAAAATAGCGCCCGCTATGAAGAAAGATGATATTGTTATTATTTGTCTTTCAGGCAGAGGGGATAAAGATGTTGCAGCAATGGCAAAATACAGAGGAAGGTTAATAGATGAGCAGGATAAATAATGCATTTAAGCAGAAGGCTTTTATAGGTTTTATTACAGCAGGTGATCCTGATGTGGACTCAAGCGGGAAGTTTATTCTTGAGATGGCAAGAGCGGGCGCAGACCTGATTGAAATAGGTATCCCGTTTTCAGACCCTATAGCAGAGGGGGTTGTTATTCAGCGTGCAAGCACAAGGGCGTTGAACTCTGGTGTTACCGTATCAAAAATTTTTGATATGGTAGCGTCAGTGCGCAAAAAAACAGATATTCCTCTTGTATTTTTGACTTATTTGAATCCCGTGTTCAACTACGGATATGAAGAGTTTTTCAAAAAATGTGCCGATGTCGGGATTGATGGGATTATTATCCCTGATTTGCCTTATGAAGAGAAGTCAGAAGTTGAAGAAATTTCAAAAAAATACGGTATAGACTTAATTTCCTTGATTGCGCCGACATCACATGACCGCATTCAGCTTATAGCAAAAGAGTCTACAGGGTTTATTTATGTGGTATCATCGATGGGTGTGACGGGTGTTCGCTCTGAGATTACGACAGATTTGGATTCGATAGTCGGTCTTATCAGAAAAGTAACTGATACTCCTACGGCAATTGGCTTTGGCATAAACACAACAGAGCAGGCAGAGAAATTCGCCGGGATAGCTGACGGTGTAATTGTCGGCAGCGCAATAGTCAAGCTGATTGAAAAATACGGCAAAGATGCGGCTCCTTATGTATATGATTATGTAAAATCAATGAAGGAAGCCGCAATGAGAGCTATGCAGAAAGTTTAGTGAAGAGCTTTTTGCAGAAACGATGAAACAAGCAACATTGCTCCTTTTGCTGAAGCTGTACCGGCAAGAGCATTGAGCATAAAAAAGTCATGGAACGTTCCGTTGATTCTGACGTTCATGGTGTCAACGCCTGCTGCGTCGAGCTTTCTTGCGTAGGCTTCCCCTTCATCTCTGAGAATGTCATTTTCATCAGTGATTATAATTGCCGGAGGTAAGCCTGTTAAATCTTCGATTTCTGCTTTCAGCGGTGAAACATACAGACTGTTTCTCAGCTTTTTATCCGGAGCATATGCATCAAAGAACCATTCCATTGCTTTTTTTGTCAGCCATGGTCCATTTTTGCAATCATCATATGATTTTGTGTTCATATCAGCATCAGTAACAGGATAAATCAGTACCTGACATACAATTTTCGGTCCGTTTTCTTTTTTTGCTCTGATTGCTGTAGCGGCAGCCATATTTCCTCCTGCGCTGTCGCCGACAATGGCGATTTTATCCTGAAATATATTGAATTCATCATGGTTGTCGAAAATATACCGCAATACACCATAAATTTGATTGAGAGCTGTCGGGTATTTTGCCTCGGGAGATTTTGTATAGTTGACAAATATAACAACGGAATTTGTTTCATTAGCCAGTTTTTTTGATGGCATATCATAAACTTCTTTATCCCCCAAAATCCATCCTCCTCCATGAATATAAATAATTGCCGGAAGTTTGTCATGGTTATTTTTTGGACGAATAACCCTTATATCAACATTTCCTGCTTCAGGTGTAAATATGTTGATATCCCTTGTATCTGCTTCTATTTCTTTATGGCTTTTTCTTTGAAGATTTCTTAAAAAAATTCTTGCATCATCGGGACTCAAATCGTAAAGAGGCGGGTTATCTTCTTTTTTCAACATTTCTACAAATTTTTTGGCTGTTGAATTCAGACATGGTTCTGTCATTTTTGTAGCTCCTAATTTTTCTGTGGTAAAAAAATAATAAAATTTCTTATCCTGTAAGTCATCAGACAGGAGAGCCTTTATAAAAGATAATAAAAAGCGTGAAGCCGGTGTTTATGACTTCACGTTTCTGTGTTTGGACAGATAAGGAATCTAGTGTTTGTTGTTTGTTTTTGTAGATTGTTTTAGGGGAATATTTCCGTCGATAAAAAATAACAAAGGGATGACTATGATGGCAAGTATTCCGAATATACGGAACGCATCCATATACGCAAGCAGTGTTGCCTGTTGCACCATCTGATTATATAGAGTATTTTGCGCCATATAGCCTGCTACTGTAGGGTGTGCATATTGGGTTAAGGCGGATGCAAGAGCCTGCAGTTTTGTTATATAGACGCTGTTTGTTTCAACGAGATTGTCAACAAGATAATGCTGATGAACCTGAGAAAATCTTGAGATGGCTGTTGCCACAAAAGATGTTCCGACAGCACCTCCTATATTTTTGAGCATATTTTGCACCCCGCTTGCATTTGTCAGCTGGGCGTTAGTGAGCGTATTGTTTGATAAAGTAATAAGCGGTATCATAGCAAAGCCCATTCCCAATCCATATAAGAAGTTTGGAAAAAGGATATTTACGGTAGAAATTTGCAAATTCAGAAACCCGAAAACAAATCCGCCGAGACCTATAAATATAAGCCCTACTGCTACAAGTTTCCGGTTATCCACATAGTCTGCGATAGCTGCACATATCAAAACCGAAACAAGACACCCTAAACCTCTCGGCATCATTGAAAATCCGCTGAGGAAAGCTGTATAACCGAGCATTGTCTGCAAAAATTGAGGGAGAATTGCAAGAGCAGCATATAATATCAGATTTATCATAACAAGAATTATTGTTCCGTTGAGGAAATTTTTATCTTTGAAAACTTTCAGGTCAATTAATGAATCTTTGTTTGTAAGCTGAGAGATAAAAAACAAAATGCCAGCGATAACAGATACCGTAAAAGTCCAGCATACCCATGTTGAGTTGAACCAGTCAGCGTTATTTCCTTTATCAAGAACTATTTGCAGAGTGATTAACCATGTTGAAAGGAAAAGAAATCCTATTCCGTCAGTTTTGACATTTTTTTGTTTGGCAGCATAAGGTGGGTCTTCGAGGATTTCATGGCATGCGATTATTGCTGCAATTCCAAAAGGAATGTTTATATAGAAAATCCAGGGCCATGTCCAGTTATCGGTAATCCATCCCCCGACAACGGGTCCTATAATCGGAGCAAGCAAAACGCCGAGCGAAAAAACAGACATGGCGGCAGGTCTTTTTTCTTTTGGAAAGCTCTCAAGCAAGACAGCTTGAGCAATGGGTATAATCCCTCCTCCGCCTACTCCTTGCAAAATACGGAATAAAACCATTTGAAACAGAGAGTTTGCCATACCGCACAGCATAGATGCCACTGTAAACAGTACTATGCTTATCAAGAGGAAATTTTTACGTCCGAAAACTTTGCTGAACCAGTCAACCATCGGAATAACTATCCCGCTTGCAATCAAATAACTTGTGAGCACCCATGTGGATTCATCATGGCTTGATGAAAAGCTTCCTGCCATATGCGGGAGTGCTACGTTTGCGATTGTTCCGTCGATAGCAAATATAAATACGGCAAGCATTAGAGCTGCCGTAATAAGCCATGGATTTTTGGAGGGTTTCCATTCTTCCTGTAAGTTTATATTTGCTTCTGTTGACATAGGGTATTTTCTCGTTTGAAAAGGATTATTATCTTATTCTTACTTTTGGAACAACTGACATTCCAGGAACTATAGTATATTTGTCGGTGTCAATTTTTTCGTCGAATACGATTTTGACGGGTATTCTCTGTACAATTTTGACGAAAGACCCGACAGCGTTCTCAGGAGGGAACAGACTTGCTTTTGCACCTGAACTTCTTTGTATGCTGTCTACTTTCCCTTTGAATACTTTATTGGGATAGGTATCTACTTTTATCTCAACAGGCTGACCGACTTTCATTCCGTTGAGCTGGTTTTCTTTGAAGTTTGCAACTACCCAAACATTTTCAGGAACCAGAACAAACAACGGTGCTCCTGTTTGCACATACATACCTTTTTCGACTCTTCTGCTTGAAACGGTTCCGCTTTGCGGTGCACGAACTTTGGTATAAGACAAATTCAATTTTGCCATATCCCTCAGAGCTTTAAGCTCTTTGATTTCGGCATCTGCTACTTTTGATTTTGAAGAAGATAAAAGGGCTTCTTCGGCGGAGGTTAATCTTGCTTTTGCTCTGTCATATTGCGCTTGAGCATTATCAAGAGTTTGTTTTGATACAGCACCGGCTTTATAAAGATTCTGGTATCTTTCTAAATCTTTTTTTGCGACGGCTATTTCAGAGTTTGTTGCTGAAAAGTTTGCTTTTGCGTTTTTTTGGTTTAGCAGAGCTCTTTCGTATCTTGCTTCAGCTTGAGCGAGTTTTATTTTGTAGTCTGCATCATCAATTTCCGCAACTATATCTCCTTCTTTTACAAACTGGTTGTCAGTGATATATACGGCAACAACTTCACCTGAAACTTTTGGTGCTACCTGTACGGTAGTCGTTTCAACATAAGCGTCATCCGTAGATTGATAATGTATGACGTCATATATTATGAAACCTCCTACAATCAGCAGGATAACGGCTACACCCATAAATATAAATCTTTTGAAAGGCTTTTTCGTTTTTTCTTCGCTTGCCTGTTGTTCTATCTCTTTTTCTTCGCTCATTTCTTACCTCTTTTATTTTATATTTGCATTTCTACCGCCTGACTCAAACTTTCTCTCAACTTTTTGAGTTTTTGTCTGATATCGTCAATCTCTTCCTGTGAGATGACCTGTGATATCATTTTGTATGTCGGTTCAAGTTTTTCCGAAACAATATACAAAACTTGTGTTCCTTCTTCTGTTATTTCAAGTTTTTTGACAAGACGTTTATTTTTCGTGTCATTATAGCGTTTTATGAAACCTTTTTTCTCAAGAGAGTCTACAATTCTTCCCGTGTTTGCCCTGTCTTTGAGAATAAGTTTTGCAAGATCTCTCTGGCAGATTTTCGGATGACAATAAATCGCATCCAGTGCCCGAAGTTCGTAGTCATTCATATTCGGATATATTTTTTCAATAAGCTGGCTGCCAAGCATTCGGCAATATATAGCCGTCAGCTCAAGGTCATAATATAATGTATTTGTATAATGTTTTATTTCAGCTTGTGTCATAGAATTTTTAAAATAATAATTTAACTATGTTGTAAAAAATACATGTTGCATTTGCAACAGTGTTATGCTAACATACTACCATAAAAAATGCAAGCATTTAGATGAAGGGGCAAGAATTGAAAAAGTTTTTAATAATAGCTATTATTGCTGCATTGCAGGCACCTGTGTATATGCCTGCGGTTGCTTATGCCGTTCAGGAAAAAACGGATGCAACACCAAAGCAGTTCAAGAGTTTTGCGACAAAAAATAAAGTGTCTGATGATTATAAATACGGATATTTGAACATTGACTGGTGGGATAAGTTCAATGATCCGGTGTTGAGTGATTATATTGTTCGTGCGCTGCAGAACAATCATGATTTAAAGGTCGCAACTTTAAATGTTGAAACTTATTATCAGAATGTAAGAGCACAGTTTGCGGGTGAACTTCCACAGATTGGAGTCGGGTTTGCTCCGAATTATATGAAGATGCCTGGAACTTCTCATTCTGATTGGATGTTTGCAGTACCCGGGATTGTTAGTTATGAAGCTGATATATTTTTGAAAAATCGTGACAAGACAAAGTCCGTCAAAAAGCTTTATGAAGCATCAAAGTTCGATGAAAGAGCGGCATATATCGCTGTTGCGTCTGCTGTCGGCACAACTTATTTGAACATAGTCAAGTTAGATAAGATGATTGAATTACAGGAAGAGATAGTTAAATCAAGACAGATGATATATGATTTGATGCTCAAGAGAAATCATGAAGGGATAACATCAACATCAGATACAATAGAAGCTAATAAGGATTTAGTAAACGGGCAGACTGATCTGGTTGAACTTAAAAAACAAAGAAGCAAACTGCTTAACCAGCTTGCTGTTCTGGTGGGAGAAAGTCCTGCAAATGCAGAGTCTTTGAAGAGAACATCTCTTGATACAATAAATCATAATGCAGAAATTCCCGCATCAATTTCATCAGAGGTAATTATGCAAAGACCTGATTATCTGAAAGCGGAGAAGATGGTTGAAAAAGCTGGGATAGATGTCCGTGTTGCGAAGAAAGAGTTTTTGCCGACAATCAGCTTAAGCGGGCTTGCTCTGTTTAATGCGAGTGATTTTGGCAGTATTTTTACGACAAAAAATATGCTCTGGTCTTTAGGAGGAGGGTTGCTTTTGCCGCTGTTTACAGGCGGAAGAAGGCTTGCAACTCTGCGTTTGAAGAAGACTGAGTATGAAAAAGTTTTGCATAACTATTATCAAACAAATCTGACCGCAATTCAGGAAGTGAATGATGCACTGGTTGCAGTGCGTCTTGATAAAGCAAAGATGGATCAGACTCTTAAACAGGCTGATTTGGAAGCTGATGATTATAAATATAATGAATTGAAATATGATGAAGGCGTTATCTCAAAATTAGACCTTCTTCAATTCAAAGAAAATTTGCTTTATGTAAACAAACTTGTTGCGCAGCAGAAGGCTGAATGTATGGTTGATTATATCGCCCTTTATAAAGCTACCGGCAGCAAGCTGTAGTCAATGGAATTTTGCGTTGTTTTCTGCTATGCTTTTTGAGAACAACGGAGATAGATATGATTAAACTTATTGCTTCTGATTTGGACGGTACATTGCTCAATGATAATAAGGAGCTTTCGCCTGATTTTTTTGAAATTCTTGAAGAGCTTGATAAAAGAAATATTTTGTTTGTGCCATCAAGTGGACGGAGCCAATTTACTATAGGCAGATTGTTTGAGCCTTATAACAAAAATGTTTGTTATATCAGTGACAATGGTGCTTATATCTCCGGATGCGGGATTGATGTTGTAAATTTTCCAATGACTCATGAACAGAGTGTATTTATTGCGGAGAGGTGTCTTGAGGTTGACTGTTTGCAAATTGTAATGTGTACAAAATCGAAGGCTTATTTTTTGCGGGTTGAAGACAGGTATAAAGATATTATTCTTGAATATTATGCAAACTTTGAATATGTTGATAATCCTGATAATATCAGAGAAGATGTTTTGAAAATAGCTGTTTTTGATCCTGCCGGTTCCGGTGAACACGGCTATCCAGAAGTTAAGGATTATATTCGGAGCGATTTGGCAGGAGTTGTTTCTTCTCAGAACTGGTTTGATATTATGGACAGGAGAGTCAATAAGGGTTATGCTCTTTCGCAGCTGCAGAAAAAGTTTGGAATTTTGCCCGAAGAAACAATGGCGTTTGGTGATTTTAATAATGATATAGAGATGCTCAAACAGGCAAAATACAGTTTTGCGATGGAGAATGCCTCCCAAAGCGTAAAAGATGCCGCAAATTTTGAAGCGCCTGATAATAATTCTTTTGGCGTTTCGAAGATAATCAGAGATTTTGTTCTTGAGCAAGTCTGTTTGAGATAAAAATTTTGTTCTACTTTCGGGGGCTTTAAAATTTTTCCGAGTCGTTTAAGATAAATGAAAATAAAAAGGTTTTATCTTGAACAGGAGAGGAATTATGACTTTAGAGCTAAATCAGAACAATTTTGATAAAGAAATTTCGAATTATGATGGTGTTACTCTTGTTGATTTTTGGGCGCCATGGTGCGGACCTTGCAGAAAACAGCTTCCGATAGTCGAAGAGCTGTCGAATGATATAGGTGATAAAGCAAGAGTTGCCAAGCTGAACATTGAAGAAAATCAGGGAGTTGCACTTGCTTATCAGGTTGTGTCGATTCCGACGCTTATGATTTTCAAAAACGGTGAAGTCGTTGAAAAAATGAGCGGACTTCACTCAAAATCACAACTCGAGGCAGCTATTAAAAGAAATTTGTGAGTTTCCGTATTTTTCTTCGAATAATAAATTGAGGTTCTTTTTTAGAGAGCCTCAATTTTTTGTGAGGTTATCAACTGTGAACACCAGGAAATGAGGCTATTATAGGATTCTTTCAGTTGAGTTTCTTCAAAGTTGTTTATATTATGTCTGTTTATGCAGATTTCAAAGATTTTTTTATCAGACTCATGCAAATTTTTTAAAAGCTCGTTTTTTGTCGGGATATATTCCTTGTTTTTGAGAAAATATTTGCATTGAAGTATAAAGAAAATCTGTTTTGCAAGTATTTCAAGCGAGCTTTTTCGGTCTTTGTTATACAGATAGCTGTGGCAAAGAGCGTGGTATAAAGATGTTGATTCTGATTTTAATGCATGTTTTACATCATCTTGTGTTATTTGAGGAACAATATTTTCAAGAGATTTATAGATAGCTTTTGTGTCGTATAGCAGATGGAACAACTCTGATTTTGTCCAGTTTCTGAGTTCGTTTTCCCCTCCTATGAAACCGCATGCTTTCTCTTTGTTTGGCATAGAGTTTATAATTGATTTGTATTTATCAAGGTCAGTGATTTTCAGGTCTTTGAGGATTACAACAATATCTATATCACTGTTGTCATCGGCTTCTCCTCTTTTGTAACTCCCTTGCAGACCTATAAATAAAAGTTTTTCTCCGAAAGTTTTTTGTGCTTTACCTGCAAACAGTTCACACCAGCTGTTTATATCAAAAGTCATAAAATGTTCCTTTTCACTTATTCAAGATTATTATGGCTGTTTGTTGTTTTTCTTTCAAGTGTTTTGTACGGGCATGGCGGTTTTTGTATAATGTTTTGTATGGACAAGAATTTTGAGCCTTCAATAAAATTGAATCTTGCAAGAAACTGTTTGAGATATGCAGTCAGGTTATATCATATAAAAGAGATGTATGTACCTTATTATATTTGTCCTGTTGTATTCAAAGTCTTGAGGGAGGAAGGATGCAGAATAAGGATTTATCATATTGATGAGAAATTTTTCCCGGTGCAGGATTTTGGGAAAGAAGATTTTGTATTGTATCCGAACTATTTTGGAATTTGTTTGAAGAATGCGAAAAAGCTTTCATCTTTGTATAGAAATCTGATTGTTGATAATGCACAAGCTTTTTATGCTCCTCATACAGGATTAGCGAGTTTCAATTCTGCAAGGAAGTTTTTTGATGTTTCTGATGGTGCTTATCTTTTCGGATGTAAGAAGTTCTATCAGGGGTTTGAAAAAGATGATTCGGAAAAGAGATATCCGGCTTTGTTTTCTGGCGGCAGTTCGGACTTTTTTGAAAGATTTTGTGCAAATGAAGAGCTGCTTGATAAAGAACCCGTAAAAGAGATGTCTTATTTAACAGAGAGAATTTTATCTTCTGTTGATTATGAGCGGGAGGCAAAGAAGAGAAGAGAAAATTTTGATTATTTGCACTCTTGTTTGAAATATCATAATGAGTTGTGTTTCGAGCTTGAAGAGGGTGATGTTCCGATGGTTTATCCTTTCAAGGTTTCTGATGAGAGAGTCGGGAAAAGACTTGTGAGTAAGGGAGTTGAACTTATCAGATATTGGGAGGGTGTATATGGAGAGTGCTATGAAAGAGAGCTTGCGCATTATCTTCTTCCGCTGCCTGTCAGTGCGAAATATGAAGTTAGTTATATGCGAAAGCTTATTGATATTATAAAAGATGAGATAAAGTTGTTGTAAATATTCTCTTTGAGTTCTAAAATAAAGCTTGTGATGGCAGTAAATTTTTCTACACAAAAGTTTTTTAACGAAGTTCCGGATCTGGTTGATAAATATACTTCAAATGAAAGTCGTAAAAAGACTGTTACAATTTTGGGCAGTGCCACAAACAGCAAGGCGCTTGAAGAATATATGGATATGTGCGCCGAGGTAACAGAAGGGCTGGTCAAAAACGGGTATAATATTTTATCCGGCTGCGGTTCTCACGGGATAATGGGGACGGCTTATGAAGAGGCAAAAAAACATTCTGCCGTTGATATGAACGGTCGTCCTATCCAGAATTTGACAATTCTTGTTGAACCGGGGTGGGGAGATGAAGACCTCAAACATTGTGTGCCGATTGGAAAAGCAAAGTCTGAGGCTGAAAGAATAGACAAGTTTTTCAAAACCTCAGACAACTTTGTTGTCTTCCCGGGAGGATCTACAACACTTCAAGAAGCAACAAGCTTGATAAATTTTAAAAAGCATCTTGAAGATTCTGCTCCTGTCAAAAAGATTATACTTGTAGGGAAAGATTTTTTTGACGGTCTTCTCAAACAGTATGAAACTATTTTCAGATTTAACCCCGATTGGTATAAACCTCCTGAGAGTTTGTTTAAAATTCTCAATACACCGAAAGAAATCCTCAAGGAATTTCCAAAGCTGTTGAAATAGTTTATTCTTTGGGAAATGTTCTTAAGAACCGCCCGTTGTTTGCTTAGAATCGGGCGGTGGTTATGCGTTTGAAAAGTGTTTTGAAGCGTCTTCACCCATTGTTAAAAAATGGTTAAATTTCACGCTATTTCTGCAATAGAGAGTAATAATATGTGTGTAGGAAATAAGATATAGAAAATTGAAAGGAGATTAATCATGAAATTCTTAATTAAAAAAAGTCCTGATGGTTTTATTAAAACAGTCAATGATGAAATCAGTTCAATTTTGAACCGTAATTTTGACAGTTTGTTCCCTGAATATATGTATTCAGCAGATGAGATGGACAAACTTGCAATTCCTGTTGAGATAAAAGAAAAAGATAAAGAATATAATGTAAAAGCTGAGCTGCCCGGTGTAAAAAAAGAAGACCTTGATATAGACATCGACAAAAACTACATCACCATCAATGCAAAAAAAGAGGAAGAAAAAGAAGAAAACGCCAAGTCTTATAGAAAATCGGAATTTAGATACGGAGAATTTTCAAGAACGGTTTACTTCCCTCAGGAAATTGATGTTGAGAAAACAAAAGCCAAATTGGAACATGGCATTTTGAGAATTGAGGCTCCAAAACTGGCAGCAGAAAAAGAAAATATCAAAAAATTGACTGTTGAATAATAATTATCCATACAATACCCGAAAAGGCAGGTGAATTTTCACCTGCCTTTTTTTATCGGATTATTTTGAACGAGTTTTTGTGGTAGTCAATCAAATTTTGTTTTTTCATTTTGGATAACTCTCTTGATAGAGCGCTTCTATCGGCGCCTATATATTCGGCGAACTCATCTCTTGAGTATGAGATATCAAATGTTTCAACATTTTGCTTTTCTTTTTCTTTGTTGAGAAAGTGCATAATTCTTTCTCTCAGAGTCTTTTTTCCGAGCAATTCGACTCTTTCCTGAAGAAATAAATTTTTCTTTGCGACAATTTTTATCAAATTTTCTATTAATTTTTTATGGAACGGGCATGTATTTGAGCAAACTGAAAGCACTTTTTGGAAGTCAAGGAACAATATTTCCGTTTCTTCAAGCGCTTTTGCATTTATTTTGCTGTGTTTTATTCCCGAACAAACAAAGGCTTCCGCAAAAGATTCTCCGCTGAAAACTTTTGCTACAATGATTTTGTTTCCGTTGTAGTCATCTTTTGAGAGCTGTACAGAACCTTTTATTATGTAGCAGATAGAGGTTATTTTATCTCCGTATGAAAATATAACTTCGTTTTTAGCATAAGTTTTTTTGACGGTATGCAGGCATGATTTTAAGATTTCTTTTTTTCCTTCATCTATCCCATCGAATATATTCATTAAGATTACCCCTCAAAATTCGTTGCATGTGCAACAGATATTTGTATGATAGCAATTTATAATTTGGTTGTGAATATATGGAGAAAAGAAATATGAACAAGATGTTTTGCTTTCAGTGCGAGCAGACCGCAAAATGCAGCGGATGTACACAGGCCGGTGTTTGCGGTAAATCGGCGGATGTTGCAAATTTGCAGGATGAGCTGACAAGCTTGCTGATAAAACTTGCAAATGTTTGCGATAGAACTGATGATAATACACAATTGCTGATTGAGGGGTTGTTTACGACAATTACGAACGTAAATTTTGATGATAATTCAATCAGTGCACTGATTGAAGAAGTCGTTTCAAAATCAGGAGAAAAAGACTTTGATATCCAAACAGTATGGGACTGCGATGAGGATACAAGAAGCTTGAAATCTCTCATACTTTTTGGTTTGAAAGGGGTTGCCGCTTATGCACATCATGCAAGGATTCTCGGGTATAAAGATGATGATGTTGAAAGCTTTTTTTATGAAGCTTTGAGCGCATTATCAAAAAATTTGTCATCTGATGATTTGCTTGCTATGGTTTTGAAAACAGGAGAAATAAATCTGAAGTGTATGGAACTCCTTGATAGAGCAAACACTGAAACCTACGGTCATCCTGTTCCGACAAAGGTAGTGACCAATGTTGAAAAAGGTCCTTTTATTGTAGTAACTGGACATGACCTGCATGATTTGGCTCTTTTGCTTGAGCAAACAGAAGGTAAGGGAATAAATATTTATACCCACGGTGAAATGCTTCCTTGTCATGCTTATCCTGAACTGAAAAAATATAAACATCTCAAAGGCAACTTTGGAACGGCATGGCAAAATCAGCAAAAAGAATTTGACAATCTTCCCGGAGCAATATTGTTTACGACAAATTGTATTATGCCTGTGAGAGAGAGTTATAAAGACAGAGTTTTTACAACTTCGGTTGTGCAGTATCCTGAATGTAAACACATAGGTGATGATAAAGATTTTACTCCTGTGATAAAGAAGGCGTTAGAACTCGGCGGATATTCGGAAGATAAGAAAATGAAAGGTATCAACGGCGGAGATGTATTAACAGTCGGCTTCGGGCATAATACCGTTTTGTCTGTAGCGGATAAAGTTGTTGACGCCGTAAAGTCAGGTGCGCTCAAGCATATATTTCTCGTCGGAGGATGCGATGGTGCAAAACCGGGGAGAAATTATTATACCGACTTTGTGAAAAAGACGCCCGATGATACGATTGTTTTAACGCTTGCCTGCGGGAAGTTCAGGTTTAATGATATTAATTTGGGCGAAGCAGGCGGTCTCCCTCGCTTGCTTGATATGGGGCAGTGCAATGATGCTTATAGTGCGATAAAAGTTGCTGTTGAACTTTCAAAAGTCTTCGGGTGTTCGGTTAATGAGCTTCCGTTATCTTTGGTCTTATCATGGTATGAGCAGAAGGCTGTTTGTATTCTTTTGACATTATTTTATCTTGGAATTGAAAACATTCGTCTCGGTCCTACGCTCCCTGCGTTTGTTTCTCCAAATGTGTTGAATATTCTTGTCGAAAAATTTAAGATTAAGCCGATTACAACACCGGAGAAAGATTTGGCTGATATTTTGAATTGATATTAAAGAAAGGATAGATATATGACAAATTTTGAAAAACAGGTAATTGATTTGAAATCGGCGATTGAGATACAGGAAAATTCAGTTGTCAGTAAAACATTAACTGCTAACACCTCCAGCTCGCTTACTTTGTTTGCGTTTGATAAAAACCAGTCCATAGCTACCCATACGGCTCCTGTCAATGCTGTTGTACAGGTAATTGAAGGAGAAGTTGAGATAACGATTTCCGATGAAAAATTTATTCTCAAAGAGGGGGAGATTATTTTAATGCCCGAAGGCGAGCCTCATAGTTTGCTTGCTTTGACACCGTTCAAGATGGTGCTGTTCAAAGTTTAGTTTACACTGAGAGCAGGACATCAAAACCGTTTTTTTCAAACATGGTTTTTATATCAAACAGAGCCTCCTTTTTTGGAGGTTTTGTTGTAAGAGTGTATTTTAGTCCGAGTTTTGTCCATTTTTCCTTGCCCATTTCATGGTAAGGCAGGAGTTCGATTTTTTCGATGATATTTTTGTAGTCTTTAAGATAGTTTATCAAATGGTTTATATAGCTTTCGTCCATAGTCCATTCAGGTAGCAGTACCTGACGTATCCATGTTTTTTTATTATGTTCTTTTAGTGCTTGCAGAAATTTGAGGACTTTTTTGTTGTCTTTGCCTGTCAGTTCAAGATGTTTTGGGGAGTCGAGATGTTTTATGTCAAGAAGGAACAAATCAGTGTATGCGAACAATTCTTTGATTATTTCGTCAACTTCGATATATCCGCATGTATCTGCAGCTGTATGGATATTTTCTTTTTTCAGTTTTTTGAACAGGTTTAAAATAAATTTTGCCTGCAAAAGAGGTTCTCCTCCTGAAACTGTTACGCCACCGTTTGAGAGAGCGAAGAAATCTTTATATTTCATGATTTCGTTGAAGAGCTCTTCTTCTGTCTTTATCTTGTCAGGCTGAAGCTGCCAGGTATCAGGGTTATGGCAGAATTTACATCTTAGAGGGCACATCTGAAAAAAGATAACGTATCTTATTCCGGGGCCGTCTACCGTTCCGCCTGTTTCAACAGAGTGTATGTAAGCTTTCTTATCATTGTCCATAGCAAAAAAATTATTGCACAAAAAAGAGAAGACAGGTACAATGTCTTCTCTTTTTCGAGTATGATTTGGAATTAGAATTTGTCATGGAAGGTTCTTGAAATTACATCCTCCTGCTGTGCCCTTGTCAGTTTGATAAAGTTGACCGCATAGCCTGATACCCTTATTGTCAGCTGAGGATATTTTTCGGGGTGTTCCATGGCATCTTTGAGAGTCTCTCTATCAAGAACATTCACGTTAATGTGTTGTCCGTGTTTTGACATATAACCGTCAATCATTCCTTTGAGATTGTCGATTCTGTTTTCTTCGGTTTTTCCTAAAGATGACGGGATGATTGAGAAGGTATTTGAAATGCCGTCTTTTGCATATTTGAACGGGAGTTTTGCAACAGAACATAAAGATGCAAGTGCTCCGCATTCGTCTCTTCCATGGAGCGGGTTTGCTCCAGGAGCAAACGGTATTCCTGCCTTTCTCCCGTCAGGAGTATTTCCTGTTTTCTTTCCATAGACAACATTTGAAGTTATTGTCAGGATTGATTGAGTTGGGATTGCTTCTCTGTATGTCGGCAGTTGTTCTATTTTTTTCATAAATTTTTCAATAAGCGATGTTGCGATAGAGTCAACTCTGTCGTCGTTATTGCCGAATTTAGGGAAATCCCCTTCTATTTCGAAATCAACGGCAATGCCATGTTCATTTCTGACGGGTTTAACTTTTGCATATTTGATGGCAGAGAGTGAATCAACGGTAACGGAGAATCCCGCTATACCGCAGCCGAGTTTTCTGACTACGTCTTTATCCATCAGCGCAAGCTGTGCTTTTTCGTAGTAATATTTATCATGCATAAAGTGGATTATGTTCAGCGCATTTACATAAGTTTTTGCAAGCCAATCCATCATAGCGTCAAATTTTTGTATTACTTCGTTGTAATCCAGATATTCCGATGTGATTGGTTCAAATCCTTCCGCCACTTTTGCAAAAGATTTTTCGTCTATTCCTCCGTTTATTGAGTACAGGAGTGCTTTTGCAAGGTTTGCACGGGCTCCGAAAAATTGCATTTCTTTTCCTATAATCATTGGTGATACGCAGCAGGCAATCCCGTAGTCATCACCAAACAGCGGGCGCATCAGATCATCATTTTCATATTGAATTGATGATGTGCTGATTGAGAGCTTTGAGCAGAATTTTTTAAAGTTTTCAGGCATGTTTTTGGACCAGAGAACAGTCATATTAGGTTCCGGAGCAGGACCCAGGTTGGTCAAAGAGTGCAGCATTCTGTAACAGTTTTTTGTGACAAGTGTTCTTCCGTCAGTTCCCATTCCTCCGATGGATTCTGTTACCCAAACCGGATCTCCGCTGAAAAGTTCATTATATTCCGGTGTCCTCAGGAAACGAACCATTCTCAGTTTGATAACGAAGTCATCCATAATTTCCTGTGCCTGAGATTCTGTGAGCAGTCCGAGTTTAATATCTCTTTCAGAGTAGATATCGAGGAATGTTGATACTCTTCCGAGTGACATAGCTGCTCCATTCTGGTCTTTTATTGCGGCGAGATAGCCAAAGTAAGTCCATTGGACAGCTTCTCTAAAGTTTGATGCAGGCTTTGAAATGTCATAACCATAAGATTGTGCCATTCTTTTCATTGCTTCCAGAGCAAGAATTTGTTCAGAGAGTTCTTCTCTTTCCCTTATGATATCTGAGGTCATATTCATATGGTCGGTCGAAGATTTTTGTTTTTGTTTATCTTCAATCAATCGGTCGATACCATAGAGTGCGACACGTCTGTAATCTCCGATAATTCTTCCTCTCCCGTAGGCATCAGGCAGTCCTGTAATTATTCCGCTTTTTCTGCAGGCTCTGATTTCGGGTGTATAAGCTTGGAAAACCCCTTCGTTGTGAGTCTTTCTGTATTTTGTAAAAATTTCTTTTACTTTTTCATCTTCTTCCAAACCGTAAGCATGACATGATGATTCAACCATTCTGTATCCGCCGTAAGGCATGATGGCTCTTTTGAGTGGTGCATCTGTTTGTAAACCTACAATCAATTCATCGTCTTTATCTATGTAGCCGGCATCAAAGGCGTCGATGCCTGAAGGAGTTGATGTGTCCGCATCAAGAAGCCCGTTGTTGGCGTGTTCCTGAGTCATCAGGTCTTTAACTTTTGTCCAGATTCTTTCGGTTCTTTTTGTTGTCCCTGTTAAAAACTCGTCACTGCCTTCGTAGGGGGTGTAGTTTTTTTGTATAAAATCAACAACATCAATATTTTCCATCCAGTTTCCCGGAGTGAAAGTTTCCCATGGTGTTGATAATTTTTCGAGTGTATTCTGCATTGTTCTCTCTCCTTTGTCGGTTTTAGAGGAATTTTACGATTATATCATTTTGTTTTTTGCATGTGTATTTTGTAAACATATTGTTAGTCTTGCCTAACTAATTATAGCAAAAAATTTTTTTTGTTGTCAACATCAATAGAATTAATAAGTCGGGTTATTTTGTTCGGGATGATTTTTTTCGAGATATTTGTCTATTTTATCTGAGATATATGTGGAGAAGACGGGGAGTATTCCGTAGTAGATTCCTGCAAAGATAATTGTCGGTCTGAGAATGTTTATTCCTTCGATATATTTGGAAAGTTTCGGGTCAGCTTTGTTTATTTGTGCGAATTTGTTGATAAATTTGTCTGTTTGCTTTTTGATGAGTCTGTCGATACTATAGCCACCTGTTAGTGTTATGGCGGTAGATATTACGTTGTTGTAAATAAGAGCTTTTTTGCGATTATCTTTAATTTTTTTACTTTTGTGCGTTTGGTATGCAAATGATGAAGTAAGCAAGATGTCTGTAGCTGCTGATATATGCTTTGCAATATTTTTTTCTTCATATTGATGTCTTTTGGCGAAGTTTTGAAATTTTATGTTATCAAGAATTTTTCCAAGACCTTTTGCTGTGAGGTTTGTGAGTTTGCCGTTGAAGGATAGCTGCTTTGTGTTTGGTTTTTGACTTGAGGTTGGTTTTTGAGTGATTGTTGTTTGAGTATCATTTTTTTTGATATGAAAAATTTTGTCCATCAGAACCGGCAGCAGTGCGATTGTGAGCATTGATTTCGGAACGGCTGTCAGAAAGCCTGTACCGAGTTTAAGGATTTGTGTTGCGAGGTTGTAACTCTTTGAGTCGATGAGTTTTTCTGAGGATGATTGAAGATTTTTTATGGTTGAGGGTTTGAGATATTTTTGAGGGTTTTGGTCGATTTTTTTTACGGCGTTTTCGACGGGCAGTGCAATTGCTTCGACAAGACCGAATTTGATAAGCCCGGAGCAGATAGAATTTGTGCTTGCATACTGTTTGTTTTCTTTTTCTGTGTTTGGTGTTGAAAGGATTGCAAGCGGTCTGACTCCGAGAGCCATAACGAGTGATGTGCCGGCTGCGAAAGACGTGCCGTGTTCTGAGATTTTTTCCAGACCTTTCAGGAGTGTTTTATTGTTGAGCATTCCTCTAAAGTTTGTGGAGTTTGAATTTATGTTTCTGTTGCTTATTTGCATTTGTTTGTTCCTGATTAATAGTAGACAACACACAAGGGAAAAAGTAAAACATAACAGAGTTGTAGAAATTCAAATAAAACGGCTTTTATTTTATAATAGATATGATGAGCATATTAAATTTTGTAAAAGCAGAGTTAAGCGGGTGGGGAAAATATGAGAGAGTGTTGTTCCCTTTAGAGATTTTGCTGATTATAGGTATTTCTTTTTATACCGGTGACAGCAAGATAGCATTGGTGTCTGCTGTCTGCGGGATAAGTTATACTATTCTTGCTGGAAAAGGTAAGATTTCGTGCTATTTGTTCGGTCTGTGCGGAACGATGTGTTATGCTTATCTTGCTTTTGTGAATGCATTTTTCGGAAATTTTGCACTTTATATGTTTTATTATTTCCCGATGCAGATAGTCGGAATATTCAAATGGCGCAAGCATTTGAAGAAAGATACCCAGGAGATAATCAAGACTTCTCTTTCAGGTAGAGAAAGGGTTATCTTTTTCGGGTTGGCTGCTGTTGTTTCTTTTTTGTGCGCACTGATTTTGAGAAAACTCGGTGATGCAACGCCTTATGTTGATTCTTTTGCTACTGTGTTTTCCGTTCTCGGGCTTTTGTTAACGATAAAACGCTGTATTGAACAGTGGGTTGTATGGTTTGTTGTGAATGCTTTGTCTGTTATTATGTGGGTTGATGCGTATATGAACGGTTCGAATTGTTTGGCGACAGTTATTATGTGGATGACTTATCTTGTTCTTGCCGTTTATTTCTGGCGGGCATGGCGTCGTGAGATGACCGATAGTTAGTTGTCATTTGATAATGGCGGATACAATTTTGTAGATAATCTTCTTTTCCTCTTCTGAAGCTTGTTTGAACATTTTTGTGATTTCTTTTTCTAAATCGATGGTTTCTTCAAGATGTTTTGTGTCGAACAAGTCTTTGATTTCGACATGAAATGCTTTTGCAAGTTTTTCAAGGTTTTCATAACTGGTGAAATAGCTCCCTGTCTCAATACGACTGATTGTCTGATAGTCAAGGTCAACTATTTCAGAGAGTTGTTCTTGAGTGTAGTGTTTTTTTTCTCTGAGTTCTTTTATACGTTTTCCGAATAGTTTATTTCCAGATGCCATATTTTCCTCCGATATTGATTATGTTATCGAAGAATAGTATTATTAAGAATGTCATAAAATGTTGTATTAAATTGACATATTATATGTATTACGTATACTAATAATAGTTATATGTATAATTATCAGTTAAATTTATAAGTTTTATGTTTAGTATGGATGAGTTTTATGACAAAAAATATAAGATTATATTATGTGGGTACCCGTGGAATTAATTTTGGTGATTCAATAAATCCCGTATTGTTTGAAAGGATTTTTGGAGTCTGCGTAAAAAGAGGATTCCCTACAAACTGTGATGTTGTAGGGATAGGCTCTCTTATGCAGATGTTTACGCTTAGGCATATTATAAAGAACAGTAAGTATTTGTATTTTTTGAAGTATAATTACAAGCCTGTTGTTACAATGGGAACAGGGTTTTGCTGTGATATCAGCAAATTCAATTTTGGTATTCAAACATATAGAGAGGTTAATCCGTTGATTTTGAGAGGGAGGTTGTCTCATGAGGTATTGGAGAGCGTGAACAAGAAAAAATATTCCGGTGTTGTATATGGTGATTTGGGGCTTTTATGTTCTTATCTGCAGGATAAAAAAACGATAAAACGTTATGCAGTCGGATTTGTCCCACACAAGTTTGATTATGATAATCCGAAGATAGAGTTTTTGTTGAGGTCGATTCCAAAGTCAGTTTTGATAGATTTGAGAGAGCCGCCTATTGAGACACTGAATAAGATTGCGGAGTGTGATACAATCGTTTCTTCGAGTTTGCATGGTTTGGTGGCTGCTGATAGTTTGGGTATTCCGAATATGAGAATGAAGTTGTCAAATCACGGGTTTGATTTTAATGTAGATTTTAAATTTGATGATTATTATTCGGTTTTTTGGGGCAGCAGGGGATATATTAATTTGATTGGTGTTGAAAATATTGATGCGGGGTTGCTTTCAAAGTTTATGCCGGATAAGGTATGCGAGAATTATGCTATTTCAGGCGCTGAGGTAAAAAGTTGTCAAGATAGCCTGCTTGTTGAGGGACGGAAGTTTTTTGAGTTTATTTAGGGATTTTTGAAACCATTTTTGTTTTTTAGACCCCTGTGAAAGTACGGGTATTTTTGACACCGAGTTTTTCAAGACCTTTTTTCATTAAGTACAGTGTCAGAAAACTCAAAACAAAAACTGTCACAAGTCTTGATGCTGAGATGAAAAATACGGCAACACCGTTGAGCAAGCCGTCAACAGGTATTGAAGGAGCGAGTTTGAATATATAGTTGAAGAGGAATACATAATACCAGTGAACAAAGAACAGTCCGAAGCTGTATTTGGCAGTTATATCCATAAATTTGTTGAATTTTGTCATGGATTTGATTTTTTCATCATAATGTTTGAGATAAGCAAGAGCGATGACAGTGAGCAGCAGTTTTGAAGCTGTACCGTTCATAACATTGTATTTTATTCCGAGGAAGACATCGAAGGCTGAAACCAGCACCATCAGGAATATCAGCAGATATCTTTTGTCATAGAATTTATCAATCATCTCACCGTATTTTGAAAAATACATTCCGAGAACATAGCAGGAAGCAAAATGAACAAATCCCATGAGAACGTATTTGAGATAAGCTATATACCTTCCAGTATAATCAAGGTTCATTACCCAGTCAGGTTCTATATCTCCTCTTGGAACGAAGATTGTAACAAGAAGCAGGAGAGGAAGAAGTTTGTAGAGAATATTTTTTCTTTCGAGATACAAAAGCAGCGCACTCAAAATGAAAAATATGGTAATCATAGGCATAAACCATGTAGGAACGTTATGGACACGCCCTGTGGTGATAAAGATGCCGATTTGAGCAAATATATTCATTCCGTCGAAAGGGTTTTTATATATGTTAGGAATTGTAAGACAGGCGATAATACCGGGGATTGATGTTATGAAGTAAGGAATTATGACGTTTTGCCATTTCTTTTTCAAATAATTTTTGTATTCGAACTTGTATGATAGATACTGGAACAGATAACCGGCAATGAAGACAAACAAAGCTGTGCCGCCTGCAAAAATTTCAAAAGAGATGTATTTTTCGATTGAACCTGCTTCCCCAAACTGCATTGTATGAGCCATCAGGATAAGGATGATTGCAATCCCCCTGAATACATTAATGTAGTTTAGCATAGGCTTTTTTTTGATATTTGTATCATTCATGGGGGTGCCTCCTCTTTTTGTATGTATAAAATTTATCATAAACAAATATGGCAGACCATACAAACTTTTGGGAATTTATATAACAAATTCCACAGATAATATTAAAAGTCCGTCATTCTGAGGGCTTTAGCAAGAAGAATCCTTTTTGTTCAGATACTTCGCTAACGCTCAGTATGACGTTGTTTTGGAAATTTTTGGCGGAATTTGCTATATAAGTTTCAACTTTTGTTGCCGGAAAAATTTACAGTCTTGCAGAGCTTTAGGCTGAAGAAAATAGTTGCAAACAGATGGATTGACACACATATTGTGTGTTTGGATTTGACTTTGGCCGTTTATTTAAATAAAGTTATAGATATACGAAGTTTGTTCTGAGGATTGAGAGATAGCTTTATGAAAACCGGTAAAGAGTATTGGAGTCTGAAAATAGCGGACACAAAAGAGCTGTTCAAAAAACGTCCTGCGTGGATGGGCGGGTATGACGGTGATTATCCCTCAGCGGCTTTTATAAGAGGTTTGATAAGTGACTATAAGCCTGTAAATATGCTTGAAGTCGGAACAGCTGCCGGCTGGGCTGCGTATTATATGCTTGAGGAAGCTCATAAATACAGTGATGTTGCCGGGCTTACATCGATTGATTGTGCGGATAGGGTTTATTATGACAGGGAGAAAGAAACAGGGGCTGCGTTTTTTGAAACGGACAGAGAGCTTGCAAAGTTCTGGGATTTGCGCATAAATATTTTGCTTGCTGATTATGTGCAGAGTTGCGGGGAAAAATTTGATTTTGTTTTTATTGATGCAAATCATTCGCATCCGTGGGCGGCATTGGATTTGTTATGTGTGCTGCCTTATGTCACCGATGATTCGGTGATTGTTTTCCATGATGTGTTTTTGAACAGGATTGCAAATGGTGAGATGTCTTCTTATCTCCATCCAGAAGGTGTTGTAAGCGGGTGCGAACAATATTTCGGTCCGAACAGAGTTTATTCCGTTTTTTCTGATAGGATGGTTTTGTCTTATGATGATATTGCTCCGAACTGTGCGGCGATACTCTTTGGTAATTTGTCTTTGGAGAAGATTCTTGAGGCACTTGATAGCCAATGGGAGCAGGATATATTCAGCGCAGTAAAGTATGATGAGTTTATTCGTATATTCGAAAAAATCAAAAGATGTATAAATATTTTTGCAGAGGAAGAATACGTGCAAAAATTGGATGAAATATTACACAGGCGCCTTGATGAAGCTTATGAGAAAGTTATTGAAAAAACGAAGTCTGCTGCAGATTTTGTAAATAAAATAATCAAAAATAAAAAGACGGTCTTATATGGTGCAAGCAAGTTTTTGGAAGATGCTTTAAACAGCGGTTTTATCGATGTTAAGAATGTTATCGGGATAGTCGATGCAGATTTGAAAAAACAGGGTAAATTCTTGGGAGGGGTAGAAATTTTTCTTCCGGATAAATTAAAAGAGCTTGAGCCCGAGATGATTTTTTCTTGTGTTATTACCAAGCCCCGGATGAAATTTCATATCGAAAAAGTTCTTTCTGAATGCGGCATTGGCTCAGATATTGAAATTAACGACGATTTGTTTGAGTTTTTTATTTCCGATAACAGGTTTTGATTTACCATTTGCCAAAGTGCATTTTTTGCTTTGCGCTGTATTCAACCTGCTCTACAACAACTTTATCATCTGCAGGATACCCGAGCCCTATATAACATGGCAAGAGATAGTCATCAGGTGCTCCGACTATTTGTGCGACCGATAATCCTTCATTTCCAACCGGTATTCTCATTGAACAAGCAAGACCCTCTGCTGTTGCCGCAAGAAAAATATTTTCAATTACACACCAGATAGAAGAAATCGGATTCAGCGAGCTGACAGACGAGGGGTGAAGAACCCCTGAATTTGATTTGAAGAACGGAAGAATAATATGTGAAGCGTTGTATAACATCGAATATTGTTTTGGCATTGCATCAGCATACATCTTTTGTTGCGGGGTGCCGTTGACAAGAGTTTGTTTGAGTATCTCAAGCTGAGGTTTTACGCCTTGTTTGATAAATTGAAGAGCCTGTTCTTTATCCTGTTTGTCTTTCAATATGACAAACTCCCAGTTTCTCAGATGGTCATGTGTGGGTGCTTGAAGACCTGCGTTTATGATTCTTTCGAGAATTCCATCCGGAACGATTTTATCCTGAAAATCCCTTGTAATCCGTCTGTTGTATATAGCGTCGTAGATGTCCATTGTAATTTTATTCCTTGATTTGAATTAATGTTTTAATAATTTCTGATAATATTCTGCTTTTTGGGTGTTACCTTTATTTTCATAGTATTTGCTTAATTCAATGTAAATTAAATGCCGGTCTTCCTCGGGAAGCAGTTCTTGTACTTTTTCCAATTCCAGTAAGAGAGATTCATGTATTTCTCCGGTATTATTAAACACTGTTGAAGACAAAACATACGCTTTGTACAAACTAATTGCTGCGGGTTTAAAATCTTTTTGAAGATTATTTTTTTTCATATATTCATAAGCAGTTCGATATGTAAATATTGCTCTGTTGAAATGTCCGGTATTTGCGGCGTAATCGGCATAAGACATTAATAAAAGACCAAACAGTTGTTTTTCTTTTTTATTTGGATTCTTTTTTTATGAAAATAGTTAATAGCTTGTTTCGAGTATAAATGTTTTTCTTCATAGGTTGTCGATTGCAGTGCTTTTATTACCAAATCGCATTCATATGAATTTTTGATTATAAATTGTTTGTCGTATGCAACAATAAGGCAAGATTGTTTTGAGTTAAATTTATTTGCATAATATTTACTTTTTTTCAGGTCATTTTTATCTTTATAGTAGTTACTTAAATAGTCATATATAGAAGGATATTTGGACATTACACCGAGCTGTGTGGTTTCAATTGTTTTAATTATTTCATCTTGATATTTCTTATTACTTGCTGTTTGGGGCAGATATAGAATTTTTGTCAGAGAATAAAAAGCAAGTTCAGAATTTTTATCCATGTTATGTTTTTTTAAGTTATTATATGCTGCTGTATAATTATTTAAAGCTTCTTGAGGTTTATCATTTTGGGCAGCATTTTCTCCAATTAACATGTAAAATCCTGATATCGTTTCGATGTCAGACTTTTTAGGATGTTTTTTATTGCTTAAATAAGTTATAGATTTTTTTAAGTTTGCTATAAAGCTTTCATAATCTGTTGAATTGGCGAGATATTTTTTTACGGTTGAATCTTTAATTTTAATTGGAATGGTCTTTTTATTAGGTGTTTTTGAAATTTCATCTTGTATTGTTTCAATATTTTTCTGTATTACTTCAATTTTTTCTTTTTGATTAACCGATTTATAATTAGCTGAATTTGCTACATTAATCTGTGTTATTTTGTAAAAACATATGGTTTGATTATTATGTACGCTTAGTTTGATTATTTCTGACATATTATTTTACAAATTATCAATTTATTTATTTCTTTTGTTTTCTTTCTTTATAGAAAGAGATACAAAATGAAAAACATAAATCTAAGTCAAGTTAATCAAAAATATATTTCAAATAAACAAAATTCCACTTCAAACCCAATTGAAGCAAAACAAAACACTGAGCAAATTAAAGATGGCAATAACAAAATGAAAAAAGCTCTTGCTGGTTTAGCAATAGCTGGCGCTGTTATTGCAGCAGGAGCTGGAATATATAAAGGTGTTATCAAACCTAAAAAAACAATAGAACAAATTACCGATATTGACCAAGACGGAATTGGAAAACTGTTAAAAGAAAACGATAAATTAACAGGTAGATTCCAAAAGAATATGAAAGACGGTTCCAAGGTTGTTATGGAGTACACAGACGGCATTCTTCAAAGGTCAACCAAAACAGCATCTGATGGCACTCAAATATTTGAAAAAGTATATTCTAAGGCACACAATGGTGATTTATTGGTTAATAATAAAAATATTACTGAAATATCAAGACAAGCACGCAAACATCAAGATGACTTTGTGTCCTTAATGAAAAAACAAGATGCGTCTTTAGATGAACTTCAGGGGTTTGATAGAAGCAATTTATTACAAAAACAGATTGTTGAATTAGATGAAAAGATTAAAGCTAAATTAAATGAAGCCAAACAAACGACTATGAAAATCGATTTGACGCCTGAGGTTGTATCAAAGCAGTCAAATGAAATTGCCAAAAAATCACAAAATGGTTTAGAAAATTATGATTACAACTTTTCGTTGACTGACAAACAAGGTGCAAATGTTGTTACTCATTATTTTATAAATAATGGCAAAAAATATGCTGTTACCATCGACAAAGACATACTGCCGGGCGGGGATAACAGCAGAAGATTTATACAAAAATATAGCTATCCTTATGGAGATACATTAAAACGAATTCAAATTGATGGAGAAGATGCAGTTATAAAGAAAATAAAAAACGAATGGTGGAAGCCAGATGATATAATAGACAGTATGAGTGCCAGTCAGGATTTATCCGCAGCAAGATTATGTTTAAAGGATAAAGGACTGACCCATAAACAAATTAACGTTATTCTGAGTGATGATAGCGAAAGCACTATGTCATATATATTTCAAGACGCCAAAACGTATGCTCAATATCAAATTAAAGCAGCGTATGACTCAATTGAAAGAATGCAAAAAGAAATATTGGAAAGATGTGAAGCACAACCTAGAGCCGGTATTTTATATAGAGCAATGGATTTGAGCGATTTCAGCGAGTTATCAAAAGCATTAAAAAGTTCACTGTCTAAAGGTGATAGAACAATATTGCAGTATAATCCAATGTATACTACTCCGGATTTTAGATATATGCTTGAATACAAAAATTCTGACATACTAAAAATTAATGTCCCTGCAGGTGCACATGTTGCGTATGGCGGAGAGACACTTTTGCCAGGTATGTCTCAATTTGAATTTGTAAGACGTAAAACTGTAGGAGACATAAATTTTTACGAATTAAATTACATTCCTTTTGAAGCCAAGTAAATACAATTAATGTAGTTTAGCAATATATAGTTAATTAAAAAATCCATAAAAAATTTAAACACTTATTTTATGTTACTATAACAAATTTTTCTCATTAATTTTATAGTTTCATACAAAACTTGACCTTACTAAAATAATCAAAATATCCGTACAACTCAAAAACGGCGCATATTGTTAAGTAACATAAGAAACCAGAAAAAGTAACAGTAAATATCAGAAAATTTTGTATTGATTTCTAATGGGATTATACATTGTTACACCAACATTGGCATATAATAAGTTGTTGCATATTTTCATGCTATGATAGAAGAAAAGGAGTTGGTGTATGAGTTTGGGCGCACATGTAAATGAAAAAGCTAATTTGATATGGGCTATAGCTGATAAATTAACAGGCGTGTATAAACCCCATGAATATGGAAAAGTTATACTTCCTTTGACTGTTATTAGGCGTTTTGATTGTATTTTAGCCGATACTAAAGAAGCCGTTCTTGAAAAACATAATTCAATGGCACCGGATTTGCCTATGAGGGAAGTTTTCTTAAAAAAAGCTTCCGGCTATGAGTTTTATAACACAAGCAAATACACCTTTGAAACCTTACTTGATGCTCCTGACAGTATTGAAACTAATTTTAGGAATTATTTGAACGGTTTTTCCAAAAATGTTAGAGAAATTATAGAAAAATTTAAGTTTGATCAAGAAATAACAACTCTATCGGAAAAGAATCTTTTATTTATAGTAATCCAAGAATTTACAACTCCAAAAGCGGACTTACACCCCAATAAAATTTCAAACCTTGAAATGGGTTATATTTTTGAAGAAATTATCCGCAGATTTTCAGAAGCTCATAACGAAGATGCCGGACAGCACTATACACCGAGAGAAGTTATTGAACTAATGGTAAATATTCTGTTTAACAGTGATAACGATATTTTAACAGAAAATGTCGCAAAAACCATATATGACCCGGCATGTGGTACCGGCGGAATGCTATCAGTCGCTGAAGATTATTTGAAGAAGATAAACAGTTCAGCAAAACTCTTGCCTTTTGGACAGGAAATTAATGACGAAACATTTGCTATTTGTAAGGCTGATATGCTTATTAAAGGTAATGATGCTGATAATATAAAAAATGGCAATACACTTTCTGATGACCAATTTAAAGGAGAAAAATTTGATTACATCTTGTCCAATCCACCGTTTGGCAGAGAATGGAAGAATGATAAAAAGGCAGTGGAAGCAGAAGCAAAGCTAGGTGCGGCAGGAAGATTTGCCGCAGGTCTTCCCGCTGTTGGCGATGGACAGATGTTGTTTTTGCAAACGGCTATTCATAAAATGAAAGATACCGGTTCAAAGGTTGCCATTATTCATAACGGTTCACCTCTGTTTACGGGAGATGCGGGTTCCGGACCTTCTGAAATTCGACGTTATATCTTAGAAAATGACCTGTTAGAAACAATTATTGCACTTCCAAACGACATTTTTTATAATACCGGAATTGCAACTTATATTTGGGTTTTGAATAATAAAAAGCCTAATATAAGAAAAGGCAAAGTCCAATTAATCAACGCTAACCAGATGTATGAAAAGCGCAGAAAATCACTTGGTAACAAAAGAAATGATATTCCCAAACATTATATAGATGAGATTACAAATATTTATGCAAATTTTAAAGAAACGGAAATCAGTAAAATTTTTGATAACGAAGAATTCGGCTATTCAAAGATAGTTGTAGAACGACCGGAAAAAGATGAAAACGGGAATATTATTACAAAAAACGGTAAACATGTTGCCGATACAAATTTGCGAGACACGGAAAATGTTCCTCTAAAAGAAAATATTCAAGAATACTTTAAAAGAGAAGTTCTCCCTTATGCACCTGATGCCTGGATAGATGAGAAGAAAACAAAAATCGGTTATGAGATACCATTTACAAGATATTTTTATAAATACACTCCGCCAAGACCGTCAGAAGAAATAATGTCTGAAATATTAGAACTCGAAAAATCCTTAGATGGGAGTTTGGAGGCAATATTTAATGACTAAAACAGAAAGTAAAGGCGAAATATTAATATACAAAAGCCCTGATGGGAGTGTTAGTATTGATGCACATCTGGAAAATGAAACCATATGGCTTACGCAAAAAGGTATGGCAGAACTGTTTGGCGTCAAAACACCTGCAATAAGCAAACATTTAAAGAATATTTTTAATGAGGGAGAACTAAAAGAAGAAGTGGTTATTTCCGTTTTGGAAACAACCACAAAACACGGAGCAATCGAGGGAAAAACTCAAAGCAAATTAACACAATTTTATAATCTTGATGCAATAATTTCTGTCGGTTACAGAGTCAATTCAAGCAGAGCAACTCAATTTAGGATTTGGGCAACTTCGACCTTAAAAGAATATTTGACAAAGGGTTATGTAATCAATGAAAAAAAACTCAAACAGGAACAGGACAAAGTAAAAACTTTGCAAAATACTATACAACTTTTATCACGGAGTTTATCCAATCAGGTAGAAAATCTTGAGGAGGCTCAAAAGGTTGTAAAAATTTTAGATACTTTTGCACAAGGGCTTGATTTACTGGACGATTTTGACCATAAAACACTGGATTCAAAAGGAAAAAACGAAAAAGAAGCAATCAGGGTTTCCGAGGTAGAATTTTTACAAGTTATAGATAAGATGAAATCCGAGTTTGCATCAGATGTATTTGCAAACCCGAAAGACGGGAGTTTCTCAAGTTCAGTTAATCAGATTTACCAAACTTTTGACGGGAAAGAACTTTATCCGACACTGGAAGAAAAAGCGGCAATGCTTTTATACCTGATAACTAAAAATCATTCTTTTTCAGACGGCAATAAACGCATAGCGGCAAGTTGTTTTTTGTATTTTCTGGATAAGAATAATATTTTATATTCAAATGGCTCTCCTATAATAGACAATGCCGCTCTTTTTGCGCTGACATTGTTAATTGCCGAAAGCAATCCAAGCGAGATGGAAACAATCAAGAATGTTGTCTTGAGTGTACTGAATAGAGGAGGGCATAATGGTAAAAGATTGGAGAAGATATTTAATTAGTTATGAATGAACAAGATAAATTTAATATAGATTATTTTTTAAAGCTTATCACAATATCTGCTTTTTTATTTCTAATAACGAATTTTATATTTAATTTAGGTTACTTTTCTTATATGGGTATAAGATATGCTTCATTGTTGGAAATAAAGGATTATTATGAAGGTACTGCTCCGCTGCTAGTATTTGTTGCAACTATTTTTCTGACATTAGCTAATGCACTACTTTTTTTCAATTTTATAAAGTTTATAATGCTAGTAATCCATAATTATACAAACGGATTGGTATTAAATTGTTATTTGATGTTTTTATTAAAATTTAAATACAATAAAGTTGCATACAGTATTAAAAAGCGTTTAATACAAATAAAAAAAGAGCTAAATGATATAAATAAACAACTGGGCAAGTATTCGCTCGAAGATTTGTTAAATTTTATATTTTTTGTCTTTATATTTACAGTTCCAATATTTCAATTGTATGAATATGTTTATAAATTTTCAAAATCTTCATTTTGGATTTTACTGACTTTATATCTATTTTTCTATTATGTAGCTATTTTTGTTAAAAACCTAATTTCAAAAATTTCTATTACTACCGTAATAATGATTATAATAATTGGACTATTAGGTCATTGGGCTTTTTTACGAGATTTTAACTATATGGGGGCTAATGTAACTCTTGATAATAATAGCCAAGTTTTATTAATTAGACCGATATCAAAAGGTGTAATAGTAAAAAACAAATCAGACATTGAATTTTATCAATGGAACAGGGTTAAAAAGTTTTCGAAGCCCATAAAAATTCTTAAAGCATCAGATGTATTATTGTACAAATAAGAAATAGGTTGATATGTTAAAAAAGAATACAATAAACCGATATGATAAATATAAAGATTCAGGTATTGAGTGGATTGGGGAAATACCTGAAAGTTGGAGTGTAAAAAGACTAAAAGCTTTAGCCAATATTCAAACTGGGAATACACCACCCAAAGAGAACTCTTCGGAAGAATATTATGCTGAACAAGGTTTTTTATGGGTAAAGCCCGATAACTTAGAAGCTTTTAATCCAATTGAAACTACAAATGAATATTTGAATAATGAGGGGATAAAAGTTGCACGAGTTGTGCCTGCGAATACTCCGCTGATATGTTGTATTGGCTCCATTGGAAAATTTGGAGTTTCAAATAAGTCAGTTGCATTCAATCAACAAATAAATGCAATATTATTTAAAAAAGAACTTGTCTATGGTAGGTTTGGTTTATATTATATAAGTTCCCAAGAAGAGCAGCATTGGTTTTATTCGAATGGTAATGTCGTTAAAATTTTAAATACTCAAAATCAAGGGAAAATATATTGTACTTGTCCAACAATCTCTGAGCAAGAGGCTATAGCGAATTATTTAGATAAGAAATGCGGGGAGATTGACAGGGTTGTTGAGGTTCAAAAAGAGGTTATTGAAAAACTTAAAGAATACAAGCAATCTGTAATAACCGAAGCAGTAACCAAAGGGCTGGACAAATCCGTTCCTCTAAAAGATTCCGGCATCGAATGGATAGGCAAAATTCCTCAACATTGGGAAATTAGAAGATTAAAAACAGTATTAAACTTACGTAATGAGAAAGCAGAATATAATGGAGAAATCTATATAGGCTTAGAAAATGTTTTAAGTTTTCTAGGAAAGTATAATTTAACAGAAGATTTTGTTGTTGAAGGTATTTCAAATAAATTTTATAGTGGAGACTTATTATTCGGGAAATTAAGACCATATTTAGCAAAAGCAACTATTGTTGATTTTAATGGTTTATGTTCTTCTGAATTTCTAGTTATGCAAAATTTCAAGGGTGATAATCGTTATTTATTAAGATTGTTATTATCATATTGGTTTATTGATATTGTTAATTCTTCGACTTATGGAGCTAAAATGCCAAGAGCTAGTTGGGATTTTATTAGTAATATGAGAATTCCATTCCCTTCAAAAATAGAACAGCAACAAATAGCAGATTTTTTAGACAAAAAATGTTCCGAGATAGACAAAATCATTGAGGATAAAGAAAAATTGATTGAAAAATTAACCGAATACAAAAAATCACTAATCTACGAATGCGTAACCGGAAAAAGAAAGGTGGCAGTATAATGGTAAGCAATAAATACGAGTTATTGAATCATGAACTTAAACAAAAGCTTGCAAGTGAAAAAACACAATACCATGGTCCTATATACCATTACACTTCCGCAGAAGGTTTACAAGGAATTATAAAAGATCAAAAATTGTGGTTTTCTAATACACAATTTTTAAATGATAGTTCTGAAAATAATTATATATATAATCTATTCCCTGAATACCCAGATAAATATAGTGAAAAGCTATTGGATGAAAAGTATTTTAATTTAATTAGAGAGATTGCAAATTCATATCTACAAAATGATTTTGGTAAGATTGACAAATCAACTTGGTGGGCAGGGCATATATTTATAGCATCTTTTTCAAAAGACAGTGATAATTTAAATCTATGGAACTACTACACGAAATCTCAAAATTGTACTGGTTTTAATATTGAATTTCAATACGCTCCATTTAAAATTAATTCAAGAGTTTTAGATTATATACATGGTGAAGTAATATATGATAGACAAAAACAAGAAAAATTATTAGCTAATATTATATGTAAATATAATAATGTTTATAAAGAAAATAAAAGCAAAATAGAAAAGGAACCAATTGAACAACAAGAATTTGTTAAAAATTTTATTGATATCATAGAATTACATAATATATTTTTTAAGCATCCTGCATACAAAGATGAACAAGAATATAGGTGTGCAATATATAATATAACTAATTATGCTGGTTTGCTTCCTAAAACACGAATAGTTAATGGTATTTTTGTTCCGTATCTGGAAATTCCATATGACAATGAATCTATTACAGCAATTTGTTCATCTCCTTCAAATGATGATATATTAATTAAAAAAAGTTTAGAATTTTTATTTTTTTCAACACAAAAATATAATAGTCATAATATATTACTAAAGGAATCAAAAATACCTAAAAGATATTAGAGGGTAAAACAAATGCAAGACACTTTATTAAAAGAGAAAAATTTTGAAGAAGCGATTGAGAATTATTTAATTAATGAGGGCGGGTATCAAAAGGGGAATCCTAAGGCTTTGAATCGTGCAACGGCTCTGGATGAAGATACATTTTTGAGGTTTATACAAACTACACAGCCCAAAGAATGGGAAAAGCATTGCAGGAACTATCCAAATAATCCCGAGCAGGCTCTTTTAAAAAGGTTTCAGGATGAAGTTGCATCGACCAATTTGATGCAGGTATTAAGACACGGTTTCAAAGACAGAGGAGTTAAATTTTACCCTTGCTATTTTAAGCCCGAAACTTCAATGAATCCTGAGCATAATCAAAAATATTCTCAAAATATCCTGCACTGTACACGCCAAATGAAGTTTTCTCTTTTAGATGAAAGAAGCATTGATGTAGTTCTCTTGCTAAACGGTATTCCTGTTGTATCAATGGAATTGAAAAACCAATTCACAGGACAAGATGTAACAAATGCCATTAATCAATACAAATTCGATCGTGCGACAAAAGACAAAATGTTTGAGTTTAAACAAAGGGTTCTCGTACATTTTGCGGTTGATTTGTACGAAGTGTATATGACAACAAGATTACAGGGTGCAAAAACGTATTTCCTGCCTTTCAATCAGGGTTCAAACGGTGCGGGAAATGTCGGCGGGAAAGGTAATCCGCAAATTGATGACGATTATATAACATCTTATTTGTGGAAAAAAGTCCTTCAAAAAGACTCATTAATGGAAATCCTCCATAAATATATGCATCTGCAAACCGAAGATATAAAAGACAAGGATGGCAAAATCACCGGCAAAAAGGAAACAATGATTTTCCCCCGCTATCATCAACTAGATGTTGTAACAAAACTTTTGGCAGATGTGAAAGAAAGAGGAAGCGGCAAAAATTACTTGATACAGCACAGTGCCGGATCCGGCAAATCAAACTCTATAGCCTGGCTTGCTCACAGACTTTCAGGTTTGCATGATAAAAATGATGAAGCTATTTTTAATTCCATAATAGTTGTTACGGACAGGAAAATTCTTGACAGCCAGCTGCAAGACACAATTTATCAATTTGACCATGTCGCAGGTGTCGTAAGACCTGTTAAACAAGGCTCAAAAGAATTAAAAAATGCCATTAATGACGGAGTTAAAATTATTATTACAACATTGCAAAAATTCCCGTTTATTTATCAGGAAGTTGAATCAACAGGCAAAAGATTTGCGATTATTGTTGATGAAGCTCACTCTTCTCAAACTGGAACCGCAGCAAAAAAATTAAAAGTTGCACTTGGCGATACAGAAGAAGTATTAGAGCAGTATGCACGGGAAGAAGCTCAAGAAGAAAGCCGGCATGAAGATTATGAAGACAATCTGGTTAAGGAGCTTTCTACACACGGAACTCATCAAAATCTTTCATTCTTCGCTTTTACGGCAACCCCTAAAAATAAAACATTACAATTATTCGGCGAAAAACAAGAAAACGGAACTTATAGGGCGTTTCATATTTATTCAATGAGGCAGGCTATAGAAGAAGGATTTATTTTAGATGTTTTGCAGAATTATACAACCTATAAACAATATTATAAAATCGCAAAGAAAATAGAGGGTGACCCTGAATATGACAAGGTGAAAGCAGCAAGAGCCGTTTCAAGATTTGAGAGTCTGCATCCGCATAATATTGCTCAAAAAACTGCAATCATAATTGAACATTTTAGAGATATTACTAAAAAGAAAATTGACGGGCGTGCAAAAGCAATGGTTGTAACTGCATCAAGACTGCATGCGGTAAGGTATTTATTTGAATTCAGAAGGTATATAGAAGCTCATAATTATGATGATTTAGATGTATTGGTCGCATTTTCCGGCAGTATAGAAGATGACGGGCAGGAATGGACAGAAGAAAAAATTAACGGAATCAAAGAAAATCAGCTTAAAAAATATTTTCATGATGATTTTAATATGCTTATTGTTGCTGAAAAGTACCAGACAGGGTTTGATGAACCGCTTTTGCACACAATGTTTGTTGATAAAAAATTGAACGGGGTTAAAGCTGTTCAGACTTTATCAAGGTTAAACAGAACAACCAGAGGCAAAGAAGATACATTTGTACTTGATTTTGCGAATACTCAAGAAGAAATCCAAGCAGCATTCCAGCCTTATTATGAAGCAACTGTTTTAGAAAGCGAAACCGACCCTAATTCAATATATGATATAAAACGGAAACTTGATGATTTTCAAGTTTATCAATATAAAGAAGTCGAAACTTTTGCAAAAAAATTCTATCAAAAAACAACACCGACACTTGATACTCTTTCGCCAATTCTAAAACCCACTTTAGAAAGATATGAAGTGTTAGAAGATAAACAAAAAGACGAGTTTAAATCTCTATTGCATTCATTTAACAGACTTTATTCTTTTATCGTTCAAGTTTGTCGTATGTTTGATAAAGATATGCAAAAGCTTTATGTGTTTACCAAATACTTAGTAAAACTGCTCCCGAAAGATAATTCGGAAAAGGTTAATCTAAATGATGAGTTGTTACTTGAATATTATAAACTGCAAAAAACTGCTGATGGAAAAATAACGCTTCAGGAAGTAGAAGGAATTGTTCCTCCGGTAGTCGGTACCGGCACAGCAGGAAGTAACAAAGAAAAAGATACATTATCAGAAATTATTGATAAGTTTAACAAAAAATTTGGTACATCATTTACTGAACAAGACAAAGTTCTGGCACAATTAAAAGCAGATATGATGCAAAACGAGCAAATGGTTAATTCTGCGAAATCCGGTGATAAGACTGCTTTCAGGACTCTATATAATAAACAATTCAACGATATAGCAATAAATCGCTATGAACAAAATGATAATTTCTTTAAAGGTTTATTTGAAAATGCGGATAAACTTAGATTTATTAAAGAAATGTTATTAGCAGATGTATATAATGAATTAAGGAATAAATTGGATAAATAATTATCTGAGGTTATTACAAAGATATATATTGGAAGGATTTTCATACTATTTTATGGACATTTTAATCTTAGGAAATGGATTTGATATAGCACATTGTTTAAAAACAAAATATAGTGATTTTTTAGATTATTGCGTCGAAAAAAATAATAAAAGAATGATTGGAACGATTAACTATGGAACAACATTCATTGATAATATATGGTTACAGCATTTTATAACAACACGTAATAATTATGGTAAAAACTGGATTGATATAGAAGAGGAAATATATCGAGTTGTATCATCGTTAAATAAAGAACTATTGGATTTATCCAGTGGTGAAATTGAGATGATTTTTCCATTAACATTTTCAATTAAAAAAGATATATTAGAATTTAATTTTTATAAAATAATTGATTATTTAAAACCTTGTAATAATAGCATACCAATAGATTTTCCCAAATATACAACTATAGAAAAGAATGACTTCTCATATTTATATTTTTACATTGATAATTATCAAGGATTTATAAATTTTATATATGACCAATTACGAGATTTCGTCGGATTGTTTGAAGAATATTTAGACGAAACTGTTATGTCCGAAATTGATTCAAAACCTAAATATCAACTTTCTTTATTACAAGAATCTAAACCAAATATAATGAGTTTTTTATTTATACTAAATTTTAATTATACAGATACTTTAACAAGATTATATCAACAAACTACGGATTCAAGACAGAAAAAGTCAATACGAAATTTTTATGTACATGGAAAAATAAACGCAAATAATATAGTTCTTGGAACTCAATTTTTTGACAATAAAAATAATAATATTCCGTCAGAATTTAATGTTTTTAGAAAACATAACCAAAGACACAGATATAACACAATAGAAGATTATCAAAGTTTATTACAAATCATAAAAAGCCGTAATGATAATACAAAACGTATTTTCCATGTGATAGGACACTCACTTGATAAAAGTGATTATGCAATTTTAAAGCATATTTTCCTTGCAGATAAAGATGCCATAATAAACATTTATTATCATGATGAAGAATCACAAGAAAGATTAATAAACAATATTACTGAAATAATAGGTGAAGAAGAAGTTATGGCAAAAGTTAGATTTATTTACCAACACGACCCAATACGAGGAATATTGATTCCAATAGAAGAACCTGTTTTAGTTGAAAATTAATTAGATTATAAAACACTCTTTTTATGCTAAACTAAAGGTATTCGGAGGTATTTCATGTCAAATGAGATTTCTAAAATATATAGTGATATAGCAGAGTTACTTAATATTGCACGGGCGAAAGCGTATCATACAGTAAATTCCATTATGGTTGAAACATACTGGAAAATCGGACAGCGTATTGTAGAAGAAGAGCAGGGTGGTGCTTCCCGTGCAGAATATGGAACTAAGCTTATTGAAAATTTATCAAGATACCTGACGGATACTTTCGGTAAAGGTTTTTCGGAAGCAAATTTGCATAATATGAGGAATTTTTATTTAGTTTATCCTGAATTCCCCAGACAGTGTCTAGGAAATTTGAGTTGGTCAAATATAGTAAGGATTATAAGGATTGATAACCCGGATGAAAGGAATTATTATCTAAAAGAAGCGGCATCACAAAACTGGTCATACCGCCAACTTGAACGCAATATCAAAAGCGGTTATTATCACAGACTTTTATCAACTCAAGAAGGGGGATGTAACACAGAAAAATGTCTGCCGGATGTAATTAACACTAAAGAATTCATTAAAGATCCGTATGTCTTGGAATTTTTGGATTTGCCTGAAAACATCGAAGGCAAAGAAAGCACATTAGAATCGGCTTTAATTACAAATTTACAGAAGTTTTTACTTGAATTAGGCAAAGTATTTTCTTTTGTTGCCCGCCAATTCAGGATTAGTACCGAAACTGATCATTTTTATGCTGATTTGGTGTTTTATAATTACCTGCTCAAATGCTTTGTTGTGAGACAACAAAATTATCCCACGCTGATATTGGGCAAATGGATATGTATGTCCGCATGTTTGATGAATTAAAGCGTGGTGTAGACGACAATCCGACAATAGGTATAATTTTATGCACTGATAAGTCTGAAACAATGGTCAAGTATTCGGTATTACAAGAAAGTCAGCAGATTTTTGCTAGCAAGTATAAAACAGTTCTCCCTACAGAAGAAGAACTTGCTGATATGATTGCTAAGGAAAATATAAAATTATTGACTGAACAAGACTAATCAAACCCCGTTCAAAAAGTGTTCAACCGGTCGATTAAGACGGGTTATGTATGACTTATATATAAAATCTTATCAAAAATAATTTAAGGCTTTAAAACAGCAATTCTGGAAAGTTATTCTTCATAAGTTATACCCAAAATCTTTTCTTCAATTTCTCGGATAGTTTCGGGTGATATTTCTCGATTGTTTGGCTTTTCATGGGAGTATTTATCATTCAATACTTTATCCTCATAAGTTTTAACGTTTTTAAGCAAAGTCATTATTTTAGTTACAGCATGCAATCTTGATGGTTCAACCCTTTCCCCGTTTGATATATCTGCTTTTATTGTTTCTAAAAGGGTTCTGCCAAAATTATATAAATCTTCATGGAATGTTGTTTTGGATTTTAGGTATTCTATCCGTTTATTTTCCCAATTATCAGCAGATTTCCAACGGCGAAGAGTTCTTTCATTCACATTCAATTGTTTTGCTATACTTTCCAATGTCATAAATTTTTCAGTATAAAGTTTTGTGGCAGTTTCTGCTAAAACGTGTTTTTTCATATTCTGAGTACCTCCAGCATACACAAGATAACTCATTTTTTAGTTGCCCGAGAAAATTTCGCAACAATTGACTTGAGCGGAATTTTCGAGTGGCTTTTGAAAAGGTGAGCCGCAGCACGGCGGCGTTGAGCCGGCGGAAAGCGGCGACACTAGATTAGCATTTTCAAGCCCTGTTTTATTATAAATTTCATCAAGCGGGTTATAATATTCTTTTTCCTGATTTTCTATTAGATTTTTGTATATTTTAACGAAATTGGCTAAACTGTAATAACCTAATGATTTTTGGATAAATGTAACAGGAATATTTTGTTTCAAACATAAATTGGCAAAATTGTGCTGTAAGTCACTTGGGTATAGTCTTTGAATTCCAAGTTGTATAGATAAACCTCTTAAAATAACACTTTCAAAATACTGCTGGGAAGATTTTGGCGAATTGAATTTAAAAACAAAATCGTTCGGAGCAGGGTTTGTCTTTTTTAATTTCTTTTGCAAAATGCCTGCTATTTTATTATCAATCTTAAGTGTTCTTGCGGCAGTTCCACCTTTGTTTACAACAAGGCGTCGTTCATAAAGAAAATATTTCAAAAATATTGTGTTATCCTCAAAATTTATCCTATCCCATGTTAATCCTAATAACTCCGGTACACTTGCACCAGTTGATAGTGAAAGATATAAAACAGGATATGCAGCAGGGTATTTTAATTGACAAATCTGCAATAAGTAGGCTATCTCATCCTCTGATAAAATATTCATATCAAGGGCGTAAACATTTTGAAGGATTTTATCGCCTCTTGTAACAAGACTATTTGTTTTAGGACAGACTGCTCTTATGATTCTTTTTAGTAATGAAATATACATATTGACAGATGCCAACTGAAATCCGTTGTCAAACATATATTGTTTGTATTTTGAAACTGTCCGGGTTGTTATTTCTCTTATGGTTAAATTGTCAAAATGTGCTTGTAAATGATTTTTATAATCTGTTTTTTCATGCATAAACCTTTCCAGTTTGTTTTCCAGACGCAGACGGGTTAAATAAATATTTGCCGCCTTTTTAAATTCCATATTAAGAGGTTCATCAGCTTTCGTCGAGTATATTTTGACCTTTGGCGGGGTTATATTATTTCTAAAATATTTAATCTGTTCTTTGGTAAATTCAGTTTTTATCTTTCTTAAAAATGCATTAGCATTATAGGCATAAGGCTGTTCTATTTTTTGTTCGGATTGCAGTTGCTTTTGAGTTCTGTATAAGGCTTCTGATGCGGATAATTTTTCTTTTGTCAGGTAATATTTTTTGAAGCAAGTATATATCTCCTCAGGTATAGAGTTTTCTGAAGAATTATGATAATTGGGTAATATTCCTCTAAAGCCGTATTTGTTGTAATTACTGAGAATTCTAGTAAATGTAGGATATGGAATCTTTTTATATCCTGAGGTTTCGTTAAATAAGTCAACAACCTGTCTTAAGTGTTTCGTTCCTGCTTGATGAACAAAGTTCAATAATTCCGTATATCTTTTTACTTTGTTTTGAGTTTCTTCACCGAATTTTAGAAGTTCTTCATATCCATCTTCTTCTTCAATAATGATTGGTTTAAAACTACTAATGACAGGGGGAGTATGATTATTTGTTTTGGAAATCTTTTTGGGATTAAAAAAATATGTATCATTGTTTTTTATAATCACCTGACTTTTTAATAAATCAGATAATATATCTTTCACATCCTGTTCTTGAAGCTCTGATAGCGTAATGATTTCATCAAGGCTGAATTTGTCTAATCTTCTTGCTAGTTTTATTATTAAATCTTTATTTTTCAATTGTTAGTCCTTTCACCTGTTTTACATCTATTTTGTTTAATCCGTTTGTTTTGGCTAAATTCTCCAACAGAGAAATCCCTTTAATTACCTGTCTAAAACGATTTGTTTTTTCAAAAAATATTTCTTTGGCTTCATCGGTTATTTTAATTTCGGATAATTCTTCGACAATAACATCCAGATCGTCTTTAGAAAAAGGCTTAAACTCAATAATCTCCGAGATTCTGTCATATAAATGTCTGTATTTGCCGAGTTTTGTTTTTGCTTCCTGCATTCCTATTAATACTATCGGCACCCCAGTTAAGTCGTGTAAATCTCTTAAGGTTTCAACAATTCTGTGACGGTTGATGAGATAATCCACTTCATCAATGATTATGATTTGCGGTTTTAATCTTAAATGAGTGATACATTGTTCTATAAGATCCGCCATTTTTCTAGAGGGAGATTCTCCTAATTCATAAACGATTTTTTCTAATAACCATCTGCAAGTCATTTTATTTTGTGCCCTTACATAGACTGCATCATTGTTTGTTGCCCACCATACCGCGGTTTGAGTTTTACCTAATCCGGGATCACCGTAAATTAATCCCATCTTAGGCACTTCATTGGATTTATCTATTAAGTTATTCATTAATCCTATGAAGTTTTTGACATTACGAGTTTTTACAAATAATTTGTGCATTAAAACCTCCTTATCAGCCATATATTTGTTCATATTCATCGGTTAGTTTATATTCTGAAATCCAGTCCTGCTCTTTTTTAGAGAGAGTTTCTTTATTTAGAAGATATTCATACTTTTCAAACCTTGTTTGAAAACAGCCGCTAAAATTTTCACTATTTTCCTCTTGTTTTATTCCAAGCCTGAATTGATTTAATTCATCCTCACTTTGCTTTTCAATCAAATCCATTGTTAATAATGGAGTATGAACTTGATTTCGTTTTATTTGATTTATATATTCCTGTTCGGTTCTTTTTTCTAATTGCTTTTTAATTTTTGTTCTTTGCTTAAGATCTTCAATGTCCTTAGCTTCACCCAGATAATTTGCCAGAGGGTGAATGGACTCAACCCTTTTGGCTTCACACAAAAACTCTCCGTTCAATTTATAAACCTTAATTGAACTTAAGTTGAACAGGCTATATTTGATAATGACTTCTTTTTTGTATCCGAATAAGGCTTCATCATAATAATTGTTTTTTAAGAATAAAATACCGTTTCTATAAATTTTCTTTATCTCACGAGCCAACATTAGGTCGTCTAATGTTTCCCAATTAACACCTTCACCTTTACCGCTTTCAAGGACTTCGCCTATTGTTTTCCCTTTTACGTGCGGGCAAGGCTGCTCGTAATGATATTTTATGAGCCAATTTTTAATAAAATTCGTTACTTGCTCAAGAGTCGGGATATTGACCTTATAAAGTGCTTTATGCAATTTCTCGTTTCGTTTTAGCTGTGCCGGCTTTTTGATAATACTCGTTCCTGAATATGATGGAAGCAATACTTCACAGCTGTCCTGTAATTCTCTAAATAACCTTTCAATCGGTTTAGCCTTTGCATTATACGGCTTTGCATATACAGGCTGAATCCCGAGATTCGTAAATAAACCGCTTAACCCGTTTTCAATAAAATATTTTGCTTTAAATGCTTTGCCGTTATCCTGATAAACAAACTTAGGCACTTTGCCTAAATTTATTATTGAATTTCTTAATGCACTTGCAATACACTGAGTGTTTTCTTCCAGCATTATTTCAAATCCGACAAATCCGCCGGATTTCCAATCTTGATATGCAACCATCATTGGTCTGACAGGTTTTCCGGTATATGGATGTTTAATAAAAAATGATAATCTGTGTCCGTCACCAACAATAACATCCCCTACATCAAGTTTTGAAACATCTCTTGTTATATATGGTAAAACCTTGTCATGCAGAGCTTTATTTCCTTCCCTTGCCTCTATCCAAGTGTTATAATGCTCATTTTTATAATTATTCGCAAATCTCCTGTATGTTAAATCACAGCATAAATTTTCAAATCCACGCTCTTTTAATGCCAGTTTGGTTAATTTAATTGCTTTGCCGATATTTAATTGATTTGGGTGTAATAAATTTTTAAGTAATTCCGCTTCTTCTTCAGCCGACATTGCGTATTTTTTAGTTTTTTCTCCAAAGGTATAATTGTTAATCAAACAATGCCAATCATCATTGTAGGTACGGAGTTTTTTGTGCCATTCATAAATTGTTCCTATAGCAACTTTACCTACGACATTGAATAACTCTTCGCAAATACAATTATGATTATATGCTTCAAGGAAATCTTTTCCGGCAATTGTTTTATTTTTCTTACCGGTTCTAAATTCATCCCATTTTTTGATTAAATCGTATTTTGCAAGAGCCAATTTCTTTTGTGTTTCAGGAACAACATACGATATCGGGACTGTTAAAGCAAATTTTTCTTTGACGGTTGTTACTTTTTCTCTAACATTTTCTTCTAAGGATGTTACTAAAATTTCGTAAGATTTTGAGCATTTTCGGATTACGTATTTATTTTTACTGATTGCTTTTCGAACGGCTCTTTCAGAAATACCTTTAATTTCTGCCAGTTCTTTTGTCGTAATCCAGTCTGTATTTGAGTTTCGCATGATTATCTCCTCTCACACATTAACTCTGCTTTCCTCAAAAGTGTAGTCAATGTATCCATATCGAAACATATCCTTTTTGCTCTTTTCAATATTCAAAAATCACTGTTTAAGTGATATTGAAAAAACAAAATATTTGATGTATTAAGAAAAATTTTCAAACGGAACTAAGCGGAACCTTTAAAGGTTCCGTTTGTACTATAATTAAGAAAAGGAGTAATATGGTTAGAAATTCCGAAACAGAACCTGTATGGTCAAAATACATAACTGAAGATAATTTGCCGACAGAAGATTTAAAATATCTCTGCTCTATTATTGGCTTAGAGGCGACTAAAAAATTAATGTTCAATGCGGCAGGAGAAAAGTTTTCAATCCATGCTCACTGTAATCAACAATATAAAAAGCAGTATATTATTGACAATTACCTTGATGCAACGAGTGTAAATAGATTAGCCTTGGCATGTGAGACAACTACTAGGTATGTTTATAAAGTTATTAAAGAGCATGTTGCGAGGAAGAAGAGTAAATCAAATTAAAATTGATGAGGAAATTATTTAATGGAAACTAAAATAACAAATCAAAATAATTTAAAAACAATTAAAGAACTTTTTTCAGAAAACTATTTCTATAGAGTTCCTGACTATCAAAGAGGATATTCTTGGAACAAAGAGTTTATTGAATTATGGAATGATATAATTCGTCTATTTCATGTAAATAGTATTTCTAGAAAACATTATGTAGGGATGTTGGCCTTAGATGAAATTACAAATGAAACAGATTTATTATGTGAATGCTTAAATGGTACAATATCATTTTATATTGTTGATGGTCAACAAAGAATTACATCTTTAATAATAATTCTTAAATCTATTTTGGAATATGCAAAAGAAGAAAATATTGAAAATTTTGATTATAATACAATTGAAAATATTTTAGAAAATCCTAATAAAATTCATCGTTTTGGCTATTCTGTAAAAAGAAAAGATAAAGCTGAAGAGTATTTTAGTCAAAGAATCTATGATTATAGAAAAGATATGGAATATAGCAGTCAATATTTATCAAATATTAATTTTGCGGCTAACTACATATCAAAAAATTTAGATCAATTTGACCAAGAAGATATTATTGAAATTGTAGACATTATATTAAATAGATTAATTTTTAATATTTATTATATAACTGATGATTTTGATGTAAGAGTCACATTTGAAACAATGAATAACAGGGGAAAACCTTTAACAAATTTAGAATTATTAAAAAATCGATTAATGTATTTATCTACTTTTTTTAATAAAAATGATTTTAACAATTATGAAAGTAGATTACAAAATAAAATTGATTTAGCTTGGAAAAATATTTATGATTACTTAAATTATGAAAATTCCAATTTGTCAGATGATTTATATTTAAAAGCTCATTGGATCGTATACAAACGTCTAAACAAAAGGAATGGAAGCGCATTTATTGACGATATATTGAATAATGAATTTTCGGTTGACAATGGTGAATTCTATCATATTTGTTGCCAAAATTTGGATTACGATAAAGCTTTTAGCCTATTGTATAGTTACATTGAAAGTTTAGAGTTATATAGTAAATTTTGGGCAGTTGTAAATATTCCTAACAATACAGATTTAAAAATTTCTGAAGATGAAAAAAATTGGTTAAAAAGGCTTTCGAGATTACCAGACTTGTTTTATGCCAAAGTAGCAATAATGGTTGTTTTAGCGGAAAAAGATATTTGTTCAGAGGACAAGATAGAATTTTATTGTGTTTTAGAAAAATTTATTTTTATATTTAAATTAATGGCACAAGATAAAAATGATATGAGTTTTCTAATTGCTGCGACAAGAGATTTATTATGGTGCAAAAAACATGAAAAAAACAAAAAGCTTAGAGATTTAGTCAATTCTATAAAAAGACATGAAGTTTTACCGCTAAATAAAGAGTGCGTACTTCAATCAATTGATAGATTTCACGAATATATATCAAAAAAAAATTATTATAATTGGAATGGCTTAAAATATTTTTTATTTGAGTACAATAACTCATTACAAATACAAAATGCTGCAATTGTTGAATGGTATAAAAACAAAGAGGTATCTATTGAGCATATTTTACCACAAGACCCCAAAAGAGAATACTGGCAGTGCGTGTTAGACCAATATAATCTATTAAGCGATGAAAATGAGGAAAATAGGACAAACACGATTAATGCTTTGGGGAACCTGTTATTATTATCAACTGGCTCAGAAAACAGTAGTCTAAAAAATTATAGTTTCCCAGTCAAAAAAGATATTTCTGTAGAATCGGGGAAATTTGCCTATTGTTACGGTTCACGTTCGGCTATTAAAATTTCTAAAGAAAAAGTCTGGACAATAAAACAAATATATGAACGTTCTGGCGAGTTCTTAGATTTTATGTACGAATATTGGTTAAAATTATATATCGATAGAACTGAATGGGAAGATAAAGTAAATAATCTCAATTTATACAATTTCAAATATAACGAACTAGATGCCATGGCTTATCAAAATTTAAAAAGTAAATTAGAAAATATTGATACTTCAAAAGAAAGAGATGAAGCTGAAAAATTTTTAAAAATCTTTCCTGAAGATAATTTATGTATCAAAAAATTAGAATCTTTTTTTGATAAAGATGTATTTCAGATGAAGAAAAATCCTGCTAATATTTCATACATTAATTCTAAATTTACGTATGTCATAGAAACAAATAGCACAAATGAGTTAGTATTTTTTAAATGTGGTACAAAAATTAATGGTAATGATTATAGAATTCAATATAATTTTATAGATAATAAATTATGTATAAATACTTGGGATAAAAATGGTGAATATTATTTCAAAAATATGGATACTTTCCCTGATTTACTAAAGCGTTTTATCAAATCATTTTTTAGATATATAAGAAAAACTACAGAACATGATACTCCATATTTTTATACATAAAATTGCTGGTTCCGTTTGGTTCCGCAAAAAAGTTCCGTTAAGGTTCCGTTTTGTGGCAGAAAAATATTTTTTACGGAATTTGTGTTACTTTTTTGATAGCAAAAGTCCTATTTTTGTATTCGGGTGCTATCTTACGAAAATAAGGTTTTAGGGCATATTATTACAAACTTTTTATATATTTATGAGTATAATAGTCCCTAAAATCGGACATACCGGACTTTTCTGTAACCCTAAATTATTCTAAAATTCTTTTACACAGAGGGGCTTTGAGGCAAGTTCCCTTTTTCTGTATTGTCCTGTTTCTTTACACATATCTCACTGATAATATACAAATCTCAATTTATTCGTACAGTCCAGAAAAAGTCCAGTTTTCCAGTTTGATTTTTTTGGAACACTTAATTTTTCCGACCTGAAAACGCCCTCGCAGAGCGGGCTGTCCAAAATAATCAAAGTATCCGTACAAATAAAACCGGTCGTTAAATTACAGTTATCAATATCAATAACGCAACAAAAAATGTATATATTAAACTTATATTCCTCGGCATAAATTCTTTCTTTTAAAAAACGGAGAAAGAGGGATTCGAACCCTCGATGCAGATTACTCCACATAACACCTTAGCAGGGTGCCGCCTTCAGCCACTCGGCCATTTCTCCATTTGTTTATTCTAGTCTATCACAAAGAAAACTCCAAACTCAAGTATTATTTTTGGGGATTTATATAGCAAATTCCATCAAAAATTTCACAAATAACGTCATACTGAGCGTTAGCGAAGTATCTAAACAAAAAAACCTTTGGGCTAAAACCCTCAGAATGACGGACTTTTATAGTATCTACGGAATTTGCTATATAAGTTTCTATTTTTGAGAGGGTTGTGCGATGATTGCGCTCCAGTTTTCTTCGCTCAATATTTCCGATACTTCAAAGTTGTGTTGTTTGAGAGAGTTTATGACCCGCTCATTCTGGTCTGTCATTATCCCGCTTAGTATAAGCTTTGATGAATCATTGCAGAGTTTTATCAGGTCATCCATAATTGATACAATAACATTCGCTAGAATATTTGCAACTACTATATCAAATTTTTTGTCTATATCGGAAGCTGAACCTTCATAGAAGGTGATATCTGATATGCCGTTGTGCTCTGCGTTGTCTTTAGCTACTTGGATTACCGAACCGTCATTGTCTACACCGACGACTGTTGATGAGCCGTACATTTTTGAAGCAATGGCAAGGATGCCTGAGCCTGTTCCGACGTCAGCTACGGTTGTGTTTTTATTTACATATTTTTCGAGGGCTTTTATGCACAATCTTGTTGTCGGATGGGTTCCCGTTCCGAAAGCTGAGCCCGGGTCAAGTTCTATTTTTATTTCATTATCTTTTGGTGTGCATTCAAGCCAGCTCGGGCAGATAATTGTTTTTTCGCCTATTTTTTGGACGTCCCAGTATTTTTTCCAGTTATTAGCCCAATTTTCATCCTTAATTTCGATTACATTTTCTATGGTCCACTTTCCGAGGTTTGCTTCGTCAATTCCTGCTTCTTTCAAAAAGTTTCTTCTTTCTTGAAGCTTGTTTTCTAAGTTTTCAGGAAGTTTTTCAAAGAAGGCTTTTATTATTCCTTGAGTTTCACTTATTATTTTTTCGTCCTCATAATAAGTTTCTTTGAGGATAACTCCCTCACTTTTCAGTTCGTTGATTAAAAAGTCAGAGATAATTTCCTCACAGAGCGGATTGATTGATATTTCGATTTCAACTGTACTCATGGTTAGTTTTGGAAAATACCCATATGTCTGAATTTGCCGTAGCGTTCGTCTTTCAATTCCTGGCCGCTTTTTGATGACAATTCATCTAAAGCTTTAATGATTGTTGATTTCAGGTTTGAGGCGGTAAGTTCAGGGTCATAGTGAGCGCCTCCGAGAGGTTCTTTGATTTCTCCGTCGATTACATCAAGTTCGAGCAAGTCTTTTGAAGTAATTTTGAGTGCTTCAGCAGCTTCAGCAGCTTTATCGGCGCTTCTATAGAGAATTGAAGAGCATGCTTCGGGAGAAATTACCGTGTAGTAAGCATGTTCGAGCATATAGACTTTGTTTGCAACGGCAAGTCCGAGAGCTCCGCCGGAACATCCTTCCCCTGTAATTACGGCAATGATAGGAACGGTAAGTTTTGCCATTTCTTTGAGGTTTTCGGCGATTGCAATACCCTGTCCTGTTTCTTCCGCTTTAATCCCGGGGTATGCACCCATTGTATCAATCAGGGTTACTATCGGAAGATTGAATCTTTCTGCGTGATAAAACAGTCTCAGTGCTTTTCTATAACCTTCAGGCTGAGGCATACCGAAGTTACAGGTAAGGTTTTCTTTTGTATTTTTACCTTTGACCGTACCGATGAGCATAACCGGACGTCCGTCTATGTAGCATACACCGCCCATTATTGCACGGTCATCTGTTCCGCATCGATCGCCGTGCATTTCGATAAAATCTTCGGTCATAAACTCAACATAGTCAGAGAAGTTTGGTCGCATCGGATGTCTTGTGATTTGGAGTTTTTGAGCCGGTTTCAGATTTGCGTATAGCGATTCAGAATATTCTTTTGCCTGTTGTTCAAGAGTTTCGATTTGGTCTTTCAAATCGATTCCCGATGAGTCGCTGAGATTTTTCAGTTCTTGTATTTTATCTCTTATCTGATATAGAGGTATTTCAAATTCAAGTGGTGTAAATTGTTTGTCCATTTTTATAAACCTGCTTTTTTGTGGAGTTTCAATAATTTTGAGATTGTATCTTTCAAGTCTTTTCTGTGACTCAGGATATCAATTTGTCCGAATTTCATGAGATATTCTGCTGTTTGGAAGCCTGCAGGAAGTTTTTGTTTGATTGTTTGTTCTATGACTCTTTTTCCCGCAAAACCGATTCTTGCTCCCTGCTCAGCTATAATAATATCCCCGAGGGTTCCGAAGCTTGCAGTTACTCCGCCGAATGTCGGTTCCGTGAGTACCGTGATATAGAGGAGTTTTTCTTCATTCATTTTTGCTACCGCACAGCTTGTTTTTGCCATCTGCATAAGACTAAGGACGCTTTCTTGCATTCTTGCCCCTCCTGATGCCGTAAATACAACAACAGGAAGCCTTTTGGCGATAGCTTGCTCAATTAGGAGGGCTATTTTTTCTCCGACAACACTGCCCATGCTGCCGCCCATATATTCAAAGTCCATAACAGCGAGTGCTGTTTCTTCGTTGTTTATTTTGGCAAAGCCAGTGATAACCGCATCATTGAGCCCTGTATTTTCCTGGGCTGCTTTTTGACGTTCGCTGTAGCTTATGCTGTCAACAAAATGAAGCGGGTCACTCGGTTTTATGTTTGAATTGATTTCTTCAAATGTTCCCTCATCGACGATTTGTTTGATTCTTGTTTTTGCATTTATTCTGAAGTGGTAGTTGCAGTTCGGGCAAACCATTTCGTTTTTTTCGAGGTCTTTTGTCGGAATACTTGCATTACAGTTATAGCATTTAGTCCACAGTTTATACAGATCTTCGTCCGCTATTTTCGGATCGGTGTTCAATGAAGATTTCTTTTTTTTGTTGTCGAACCAATCTTTTAGTGTCATATATTTATTCCTTTATAAATTGTTGTTTTCTGTTGTCTGTTTTTTTGTTTTGACATTTTTTTTGTCTTTTTTCCATCTGTCCCAGAATTTGGGTTTTTCTTTTGGCTTTTCGAGCTTTTGCGGATCGAGAACAGTCAGTTTTTCGAAGTCTATTTTGCTGTTTTCTGATCCTACGAGCATACTTACATCCATAAGTGTTCTGCTTCTAACTGTATCATAGCCAAAACTTATTTTAAAGTCCGGAGGACCAAATTTTGCATAAAGCCTGTTTTCAGCCATCAGACGTCCGTCCCAGTTATCTTTTGAGAGGTTTGCGGAAGCATAATACCCTACGCTCAGATATTTGTTTACTTTATATTCGACCATTCCTGAGAGGTTGTTTCTTCCGTAGTAATACTGGTCAAACCACATTGGAGTTTCCCCTCCGATGCCTGAGAGCAGGTACATCAGGAAGAATTTAAACCTTTTGTATTTTAAGCGCATATCAGGTCCTGTTCTCACGATTGCATAGGTTTCGCCTGTTGCATATTGAGAGATATCGTATTGCGCACGGTAGTTGAAGGTGATTAAATCTTTCCAGTTGAATATTGGGCGGTTTTTCATTATTTCGCCCTGTGCTTTTGCCCTGAATGTCCCCCAGCTGTTGTCGTTTTCTATGCCTCTTGTTGCGTCTGCAACGTAGCCTGCTGCGTATCTCTGTGTAAATCTCAGGTCGAGGTCATCCAGTATCATTGATTTCTGGAAGATAGCTTCTGCTGAATATTTGGGAAGACGATCACCCATGAACCAGTCATTTGCATAGTTGTTTGCCGTATATTGAAGTTTCAGTTCAGGGATAAAGAGGTCTTGTTGTCCTTCAACAATAAACAAATCTTTAACGCTTGTATATCCGAGGAGGGTTTTGTTTGTTTCGCTTTTATACCTGATTAAGCCGCCGCCGCCGAAGTCTGTTGTGTTGAAGGCAAAGACCGGTGATAATTTCAATGTTGACCCGAACGGCAGGCTTACTAAGCCTGATGGACCGATATACATACCTGTTTGTCTGTTTTGCCCGATTTCAGGAAGCATGGTTTCGACTTCAGACATTTCTTTGTCTGTAGTGATATCTACTGACGGAACTGTTGCGATTTTGCGTTTTCCGATGTAGATATCGGCATTTTTCATAGTAATTTTGTTTCTGTATTCATCAGGTTTGACGATAATTTGTTTGGTTTTTATTCTGTAGTTTGTTTTTTTGTCGATATTTTCTTCTGACATGACGTCATTAATCATTTCTTGTTTTGCATCGCCGAATTGGTTAAAGGAATTTGCAACGAGGACAAGGTTGAGTTTTTCGTTTGTTGTTGCAACACCTTTGAAAGCGTCAATTTTGTCTGTGTGTACGATGGCATCTTTGGCGTCTATCTTGAGAGCCGCTATATTTGTGACAGGGCGGTCGATGAGAGCTGATTCTTCACTCAGGTCAACTTTGACGTAGTCGCCTTTCATCTCCATTTGGTTTTTAATAATTCTTACGTTTTTTTCGGCAACAATAATCTGTGTTGCTTTATAGAATGTGATTAAGTCTGCTTTAAGGGTTGTGTCTTGACCTCTTATTTTTACTGAAGCGTTTCCTTTTGCGACCATTTTTTCTTCTTCCGGATAGTAGTCAAGGTAGTCGCTTATCATATCGATGTCTACTCCCGGGTCTGTTTCTTCAGGTTCTTCTTCGGTGATATCCGTAATCGCAGTGTTTGCCTTGATGGGAGTATTTCCCGTTGTGTCGATGGAAGCAGGTTGTGTATTTTCTTGAGATGTTGAGGTTTCTTCGTTTTCTTCTCCCTCGTATTCAGGGAAGGGAGTAGTGTAGTCATAGTTTTTGTCTTCTCTTGTTTTCAGTTTTTTCCCGAAGAAAGAAAATTTTGATTTTTTGTGTTCTTCTGTGTTTATTGTTTGGTTATTGTCAGATGGTGTTATTTGTGTTTGTTGTTTTTCGTCGGCAAAAGAGGCGTTATTTGTATAGAGCAATAACGAAGCCATACAGGAGATTATTAAAAATATTTTTAAGTTTTTGTTCAATTAACTGTTCCCTTAACCTCTTTTGTTTTGTTTATTATAATCCAAGAAAATTATTTGAGATAATTCAGCGGGTTAGTCGGTTTACCGTTGAGTCTGACTTCAAAGTGACAGTGCGGTCCGGTGCTGTAACCCGTTGAGCCGACATAACCTATAACCTGACCTTTCCCCACGATTTGACCTTTTTGGACGGCTGTTCTTGACATATGTGCGTACAGTGTTGTTGTCGGAACGTTGTTGTAGCGTCCGTGGTCGAGGATAACAACTTTTCCGTATCCACCGTACCATCCGACGTAGACAACTTTGCCGGAGTTTGCACTTTTGATTGGAGTACCTGCCGGTCTTGCTATATCAAGCCCTGAATGGAAGGTTCTTGATTTGAATATAGGGTGTACTCTCCATCCGAACGGGGAGGTGATTGTTCCCGTTACGGGCCATAAGAAACCGCCGCTTGTGTGCACATCCGTTGAAGGTTTTACATTTTTTTGAATCATAGCCGAAACTTGTTGAGATTGTTTTTCGAGTTCTTTTTCGGCACGTTCATAAGTTTTTCTGTCTGTTTGGAGTTTGTTGATGAGATACTGGCTTTCTTCGATAGAGTCCTGTATGCGTTGTTTTTTCATATTAATGTAGCTGATAGTACTGACGAGGTTTCTTTTTTCTTGCTCGACGGCAGCTCTGAGAGCTGCCAGCCTGTCAGCACGGCGTTTCATTTCCGTCAGGACTTCTTTATCTTTTTTGATTATAAGTTGTTGATAGTAGATGTTGTCTAATATGTCATTTATACTTTTTGATTCAAACAGCAGGTGAAGTGCATTGAGATAAGTTCCTTTGTAAAGAATACGTATTCTTTCAGCCGCTTTGCCTTCCATTTGCCGGTAGTTATAGAATGCTTCATTACAGTTTGTCTGGAGGTCGTTGAGTTTTATTTTTGTAGAGGAGAGTTGTTCTTTTGAGCTGTTGAGGTTTTGGTGTTCGATTTCCAGTTGTCCCTGATTTTTGTAAAGACGGTTTATTTCGAGTTTTTCACGTTTTTTGAGTTCTTTTATTTTTGCTTTTGTTTCACGCTTTTTTTGTTCGAGTGTTGTCGGATTTGTATAAACAGCATCAGCCTTTGGCGGAAATACCATGCTCAAAAGCGATATTAACATTAAAAAGACTATATATGTTTTTTTTAAATTCATACTTCTAATTTTTATCCAGAGTTTTATATTACCAAGTTTTGTTTAATCAGTTGAACAAAATTGGTAAGAACCCCAGGAAAGTCCAGCCTAAGAATGATAAAAGTATTATTGCAATTATTAGTTTTTGATTTTGCCTGAAAAATTCCATACAACCTCCACTATCGGACAATGTTTTATTCTTTCTAATATTGTACATTAAAAAGATTTTCCAACAAATTTTTTAATGAAGGAGGCGTTACAATTATTTCAGCATGCAGCATTTTTTGTATTTTTTACCGCTTCCGCACGGACAAGGGTCATTTCGCCCGATTTTTTGGTCTGCGTATTGGTTTGTTTCTTTTTGAGGTTTTTCCATAAAGCCCATCAACTCTAAGAATGCTTTTGATGTATATAATAGTGTTGTTGATGAGTAATGCGGCTTTCCGATGTATTCAGATTTATATTCTTTTATCAGTTCATCGAAAGTAAAATTTTTGTCCAGAATTTCGTTTATAACGTTCAGGAATTTTTTGCCATGCTCTTTGTAGGTTTTTTCGAGCAAAAATACCGGGATATTATTATTTTCAAGGAAATTTTTTACACAATTTTGATAACCTTCAATTGTTTTGTAGTCTTCCGCTTCGAATATTTTGTTGAAGGTTTGATAAAACGGGATGACAAAGATACCCTGTTTGGGTTCAAACATAATTGTGATGTCATAGACTTTGTCAGTTGAAGAGAATCCTTGAGATGCCGTTTCGATGAAATCGTATGATTTTGAGAATCCTTCAACTTCAAAGTATTTGAAATCTTGCGGCTGTTCTATGTACTTTTGAATTTCTTCTTCTGATGCTTTTTCTCCTGATTCAGTGTAGTTGTTGAAGAGAGCCAGAAGGTTATCGGCACATTTGTTTGTTGTTACAATTTGTTGAGTGTGGAAGAAGTCGTCAAATTGCTTATGGTTTTCTTCTATAAATTTTTGTATTTCTTTTTCTTTTTCGGGGTTATCTTTGTAGACACTTTCAGGTTGCTGGAGTTGTTTTGCTATAGTCAATCTCAGAGCGTCTTCTCTTCTTCTTTGCGGGATAATTTCGTCAATCGAGAGAATGTAGAAATCGTTCTGGTATTCAAAAATTCTTGCTATAGCAAATTCTCCGATACTGACTCCTCTGAAGTGGAGCATTTTTACAAGAGATAGAGTTCTATAATCCTTTTCGTTAACAAGATTGCAGAAGTCAAAGCCGTCTTTATGGATTTTTTTGATTTCGAAAATAGATGATATGGTATTTTCAAGGGAGTCCATAATTTCTTTGACATTATCATCAAGGTTTGTATTTTTTTCTTTGAATAATTCTATTATGCCTTTTTTTTCATTTGTGAGTTTTCTTTCGAAGATATATGGTATCAAAACAGCTTGCAGCTCGCTGTAAGATTGTCCTTTGAATTGTATTGTCGCAAGATATTCTTCGAAATCTTCTTTTACTGTTTCATCTTCGTTTACAAATTTGATAATTTTGTCTATATTTTCGCTTACAAATTCGGCTTTTTCCTTCAATAACATTTAGTTTTCCTCATTTCATTTGTGCCAGTATGGCATGTCGTTTTGCGGTAGAGTTTTCTTTTCTATAAGAAAAGAATAAATCATTTTGACATACACTGCAATACTCCATTATGTCAATATCTTTGATGCCTTCTTCTTCGAGTTGGAGTTTGTTGATTGCTTTCAAGTCCGCAAATATTTTTTTGTTCTTTTCGTAGAAAATGGTTTGAGAGCAGTCTTTGTTTAGAGAGTTGTTGAGTTTTTCTTTTATATCTTCGTTAATTTCGAAGCAGCATTTTGAGATACAGGCTCCTATTGCCGCTTTAATCTCAGATGGATTGATATTTAGCTCTGATTTCATTATTCTTACCGCTTTTGCCGAGATAGAGGCGGCTGTCCCCTTCCAACCCGCATGTATAAGGGCGTAGGTTTTGTGCCTTTTTGAATATAAAATAACTGGCGTACAATCAGCAAAGAATAACATTCCTGTAATACCCGGAGTAGTGATGATTATACCGTCGGTATTTTGCAGCTGTGGTATATTGTCTTTGATAATTTTTATGTTTGAGCTGTGAGTTTGTTCCGGTATGACCAGAGATTTTGGGTCTATGTTAAATATAGAGCAGAATTTTTGCCGGTTTTCTTTTATATGGATATCTTGAGGATTGCTTTTATCCATGAGTGCAAAGTTTTTGTCATTTCCTGAAATTCTTGTTGAGAATGCATGGATGAAGTTGCCATCGTCAAAGATGTCTGATGTTATATATTTAATAGTATTGTTTTCTTTGATATGAAACATTTTATGTATTTCACAAATAAATTCTGCTCGTATTATAATAGAATAAAAAGCAGTGAGAAGGAAATATATTATGTTTGATATTATTACAATCGGTTCTGCTACGTTTGATATATTTGTTCAATCAGAAGATGAACAGATAGTTACGGTTAGAACTCCGGAGTTGAAAAGAGAGTTTCTTGCTTTTGAATACGGGGAGAAAATTGACATAAACAAAGTTGATTATGAACTTGGCGGCGGCGGGTCTAATACAGCTGTCAACTTTGCAAATCTTGGTTTTAAGACGGCAGTTATTGTCAAAATAGGAAAAGACGTAAATTCAAATTTAATTTTAAACAATTTTAAAAAATGCAATGTATCAACGGATCTGATAAAAACATCCCAGAGTCAAAAGACAGGTTTTTCTGTTATTCTTGCGACTTTTGACGGTGATAGAACGGTGCTCGCTCACCGAGGTGCAAACACTGAGATAACAGAAGCTGATATTCCGTATAATGTTATAAAAGAGGCGAAGTGGTTGTATATAGCGCCTCTTAGCGGTAATTCAAATCAGGTATTGGATCCTATTACTGATTTTGCTGAAAAACACGGTGTATCAATGGCTTACAATGTCGGGTCGACGAGTATTAAGCTTGGGCTTGAGAGGATGAGGAAAGTAATTGAAACTGCTGAAGTTTTGATTATGAACAGGTCTGAGGCCTCAAAGATTACTAATGAATATGATATAAATAAAATGCTTACTATTTTGCATAATGCAGAAGCAAAAGTAGTTGTTATCACTGATGGTAAAGACGGGGCTTATGCTTATGACGGTAAGATTGTCTATAAAATTGATACATTCCCTTCAAATGTTGTATCTACCCTTGGTGCAGGAGATGCATTCGCAAGCACTTTTGTCGGAACAATTGCTAAATACGGTTATGATATTGAGCGTGCAATGAAATACGCATCTGTTAATTCAGCATGTGTTGTGCAGCATTTTGGTGCTCAGGAAGAGTTCAGAACATTTGATCAGATAGAAGAGATGCTGCTGCATCATCCGGGTTATACGGCAGAGAAATATACGATTTAGGCAGCAGGTTGAGTTATAAAAAAGACGTATCTTTAAAGATACGTCTTTTTGTTTGATATTTAATTTAAAATTTTAGTTAATTCTCTGGAACATATATCCCATCCCGCGTGCGGTCAGAATTAGTTCCGGATTAGCAGGGTCTACTTCTAACTTGCTGCGCAGCCTGCTGATATGAACATCAACAACTCTTGTATCAATTCTATGATCTGCAGGATAAGACCATACATGCTGCAGGATTTCGTTTCTTGAGAACGGCTGACCCGAGTTGTTGACTAATAACTCAAGCAGGCTAAATTCCATACCCGTAAGTCTTATACGTTCATTTTTGCGGAATACCTGTCTTCTGATAGTATCAATTTTGATATTTCCTGTTGTAATAATATTTTTTGTAACTTTACTTGTAGTAGAAACTTCTCTTTGCTGGGTTCTTCTCAAAACTGCCTTGACTCTTGCTTCGAGTTCTTTCGGACTGAACGGTTTGATGACATAGTCATCTGCACCGAGTTCGAGTCCTGTAATTCTTTCCGATACATCGCCCAAAGCAGTCAATATAATAATTGGAACATCAGAGTTTCTTCTAATTTCTCTTGTTACACCATAACCATCCAGTTTTGGCATCATAACATCCAATATAATCAAATCAGGATTGTGTTTTGAGAATGCTTCAAGAGCTTCCTCTCCGTCAGAAGCTGTTATTACATCATAACCTACCATTTTGAGACGGGTTTCAAGAATTCTTCTGATACTTGCTTCATCATCTGCAACCAAAATTCTTTCCTGATCTATTTGTTCCGGTTGAATTTCACTGTTATCTGTCATTTCCTTATTGCCCTGTACAATTACTACTTTACAAATTTTAAAATAAACATAGAAATATTACAAAATAATAATTTCTATAAATATATATTAACATATAGTTTAAAAAAATTAAAATTTTCTGTTGAAATTTTTTAGTACTTTCTTGAAAAAAATCAAGCTTTTGTAAAAATATTGTTAAAAATACCGTGTTTTCTATTTTTCAAAAACATGAAAAACCATGTTCCGCCCATGTTTTGGGAATTGTAATCATGAAGACCATGTAGGGATAAGCAAAAGGCGGATCTCATACATGCTTAAGTGTTATAGGGTGCAGTATTGAGGCAATTGTTTAGTAATGTAATAATTGTTCAATTCTTTGTTGTATTTTACAACTTAATGTTTATAATCATTATTAAACGTTGACTTTATCAATAGAGAATTTACAATCTTTTAGGTGTTTGTGGACAATCTTAAGTCAATAGGGGTGAGGGAATCGGAGGAATGTATTAGTGTTAAGATCACGAGATTTGGGAAGAGCGGCTTCCGTCAGAAGATGGACCAGTACTGCCGTAGAGTGTTACAAAAGAGGTTGTGTTTGCAACGGTTGTTTTTACAATGATTTTTTCAGAGGGAGTTCTCAAAGATGTCAGATGAAAGCGACTGTGCTTGAGTTGGTGAGAGTGTTAGGAACTCCTGATGTTGAACTACCTCAGGTAATTGAAGTATAGATATTATATAAATTCAAATGTTATAATGGCTTTGTCTTTTTTAAGGGCAAAGTCATTTTTACATGAGGATTTACGTTGATATGAAAAAGTTTTTTCTTATTGTATTTTTGTTTTTTATGAGTTTTATCTTTGTTTTGCCTGCCATGGCGACGCCTGATAATTATCTTACAAGCACAAAATTGAACCAGAGGTATTATATAAGATGGGATAATAACGAACCTATCAGAGTTTATATAGACAAATCTCAAGTTTCGCTGCAGTGGTCTGATGAGGTAAGAAAAGCTTTTGAGAAGTGGCGTGATGCTCTCTCAGGAGTTATGGACATAGAGTTTGTTTCAGATGCTCATGACGCACATATAGTTTGTACTTTTGAGCAGGTAAATAAAAAACCGAATATGGAGATGACTCTCGGGTATACAAGAATAATTTGGGAAAGGAAAGATTTGCAAAATCGTCTTGGAAAGATGGAAATAAAAATAGGCACAAAGAAAAATTCTGGAAGTGAATATACACATATTGCAGTGTATAATACAGCTTTGCATGAAGCGGGTCATGCCCTTGGTATTTGGGGACACAGCCCTTATTACGGAGATATTATGTATCCTGCTATTCGTCCGCTTTCACATACTACAAGACAGGTGCTTACTGCCCGTGATAAAAAGACAATAAGGATGCTTTATTCTACTCAGGCAGATATAACACATACTCATTCCAATATTTAGGCATATTGTTTTGATGAAAAAGATTTTTTTAGCTTTAATAATCTCATTTGCTTTTGCTGTTTGTTCTTTTGGATCGACGTATTTTCAGCAGGGGGTCAGTTTATTCAACAAGAAAAATTATCAAGCAGCAAGAGCGACTTTTTCAAAGGCAATAGATATAAATAACTATGATTTGAGCTCGAGATATTATTATGCTGTTTGTTGTGTTCGTCTTGGTGAAAAAGAAAGGGCTATTTCTGAGTTCCATACGATAATCAGGATGGATCCTGATTCTTATGCTGCTTCGATGTCGAAGAAAGCTCTGATTTCTCTTGATCCTAACGGCTTTTACAGACCTGTCAACTCTTCGTCAAGTCAGTATGACAGTTATATAAACAATGCCGTTACATCAAACGGGATGTATGTCAGATGGGACAGGACAAAACCTATAAGAGTATACGTTGACCCCGCAAATACGACAATAGAGAACACAAATGAAGTTAAGCAAGCTGTCAAACAATGGGCAAAAGCTCTGAAAGGGACGGCTGATGTTATTCTTGTATATAGCAAACAATCAGCTGATATAGTTGTTGTTTTTTCTCGCAAAACATTTGAAATAACCAAAACTCATCATACCCTCGGCACAACACTTCCTCAATATACTTCTAACAGACTTCTCCGGCTTTCAAAAGTTGAGTTGAGCACGATGTCGCCATCCGGAAAAGTCTATTCTCCCGTGTTTATTTATAATACGGCATTGCATGAACTCGGACATGCTCTTGGTATTTGGGGGCACAGCCAGAATAAATCCGATATTATGTATGCATATGCCGATGAAAACTACAGACGTTCTCTTTCTGCACGTGATATACGTACTATCAAGCTTTTATACCAGAATCCCGCAAATATTACCAACACATCGAATACTTCTGCGAATGTGGCTACAAAACTAAATAAGAAGCGTATAAACACCAAAGTTGAGGAGGCCTTGAATTATCTCAAAAAAAATCCGACCAGTGTGAATGCCCACAAACATCTTGGTTCTGTTTATATGGGAATGGGGGATTATGACAACGCTATAATCGTATATAAGAGGGTTATTATTTTAAACCCGAAAGATGATCAGTCTTATTTTATTCTAGGTTATTTGTATTTTAAGAAAAAAGATACTCAAAATGCTATAGTTTATTATAAAAAAGCGGTTGATTTAAAACCTGCAAAGGTTGAATACACTGTTGTACTGGTTGAACGGTATATAAGTGCCAAAAGATATAATGAAGCCAGAGCCGCTCTTGAAAATTTGTACAGATTAAATCCGGATGCAAAGAAGAATCCTATGATAGCAAGGTTTCAGGTATTTTTGGATTTTGTTACTATATTTAAGAAATAATCTTGAATATTTATCTATAACAAGCTTTATCATTGTTTGTTTTTGAGATTAAATATAATGGTAAAAATAAGAATATGATGGGGAAGAAAGTGTTTCAAACAACAAATAATTACGGCTGTCAGACATTTGGCGCCGGAGTTCGAATTTCGAAGGGGATTGCTTTTGAGATTTCTCAAAAACCGAAAATTATGCAAAAGTATCTTCTCCGCTCGCTTGATTCTTTTGATAAATACAGTAAAGCAAAAGGACTGGATGTTAGTATTACAAAACAGAGCTTGAGCAGGGGAAAACATAATCTGCATGCGAACTATTCAAGAATACATGACAATATCAGAGGAAGTGTTGTCAAAAAAGAAAAATTTTTCGGATGGGGGAGTTTTTCTTCTTTGCAAAGAAAGCTATCTGCCAAATTCGGCAGAAAACCTCTTTTTGAGAGATTGAAATTGTTCTTGTTTTCCGGCAGATGATGAAAATATCTTATGAAGATATATTAAGTGCTTTTTTATATAAATATCATGTTTTATCTTATTTATTTTTTATTAAAGAAAAAACACCGGTAAAAAGGGAAAATATTGTGAATTTGACATCTGTAAACAACCAGCAGACATTTGGCTGCGGGGTAAGAATTTCTCGAGAAATAGCTGACGCAATAGGACAGAAACCGAAAATTGTACAAAAATTTGTCGCCGGTTCGCTGAATAAGATGGATAAGTTTGCAAGAGCAAATGAGCTTGATGTTTTTGTGAAAGAAAACAGACTTGTTAACGGTTTGTACAGTCTGCGTGCTGAATATACTGGAAAATGCGGGAAAGGTTTTGTTTTTCAACCTCATAGAGCGGTAACAGTTAATACGGTTCCTCATTTGCTGAGGGAGTTGAAAAAAGATATCAACGGTCCTCTTATAGAACCTATATTGAAATTTGTTGATAAATAAAAAAAAGAGAAGATTTTTTAATCTTCTCTTTTTTATTTTGAATTTGTTCTATATTAAGCTTCTGCTTGAGCTGTTTCTTCTGCCGGAGCAGCTTCGCTTTCAGCAGCTGCAGCTGCTTGTGCTTCTTTTTCTGCTTCCAGTTTAGCTTTTGCTTTCTTTGACAATTTCTTTTCAGCAGGTGCTTCTTTTCTTATCAATTTACCTTCATCATCGCTTTTTTCGATAAGATATTTAACCGTATCTGTCGGTTGAGCACCTTTTTTTACCCATTCAAGAGCTTTTGCCTTATCAAGTTTCAGATCTTTGCTTTTTGGATTGTAATATCCGAGTTCTTCGATAGGAGCACCTTCTCTTTTTGATCTGATGTCAATTACCACAATTCTAAAGAACGGATTTTTTTTGTAACCCATACGTTTAAGACGGATTTTTACCATGAAAAATTTTCTCCTTTTATTTAATTAAAATTTATTTCGTTGCCGCGAAGTTGGCATATTGTTTTTGCTGGAGAGGATAAAAACTTTATACCAACAGTAATATATAGTTATCACAACAAAAGAAGTTAAGCAAGAAAATTATTTTTAAAACCTTTTTCCTCGAATTGGAGGTCTGAACTGTTGATGAGGCAGCCTTTTACCTTTTAGGGATCCAAGATTCCCTTTCATTTTGTTGAACTGCTGCATCATTTTTTTCATATTTTCAAAGTCCTTGAGGAATTTGTTTATGACAGCGACATCTAGTCCGCAGCCTTTGGCAATTCTTTTTCTTCTGCTTCCGTTGAGAATATCGGGCTTTTTTCTCTCCTGAGGCGTCATGCTCTGAATGATTGATTCGACCTGTTTGAGGTGTTTTTCTCCAAGGTGAGCTATCTGGTCTTTGTCTTTTTTAGATATGCCGGGAATTGGGAGCATGCCCATAATTTGATCCAGCGAGCCTAACATTTTCATCTGTTTTTGGATACTCATAAAGTCCTCTAGAGAAAACTCTTTTGAGAACATTTTTTTCTCCATTTCTTTAGCCTGCTCGAGATCAATTTTTTCCTGAGCTTTTTCGACAAGAGAAATTATATCTCCCATTCCGAGAATTCTCTGGGCCATACGGTCAGGATAGAACGGGTCGAGTTCAACAATTTTTTCTCCCATACCTGTGAATTTAATCGGCTTGCCTGTTGAATGAACAACGCTGAGTGCCGCACCGCCTCTTGCATCGCCATCGAGTTTTGTAAGAATTATACCCGTTATATCAAGCTGTTCGTTGAATGTTTGGGCAACGTTGATTGCTTCCTGACCTGTCATTGAGTCAATGACAAGAAGTTTTTCGGCTGGATTATAAAATCTTTCGATTAACACAAGTTCTGCCATCATTTCCGTATCAATTTGCAAACGACCCGCCGTATCAATAATTACCGAATTAAATCCTTTTTCTTTTGCGTAATCTATGGCTTTTGCGACAATATCTCTCACATCTGTTGAGCCATCTATTGTGAAAACATCGACACCGATTTGTTTGCCGAGGGTCTGCAGCTGTTTGATAGCTGCTGGACGATAAACATCAGCTGCAACAAGGAGGGGATTTCTTCCGTCTTTGCGTAATCTAAGAGCCAGTTTTGCAGCGCTTGTTGTTTTCCCTGAACCCTGCAAACCGAACAGCATAATCAAATTCGGTGAGCCTGCTGTTGAAAGAGGTTTATTTTCTGACCCTAAGAGCTTTGTCATCTCGTCATAGACGATTTTTACAAGCTGCTGAGATGCGTTTACACCCTTAAGGATTTGCTCTCCATCAGCTCTGTCCTTGATTGTCGAAATGAATGCTCTAACTACTTTGAGGTTTACATCTGCTTCGAGAAGCGCACGTCTTACTTCACGCAAGGCATCAGCCATATTATCTTCATCAAGTTTTTTTGATGAAGTAGTTTGAATTATATTTTGAAGTTTTTCTGATAAGCTGTCGAACATTATTTTTCCCTTTGGTTAGTCAAATAAAGCATCTATGAAATAATCAGGATTGAACTCTTTCAGGTCAGTCATTTTTTCTCCCACTCCTATCAATTTGACCGGGAGCTTCATCTCTTTTGCTATGGCTATAATTATACCACCTTTGGCAGAGCCGTCGAGTTTTGTAATCGCTATAGAACTCAGGTCTGTTGCTTCTTTGAAAACTTCCGCCTGTTTGAGTCCGTTTTGTCCTGTATTTGCATCAATAACAAGTAAACTTTCGGTTATTTGCTCGGGTGCTTCTTTTTTGATTACTCTGACAATTTTTCTCAGCTCTTCCATAAGATTGAATTTGTTTTGCAGCCTGCCTGCCGTGTCAACGAGGAGTATGTTGTAGTTTTCTGCTTGTGCTTTTTTGATTGCGTCAAATACTACAGAAGCCGGATCCGCACCGTCTTTCCTTACTATATCCGCACCTGCTCTGTTGCTCCAAATTTCCAGCTGCTCTTCTGCTGCTGCTCTGAAGGTGTCGGCTGCGGCGATTAACACCCGCTTGCCTTCATTTTTGTATTGATAAGCAAGTTTCCCTATGAGAGTTGTTTTCCCTGCTCCGTTTACTCCCGTGATAAGAAATATATTGAGCCCGTCTTTCAGACAAATTTTACACTCTCCCGCTTCTTTGAGGATTGTATTGAATTCGTTTTTCAAAAAAGGTTTTATGTCATCTGGAGTGAGTTTGTTTTGTTTCTCTCTCAGCTTGTCAACGACATATACGGCTGTATCAAGTCCTACATCAGCTTTAATCAGTGTTTCTTCCATCTCTTCAAGCATATCATCATCTATTTTTTGTTTTGAGGAGATTATTTCAGATACGCTTTCTGAGATAGCGTTCTGTGTTTTTGAGATTATATTTTTAAACATAGAAAAAGAGAGGTTAAAGCCTTTCTTTTCTTCTTTGTTTTCTATATTGTCAGCGTTTTCTTCTTTCTTTTTGAAAAATTCGAACATCTGTATCCCTAGAGTTTATTTAAGTGCATTTGTTTTGACGATTTGCCCGAGGACTCCGTTGATGAAAGATGAACTGTCTTCCGTGCTGTATTTTTTTGCAAGTTCAACTGCTTCATCTATAATGACTTTTATTGGTGCATCCTGTACATAGAGGAGTTCTGTGACCGCTATATTCAGAATATCATGATCTATCTTTATAAGACGGCTGATATCCCAACCTATTGCGCAATTTGCAATCTGGTCTTTTATGTCGTCCTGGTGTTCTTTGTAATTTTTAATTATTTTGATGATATATTCAAAAACATCACTTGACTGGGACAGAATAACCATCTCTGCTATTTCAATTGCCTGAAAAGATTTTTCTGCAACATTTAATAAAGAGTTTACCCTACCGTTCATATCTGATGTAAGAGGAATAGGCACTGGTAAATTTTCACTGTCGATAGGTCTTTTCAGATTTGTCGGATGTTCTATTTCGAGATTATCAAGATATTCCTGCATTTCAAGAAGTGATGATGTTGTCAGTTCAAGCTCATCTCTTGCAACACTTGTCATTGTCCTTACGGTTTTCAGGAGTAAGTTTATTATTTTTTCATTATCTAATTTATCTGCCTTTTTTGTCAGCTGAGAAAAAAGTATCAAACTGAGCTCTCTTGCTGCTCTTCTTGCGTTCATTTTATTTTCCCTTATTTGACTCTGTTTAATAAATTAAGACATAAATAAGATTTTTTTTAAAGAGCTTTTTTAAACAAACCTGATTTCTCCGAAGAACGGATTTGATTTCTTTTCTCTTTCTATCGTAGTTTCGCAGCCATGCCCGGGATAAACTGTTATTGACGGGTCAAGTATAAAGAGTTTGTCTTCAACGGAATTCTCAAGGGTTTCAAAAGAACCTCCCATCAAGTCTGTTCTGCCTACAGAGTTGAAAAACAGTGTATCTCCGGAGAACAGCATTTTATTTTTTTCATCAAGCAGGCAGACTCCGCCAGGTGAATGTCCAGGTGTGTGGATTACTTTCAGCTTGATGTCGCCGCATTCGATAATTTCCCCGTCTTCAAGATTGCCGTCAATTGCAGGTTTTGTCTCAGGAGGAAGTCCGAAGAGTTCTATTTGTTTTTCAAACAAATCAACGAGAGGCATGTCCGAGTTGTTCAGCAGAGCTTTAGTGCCAAGTTTTGTTTGAATTTCGTAGTTTCCTGATATATGGTCTACATGCCCGTGTGTATTCAAAATATATTCAAGGGCTGCGTCATATTCTTTCAGATATTTTTCTATGGTGTTGAAATCTCCGGAGGCATCTATCAGAATTGCTTTTTTGTTTTTGTCGTCAATCAGCAGATAATTATTTGCCTGAAATGGACCTGCGGTTATTTTTTTTAGTATCATAATAAAATTTCCCTTTATAACAAATTTTCAAGAAGAGTTACCATGTGTTTGAATTTATTCAACGAGTATAGATGAATACCTCTTACTTCAGCATCCGCCAGTTGTTGACACTGCTTTTGAGAAAATTCAAGTCCTGCTTTCGCCATTGAGTCAGGATCATTCTCATGCTGCAGGAGATAGTTTTTTAGGCTTTCGTCAATTGAGGCGCCGCAGAGTCTGGTAATTTTGTCTATTTGCTTGTAGCTTAAAATAGGCATAACTCCCGGAACAACAGGAATATTTATTCCTGCTTTTTGAGTTTTATCAATAAATCTGAAGAAGAGGTCGTTGTTATAAAACAGCTGGGTAATTATTACTTCTGCGCCTGCATCAACTTTTCTTTTGAGATTGTCAATGTCCTCATCAAAATTTACGGCTTCTCTGTGTTTTTCAGGATAACCCGCTACGCCTATTGATAAATTTGAGTGAGCTTTGATGAATTCTACCAGTTCATTTGCATATTTAAAATCAAATATGGGATTTTTCATTCCTTCGGGGATATCACCTCGAAGGGCAAGGATGTGTTCGATACCCGCATTTTCTATTGTTTTAAGATAGTTCAGAACTTTCTGGCGTGAAAAACCGATACAGGTGAAATGTAGCATTGGAATAAGCCCAGCCTGTTGTTTTATTTTCATTGCAAGTTCAAGAGAGTTTTCCTGAGAGCTTCCGCCTGCTCCGTAGGTGACAGAGATAAACGCCGGTGAGAATTTTTTTATACATTCTATTTCATCTATAAGTTTTGTTGATTTTTCTTCAAAATCTTCTTTTGGCGGGAATACTTCAAAAGATATTACGGGTTTTTTCTTGTCCGTCCGTGTGTCGGATAGTTTGTAGATGTCTTTCAGTTTCAAATTTCAATACCTGCTTTTTATGGTTCGTTCAATTTCTCTGTTTTGAGATTTTTTGGCTATATCAGCTCTTTTATCATGTAGTTTTTTCCCTTTAGCCGTTGCGATTTCAAGTTTTGCCCACCGTCCTTGAATTGACAGTTCGAGAGGAACTATTGTTATATTTTGTTCTTTAGTTCTCCCCATAAGCTTATTAAGTTCCCGCCTTGTAAGAAGCAGTTTTCTTGTTCTCTCAGGCTCATGGTTATATCTGTTGCCCTGCTCGTATTCGCTTATGTGCATTTTGTAGAGGAAAAGCTCGTTGCCTTCCATTTTTGCAAAACTGTCTTTGAGATTGACACGGGAAGCTCTTACGGATTTTATTTCTGTTCCTGTCAGGACAATTCCTGCCGTAAATCTATCGAGTATGAAATATTCATGAAAAGCTTTTTTATTTGTAGCTATTATTTTTTTTGACATAATTTGTTTACTTTCCGATAAGTTAGATATTATTTTAAAATAAATTTTGAAGAAAAAAAAGGTTTTGTTTCAAGTTTCTGGAAATGCTGTGTTTTTTCGGATAAAATATAGGTGAACTTTTTTATGTTCAATTCGTTTTTATAAATAGCAGAAGTGAAGTATTGTACTTTTGGAAGATTTCTATATATGTTGAGTTGTATAAAAATCTTTATATCATTAATAATTTCCGTTTTGTCTTTGTCTGCTGTGGTGTATGCACAGGAAAATTCCGGCGTATGCGTTTTGCCTAAGGGAACATTTTACCGTGGAATTTTACAGGCGTCTGTTTCAAGTGACTATAGCAATGAAGGGGATGTCGTCCGAATAATTAACCCTCATGATATTTTTATAGGAAAGAAACTGTGTATTCCGAAAAATTCGATGTTCTTGGGAACGGTGAATTATGTACAGCCTTCAAAGCAGGGGGTTAACGGGGCTTTCTCGGTTAAGTTTGATACACTTGTGTATCCGTCTTCACAAAAAGTTCCGATTAACGGAATGATATGGTCAAAAAACAACGGGATTATCGGTGGAGAATTTGCTCCCAAAAGTGCTTATAGAACTGTTCTTCATCGTACACAAGGACTTTCTGGCGTTCAGGTTCTTGTTCCTCACGGAGAAGGTATGATGGGACAGGAAACAAAGCTTAATGCAGGAGAAGAGGTCAATATTATATTAAACGAGGAGGTACTTATAAAGTTTTAATACAAAATAATAAAATATAATATAATATGTAATTATATATACAAAAGGGTAGAAAAGTTTAGGTTATTATAAAATTTGGAGGAACAACCATGAAACAATCAAATAAGTTTATTGCAGGTGTTTTGCTGGGCGCTATGTTATTTACTAACGTTTCTGCCGTGTTTGCTGCCAACAGCTACACTCCGCAGTATAATCAGGGATTTAATACGGGAGCTTTGCAGGGGAAAGTTGTTCTTGTTCCGACGGGAACTATGATACCTGCCGTTGCTTCAAGCAATATTTCTTCTGATACGATGGATGTCGGTGATTCTGTTTCGCTGGCTCTTGCCACACCGTTTTCTTATAACGGAACAGTCCTTGCACCTGCCGGCAGCACAATCAACGGAATTGTTGTAATGATTAAGAAATCCGGAAGAACCGGACGAAACGGTCAAATAAAAGTAAAATTTACGAATATTGTTACACCAACCGGACAAAATATTCCTATATCTGCCAAAATTGCTACGGAAGATAACTCGGGCATTCTAATCGGCGGTACAAATAAAGACAGAGTGAAAGATATTGCTAAAGATACCGCAATAGGCACTGCTTCAGGCGCTGTTCTCGGTACGGCAGTAGGAGCTATTGCCGGAGGTAAATCAGGAGTCGGTCGAGGAGCATGGGGCGGTACCGCAATCGGTGCTGGTCTTGGGCTTGGGAAATCACTTTGGAACAAAGGCAATCCGGTTGAATTGACTCCGGGGTCGCCTGTGAATATTGTGCTTGAACAACAGGCCTCAATAAATCCGTACTAAATAGTATGAAAAGAAATCCACTTGATTAATTGTTTAAACAATTTTTGTTGTGATAGACTTAATTAAGTGAAAACCTGATACAATTAATTGGAATTATAGATGAAAACATTGGGGATAAAACCTGAAGGTACAGGGGACAAAGAAAATTTAAAAAACATATTGCCGGCAACATTGAACGACGATGATGACGTTTCTTTGTTGCAGGCAATATTCGCATCTGTTATAGGACATATTATTGTCCCGCTTATGCTGTGGTTATTTATCTCTTTAGTTTTGTTTATTCTTACTATATTGGGCATTAAGTTTACTCTGTTTGAGAAACCGCCTGCAAAAATGCGCGATATAGAATTTGTTCTTGTTAACACTCCTGAGCAGCAGCCTATAAACAAAAATACAAAATATCGAGCCGATAGAAATTCAAGAGCCGGCGGAAAACATGATCCGACCCGTGCTGTATCTGCTCCTTCTCCTGTGTCTGCTCCAAGTAAACCGCAGAGGGCAGCAACACCTCCTGCGCCAAAGCAGCAGCCAAAACCTGCGAAGAAAGCGGCACAGCCAAAACAGCAACAGCAACCGCAGAAAAAAACTGCTCAGCAGCCAAAACCAAAGACGGCTCCTCCGAGGTTAGCGCCAAATAACAGCTTGCCAAAGCCGAAACCGTCAACAACTCCTGGATATAAAATACCTGTACCTCCGGTAAAAAAAACGCAGCCGGCGGCTAAAACAGGTTCTACAAACGGTACTCCATCAGGTTCGCCGCTTGGAACAATTAATCCCGGTTCATCAAAAGGCAGAACTGCAAGCAGTTCTGCGGGACGTTCTTCTTCATCAGGTCAGGGAAAAGCAAATTCGCCATATTCTTTGGGAAGCGGTAATATAGGAAATCCCAGTCCCGGTAACCCGAATGGAAGACCCGGTATTGATGCGATAAAAGAACCTGATTTCGGTCCTTATATGAGAGATTTGCAGGATCGTATCAAAAGAAGATGGGAACCGCCGAGAGGAAATGAAAGCAAGCGTGTTGTTCTTTTGTTCAAAATAGCAAAAGACGGAAGATTGTTGAGCGTTTCTATGGTGAAAAGTTCAGGGCTTCCGGCTGCCGATAAAGCAGCAATATCCGCGGTTGAGAATGCTGCTCCGTTCAAACCGCTTCCGCCTGAATTCAGAGGCTCTAATGTAGAAATTCAATTTACATTTGACTATAACGTATTTGGAGCATCAAGATACTAATGATTAAGGAAATAATTACGTAAGCGAGGTATATATTTATGGAACTTTTATTACATTCTATTAAGCTTGACTGGCCTGTATTGCTGCCGATTTTGATTTGTTCTATTTTGGTGGTGGCTGTAGCTATTACAAGAATATCTTTTTACAACAACAACAAACGTGATGTTGTAAAGTTCATTCAACGTCTTCAAAAAGAACTTTCAAAAAATAATTTGGAAGCAGCGCAAACTCTAAGCGAACAACTCGGCGGTGTTATCGGTGAAGTTTCTGAAGAAGGCATAAGAATTTTATCAGAGCAAAAACATGATTTTTCAAGATCTTTTGATATATCAACCAGCCTTGCAGTCAGAAAACTCGAAAAACACCTGACCATTCTCGGTACAATAGGCGGTGTTGCTCCGTTCTTAGGTTTGTTCGGTACTGTTGTAAGGATTCTTTATACATTTCAGGATCTCGCAACTCAGGGTAACCAGAGTGCAGCTGTTGCAATGGGTATTGGTTCTGCTTTGATAGCTACCGCATTCGGTCTTGGTGTTGCTATCGTGGCCGTTATTCTTTACAACACATTCCAAAGCATTGTAAAACGCTATGAAGATGACTTCCAACTTTTGAAACTATTGTTCCTTAGTTTTTGCGATTCCGAACAAAAAGCAAAATCAGATGACTTTGTCGTTCAGTCAGTAACTCTTGATTAATCAATTTTCTGAATAAGGTGAATATAAAATGGCTATGAAATCAGGCGATTCTAAAGATAAAGGTTTGTTTACGGAGATAAATATTACTCCGTTGACGGATATATTCCTCGTTTTGCTGATTATTATGATGGTTGTTGCTCCTATGTTCCAGAGCATTGACAAACAGATAGAAATTCCTGAGATTAACAGCGGAATATCTATTGAAGAAGGAAAGACAGTTTTATCCGTTTCAAAAGAAGGACATTTTTATATTGACGGGCGTGAGATTAATCCTGCTTTTTTGAGTGATGAGCTGATTTCCGTTGCATCAGAAAAAAAACAAAAAGAAATTGTTCTTAAAGCTGATGCAATGGTGAAGAGCAAAGAAATAATGAACATAATGAGAGCGTCTGAAGAAGCCGGTTTTGAAAAACTTGTTGTAGCAGGAGAGCCACTGTCGAAAAAAGACCAGCGTGAGCTTGCTGAACAAAACAAAAATTTTTCCGAGGAATAGAATAAGATGAAAAAACGTGATTCTTTTAATGAAATAAACATAACACCTTTAACGGATATATTTCTCGTATTGTTGATTATAATGATGGTCATAGCCCCTATGCTTGACCAACAGGGACTGAATTTGATGGTTCCTCAAAGAGTTGAATCAGAGAATCAGGATCAGCCTAAAACAATTAATATTCTTGTATCCAGCAATGGTACTTATTCTATTGATGACCGTCAAATTTCCGAGGACAGACTTTTGTTTGAGATTCAAGATAGAGCAAAACATTATAAAGACGGCGTTCTGATAAAAACCGAAGATGATGCTACCCATGGTGCTGTTGTAAAAGTTATGGACGCTGCAAGAAATGCCGGTGTGACAAATGTTTCTCTTGTTGAACTTTAGTAATTTTATTAGTGGTTGTTGTTAAAAATAAGGATTTGAAAAAGTGAAAAGGAGCGGTTTTTTATTTGCCTGTGCACTAAGCGGCTTCATTGCATTAAATATGTGTTCTTATGCGGCTAATAACTACAATTTGTTGTTAGACCCTCAGCAAACTTATTCTTCTGAAATATTCCGTCTTGAAAAAAATTTGAAATCAAACTCTGCAAACAAACAAACAAGAGATAAACTCATAAAAACTTATTGTGATAAAGCAAATCAGGCAATAAACAACGATGGAAACCTTGATGAAGCTCTGAATGATTATCGAATGGCTGTATATTATCTCAAATATTATATTCCGGTAGGGCTTACTTATGACGATAATACAAAAGCCTCGGAAATTGACTCAAAGATAAAAGAAATTCTTGCTAAACAGCAAAAAGGCGTATCTCCGGATGCACGTTTTAAAGAAGCAAAACGTTTGAGAGGGATGGGGTATTTCCCTCAAGCTGTTGTTGAATATAAAGAAGCAGCAAAGAGCCAATCTCTTGCCAAGTCATCCTATGAAGCAATCGGTGACATAATGATGGTTATGGCGAAGCCTGTTGAAGCTGCAAAGAATTATGATGAATGTCTGAAAATTAATTCTAAAGACGCCAAAATGCATTTGAAACTTGCACGTGCTCTGCATAAAACAGGGAATATGGAGTCAGCTCTGCAAGAATATACGCTTGCTTTAAATGACCCGTCTTTGCAGGAAGAAGTCGCACCTGTTGTAGAAGAACTTTCTCTTGATAAGATTAGCAAAAACCCTGAAGATCCGAATTCATATATTGATCTCGGGCGTACTTATGAAAAACGCGGAAAATACAATGATGCAATGACATATTATACAAAAGCGAGGGATGTTGACCCGTCAAACAGGACAGCCCTTGTGAATATTGCTGCTGTGCAGGCGAAACAGGGGGATTATGCAAAAGCTATAGAAGCTTATGATAATATTCTTGCCGCAAATCCTAACAATGAGGTGGTTCACTATGATAAGGCTGTGGCGCTGCGTGGTTTGAAACAATATAAACCTGCAATGGACGAGCTTGTGTATGCTTTGCGAATTGATCCGAATTATGAAGAAGCAAAGATTCTTCTGCTTAAGATAATTGACGAAGATTTGGCAATGGACGAATCACTAAATATGCTTTCTATGCTTGTTGGTGCTAATCCTCAGGATGAAACTGTGATTATGGTCTATGGAAATAAATTATATCGGGCAAATAAAGATTTTGAAGCAATTAAACAATATGATAAGGTTATTGCAATCAATCCGAAAAATGCCGATGCTTATATTAATAAAGCAAGATTGTATGAACGAAATAACGACATCAATAATGCGATAGCTGCTGCAAAAGCAGGCATGGCGGCAAATCCCGGTAATACTGCGCTTGAAAAAGTTTTGAAAGATGTTTCTGCAAAGCAGAAGTATGCTCAGCTTGATGAAGCTTTGAAGCTATATGAGCAGGGAGATTATCAGGGGGCATTGAATATTTATCTCTCCGATAAAAATCCTTCCGAAGACACGTTGATGAATATAGGCGGGTGTTATTACGGCATTCAGGATTATGATAAATCTATAGAATATTATAATAAAGCGTTGTTAAAAAATCCGAAAAATGACAGAGCTCTTTTGTATATCGGCGGCAGCTACTATTCAAAAGGAGATACTCAAAAAGCTGTTGAATATTATAAAAAAGCTCTTGCTCTGAAACCAAACGATAAGGATATAAAAGAAGCTCTTAGTATAGCTAACCAAAATCTCGGGGATGATATGCTTGAAAAAGCGCTTGCTCTATACAATGAAGGTAAGTTCAATGAAACATACGGCATGCTAAACCAAATACTTAAGCTGAATCCGACTAGCGCTTATGCTTATTATTATCGTGCGCTGATTTATGATGAATGGAAGAAATATCCTCAAGCAATTGCTGACTACAAAAAGACAATCAGTTACATGCCCGAGCTTGATACAGCTTATTACTCAATAGCTGTTGACTATGACACATTGAATGATTATGCTAATGCAAGGTCGAATTATCAGAAATTTTTATCAATGAATCAGGGAAAAAACGATACATATACTGATTATGCTAAATCAAGAGTATCTGAATTGAACAGAATTCTGACGAAAAAATAAAAAGGATTTATTGTGGGCGGTTTGAGAGTCAGGGATATTGAGTTTGATAGTAATGTTTTTCTTGCGCCTATGGCGGGAATTACTGATACCGTATTCAGACAGCTTATCAGAAAATATGCCCCAAAAGCTCCTCTTTATACTGAAATGATTAGTTCAGAAGGGCTTGCGGTCAAACAGGATATAGTGTTGGTAAAGGCTGAAAAAAACGAGTACCCAGTTATTTATCAAATTTCGGGTCATAAGCCTCATCTTATGGCAGAAGCAGCAAAAATTTTAGAACCAAGAGCAACAATGATTGATATAAATATGGGATGTCCCGTAAATAAAGTTGTGAAAGGTTCTGATGGTTCCGCTTTGATGAAAAATCCGAAGCTTGCATCTGAGATTATTACAGCGGTCAGGGAGGCTGTAAATATTCCGGTAAGCCTAAAAACCCGCCTCGGATGGGATATGAAATCAAAGAATTATCTTGAATTTTCAAAGATGGTCGAAGACTCGGGCGCTGATATGATAATGGTGCATGGACGAACCCGCTCCCAGATGTATGCGGAAACAGCAAACTGGGAGGAAATCGGAAAGGTTAAGCAAAATGTCAGCATTCCTGTTATTGCAAACGGGGATATTGTATCTGTTGAAACAGCAAAAAAATGCCTTGAAATTTCAGGCTGTGACGGAATAGCCGTCGGACGCGGCACTCTGGGTGATATGGAACTGATAGGTAGAATAGAGAGCTATTTGAAAGACGGTGTTGTTAAACCACCGCCGACAGTTGAAGATAAGCTGAAGACGGCGCTTGAACATGCAAGAATGGAAATTGCGCTGAGAGGAGAGAGAGTCGGGTTAAAGTTTATGCGCAAATTTTTTGCCTGGTATGTAACAGGCGTAAAAAATGCGGCTAAATATCGTTTTGAACTTGTGCGTGTTGAAAAACTCAGTGAAGCTGAGGAAATTTTTGAAAGAATTCTGGAGGAGCAGAAAACAGGTGTGCTCTGATAAATTTTATACTTATATTCTGTTGACTGAGCGAAATACTTTTTACTGCGGCTATACGAATGATATTAAAAAACGCTTTGAACAGCATAAAAGCGGACATGGTGCAAAATATACAAGAGTGTTTAAGCCTGTTGAAATTGTTTATTTTGCGGAGTTTGACACAAAATCAGACGCCATGAAACATGAAGCTTTTATAAAAAAAATGAACAGAAAACAAAAAGAGTTTCTTATATCACAGTTTAATAGGGATGAATTATCACGATTAAGTTTACAAAAAATTAATATACAGTAAAAATTTTTAACAACATAAATTCTGAAAATCCTTTCTTTGAAATGGTTTTAAAATTGCAGTCAAAATTTAAAAAAATATCTGAAAAAAACATTTGCCATCAAAAATAATTTTATTATAGAATTAATAGCTCATAACGGTAAAACAAGGAAGATAAGGATTTTTATGGATGTTGTCAAACTCTACCCGGATTATATAAAAACGGACAGGAGACAGGAATTTAAAGAAATTTTTGTAGAAAAAAGAATCAGAAAATTTGACAGGCGTAAGAAAAAACGTCTCGTTTTGTTAAATAAAATATTGAGAGATATAAGAAAAATCAAACATTTATTCGACTAAATATTACCTAAATGTTTTACACTTTTTTTATTTACGATGTATAATATTTGTTGTGAGAATAACAATTATTATTTAGTCGAGGATAAAAGTGGAAATTAGTTTCGGAGAGCATTGGATAGAACATATCGGACCTCTGCAGGTTCATGTCGATACTATTTTGACAGCCTGGTTGGCTATGGCTTTTTTGATAATAGTTGCCCTTATAATCAGATTTAATTTGGATAGAATTCCGTCAAAAATTCAAGCACTGGCAGAGATGGCGCTTGACTTTATCAAGAATATGGCAACAGGTCAAATAGGCAAAGACGGACGAAAACATATTGCCCTGATAGCATCTTTGTTTTTGTTTATCCTGACTGCCAATTTGATGGGGCAGCTCCCATGGAAACTGATACACCTGAAAGAGGGAGAGTTTGCTTCTCCTACAAATGATATAAACACAACGGCAGCATTAGCAATAATTGTTCTTATCTATTATCTCGGTGCAGGTATTATGAAAAAAGGTCTCTTAGGACATATAAAACACTATTTCCAGCCTGTGTGGTTTATGGCACCGATGAACCTGCTAGAAGATGTCACACGACCTTTTTCTCTGGCATTGAGGCTTTTTGCGAATATTCTTGCCGGTGAAGTTATTATAATGGTTTTGGTAGCTTTGATACCTGTAGGTTTGCCTATACCTATGGTGTTATTTGAATTGTTTGTGGCATTTATCCAGGCATTTATCTTTGCCATACTTGCCGCATCTTACATAGGCGCAGTTACTTCAGAAGAACATTAAACATTAATTTCAGTATTATAGGAGAAATTTAAAAATGGAAACAAAAGCGATCGCATTATTGGCAATGGGTTTGGCAATCGGTTTAGGAGCTATCGGGCCTGGTCTCGGAATGGGACATGCCGTAGCATCTGCTATTGAAGCAACAGCCCGTCAGCCGGAAGCTGAAGGAAAAGTCAGAACATTGATGTTTATCGGTCTTGCATTCCTTGAAGCGTTAGCTTTGTATGCATTGGTTATCGCTTTCATCATTATGGCTCAAATAGGCTAGTTTTTAAGAAAGATAATTACGGGTTAAATTATGTTAGAGTTTGATGCAACAGCTATAGTCATCGCAATTAGTTTTATAGTATTTATGCTTATAATGAATGCTATTTTCTATAAACCTCTTTTGAAATTGCAGGATGAACGCGAGGATTACATCGCAAATAATAAACAGCAGGCTCAAAACTATCAAAATGAGGCGCAGGGTTTGCTGTCTGAGCATGATGAGATTATTAAACAAACAAAAAAACAGGCAAAAGATATAATCTCTGATGTCCTTGAAAAAGCCAAAAACGAAAAAGGTGAAAAAGTTGCTGAGGCTAATCAACAAGCTTCAGAAAGAATCCGCAGTTTTCATGATGAGATGGCTGTTGCAAAAACTCAGCTTAAAGACTCTCTTTCAAATGACATGCATGAAATAGCCCGTCAGATTTCTTCAAAGATTTTAGGGGAGGAAGTTCCTCTTATTGTTAACAATCAGGATAAAAGGTAAAAAATAGTCATGAGTGATTTTATCGGATATATTCTACATTCAAATATTATTAACCTGCTTGCCGTTGCTGTTTTTCTTGTGTGGCTGGTTAAGAAGTTTAATTTGGTCGGGATTATAGACGGTAAAATTGAGCAGATAAAATCTTTTGTTAAAAACGCCGAACAGGAAAGAGAACAAGCTATCGCTGAACTTAAAGAAGTTAAAAACAAAGTGAAGAATATCTCTGAAGAGAAAAAAGAAATTACTCAAGAAGCTCATAAAACAGCCGATATGTACAGAGAAAAAATAGAAGCAGAGACAGTACAATCACTGCAGGAAATAGAAAAAAACACTGAAAAATTTCTTGATGCGGAACAAAAAAGTCTCAAGGAATCAATCAGCAGAGAGGTAGCTCAGGACGCCCTTGAGATAGCAAAAGAACATATAAAACAGGCAATAACCGATGATATGCAAAAAAAATATATAAATGATTTCATAGATAGTCTTGATGGGATGAAGGTGTAGGATTATGAAAGAAGATTTGGCATTTAACAAACTTATACTTGTATCTCAAAGATATTGCGATGCATTGTTTGAAATATCAAAGAGTGATGAAGACCTGAACAGTTTCAAACATGATTTGAATGTCGTAGAAGAGACATTTAAGGAAAATAAAGAATTTTTGGATGTTATGGAACATCCTACCATCTCAAAAACCGACAAAAAAGATATTTTGAATGCGGTTTTTGAAGGGAAAGTTTCTCAAAATATTTTGAACTTTTTGAACTTGTTGATAGATAGAAACAGGATGTTTGCGTTCTTTGCAATAGTTCATTTGTTCAATAATAAATTCAATGAAAAACGCAATATAATGTGCGTGGAAGTAGTCAGCTCAATAGAGATTGATGATGAAATAAAGAACAGGCTGATAAGAAAGCTTGAAGCAATTTATCAGAAAAATGTTTGTCTTGATGTTTCAACGGATAAAGATATTATCGCAGGCATGATTTTGAAAATCGGTGATAACGTAATCGATGGCAGTGTCAGGACAAAATTGGAAAAGATGAAAAGGCAATTAATATAAAGAGGAAATTTGTATGAGTGCAATAAGACCGGATGAAATAAGCTCAATAATCAAATCAAAAGTCGAAAACTACAAAAACACTCTTGAAGTATCAAATATCGGAAGTGTTCTTGAGGTAGGCGACGGTATTGCAAGGGTTTACGGGCTTAGAAATGTAATGTCAGGGGAGTTGATTGAATTTGAAGACGGTCATAATACCCTCGGTATTGCATTGAACTTGGAAGAAGACAACGTCGGTGTTGTAATCTTCGGTGAATATAAGTTTATTAAAGAAGGAACAACCGTTAAAACAACAGGAAGAATTGCTTCGGTGCCGGTAGGCGATGCTCTCCTCGGAAGAATAGTCAACTCTGTCGGTGCTCCTATTGACGGAAAAGGTCCTATCGAAACAGACAGAACAAGACCTATTGAGAAAATTGCTCCGGGTATTGTAAAAAGAAAATCAGTTCATCAGCCTCTTCAAACAGGTATCACAGCAATTGATGCATTGACTCCTATCGGTAAAGGGCAACGTGAGCTGATTATCGGTGACAGACAAACCGGTAAAACTGCCATCGCTGTTGATACAATCATTAACCAGAAAGGAAAAGACGTAATTTGTATCTACGTTGCAATCGGACAAAAAACAAGCTCCGTAGCCCGTCTTGCAAAAACTCTCGAGGAACACGGCGCTATGGACTACACAATCATTGTATCCGCTGCAGCAAATGAGTCTGCTCCTTCTCAATATATCGCACCTTTTGCAGGAACGGCAATGGGCGAAGAGTTTATGGAACAGGGAAGACATGTTCTCATCATATATGATGACTTAATCAGACACGCTCAGGCATACCGTGCGATGTCACTTCTTCTTAGAAGACCGCCTGGTCGTGAAGCTTACCCCGGTGATGTTTTCTATCTTCACTCACGTCTTCTGGAACGTGCTGCGAAACTGTCCGATGAACTTGGCGGCGGAAGCATGACTGCACTTCCGATTATTGAAACACAGGCAGGTGATGTCAGTGCATACATTCCGACAAACGTAATCAGTATTACTGACGGGCAAATCTTTCTTGAAACAGATTTGTTCAACTCAGGCGTAAGACCGGCTATTAACGCAGGTATATCTGTTTCCCGTGTCGGCGGTGCGGCTCAGACAAAGGCAATTAAATCGGTCGCAGGCAACTTGAGATTGGGTCTTGCACAATATCGAGAACTTGAAGCATTTGCCCAATTCGCAAGTGATCTTGATAAAGCAACTCAAGACCAGCTTACAAGAGGTTCAAAACTTGTTGAAGTTCTGAAACAACCTCAATACAAGCCTTTATCAGTTGCTCAGCAGGTATCAATTTTGTTTGCCGTAAATAACGGTATTCTTGATGAAGTTGACAACAAACTGATTGCTGACTTTAAACGTCAGTGGCTTGAGTACTTCAGTGCAAATCTCCCCGACCTTGAAAACACAATGAACGTAGGAAACAAACTCGGTGAAGAGCAGGAAAAAACACTGAAAGAAGCATTGGTTAAATTTAGAGATACCGTTTTTTTAGCTGACTAATCGGAAGGTAGCATATGTCTAACTTAAAGGATATAAAACAGAGAATAAAGAGTATTCAAAATACCAAGAAGATTACTCAGGCAATGAAGATGGTGGCTGCTGCAAAGGTAAAAAAAGCCGAGAATGCGGTAAAATCAGCAAGACCATACTCTCAGAACATCAGAAATGCTTTTGCAAAAGTCTTGAAGAGTTCTCCATCTTTTGATACATCGAGCATGAAATTTGCCCACGCTATCGAAAACTATCCTGAGTTGATGAAACACCGTGAAATAAATACGGTCGGTATCCTTCTCATTACTTCTGATAAAGGTCTTGCAGGCGCATACAACGCAAATCTCGTAAGGCGTACAATTCAGAGAATAAAAGAGTTGAAATCAGAAGGTAAAGATGTAAAACTCTTTATCGTCGGGCAAAAAGGATTTGTCGCTCTGAAACGTGTTGTAGAGCAGGAAAATGTGGAAATTCTTGGAACCTACACAAAACTTCCTCCGCTGATTACGGTTTCAAATGCAAATGTAATAGCTGAAGACATTGCCCACAGCTATGTTGAAGCACAAATAGATAAAATTGAAATCATTACAACCCGTTTCAAATCAATGCTCTCATTTATTGTTGAAAACTGGGATATTCTTCCTGTTCTTGCTGTCGAGGAAGAGAAAAAACATGAGCTTGAACCCGAGATGATGTTTGAACCATCAAGCGAAGAAGTCTTGAAAAAGATAGTTCCCATGTATGTTTCAAACAGTGTCTATCAGGCGCTTCTTGAAGCTTCTGCAAGCGAGCTTGCTTCCCGTATGGCTGCTATGTCAAATGCGTCAACAAACGCTGATGATATGATTCGCTCACTCACTGTTGACTACAACAAAGCACGTCAGGCAGCGATTACACAGGAAATTTCGGAAGTCGTCAGCGGAGCTGATGCCCTCAAAGGCTAAATTTCAAAAACTAACTGCAAAAAAGACGGATATTCATCATCCGTCTTTTTTTAGTCAACAAGCTCGTCTTGTTTTTCACATGTTTCATATATAAAATATTTTGCTTTTTTATTCTGCAAAAGCATTTTGTTCAGCATTTTTCCGTCTTTCAAATATACATAAGCAAGAAGCCGTCCGTAAGAGTCCCTTTTGTTTTCTTCAAATTCGAGGTATACCATATCATCTGGCTTAAGCTCTTTTTGAACATAATACTTTGCAAGTTTTCCGAGTTCCACAACTTTTTCGACGGTAATTTTTTCAGTGTAAGCCTGTTTGTATGCTCTGTTGTTCGGATATGTTTCATAGCAGTCGACCCCGAGAAGCCTTACAGTTTCCTGTTTGTTGTCTATCAAAACTTCTATCGTGTCGCCATCTGTGACTTTAATGACCTGAGCTTCTATTTTCTCAGCTGCGAATGCTGGAGAAAAATATAGAAGAATTAATACTATTAGAAATATTTTTTTCATTAATTAACCCTTTAATAGTGCTTATTTAGCAGTGGTGCTTATTAAGTATACCATATACCCTAAAATTATGGAAATAGATGAAATATATAGAAAAATTGGAAATAATATAAAAAAATATCGTTTGTATGCAGGGTTAACGCAAGAACAGCTGTCAGAAAAAATTAATGCTAACCAAAAATTTATTGGGCATGTTGAAAGAGTTGAAAGATATATTGGTCTAAAAAAAATAATAAAAATTTCAGAAATATTGGGTGTTCCTCTAAAAAAATTTTTTGATTTCGACTGAGTATTCTGTATGGTGCTTTTATAGCAGTGGTGCTTATTTATCAGAAAATATACTCTTTATTTATGGAATTGGATGAAGTATACAGGCAAATAGGCAAAAAATTGAGACAATACAGGCTTGAGGCAGGTATGACGCAGGAAGAACTTGCTGAAAAAATTGATGCAAATTCTAAGTTTGTCGGTCATGTTGAGCGTTTTGAGCGGTGCATAAGTTTAAAGAAATTAGCCCAAATTTCAAATGTTTTGTCCGTTCCTTTAAAAAATTTTTTTGATTTTTAAATTAACATTTGAGATAAACATTAAAGCTCAAATGGATAAAAAATGAAAAAACAAAGTCTTGATAGCCTGCATACAAGCATAGGTACAAAGTTTAGTGAAATAAAACTCTTGGACCTGTGAAGGCTCCTCATTTTGAATCGCTCTGAGCGTAGGCGAAGAGCCATTTTTTGTTCATTTCTTTCTTTTTGTTGCGAGCAAAAAGAAAGAAACGCAACCAAAGAAAGAAAAACCGCAATCAAAACGAAATCTTGAATTTTTTTACTGAAACTTTGAAAAGTCGCTGCGCTCCACAAAGTTTCGACAAAAAAATTCTGCTTTCGTAGCCATTAGAACAATCTACATTTTGAGTTAATACACCATCCGTCACTCTGAGCGAAACGAAGAGTCTTTTGCTCGCAAGAATTCTTCCGTCACTCTGTTCTCTTGGAATGATGTGGGGTTATTTGAGCTTGTTATAAATCTCATTAATAACGCTGTGCCAATTCCCTTCTTCTTTCTGCCTGAAGAGTTCGATGCTTTTATACCATGGTGTTGTCTTTGCGTTGTCGAACCACCGCCATTCATTTGCATAAGGAAGCATAAGAAATGTTCTTACTCCTAAAGCTCCTGCAAGATGAGCAATACCGCTGTCTATTGTGATTAAGAGGTCAAGATTAACAAGAGCAGATGCCGTATCTGAAAAGTCGTCAAAGGTTGCACCGAGGTCAGCCAGCTCTTGTCTGAATTGTTCGAGTTGGTTTTCTTCGTCGTTTTTCTGGAACGAATAAAATTTGTATTTATCAAGAGAAAAAAGCGGTGACATTTCTTTCAGAGGTATTGAGCGATTTTTGAAAACATTCTGGTTACCTCTAAAGAAAATGCCTATTTTTTGTTTGTCAGTGTTGAAATATTTCTCTTTGTATCCGGCTGCTTTGTCTTTGTCATGGATATATTTGATATCCGGAATGTTGTCGATGTTCATATTCAGCAGGTATGGTAAGTCAACCATGCATATAGATTTGTTATAGACAACTTCTTCTTTATCAGATGAGGTTTTGAAATCAGGGAAGTTCATATTGACTAATTTTTTCAGCTCTTTTGGTACCTGTAGAATTATTTCTTTGAAATAATTTTTCAGCATAGGGAGATAACGTGAAAACATGATGTAGTCGCCGAAACCTCCGCCGCAATAAACCAGTGCTGTTGCGTCATTGTAGGGTTTTCCGTCCCAGTCGTCGTGATAGTGCCGTTTGAGTTCCGGTCGTTTATTTCTGTAGTGGGAAAATCCGTTTTTGAAGTCTTTAATAATCAGATAAGACATGCCAAGGCTTAGTTCTGTTTTCGGGTCATGAGGTTTGAGTTTTAGTGCTTGTTGCAGGCATGATATTGATTCTTGGTACTTTTTTTGCTTACGCAGTAATATTCCGAGGTTGTGGTATGCTTCATAGTTTGGTTTTAGTTTGAGCGATTTTTTATAAAATTCTTTTGCTTTATCTGTATCAGCCAGCTTTTCGTAGAGGCTGCCGAGGTTTGTACAGGCTATATAATCTTTTTTGTCCAGCTCAAAGCTTTTGAGATAAAATTTCAGAGCGTTTTCGTTTTCTTGTTCGGAGTTATAGAGTGTTGCAAGTTTTCTTATGTATTCGAGGTTTTTCGGGTATTTGCTGTTTAGTTTCAGATAATAGAGCAAAGCATTTTTGATGTCATTTGCTTTTTCGTAGCATGAAGCAATTTGTTTGATGAGGTCTGTATCGTTTTCATCTTCGATTGACTGTTCGAAGTATTTTGCGGCGTTTAGGAAGTCTGATTTTCCATAGCAGATGAGTCCGAGATTGTATGCGGTATTTGTGTTTGGTTCAAGCTCCATTGCTTTTTTTATAAATTTTTCGGCTTCGTCATATTTTTGTTGTTTCAGATACAGCACGCCAAGGAGATTCAAGACTGTTGTTGAGTTTGAATTTTCTTTGAGCAACTCGAGGTAGATTTCTTTTGCTTTATCGAGTTGTCCCGTTTTGTGGTAGCTGATTGCTTCATCGATGTTTGTCATATTTTCTCCGATAGGGGAAATATGTCCACGACAGGAGTCGAACCTGCGACATTTACCTTAGGAGGGTAACGTTCTATCCTTCTGAACTACGTGGACATATTATGAAAGAAGTTTGACTACTTCTTCAAGAAGGCTTTTATTTGAACTTACCAATTTGTTTGCTAAGTCCATTTGCATTTTTGCCATCCGATAGTATGTAATATTATCATCAGTGCTTACATTTGACAACTCTATAAGTCCGCTTCTGATATCACCGCGTCCTGCTACAGGTTTTCCTGAGGCAACGGTTTCAACGTATTCACCGGGTGCTGATTCAGCAAGTCCGCTCGGGTTATGGAAGTTCATGACCGCTATTTTGTAGAGAGGAACTGTGACTTTTCCATCATCTGATTTTACATAGAGTATGCCGTCTTCTTTGATTTCAAATTCTTCGTATTTACCGAGATATTTGCCGTTGTTCGGGTCTATCCATAGTTTTATGGAAGTTGTCGGGACTCCGTCCACGCCGCCGTTTGTCGGGTCACCTGATGCAATGTCCTGACCTGATGCTGAATTAGCGCCCATTATTTCTCCGTTTTCATTGAGAATATAACCCTGAACTTCTTTACCGTCCGCTGTTTTATAGACGCCTTCTTCATCAAATTTGAATTCTCCGAGGCGAGTGTAGACCATTTTATTTTCATCGTTTTTTACAACAAAGAAACCCTGACCTTCGAGAAATACGTTTTCAGGAGATGTGCCGGGTGTTGATTTTCCCTGATCCATATTTATGTAAAGGTCATCGAGTGTTGAACCGTTCAGGAACGAGTTGAAGTTGGTTTTTACTTCTCGAAATCCCGGAGTATAAATATTTGTCAGGTTTTTGCCAAGAGCGTCCATCCAGTTTTTGGTATTTCTTTGCAAGTTTACTGCTGTGATAAAAGAGTCCTGCATTTTTATTCTCCTTTGTTTCGTTGTTGTCTTTGTTGTTGTTCGTCTTTTGGCTGATCTTTATAGTAGATATCCTTATAGGGAACGCCTTCTGAGTCGAGTTTGTTTCTTAGAAAAGGAATATTGCTTTTTAACATAGCTTCCATAGCTTTATCAGAAGAGAGAAATTCTGCCGAGAGCTGTCCTTCTTTGTCTATTTTCAGGATAACAGATGAGTTTCCCGTCATTTCAACTCTTACAGGCTTTTGTGAATTGAAAGCGTATTCTACTATATTGAACACTCCTTTTGAAAAATTTGTTGTTTTATAACTTATGTTTGTGCCGTCTTTTGTTTGTATTTGTACTTCATCAGAATTTTGAGAGGCAATCATTTTATCTATTACTGTTGTTGTATTTGATGATAGCATTTTGAGAAATTTTTCGTCTTCAGATGTCATAGGGTCGAGTTTGAAAGTTCTTGGCTGGTAGCTGAACATTGAAGAAGATAATTTCGGGTCTAGTTTTTGTTCGTCGTTGTTTTGTATTAGATTTGTATCTTTAAGGTTTAAGCTTATGAGATTTTGTTTGAATATTATGTCGTTGTAAGCCTGGAAAGGTGATTGGTCGTTTTGTTGTTGTTTTTCTGTTTTGAATTTTTTTGTATTTGAAAGAGATTCTGTTTCTTTTTTCTTCACAGAATCAACAAGTTTTTCAAAGCCGTCTTTTTCGTCTGTTTTTTTTGTATTTTGAGATTTTTGAGACGTTTGAGGCGATATATTTGTTTCTGTTTTTTCTACATTTTCAATATTCATCTATATCTATACCCATTTGTTTTAGTTCTTCGAGTTCTTCTTCATGTTTGTTTTTAGTGTTTGTAAAATGTCTTTGAGAGCCTATTTCATTTAACATTTTCATTTCTTTTTGTTTTTCTTCTTCTTTGTATTCTTCGAATTTTTTTTCTTTGTGTTTTTCGAGAACTTTGACTGCTTTTTCCAGTTCTACAAGTTTGAGTTTTTCTTCTTCCAGTTTTTGGAGTGCCTCCTGTTTTTTTTGTTCCAGTTCTTCTCCTACTTTGTAGAGGTGCTGGAGAAAGTTATCATATGCCTCGAGCATAATATGTTGTGCATGGCGCATATCTTCACTTGTTTTTGATATTGTCTGGTTGTTTTTTTCGATTTCATTTTCGATTTTGAGTACTTCCATCTGGGCGAGTTTGACAACTTCCAGTTGTTCATCTCTTTTGTTCATTCTGTAGTTGAGTACTTTATCGAGTCTGTAACGAAAAGGCATGTTATTACCTGTATTTGGGGATATTACGCCATAAAATATTATCGTTGTTTCATCGAGAAAATAGCACCACTATTAATATGATTTTTATTATTTAATGATGGAGTTTGTTTTTTCAACATAGAAAAATTTGTGTAAAAAAATGTTTCGATTTCAAATAAAAATGAAATGGGGTTTATGCTTTTTACTTTATATATATATCAGGATAAACGGAGTTAGTTTTTCCTTGATGGAGTAAAAATTTTTTTTAGATATTGAATATTTGTTTTGTTTGGTTAAATTTGCCGTATATGGCAGACATTTGCAGAAAAAATCGTGTTCTTTTTCATATCTCCTTTCTTTCTAGCTAAAAACAAACACGATAAAAGACCGCCATTTATTTTCAATGGCGGTCTTTAAACATAATTATATTTTTTATTCTTGAATATACAGACTCAGAACAAGGCTGACTTCAAGAAGTCCTTCTTTATTTTTTCTGTTTCCTTTTATATTCATCGAATCGACTTCAATCAGATATTTATAGTCAGCTATTTGTTGAACAAATTTTGTTAGCTGAGAATAAGTGGTAATCATTGTCATTGATAATTTCATTTTTGAACAATTTGCTTTTTGGAGTTCATTTGTAGAGGAATCCATTTCATAGCCGATTTTGGTGATAGCTATTTGATTTTCTCTAATAACCAAAACAATATCATCTATTAGTTTTACAAAATTATCTTCAGGAGCCAGTTTTATTCCTTCTACTTTGTATATTTCTTTAGGAGCTTCGTCGCTTGAGCCCGGTTCAGCCATTGTTGTATCAATAATATTATTCATTTCTATTTGCTGTTTCATATTTGCTACATCAGGCTTTATGGTTTTTATTTGGTTCATAAACTGAACGCTTTGAAGGCCGAAGTATCCTATGCAGAATAATAAAGCACAAGACACGACGACTGCGGCTATTAAAACTATCAATGTTTCTTTTTTTGCTTGGTCTAACATATTATTTTTTGTTTCCTATGATAAATTCATAACAGGGTTCATTAGGTATATCGTTTATATTTGTTATTTGCTCACCTATAGATGGCGCTGCCGTAACGCCGCCTTCACCTTCTAATCCGGGGAGAGTAGGAAGTGCTGATGGGTCAGCTGAGGCTTGTTCTGTTGGAGCGGATGTATTTGCCCCCATATCATCTTCGCCTGTTTCGTAGTCTATATTTGAGTTTGTAGAGTCTCTTCCTTCTCCTGCTATGAGAATTTGTGTGATTGTCAAGTCTTTAAATTTTGAAAAAGTTTTCAGAGCTTTATAGAACTCGATGATATCGGGTACATTATAAGAATACCCTCTCATATATACACTCAAATCAGAGTAGATGTTGAATTCTTTTATCCATAGGTTATCAGGAATAACATCAGATACAAGAGCCAATGATTTTGAAATATCTTTGTCTTTTTCATATAACTTTTTGATGCTTAATGTTGCATCAAATTCGTTGGTATCTTTTGGTTTAATGTTTTTCAGCTGGATTTCGAGGTCGCTTTTTTCTGCAGTAAGTCTTTTGAGTTCGCCTTGTTGCAGAAAATAGAACAACCCGGTTCCGATAGCCAGCAGTATAAGTATACCGCATACAACCGGAGATATGCTCATTATGAATTTTCTTGTTTCTCTGCCTTCGAGGAGGTTGTTTACTACATCAAGAAATCCTCCTGCGCTGATTTGTAATTTGACGTTGTCAAATGCAAAATCAAAACCGAGTTCAAAATAATCCTGATACAATGCCGTACCTACAACATATGGTGATATATTAAGCGCTTTATCTGCGTCAACAGTTTCTTCATCAATGTCATATACAGGAGCTGTTGCATTTTCGTTTATATCTAAACAATGAACAGGGAAATCAAGTGCCATACGATTTGCCAGTTCTTGAGAAGAAATACCCGGTACGGTATTTACTATAACCATATTTGAAATCCACAAACTCTCTACCGCCGGCATGATTACATCAGCGATTTTGTTGTATATTCCGACTGTTCCGTCATAAGACAGAGATTCCTGAGTTAAAGATGTAATTGATTTACCCGTGAGGGCAATCATTTCGTATTGATCTTGAGTCAGTGAAAGAATGGCCCATCCTTCGCTGCCAATAATATCAAGGTCATCTTCAGTAATAAATCCCGTGCCTATGACACCTTTTATCAAAGAAAAAGAACTGTTGTCAATGGCAATCAGCTCCATGCCGAGACCTGTTATTACGTTTTTGAACAGTTCAACGATATCTTCTTTCATTCCGGAATAAAGAACGGTTTGAGTGTCTTCGTCTTCATCTACATTCAGTTGTTTCCATCTTGCGACAGGGTTGACATCGTCGAACAGATTTGTGTTGACCAAATCCTGTTTAATTTCGGTTTCTATTTGTGTTTCAGACATTCTTGCCGAGAGAAGTCGCTGAGAAATATAAATATCCGGAAGAGAAACAAATATAGGCGTACCGGGCATTATTGTCATATGAGTAAATATTTCTCTCAAAGCTTCTTCAAGAGCTTCAGGATCGTCTATTTTTCTTTCATTTTTGTTATAAGAAACTACTGTATTTTCATATTTCAGTACTTTCTTTTGTATTGTATCGTATTCAACTACTTCGAGATATGAATCGAGGTTCAACGAAATAGCAACTACTACACTATATTTTTTTGCGGTTTTCAACATAAGAAATCAGTTCCGAAATAATATCCATCCAAACGTTATTGTAATTGTAACTACATAAATTTATAATACAATAAATTGCCGATGTGTGGCAAATTAACGAAAATATTTTAAGGCGTTTTTTATTTTGCGGGAACAGACTGAAAAGTATAGAGCATAAAAAGTCTAATTTTGAATAAAAATAAGCTGAAACATAACTTGTTTTTTTAGGAGTAAAACATAATGACTGATTATATTTACGGGAAGAATTCCATAGAAGAAACCATAAGTAACTCTCCTCACCGGATTAATAAAATTTTGATTTCCGAGAATAACAAATTTGATAAAAAAATTAACTATATGATTAATTTTTGTAAAGAAAATAAAATAAAATTTCAATTTGTTCCAAAAGAAAAAATCGATAAAACTGTTCCTAATACGGCTCATCAGGGTGTAGTCGCTTTTATTTCTCCGATAAAATATACAAGTTTGGATGAATTTTTGGTTTCTTTGAAAAAAACAAATGCTCTTGTAGTTATGCTTGATAGTATAGAGGATGTTCACAACTTAGGTGCTATTATTAGGACATCGGTATGTGCGGGGGTTGATGGAATTATTATCCCTGATAAACGTTCCGTAAGTGTTACATCTGCCGTTGAGAAAATAAGTGCGGGTGCGGTTAATAAAATTCCTATAATCAGGGTATCAAATTTATGCAATTCAATCTTAAAATTAAAGAAAAACGGCTTCTGGGTTGTTGGTGCAGAAGCTGATTGTGACAAATATTATTTTGATATTGATTACAACATGAATTGCGTAATTGTTTTAGGAGGAGAAAATCAGGGAATAAGTAATATTGTAAGGAAAAATTGTGACTACATGGTAAAGATACCTATAATAGGAGAATTCAATTCTCTCAATGTTTCAAATGCCGCAAGCGTGGTTATCTATGAGGCAGTGAGACAAAGACTATTGAAATAGATACTCAAAAACAAGGGGGAATGTTATGTCTTTCGAAAAAGATATATACTATGACAAAATGAACGAAAAGGACGAAGTGTTAGACGATGATATGAATCTTCTCGATGCAGATGATTCAGAACTTGATAATATTGAAGAAGAAAAAAACGACTTTGAAAATGAAAAAAGCCAGATAGCCGATGATTCAGTGAAGATTTATCTCCAGCAGATTGGCAGAATACCTCTTTTGTCTTCTGAAGAAGAGCTTGAGGTTGCTAAAGAAATAAAAGAAAAAAACTCGCAGGAAGCAAAAGAAAAATTGGTGAATGCCAATTTGCGTCTTGTTGTGAGTATTGCAAAAAAATATATCGGAAGGGGTTTATCTTTCTTGGACTTAATACAAGAGGGAAATCTCGGACTTATGCGTGCTGCAGAAAAGTTTGATTATACAAAAGGATACAAATTCAGCACGTATGCGACATGGTGGATACAGCAGGCAATCACAAGGGGGATTGCCGACAAATCGAGAACGATTCGTCTGCCTGTTCATATGATTGAAACAATCAGCCGTATAAAAAAAGTTTCATCTGATTTGACAACTAAGATGAACAGAACACCTTCAAAAGAGGAAATCGCCAAACAACTCGGTATTTCTGTCTCGAAGCTGACGGCTATCATGAAATCTACCCAGCTGACAGTCAGTCTTGAAACTCCTATAAACCAGAAAGAAGATAACTCAAAAGTCGCAGATATTCTGGTTGATTCATCAACACTATCTCCGGATACAAAAGTTACGCAGGAAAATCTTCTTGAAGAAATCAGGTCTATTTTGAACCAGCTCAGCCAGAAAGAAAAAGATGTAATTATAATGCGTTTCGGTCTTGATGATGACGGTGTGAAGAAAACCCTTGAAGAAATAGGCGCCAGATATGCGGTATCAAGAGAACGTATCCGTCAAATCGAGAACAGGGCAATAAGCAAACTTAAAAAAATGTGCCGAAACAACAGAGGTGTAAAAAGTTTGAAGAATTTTATCAACAGTTAAACCAGTAAACTCTGACTGACAGACCTATATGGTCTGTCTTTTTCTTTTAGATACAAGTGTTACATATTTTTTTAAATAAAGAAACATCAACTATACAGAAAGCTTCAGCAAAATTTCTGTTTTTTTGCAACCCTCTGTATTCATTCAGCGCAAGAGCTTTTTTGGTGTAGTTTTTTTGTTCTACCTGTGACCTGTGGGAGTTTATCAGTATTGCTTTTTTGTCTTTGACTGATGTTATATCAACGAATGCATTTGGCAGGGCAAGAGTTGTCCATACTTCGTAGAAGGCGATTTTCAGGTTTGGTTTGTGTTTTTTTTCATCAATAAGCCGGTTTAATAGCAAAGATACCGCTTTATGGTCAGGGTGCTGGTCAAGCATATTCGGGATAAAGATGTAGTCATATTTTTCTACGGGTATAGTCCTAAATTGTTCATAATATTCAATAAGATGTTTGTCTTCCGCATTGAATATTTGAAATGAGTTGATACATGCAGCAGTCATTGCATTTGAAAATTCATTTTGTCGTATTTTTATTGCTTCATCAGCAGATACTGATTTTATACCCTTTCTCCCGTCGGTAAGACAAATTACATCGAAGTTTTTTGGATATAAACTCAATATTCCCCCGCATCCTATGCTTTCATCATCTGCATGAGGAGCAAGACATAAACATTTTTCATTTTCTTGAGGAGAAAATTCTGTTATTTTGAGATTGACCGAAAGATAAAACTTATAAATTTTGGGTATTATACTGTTGAATAGGATTTTTTTTATCATATTTCCTCTTACAAATTGTTTGCTATAGAGTCGGCAAAATTTTTCCAGGAATATTTTTGCGCTGTTTCATGGGCATTTTTTTGAACTTTTTCAAATTCATCAGGTTTTTCTTTTTTCAGGTTGATGACTTCTTTCATTTTTTTGAACAGATTTTTTTTACGATTATTCTTCATAGAGAACAGGAAGCCGTTTTTTTTATCTAAGATTATCTCTGATACCCCTGATGTCGAACTGACAATTGATGGTGTCGAAAAACTTGCCGCCTCAAGAACAACAAGCCCGAAGGCTTCAGAAAATGATGGTAATAAAAGGCAATCTATTGAGTTGTAGAAGTCTGTCATATTTTTTTGGAATTCTAAAATTTCAACTTCATCTTCAAGCCGGTTTAATTTTAGATAAAATTTGAAAAAAGAATCATTATTATACTTCGGATAAATCAATTTTAGTTTAAATGGAATTTTGGTTCTTTTTAATAGTTTTAAAGAACTTATGAGGGTATATATTCCCTTGTTATAACCACCGCTGTTAACAATGCCGAAGGTGAAGACGGAGTTTTTTTTCTTTTGATAATCTTGCATAGGCATTTCAATTCCCGGGTAAGCCGTGAAAATGTTTTCGTAAGGTATGCCGAAATTCTTTGCATAATCTTCTTTTACAATATTTGATACTGCAAAAAATTTTCTGTTTTTATTTTGAAGAAATCTTTTTTGGACAGCTATTTTTTTTCTTTTTAAAAATTTCAATATAATTGATAAGAGAAAATTTTTACAGTTGCTATATCTATAAGGAAGGGAATTGCAGTTTAGAATCAGGTGCCCTTCTTCTGCAAAAATATCATTGAATATAACAGCATCATAATTTTTGCCGTTTAACAACTCTTTTAGTTGAGAGAAAAATTGTTCTCCTTCTCCATAAAGATGCCAGTCCGAATTAATAATTTCCCTGACTCCATCAAGATTATTTACGGATGATTTGCTTGAGTAAACATCAAGATTTATCTCTGGATTTTTTGCCCACTCCAGAACCAAATGGCGAGAAACTTTGTTTCCGCCGCCTTTTATGCCTTCTTCTGAAAAAGATTTATCAAGGGAGTCTATTATTAGTGCTATTTCTTTCATAAAAACAAAATGATGATTATGCTCAATACAGAATTAAAATATAAAAAAAGCACTTTGTACATAAAAAAGTGCTTAGAGATATGTGTCTATTTGTTTGTTCAGTATATCTTTAATATTTTCATCTGTTTAAAATCTTCAAAAGAAACAAATTGAATAACTCTCTCTTCCAAGTTTTACAAATATTAACAAAAATTTAAAATATAATTATATAGAAACAAAGGGATACAAGATGGGTGATGAAGATAAGCAGTTTGAGGCTTCGCAGCAGAAACTCGAACGTGCGAGAAAACAGGGTCAGATAGTTAAGAGTAAAGATTTTTCCATGGCGATATCTTTACTTGTTATGTTTCTTGTTATCTTCAAAATAGCGCCTATTTTGTGGGATCAGGTATCGAGGCTTTTTGTCCTTTTGTATGAACAAATTCCTAATATTCATCTGGAAGAAGTCGGGATGCCTTATTTATTTACTATAACAATTGTTCCCATGATGTTTATTATTGCTCCGATATTGATTTTGGCTGCGTTTATTGCAATTGTCGGAGATTTAATCCAGGTAGGACCTCTATTCACAACCACACCTCTTATTCCGAAGCTTGATAAGTTTAATCCTACGAGTTATTTCAAGAATCTTGTGTCAGTTAAAACTCTTTTCGAACTTGTAAAAAATATTGTGAAAGTTGCTGTTCTGGGGTATGTCGGATATCTCGTCTATAAAGACCATCTGCCTGCTATTTTGTCACTTGTTGCAAGAGAGAACAATTTCTCCGTTCTTTACGAATTCGGCAGTCTTGTATCAGATTTTGTCATGAAAGCGGGAATTATATTTCTTGTTATTGCTGCTGCTGACTACGGCGTTACAAGATGGAAATTTATGCAGGATCAGAAGATGTCTTTCAAAGAAGTGAAAGATGAATATAAAAACTCTGAAGGTGATCCTCATGTGAAAGCTGCCTTGAGGCAACGACGCCAGCAAATGCTCCAGCAAAGCATGCGGGATGCAGTGCCTGATGCCGACTTTGTCGTCACAAACCCTACCCATGTTGCGGTTGCAATCAAATACGACAAAGAAACCATGCAGGCTCCTAAGCTTTTGGCAAAAGGTACAGAGCTTTTTGCCAAACAGATTATTGAAATAGCAAAAAAACACTCTATTCCGGTTATAGAAAATCCTCCTGTCGCAAGAGCTTTATTCAGACTTGTTGAAGTTGATGCCGAAGTACCTCCTCAGCTTTATAAAGCTGTTGCAGAAATTTTACTCTTTGTGTATGATTTGCGAAAAAAGCAAAATTTGAATAAAATAAGATAAGAAGAATAAAGTATAAAAAATAGATGGCTGAGAATAATTTAAAAATTAAAGAATATATAGAGGTAATCGAAAAAGTCGCTAAGGTTGAACAGCGCCGTATTCCTTCTCATATGATAGAATACGAAGAACTGGTCAGCATAGGACTGATTGCCGTACAAACTTTGATAAAAGATAAAACACAAGAACAGCTTGATAAGTACAACAATTCTTATATTGCAACTGCTGTTAGATGGGCAATCAGAAACGAACTGAGAAATCGCTACAAATGGTATTCTCTCAAACACTCCGTCAAAGATGATGAAAACAAAGAAGACTCGGGGGAAAATGGTATCAACCTTGCTCCTGATAAAGTCAGAGAAGCAGTCTATGAAACAATCCTCTCAATAGACGGACTTGCAGAAGCAGCGTCAGACAACGACTCGCCGTTTGACTTTGTCAAAGATACATCCATTCTGCCTGATGAAAAACTTGAAATCTCTGAACTCGGTCGTGTGATAAGGGAAGCTATCGCATCTCTTTCTCCAAAAGAAAGAACTATTGTGGAATATCGTTTCTATAGAAATATGCAGGTAAAAGAAATCGCTATGCAGGTAGGCTTGTCTTCATCAAGAATTACCAGAATTGTGCAGTCATCTCTCAACCATGTCAGAGATTACCTAAAAAAAAGAGGCCTGAACGGCCTGGATTAAAGTTTTTAAACAAGAGAAGATATTATAACGTTGTTGGAGTTAATTTTTTAGATTTCACCTGCTGCATCCGGCATGAATGCCTGGTTGAACATCTCAGCTGCCACTGTCAGTTTTCCTTCATCTGACATATTTTGATATTCGGGAATATCTCCTAATTCTTTGTCCATCTCAGAAAGAAAGGTCGTAATTGATTCTTCGAAGGAGTTCATAAATCCTGCGATTCTTTCTTCAAGACCTACTGAAAAATCAGGTTTTGTCTGGATTTGAGAAACAATGAAGTTCATATTTCCGGCATTTGCAAGACCATTCAGAATTTCATCTCCTGATTTTGGCTGCAGTTGAGGTGCTGCTTGTTGAGGAGCCTGCTCAACTTCTTTTTCTGGGGCTTTTTGTTGCTTTAAATACTGCATACGATCTGTAATATTGTGGTTAGAGATGTTGTTAAAATAGTTATCCATTTATCTTCTCCTTTTTTGACGACTTATTTTCTCTATACTTTTTTTATCGGAATTTTCATGGATAACTTTAGATTTTAAAGTCATAAATTTACAAAACTTTATACTTTATAATTTTTAAAAAGCAATCGAATTTAAATTTTATTTTGTTGATGATAAAATTTATCAAGAGTATGTAAAAAGAGGATTTTTAGACGTGACTCAACAAAAGACACAGCCGCAATCGGCTCAAGAAAATATAAGAAATACAAGATTGCAAAAACTCACTGATTTGGCTGACAAGGGAATAAATCCTTATCCTTATTCTTTTGACCGTACAGCATCAGCAGCCGAACTACAGGAGAAATACAAAGACCTCGAAGCAGGTGTCGAAACAGATGACCACTATTCAGTAGCCGGTCGTATTATGGCAATGAGAAATACAGGGATGTTTATCGATTTGCTCGATAGCTCGGGTAAAATTCAGATTTTCTGCCATAAAGAATTTATGGATGAAGAGCAGATTAAAAATTTGAAACTTCTTGATGTAGGAGATATCATAGGCGTCCATGGCACAATCAGAAGAACTCCGAGAGGAGAGTTGAGCATAAAAGCTCATGATTTCAAATTTTTGTCAAAATCATTGCTCCCTCTTCCTGAAAAATTCCATGGATTGACTGATGTCGAAACAAGATACCGCCAGAGATATCTTGATATGATTGTCAACAAAGATACAAGAGATACTTTCAGAAAAAGAAGCGAGATAATTCAGTTTATCAGAAACTATCTTACTAACCAGGGCTTCCTTGAAGTAGAAACTCCGATGCTGCAAACTATGTCAGGCGGAGCTTCTGCAAGACCGTTTGAAACTTATCACAATGCTCTTAGCATGCCGATGTTCTTGAGAATAGCTCCCGAGCTGCATCTGAAAAGGCTTATGGTCGGCGGTGTCAGCGAAAAGATTTTTGAACTCAACAGAAACTTCAGAAACGAAGGTATTGATACAAGACACAATCCTGAGTTTACAATGCTCGAGTTATACCAGGCTTATGTTGACTACAATGAGATGATGGTTCTTGAAGAAAATATGATTAGCGAAGCAGCCATGAAAGTTCTCGGAACAATGAAGATTACATTCCAGGGCAAAGAAATTGACCTGACTCCTCCATGGGATAGGATGACCATGCTCGGTGCTATCAAGAAGTTTACAGGTGTTGATTTCTCAGAGATGTATGATATGAACGAGATTGCAGAGGAAGCAAAAAAACTCGGAATAGAAACAGAAGAAAATGACAACTGGGGTAAGGTCCTTGACAAGATTTTTGAAGCAAAAGTCGAACCGCATCTTATCCAGCCTGTACATATCATGGATTATCCAAGAGAAATCTCTCCGCTTGCAAAAATTCACAGAGATAACCCGAGACTCGTTGAACGTTTTGAGACGAGAATCAACGGTTGGGAAGTTTCAAATGCTTTCTCCGAGCTGACTGATCCGATTGACCAGAGAGGAAGATTTGAAGCTCAGGCACGCGCAAAAGCAATGGGAGATGAAGAAGCCTGCGGAATAGATGAAGATTATATCACCGCTCTTGAATACGGACTTGCTCCATGCGGCGGTATGGGAATCGGAATTGACCGTCTTGTAATGCTTTTGACTGACTCTCCGACTATCAGGGATGTCATTGCATTCCCGACTATGCGCCAGAGAGAAGAAAATTAGTTTTTTCTTCATTGAGAGAATAAAAAACAAAAAGCCCCAAAGAAGGGGCTTTTTTATATTTTGAAGATTCTGCCTATTTGTTCGTTTAGTTTTGATACTTTGTTTGCAATGTTGTTTGAAAGATGACCGAGAGTTTGGGTGTTTGCTATATTTGTTTCATCAGAGATATAGTTCGTCAGAAGCTTTAGCTGATTGAGCAATCTCATCATCTCTGACCTGATGTAGTAGAGTTGTTCTATTTTTTCTTCCATGTGTACCTCTTAATTATTTATGAATATAATAACAAAAAAATGAATTATTATTCATGTATATTATAAATATATCGAAAATTTGTCAATATATAATATATTTAAGAAATGGAAATAAATAATTGGTCAAACAAAGAAATAATAAAATTATTAACGGCAAGAGCAGGTATAACTCAAAAGAAGTTGTCAGAGCTTTTGTGTGAGAAGTTTTCTAAAGAATATTCTTCAAGTAATTTTTATCATAAAATTTTAAAAAATAATTTAAAATTAGAGGAACTGCAAGCTATCTGTGAAGTGCTCGGGTATAACCTTCTTTTGGAGAAAAAAGAGAAATAGTCTTTATTTATACGTTACTCTGAGCACAGCGAAGAGTCTTTTGGATTAATGTCATATAGAGCTGTCTTTTTAGAGGACAAATCTTGATGAGGTTTTGTTCATTTCTTTCTTTTTGTTGCGACCAAAAAGAAAGAAACGAACAAAAGAAAGAAAAAGCGCAGCCAAAACGAAATCTGGAATTTTTCTCCTGAAACTCTGAAAGTCGCTGTGCTCCACAGAGTTTCAACAAAAAAATTCCGATTTCGTAATCTGTTAGATGATTTTTGCCTTAGAATGCCTCTCTCCGTCATATAGAGTGCAGGTGAAATATTTCTTTCAACAACTACAAAAAGATTCTTCGGTCACTGCGTTCCCTCAGAATGACGGTGGTATGTCATTTTATGAACATGCAATCTCCGTAGCTGTAAAATCTGTATTTCATCTCAATTGCCTGTTTGTAAGCTTTAAAAATTTTATCCCTGCCAGCAAGAGCTGATACAAGCATCAAAAGCGTTGATTTTGGCAGGTGGAAATTTGTGATTAGTTTATCGATGACTTTGAATTCATACCCGGGGTAGATGAACATTTCACTTGAGTCATGGCAGGCTTTTATTTCGCCGTATTTTTGATATGCGCTCTCAAGAGTTCTGACAGTTGTTGTCCCGACTGCGACGATATTTTTTCCCATGGCTTTTGCATTGTTTATCAAGTCGGCTGTTTCCTGCGTGATTTCATAGGTTTCTGAGTCCATTTTGTGGTCGAGGATGTTTTCGCATTTTACCGGTCTGAATGTGCCAAGTCCTACATTCAGTGTTATATAACCTATTTTTACTCCTTTGTTTTCAAGTTTTCCAAGAATCTCCGTTGAAAAATGCAGCCCTGCCGTTGGTGCTGCAACAGATCCTCTGTTTTTTGCATAAACAGTTTGATATCTTTCATAGTCGAGGTGCTTTATTTGCTCATCACTCAGTTTTCTTTCGATATAAGGCGGAAGAGGGATGTTTCCGACTCTGTCGAGGATTGAATAGAAGTCGCCGTCATAGACAAGCTCGACCATCCATTTATCATTAGGAATTCGTTCAATAATTTCTGCTTTCAGCTCTTCGCTGAATTTTATGATGGTTTCGTTTTTAACCCGTTTTGATGGTTTTATGAGTGCTTCCCATTTTTTGCCGTCAGTATTTTTGAGCAGGAAAACTTCTATTTTGGCTCCTGTATCTTTCTCGCCAAGAAGACGAGCCGGTATAACTTTTGTGTTGTTGAGTATCAGAACATCGTCTTCGGAAAGAAAATCGACTATATCGTAGAAGTGTTTATGTTCAATTTTGTCTGATTGTCTGTCAAGGACAAGCATACGGGACAGTTCCCGTTTTTGAGTCGGGAACTGTGCAATCAATTCTTCCGGAAGATTATAGTCAAATTCGCTTATGTTCATACCAGTTGCGGCTGTTTGTGTATATTAACTGCCTGCTCAAAGTTGTAAGCAAGGTTGAGCATTTTTTCTTCCGATAAGACAGGACCGACTATTTGAAGCCCTATCGGCATATTTTGTTTATCAAATCCGCAAGGCAAGCTCATTGCGGGTACACCTGCCATGTTTGCAGTGATTGTACAGATGTCCATCAGATACATGCTAAGCGGGTCTGCTGTTTTTGAATTCAGTTCAAATGCGGTAGTCGGGCATGTCGGAGAAATCATGAAGTCGACTTTTTCAAATGCTTTATCAAAATCCTCTTTGATAAGAGTTCTGATTTGCTGTGCTTTTTTGTAGTAAGCATCATAGTAACCCGAGCTGAGGGCATAAGTTCCGAGCATTATACGTCTTTTTACTTCATCTCCGAAACCTTCTGCTCTTGTTTTCATATACATTTCGATGAGGCTTTTGGCATCTTTGTGGCGGTAACCGTATCTTACGCCGTCGTAGCGTGCAAGGTTCGAGCTTGCTTCCGCTGTTGCGATGATGTAGTAGGTTCCGATTGTATATTTAACATGCGGGATAGAAATTTCGATTATTTCAGCGCCCATTTTTTCGTATTCTTTGAGGGCATTTGAGATGCTTTCCTGAACTTCAGGCTGGACTCCTTCTCCCATAAGCTCTTTGATGATGCCGATTTTTGTTCCTTTGATATCTTTACCGAGGGCCTGTGTGTATTTCGGAACTTCGAGGTTGATAGATGTAGAGTCCATTTTATCGTATCCGCAAATTACTTCTAAGAGAGCCGCCACATCTTCGACAGAACGTCCCATCGGACCTATTTGATCCAAACTGCTTGCAAAAGCCATAAGTCCATATCGTGATACTTTGCCATAAGTTGGTTTTAATCCGACAATGCCGCAGAAACTTGCCGGAAGTCTGATACTTCCGCCGGTATCTGAGCCTAGAGAAACGGTTGCTTCAAGAGCGCTTACCGATGAAGCGGAGCCTCCTGAGCTGCCACCGGGAACTTTATTCAAGTCCCACGGGTTTTTTGTTACTTTAGTTGCGCTGTTTTCTGTCGAGCTGCCCATTGCAAATTCGTCCATATTTGCTTTACCGACGATAGGGATGAGGTTTGCTTTCAGTTTTTTTACAACAGTTGCATCATAAGGAGATACGAAGTTTTCGAGAATTTTACTGCTTGCTGTTGTCGGGTAGTCTTTTATGACCATATTATCTTTAAGAGCAAGCGGAATACCTGCGAGAGTCGGGAGCTGTTCTCCTTTTGAAATTTTTTCATCAACTTTTTTTGCTGTTTCGTAGGCAAGATCTTTTGTCAGGCAGTTATAAGATTGTACTTTCGGTTCTACCTGTTCGATTCTTTTATATGTTTCATCAAGCAATTCTTTTGCTGAGATTTCTTTATTCAAAAGTGCCTGTGTTTGCTCTTTTGCTGTTTTTTCTATTATACTCACTCTCATATGCTCCATTGGTGTAGTTTATTTACAATATTATTTTAAAAAAAAGTTTTACCAATGTCATCCTAAAAATTTTATGATTTAATAAAGAGTAGATTGAATACGGGGCGGAAGCTATGAAAGAGAAGTCATTTGAAATAATTAAACAAGCTGAAAATAAGTTAACAAAACAATTTGAGAGAGCGGCGCATATTGCGTTCGTCAATCAGGAAAAAGTGCTGAAAGCCTTTCAAGAAGTAAAAATAGGCGAAGAGCATTTTTATTCTGTCAGCGGATACGGGCATGATGATTTAGGGCGTGAGGCGATTGATAATATTTTTGCGAAAGTTTTCCATGCCGAAAAAGCTATTGTCAGAAACCATTTTGTATCAGGCACTCACACTCTTGCATGTGTTTTGTTTGGTAATTTGCGCTATGGAGAGGAACTCGTGAGCATCGCAGGTGCACCTTATGACACGATGGAGGAGGTCATCGGGAAAAGAGGGAATATAAGGGCTTCCTTAATCGGGCATGGTGTGAAATACAAGGAAATTCCTCTTAAAGACGGAATGGATGTTGATTTGGAGGCGATTGAAGATTATATTACAAAAGATTCAAAAGTTGCTTTGATACAACGTTCGAGGGGGTATAGCCTTCGAAAACCTCTTACTGTTGAGATGATTGCAGAAATAGTGAAGAGGGTAAAAGCAAAAAATCCTGATTGTATTTGTTTTGTAGATAACTGCTACGGAGAGTTTGTCGAAGAATTGGAGCCTACTGATGTTGGTGCTGATATTCTTGCCGGTTCGCTCATTAAAAACCCCGGCGGCGGTATTGTTGAAACAGGCGGGTATATCGCCGGAAAAGAAGAATTTGTTGATATGGCGGCAATGAGGCTGACTGCTCCCGGTATAGGGTCAAAAGGCGGAGCTATGTTGAATCAGTCACGTTTGATTTTGCAGGGTATTTTTATGGCGCCTGCGATTGTTGCTGAGGCTGTAAAGGGTGCTTTGCTAGCTGCTGAAGTTCTTGAGATGATAGGGTTCAAGACATCTCCTCTCGTAGATGAGAAGAGGACAGATATAATCCAGACAATTGAGTTTGGTTCACCTGAGCCGTTGATTGAGTTTTGCAAAACTCTGCAGTCGTATAGTCCTGTTGACTCTTATTTGACGCCGATACCTGATGAAGTTCCCGGGTATGATGACAAGTTGATTATGGCGGGCGGAAGTTTTATTGAAGGCTCGACAATTGAGTTGTCTGCAGATGGTCCTCTTAGAGCTCCTTATGTTGCTTATATGCAGGGCGGGCTGAATTATTCTCATGTCAAACTTGCTATAGGCGGTTTTTTGGATTCTTATTTAAAATAATAAAAACCGAAGCGTTTTGTTGTTTTGGCGCTTCGGCGATGAATAATATAAATATGGATTATATTATTATTTTATTGTATTTGATGAAATGAATGCAAATATAAATATATCATTTTTACAAATTGATATTATATATTTATTCAGGCATTTGTTGAGAGTTTTTGATTTGATTCTTTGTCTTTGTTTTTCGGTTCATCAATCAGACGAACAAAGCCTTTTTTGCCTGTGAGTTTTTCTGTTATGAAATATTGGGTTTTGGGAATAATTGTTGAGAGGAAAGCAGCTGATATGACCATTCCTATTCCCCAGAAACCTACTTTTGTGATGAAATTTCGGTTTTTCATTTTTTGAAGAAAATCAGGCGTGATATTTTTGAGATTTTCTTTTTTTGCTTGTTCGATTATACTTTCGCAGTAGTCAAAAATTTGTTTTCTTGTTGCGTCAATTTTCTTTTGAGATATGAATTTTGAATGGTTAAGAGCTCTTCCTCCGGTTGCTGTGTTAATGAGATTGTTAATTGTATCTCCGTCATTGAGCAATCCGTTTTTGAATACACTTTTAATTTGTGATGGAGTCAGGATACTCTCATTTGCTTTTTGTGGCTGTAGTTTTGCAAGTTTTTCAGCATTTTCTTTTATTGTTTGGGCTGTAGTTTTGTCTGTTATGTTGTCGTCAATGAATTGCGACAGATGTTTGAGTGTAATAATTCCGTTTTCTTCCAGTTTTGCGGCCTGTTTGACCAGTTGTTCATCCGTAAGATATGAACCAAAAAGACCTTTTTGAAATTCTTCGAGAGGAATTTCATCCATATTTCTCCAATCCAGAACTTTTTTGTTTACGGGATTTTTTATGAGATTTGTGAGGCTGTCGACTGTGGTCGGATCCAGTTTTGAATTTTTGCCCTGCAGCGGGTCTATTTTATTTAACAGTGCAACTATAAGAGGAGTTGACCCAACATAGAAAAAGCTTGAGGATAAGTCTCTAAATATACGTTCAATTTTTTCATATTTATTAGGTGCATTATATACTCTGCCTGCAAACAGTCCTGCGTCTACGGTAAGCAGATTTACAATGTGGTTATTTTCCATGTTGTATAAGATAGTGTTTGCTATGCTGTCAAAGCCTTTGAAAGAAACATTCCGGCTGTTGTTTTGTTTTGTTTCATTAAGAAATTCTTCCATGGACTGAGGTCTGTGGGCTTTGAACATTTGTGAGTCCTTTTTTGGAAGACGGTTTTGAGAGGTAAGAGTGGGAGGGTTTTGTTTTGCCTTATCTATTCTTTTTTGAGTCTGGTTTTGGACAATTTTCGGAAGAACCATGCCCATAAAATACACTGTAGCAAACGAGCTTGCGAGAATTTTTCCGAGTTTCAGCCCCATGAGTTTATTTTTTTGTTTTTGGGGAAGGTGTCCTATTGCGTCCTGCATAGGGTATCTTATGTTGTCTTTCCCCATATCAAACTGAAAGTTTTTGACTTTAAAGACTTTATTTATGAGAAAATCAGTTCCTTTGTTGAGAGCAGGGATGCCCCATAACCAGCCTATAGAGCTGATGGATTCTTCTGTTGCCCGTTCTTTTGCCTCGAGTGCTCCTCCCCGTTTGTATGCTTGGTAGGTTCTTCCTGTCAGGACGGAGCCTTCGAGTATTACGACAGGCATAAGCGCCGCACCGGTTGTAAGAGCCGTTGCGGTCTTTTGTATGTTTTTGTTATTTACGATATTTGTTATTATTTTGTTTGCAGATATAGGCACAGTTAATTTTTTGGTATATATATTTTTCCTTCCAAAATAATTAAATATTCCTGAAAGAAAATTTTTAATACTTTACCAAAAAATTGTAATAAATATTTAATTTAGACATTTTTGAAGATATTCTAGGGTTTTAATTTTGTTGTCATAGAGGTATTTGATGAAGTCTATGTATTGGAAATTGTTGCCTGAGACAGTGATATTTATTTCAAAGCCGTCAGAGCAAAAAGGTTCATAGTCATATACCACATAGCTGTTATATTTACTTTTCCATTCTTTTTTTTCTATTCTGCAGTTATTTTCGTACACAATTGATTCGAACCAAAAAACGAGATCTTTTGATATGTTCTTGAATTCGAAAGTATTCGGAGGTGTACTTCTGTAGTTTTCGGTTAACATTTTCTTAGCTCCAGTTGCATGACAAAAAACAAGCTTACTTTTAAAGTTTAAAGCAATTTCTGTTTTTTTTTGATGTGCAAAAGTAGTGGTAAGAAAAGGCTATTTTTTGAAAACTATTCTAAACATTTAAACTATCAATTTCGTCAACGCCGAGGCGTCCGAGATGTGCTGAGATGTCATCGATATGATGGAAAAGTCTTGCTTCTATGGTTTTTGGTTCTACAATAGCCCCCCAGTCGATTCTTCCGTGGTGAGAAGCAATGATGTGGGCAAGTTTGTCGAACCCGTTGTTGTTTGCCCAGCTGAAACCGTAGTAAATATGGCTAAGCCAGCTTTGGTCAAACTTTTCGTTTCTTTGAATATCTCCTGTTTCCTCGTCTACTTCGTATTCGAACATCTTTCCGAGGTCATGGGTTATACAGGCAGCAAGAACAAGTTCTCTGTCAATTTTTTGATAAGTTATTTCAAAAAGTTTTTGAGAAATATCGAGGCATTCGTTTATATGAAGAAGAAGTCCTCCTACGTAGTTGTGGTGCATTCTTTCCGCTGCTGAAGATATTTTCAGGAGTTTTTCGTTTTTTGAGAGTTCTTCGAGAATTGCTGTTTTGAGTTTTTCGTTTTTGAAGGAGTTTGTTGTTGAGATTAGACGTTCATACAGTTTATCTCTCGTTTGAGGAGGAAGTCCTACAGGTGATTCTTTGACGAGTTTAAGTTTGGTGATGGTATAGGTGTTGAAATTTTCTTTGAATACAAAACTGATTACATTGATGATATTACCGTTTTTTATAACATTATCTTCAAGAGAGGCAATCATATCTTCCCATATAACGCATTTATATTCTTCTCCCGTTGATAAACTGCGCAGGTAGAATCGTTTCATATTTTTGTTATCACGTGTTTTGTCAGATATAAGATTTTTTATTTTGTAGTCATGGTTTTGTTCAAGCATTTTTCAGCGACCTCCTCTTTTATATAATCTTAGCAAAGTAGTAGTACATATCCAAATATTTTTATAATAGAATAATTCTGATAGTAAAAAAGAGGGAAAATTTTGCAAAATATTCTATATTTAGGTCCTGTTGGAACAAATTCTCATATGGCTGCAGAGGAATTTATCAAAACAGAAAAGATAGATGATGCAAAATTGATTCCTTGCGGAACCATAAAGAGTATTATACAGGAAATTGACCAAAATTCTGATTTAACGGCAATTGTTCCGATAGAAAATTCTATAGAAGGTGTTGTTCGAGAAACTCTTGATAATGTAATCAGGACAAAAGATAAGAGTGTTGTTATTTCAAAAGAGATGGTGTTTCCCATACATCATTGTTTGATATCAAAAGCAAAAGATATTTCTGCAATAAAAACAATTATCTCCCATCCTCAGGCAATAGCACAGTGCCGGGGTTTTATTCTGAAAACTTTCGGCGACGGCATAAAGGTAATGAATGCTCCGAGCACATCTGATGCTGTTGTATCTCTTATTGAAAAAGACGGAACTTTTGCTGCAATAGGGAATGCAAAGGCTGCTGAGTTTTATGGTATACCTGTGTTGAAATCTAATATAAATGATGAAGATGATAATAAAACGAGATTTGTTTATTTGTCTAGAAATTTGGTGCAGCCAACGGGAAGGGATAAAACATCGATTGTATTTTCGACAGATAACAAACCTGGGGCGCTTGTCAGAATATTGGATGTGTTTAGAAAAGAAAATGTCAATTTGTCATATATTGATTCCAGACCTTCGAAGAGGGACTTGAAGGAATACGGACCTTATATCTTTTTTGTTGATTGTGATATACATTGTTCGGATGAAAAATTTCGGCAGGTTCTTTGTGAGATAAAACCTTTTATTACCTTTTATCGATGTATTGGTTCATATCCAAGGGTATAAACTTTGTTTTATGGATTTTTAAAACAGTTATTGTTTTAAAAAAGATAGCCTAAGTGGTTAATTTTATAAAAATAGTATTTTAAATAATATTATAAATAAGTTATTTCACTTATATAAAATCAGTGATTATAATTTATTGTATAAAGATAGAGATATATTAGGAAGGTAGAGAATGACAGCTGTCACAAAAACTAAACCGCTAAACATTTTTATTGTCGAAGATTATAAACTGACAAGAGTAGGTTTACGTTCTGCGTTGAACGAATTTGAAGGAATTAACGTTGTAGGCGAATCAGAAACTGCTGAAGAAGGACTCGAGTTGATAAAAGAGCTAAAGCCTGATGTTGTTTTGATGGATTTGGGTTTGCCAGGCATGAACGGAATAGAAGCAACTCAGAAAATAAGAGAATTTTCAAATGATATAAAAATTATTATCCTCACATCTCATGAAAGAGAAGAAGAGGTGCTTGCTTCAATGGGGTCAGGGGCTCATGCTTATTGTCTTAAGGATATAGAGCCGATAAACCTTGTGAATGTTCTGACCTCGGTAGGCGGCGGAGCTGCTTGGTTTGACCCTGCAATTTCCAGATATGCGCTGAACTTATTCCCAAGACCTGAGTCTACAAAAGTTTTAAATTCATCTGATGTACATGATGCAAGAGCTCAGCTGACAGAGAGGGAACTCGAAGTTTTGAGATTGCTTGTGAAAGGAAAGAGCAATACAGAGATTGCAAAGGACTTGATAGTAAGTGTTCATACTGCTAAAGCTCATGTCTGCAGCATATTGCAAAAGTTGTGTGTAGATGACAGAGTGCAGGCAGCCGTTAAGGCTATAAGAGAAAATATTATTTAAAAAGAAAAGTGCTAGTTACCCATTCACCTATTTATTGGATAGATGCGGCAGAAGTCTGCCGCTTTTTTTTATTTTTTTGCAATAAAAAAACCTCCAAGGGGTTAGAGGTTTTAAGTCCAAAATAGAGAGTTAGAGGTCTCACTTACTTAGCTTTATACTATCATTATAGTATTTTTTTTGAAAAAGAAAAGAGTTTCAAATGTAAAAAATACACTTATTTATTTTTAATGTTTACTCTTTTGCTAAAATGCTTGCTAATTCTATATCTTCAGGGGTTGTAATTTTTATGTTTTTGTAACATCCCTTAACAATATACACATTGATTCCCATTTTTTCTATCAGATAAGAATCATCTGTTGCGTTCTCTCCTTTGAATAATTCATGAGCTTTTTTGATGTCTTCAAATCTGAAAGCCTGCGGTGTTTGTATCTGATAGAGGTATTTACGGTTTGGAGTTTCCGTTATTTTTCCTTCATTATCCGCTTTTTTGATGGTGTCCTTGACCGGCATGGCGGCAACTACGGCATGCCTTTTTTGGACTTCGTTTATTGTATTATTTACAATTAATTGAGTGACAAGGGCACGTGCACCGTCATGTATCAAAACATAGTCACAATCCCGGCATGCCTGTAAACCGTTGTAAACAGACTCTTGACGTGAATTTCCTCCATTGACTGTCTTTGACTTTAAAAATGAACGTTGTTTAATTATAGAGTTAATTCCGTCGATTGAGTTATTTGAGGCAGGAATGATTATTTCTGATATTTGGGGGTTATTCTCAAATATTTCAATGGTTTTTTCGATGACTGTTTTTCCGTTGATTTTTTCAAAGAGTTTGTTTTTTCCAAAGCGGCTTGAGCTTCCGCCTGAGGGTATAATTGCTGCAATTTTCATGTATTTTCTCTTTCTTCAAAGTGGTTGAAACATCTGTTTTTGATATCTTCTTCATCGAGAGTGAGGAAGGTGTTATTGTCTTTTATGCAGACATAGTGTTCTTTTTTCTCTGTCATATATCCTATTTGAGAGAGATGAAGTCCTTGTTTTTGCAGGTTTTCGAAAGATTTTTCATCGGCTGTGCCTACAAGCTGGTAGTCTTCGGCACCGAAAAGAATCCAATTTTTGTAATTTTGGTTGAGTGTTTGAGCAAATTTTTTCATTTCTTCATCAAAAGGTACCAGTGACATATCAACATTTGCCGTCAGATTGCTTGATGATGATATTTTGAAGAGAGCATCCCCAAGTCCGTCGCTTGAGTCCATTAAGCAGGCATTTTTTATGTTTGATACGATTTTTCGTCCTGTTTCAAGAAGCGGAACAGGTGAGATATGTGCATTAATGAGCTTTTGAGGGACGGATATTTTATTTTCAAGAGCCAGAAAGCCTGCAAAACTTGAACCATGTACTCCTGTTGTGAAGATGATATCTCCTTGTTTTGCATTTGACCGTTTTGCGGGTGTTATTCCGTTGTTTATACCTATTGCGCAGATGCTTATTGAAATTTTATCAGAGCCTGTGATATCTCCTCCTGCGACGGAGAGGTTAAACTCCTGGCACATTGAGTCTACGCCTTGATAGAATTCTTTGACGAAATTTTCTTGTATGTTCTGAGGAAGGGATAAAGAAATCATCAAATATTTTGCCTGTGCGCCTGAGGCTGCTATATCACTCAGGTTTACTGCTACTGATTTTTTCCCGATATGAAACGGTGAGATTGTTGATGTCCTAAAGTGTATATCCTCGATGAGTGAATCTTGAGTGACGGTTATGCCGAGGTCATTCAGGCATGCCGTGTCATCACCAATCAACGAGTTGTTTGAGAGAGTATTTTTGATTATGTTGATGATATCGAGTTCGTTCATAGAATTATTTTAAAATAAACGTCAAAAAGAAGCCAAATAACTTTGGCTTCTTTCTCAAGAATTTAAAATTTTTCTATCCAAAATAATAAAGTTCTTGACCTTGTTCGGCTGTTCTTGTCTCTGGTTTGAACGGATTGCAGTTGCTTACATCAAAGTCCGCAAGACTGCCTTGGGCGAACTTGGCATATGCGTTTTGGGGTATTTCTTCGTTTTGTCTGACCTGTTGTCCGTTCCATAGCCCTTTATGGTTGACATTTTCTTCCGAACTAACTTTTCTAAAAATACCATCATCAGAATCTATTTTTTTACTTTCGGGCGGTCTTGTTGTAAATGGAAATGGGTTTCTGTTATCTTGCGGCCAGGCTCCTCCTATTGCCATGTGTTCAAAAGACATATTAACTCCATAAAATTACTGATAACTATATACATGAAGTATTTTTTTTACCGGTAATTGCTGAAGTTATTGTTCTTTTTAAGAAAAGTTTACATATTGCCAAACTTGCTCATAGAAGAGCATGATGAGGACAGGCAGCTGATTTTTACGAAGCATTGATTGTTGTATGTACCGAGCACAGAGAAAATTCTGTCACCTGTGAGATTATTTTGGGCGATAATAAAACCTTTTTGAGTATCATATGAAAGAATTTTGAAATCTTTTTGACTGAGCAGGTTTATAACCTGAGGCAGCGCATCATCAAATGAGCCTGTAAGTTTTGCCATAATTGCACTTGGCTGCGGGAGTGCTGGAGCAGTCTGTGCCTGTTGAGGAACGGTTGTTGCTGATGCCGTTTTGATTGTTGTTTGTGCAGATGTTTGAGGCAGTGTTGTCGGGTTATTTTGTTTGATTATTTCTTCAGCGGGCAGTTTTATCATCCCGTAGTCTGCCATGCTTATCATAGGACAGCTTGCAAGAAGAAACAGTGATAAAATTATTTTTTTCATAGGCTACACCACAATCGGCTCTTCGTCCGTTTCCATCCAACTTGAACCTTGTTGGAAATCTACTACCAATGGTACATCCAGTGGTTGGTTCAATTCCATGGATTTTTTTACCAATTCTATTAACTCATCTTTTTTATTTTTGCTTATTTCAAAAACTAATTCATCATGCACTTGAAGTATCATTTTGGCAGGTAAATTTGAATTTTTCAGTTTATCATAAACATCAATCATCGCCAGTTTGATTAGGTCAGCAGCGCTGCCTTGCAGCGGGGTGTTAATTGCCGCACGCTCCGCAAATTCTCTTATGTTACGGTTGCGGCTTGAAAGTTCTTCTCCGAGGTATCTTCTTCTCCCGTACATTGTTTCTACATAGCCGTATTGATGAGCAAACTCTTTTGTCGAGTCCATGAACTGTTTTACCTTGGGATATGTATCGAAGTATTTATCTATAAACTCTCTCGCTTCAAAGGGAGTTATTCCGAGCGCTTCAGATAGTCCGAAGCTGCTTTGTCCGTAGACGATACCAAAGTTAACGGCTTTTGCCTTCCTTCTCATTTCTTTTGTCACTTCATCGACTGGGACATCGAAGACTTTTGAGGCTGTTGCCGTGTGGATATCTATGTCGTTATTGAAGGCGCTGATAAGATGTTCGTCTTTTGAAAAATGAGCGAGCAGGCGGAGTTCTATCTGGGAGTAGTCAGCTGAGATTATCAGTGATGATGGATTTTCCGGTGTGAAACAGGCCCTTATTCTATTTCCTAGAGGGGTTCTTATTGGGATATTCTGCAGATTCGGGTTGCTGCTCGAGAGACGTCCTGTTGCCGTGATTGTCTGGTTAAAGCTTGTGTGAATGCGGTTGTCTACAGGGTTAACCATTTGAGGCAGGGCATCAATATAGGTTGTTTTGAGCTTTGTAAGGTGTCTTTGCTCAAGCATTAGTTTTGCTATTTCATAATCCTTTGCAAGAGTTTCGAGGATGTCCGCACTTGTTGAATATCCTGTTTTGGTTTTCTTTTTTCCGGGGAGGTTCATTTTATCAAACAGGATTTCAGCCACCTGTTTCGGGGAGTTTATGTTGAATATTTGACCTGCTTCGGAATAAATTTTTGCTTCGATTACTTCAAGATTGCTTTGAAGCTCATAAGACAGCTCTTTAAGGTAGTCAGTATCAATGTGTACTCCTGTTCTTTCCATATAGGCAAGCACAAACATAAGAGGCAGTTCTATTTTGTCATGAAGATTTTTTTGTTTTTCATCGAGATTCAAGTGATAAAACTTTCCGAGTTCAAGAGTGGCAAATGCATCATCACAGGCGTAGTTTCCGACGTCTTTGATTGGGAGGTTGTCAACAGTTTGCATTTTTTTCCCTTTACCTGTTAACTCTTCAAAAGACTGCATCTCAAAGTTCAGAAGAGCGAGTGCCTGTTGTTTCAGTCCGTGTTTGAACGTCGGATTTTTGACATAACTTGCGAGCATGGTATCCATTTTTATGCCGTCGAGGTTGATGTTGCAGCGTTGGAAGATGTTTACTTCATATTTGGCATTTTGCAGGATTTTTATTTTTTGAGGTGATTCGAGGATAGGTTTGAGTTTTTCGAGAACATAATCAAATTCGAGTTCCTGATCTTCTTTGTGACCTACTGCTATATAAAAACTTTTTGTTTCAGGTTCTCCGTCAGTTATTTTGAAAGAGTTGTTTTCAAAGACAAAGTTTTTGTCGTAGGCAATGGCTATTCCTACAAGGTTTGCACTGAGTGTGTCAAGTCCTGTTGTTTCCGTATCAAGGGAGAAGAGGTTTATGTCTTTGAACTCTTCAAAAAAATTATCGAAATCTTGTTTTGTCGAGATTATTTTCTTGAATTTATTTTGATTTGACTGCAGTGGTTTTATTTCTCTTTCCGGTTCTTGTACGGTTGTAGCTGCTCCAAATAGTGACAGCTGGCTTTTTTGAGGTGTTATTTCCTGTGCATTTTCCAGCGACGGCTGTTCTTCGCAAGGGGTTTGAGTTTCTCCAAAGGGAAGGAGCAGGGAGTCAATTTGCCTTAGAAAACTGTAGAACTGGAGTTTTTTGAAAAAATCAGCAACTTTTTCAGCTTTTGGCATGGTCAAACAAGCTTTTTCAAAGTCAAAATCTATATCGACGTTTTTGTCTATTGTCGCTAAGAATTTGCTCATTTTAGCAATTTCTTCGCCGTCGATAAGTTTTTGTTTTACGGCTTTTTGAGTTATTTTATCTATATTTTGATAGATATTTTCGAGAGTTTTGTATTCTCCGAGGAGTTTGACAGCTGTTTTATGCCCGATGCCTTTTACTCCGGGAATATTGTCAGAGGAATCGCCGCTAAGCGCTTTGTAGTCAACAATTTGTTCAGGGTAGACTTCCATTTTGCCGAATACTTTTTCGGTGTCATATTCTTCAAGACCGTTGAAAGAAGAAGGGATAAGAATTTTGATAAATCCTTCCTTATCGACAAGCTGGAAAGAGTCCCTATCACCGGTAAGAATAAAGGCATGATGACCTGCTTCTTTTGCTTTTGTGGCGATAGTCCCTATTACGTCGTCGGCTTCGAAGTTTTCTTTTTTGTAGATAGGGATATCTAAAGCCTCAAGACCTTCGAATAAAAATTCCATCTGGGAGCGCATGGTGTCAGGCATGGATTCCCTGTTTGCTTTATAATCTTTGAATACATCAGTTCTGAATGTGTGCCTGCTGCAGTCAAAAGAAACGGCAATTGCATCGGGATGATGTTTTTTGAGTATGTCGAAAAAAGCTTTGAAAAAACCGTATACAGCCCAGGTCGGTTGGCCGTCAGAGGTTTTCATTCCTGTTCTTTCGAGAGCGAAGAACGAGCGATAGGCGAGGGCATGCCCGTCAATGAGTATTAAGTTTTTTGATTTCTCTCTCATAATAAATATTGTAGTTTAGATTTGAATAAATTGAAAGAATTTGAGAAAGAATTTAAAAGAACTTTATGTTAATATGGGTTAGAAAATTTTAAGGAGAATAAATCGTGTTATTTGTGGCAGATATAGGAAATACGAGTACTACCATAGGAATTTATGACGGTAAAAACCTTGTGCACAGCTGGAGAGTTGCGAGTGATGACAAGCGTTCAGAGGATGAATACGGGGTTGTTTTATATAATTTTATAGAATTTGCCGGGCTTCATGGTAAGTTAGACGGGGCGATTATCTCGAGTGTTGTTTTATCGCTTACGGAGAAGTTTAAGTCTGCTATTGAGCGATATTTGTATATACCTGTTGTAAATCTGACTCACAAAACGAAAACAGGGATTATTCTTGATTTGGATAAGCCTGAAGAAACAGGACCTGATAGAATAGCAAATGCGGCTGCAGTGTATCATCTTTATAAGAAGACTTCGATAGTTGTTGATTTTGGGACTGCGACGACTTTTGATGTTGTGTTATCTGACGGAAGATTTTTGGGAGGAGTAATAGCTCCCGGGATACGTATTGGTGCGAAGGCATTGAGCAATTTTACTTCCCGTTTGCCGAAGGTAAAGATTGAGGCTCCGGCAAAGACTATCGGGAAAAATACTATTGATGCAATTTTATCTGGGCTTGTCGGCGGGCATGCCGCAATGATTGACGGTATGGTAGACAGGATAGAAGATGAACTCGGTGAGCCTGCTATGTTGATTTTGACAGGCGGATATTCTGATATTGTTGTGGAGAGGATGAGCCATAGGTTTGATATTCTTGATCATAATTTGACCCTTGAGGGGTTACGATTGATTTATGAAATGCAGAAGGTTTTAGTTCATTAATACTGTTTGATTACTAATATATATAAGAAAAAACGGCTTCAAGAATTTCTTGAAAGCCGTTTTAAAATTATTTGGTTGAATACAAATTATAGTTTGTCAGCAACCATTTTTGTTGTTTCAGCCAATCTTGTTGAATAACCCATTTCGTTATCGTACCAAGAAATAATTTTAACCATGTTATCGCCCATAACTCTTGTCAAGAGAGCGTCAACTGTTGATGATTGAGAAGAACCAATGTAGTCTGAAGATACGAGCGGTTCTTCTGAGTAGCAAAGAACATGTCCGTCAGCGCCTTCTTTCAATGCTGCATTAACAGCTTCAACAGTAACAGGTTTTTCTGTTTCGAATACAACATCAACCAGTGAAACATCAGGAGTAGGAACACGCATAGCGAAACCGTCCAATTTACCTTTCAGTTCAGGGATAACAAGAGCAACTGCCTTAGCAGCACCTGTTTTTGTAGGAACGATGTTCAAAGCGCCTGCTCTAGCTCTTCTTTGGTCTTTGTGACCTGCATCAAGAATTCTCTGGTCGCCTGTATAAGAGTGAACTGTAGTCATCAAACCTTTAACGATACCGAATTTTTCTTTGATAACTTTAGCTACAGGAGCCAAGCAGTTTGTTGTGCATGATGCCATAGAGATAACATTGTGTTTAGCCGGGTCATATGCATTATCGTTTACACCCAAAACAATTGTTATATCTTCGTTTGTAGCAGGAGCAGAGATGATAACTTTTTTAGCACCTGCATCGATGTGAGCTTTAGCTTTTGTAGCATCAGTGAAGAAACCTGTTGATTCTACAACAACTTCAACTCCAAGATCTTTCCAAGGAAGTTTTGAAGGATCTTTTTCTGCAAAGAATTTAATTTTTTTACCGTTTACGATAATACCTTCTTCGTAAGCTTCTACTTGACCGTCAAATTTTCCCATAACTGAGTCATGTTTGAACAAAAATGCTGCTTGAGCAGGTGTCAAACCGGGGTCGTTGATAGCAACATAATCAATTTTATCGAAAATACCTTCTTTTACTGCTGCTCTCAGTGTGTTACGGCCGATTCTTCCAAAGCCGTTAATTGCAACTTTCTTAGCCATTTTTTAAGCTCCTCTTTTAAAATGTATAATGTTACTACTTAGTTATAAATAAAAAACAACTTCTTATCAAGTATTTAAAACATGTTTTGTTGATGTTATGATATTGACGACTATTTAGTTTAAATTTAATTAAGAAAGAGGGAAAAAATGGCAAAAGAACTTTCTTCTCTTCAAAAAGAGAGATTGAACTATCAACCGAAGTTGCCTGGCGTTCTGGCAAACGGTGTAAAAAACTTGTCTATGAAACAAGGTGAACCTACGGGTGCAGTAGCAGATGAAGCTGATATCAAAGCTTTATTCAAAAATTCTTTTGGTATGCCTATTGTTACTTTTGAAAAAGGCAGCAATGATGTATCTTCAAAACAGAGAAACGTTGGTGTAATCCTCTCCGGAGGACAGGCACCCGGCGGACATAATGTTATTGCCGGTCTTTATGATGCTCTGAAGGAAGCTAATCGTGAGAATAAACTCTACGGTTTTTTAGGTGGTCCATCAGGTATTATCGATGGTGAATACATCGAGTTTACTGATGAATATATTGATGCACACAGAAATACAGGTGGTTTTGACATTATCGGTTCCGGAAGAACAAAGTTGGAAACAGAAGAACAGTTCAAAAAAACCTGGGATAACTGCAAAAAACTTGGAATTTCAGCTGTTGTAATCATCGGCGGTGATGATTCAAACACGAATGCCGCTACTTTAGGCGAATATTTTATGGCAAACAATGCCGGTATTCAGGTTATCGGATGTCCGAAGACAATAGACGGCGATTTGAAAAATGATTATATTGAAGTATCATTTGGTTTTGATACTGCAACAAAAACTTATTCCGAGTTAATCAGCAACATACAGCGTGATGTTCGTTCTGCAAAAAAATACTGGCACTTTATTAAACTTATGGGCAGAAGCGCTACTCACGTCGGTCTTGAGTGTGCTCTTCAAACCCAGCCTAATATTACATTGATTTCTGAAGAAGTTGAGCAGAAGAAAATGTCACTGGCTCAGATAGTTGATTATATGGCAGGGATTATTGCGAAAAGAGCTGAAATGGGTAAAAACTTTGGAGTTGCTTTGATTCCCGAGGGAGTTATAGAATTTATCCCAGAGATGAAGGCTATGATTGCAAACCTAAACGATACACTTGCTGCTGCTAAAGATTTTGACAATCTTTCACAACAGGAAAAAATTGATTTTGTTGAGTCAAAACTTGATTCTGCAAGTGCTGCCGTATTCAAATCTCTTCCTCGCCTGATTCAAAATCAGCTGTTGATGGATAGAGATCCTCATGGAAATGTTCAGGTTTCAAAAATTGAAACTGAAAAATTGCTTATTGAAATGATTAAAGTAAAATTGAACGAGATGAAAAAGAATGGTCAGTACAACGGTAAGTTTTCTGATCAGGCACATTTCTTCGGTTATGAAGGAAGATGTGCTTTCCCGACGAATTTTGATGCAGACTATTGTTATTCTCTCGGGTATAACGCATTTGCTTTAATCCAATTTGGTTTAAGCGGATACCTCTCTTCTATCAGAAATTTGACAGCTCCGGCATCAGAATGGCTGGCAGGAGGTATTCCTCTTACTATGATGATGAATATGGAAAGACGTCATGGAAAGATGAAACCTGTAATTCAAAAAGCACTTGTTGATTTGAATGGTCCCGTGTTCAAAAAATTGGAAGCAAACAGAGAGCAGTGGGCATTGAATGATGACTATGTCTTTGTTGGTGCTATTCAATACTTTGGACCGTCTTCTGTTTGTGATACAACAACCAAAACTCTTGCTCTTGAAAAAGAATGCGGCAAAAAATGTGAATGTGCTTGCAAATAGGGTTAACAATGCTAATAAAAAAGAGGAATCGTATTTCGATTCCTCTTTTTTTGAAAATTTTTTGTCTAATCTAATCTAGCAATTCTTCAAGAATCTCAGCATTTTTGCTTGCTCTTTGAGGATTGATGATTGTTGTTTTTTTGATATAACTCCTCAGAGCTTCTCTTACGAGTTCGCTTCTTGTTCTTTGTTCTTCGTTTGCCAGTTTATCTATTCTTGATAAAAATTCTTCTGGCATTGATATAAGCACTCTAGCCATAACTTTTCCCTCCTAAGTCTTTTTCTAAATAACAGTATACAGCATATAACTTAAAGTAGCAAATTTTATATATCGAAGGATTAATTATTTTTTGTTTATTCGACAGGAGCAGGCACTGGAAGAGGTGCTTGTTTGGCACTTTCAGATGAAGTGTTTCCTTGTTCTGATGATATATCCTGAACTTTTTTAGAGCTGTCAAACAGTTTTTCTTTCAGGGTCTTTTTCTTTTTATCACCGTCATTATCTTTCTCGGAATTATTCTGCTTCGGGTCTATAGGCAGAGGAACATCGAGTTTTGTATCGGCGTTAGAGTCAGGTGTAATATTTTGTTCATTAGCGTTTTCTTCGTCTGATTCCTCCGTAGGTACTTCGTCTTTGTCCTGTTGTTTGATATATCTGAGAGGTTCGATATCTATTTCAGGATAGTTGAATTTTGAAGGCGGGATATCGCTCAGGGCAACTTTCATGTAGTTTGCCCAGATTTGAGCGGGAAGAGTTCCTCCGGTGACATTTCTGTGAGGTTTATTGTTGTCATTTCCTACCCACACACCTGTGACAATTTCAGGGGTATATGCAACAATACATGCATCGCGGTAGTTATCCGTTGTCCCTGTTTTACCTGCTATCTCACGGTCCTTCATAATAATTGCTCTTGCCGTACCGTGGTTTACAACTTCTGTCAGCATTCTTGTCATTGTTGCCGCCGTATAAATATCGAGTACTTTTTCTTGTTGTTGTTTTGCTGTATAAACTACCCTGCCTGTTGAGGTAATGACCTGTTCTACAGAGTAGGGTTTTACTTTTATACCGTTATTTGCGAGTATTCCATAGGCGGTTGTAAGTTCAGAGAGTTTTACACCGCTTGAGCCAAGTGCGATTGTCAAATCATTTTGTATCGGTGTTGTAATTCCCATACTTCTTGTAATTCTGTAGACTTCAGATAATCCGACCTGATGTATGAGTCTTGCAGCAACGACATTTGATGAAACAGTGAGTGCGGTATGGATTGGAATTTTGCCTCTGTATTTGTTGCCGTAATTCCTTGGTGCCCAGTCACCTATTTTGACAGGCATATCATCAAATATGTCGTTTGGTTTTATGCCGTTCAAGATGGCAGCTGTATATATAAACATCTTGAAAGCTGACCCTGGTTGTCTTACCGCATCGGTTACTCTGTTGAACTGGCTTTGTACATAATTTTTCCCGCCGACATAAGCGAGGATTTTTCCGGTTGGTACCTCAAAGGAGAAAAGAGCAGCCTGATCTTCAGGTTTTGTAAATCCCCATTTATTTAATCCGTTTACAACAGCGTCTTCTGCCGCTTTTTGGTCTTTATAGTTCAGGGTTGTAATAATTTTATATCCGCCGTTGCTGATTTGTTGTTCTGTAAAACCGAGTTCTTCTAGTTCATCAAGAACATAGTCTATAAAGTAAGGCGCTTTATTCAGCGAATAAGGTGAATGATTGGGATTTAGCTGTAGTTCGCTGTTGCAGGCTTCTTTATATTGTGCTTTGGTGATGTATTTTTCTTTTAACATTCTTTTGAGAACCTGTCTTTGGCGGTTGATTGCGTTCTCTTTTTTGTAGTAGGGCGAATATCTTGACGGTGCTTGAGGCAAACCTGCAATAAGCGCAATTTCAGGCAGTGTAAGTTCATCAAGCTTTTTGTTGAAATAAACTTGTGCCGCAGCGGCAACGCCATAGGCTCCTTCGCCGAGGTATACAGAGTTAAGGTATCTTGTAAGAATTTCATCTTTTGTTAGAGTTTTTTCTATTCTGTGGGAGATGACAAATTCTTTGATTTTTCTGTCCATGGTTTTTTCATTTGACAGATACATAATACGTGCAAGCTGCTGGGTTATGGTGCTTGCACCCTGTGCGTATCTTCCAGCCTGTATGTTTGAGAACAGAGAGCGCATAAGAGCGAGAGTGTCAAATCCTCTGTGTTTATAGAAATTTTTATCTTCGGTTGCGATGACGGCTTTTTTCAAAAGGTCTGGTATTTCGCTTGATGACGCATTGATTGATTTATATGCGCTGAAGGTTTTAATAATTTCCCCGTCGCTTGATTCAAATTGCGTGACAAAATTCGGTCTGTATTTTGCTAGATCCGGAATTGGTTTTAGCGAAGCCAAAAACATGTTGAGTGCAATATTTCCGGCGAGGAATATTGCTATCATTATTACACCTAGAGTTATAAACAAATCAGAGAAGGAAAAATCACTGTTTTTCTTTTTTCTACGTTTTGCCGCCATATTATTTGCCTTTTATTTCTATGATTTAATTATTATATATTAAGCAAGATTTTTATACGATAATATTAACAATCATGAATATATTAAATCTTTTACAATCCTGTTATTATGAATTTTTGTCTTATTTTGTTCCGGAGAAGATGTATTATGTAGCTAAAGGGAAATGTAAGCAGTGTGGCAAGTGCTGCAGGTATATGTATTCTATGGGGACGTCGTCAGAAACGGATTTTCGAATAATGCAGTTTTTATTTCCGAAATACAGACGTTTTGAAATTATAGGGAAGGATGAATACGGAAATTTGGTTTTTGCATGCCGTCTGATAGGAAAAGACAATCTTTGTCCTGATTATGAAAACAGGCTTTATATATGCAGGAGGTATCCTATGTTCAAATATAAGAACAGGGGAAATTTTCATCCGGGATGCGGCTTTGAGATGGTTCCTGAGAAGGAGTTTAAGAGTTTTTTAGATGGAAAATAAAAATTCGGCTTTTCCGATGATATCTCCGTTTAATAATTTTATATCACCGGAAACAGGTATGTTTTCTTGTTTTATCCATCCGAGCCGGCGCATTGTTTCGAACATGACGAGAGCACGTGCGTGTTTATCGGAGTCATCGATTTCAACAACTATTGATTGTTTGTTTTGAGGGTTATAGGCAAAACACAATCCTTCTGCTCCGACTTTGGCAATAATTTCTCCTTTTGTCGATGATATTATATCTGTATCTAACCAGCCTGTACCACCGATTAAGAAAGGGTTTTCTCTGAATGCTTTGAGGAAAATTTCATGCTCTTCAAATACTTTTGAGAGACCTATAGCTATATTTTGAAGAGGGAGTGCGATGATAGGTGCAAGACAACCATCTCTTGATTCGATGATTTCTCCTGTGTATTCGGAATATTTGAGTATATTGTTTTTAATGTCTTTTTGAATAGGGTGTTCAAAATCGAGATAAGTATCAGTGTCCCACCCGTTATGTTTGCATACACTTAGCATTCCGCTGTGCTTGCCTGAGCAGTTGTTGTGTATTGCCAGCGGGGTAATATTTTGTTTTTTGAATTTTTCGTAGGCTTCTTCATCAAGAGGGTGGTATGGAGGACATTGCAGATAGTGTTCGCTTATTCCCGCTTTTTTCAATAAGTTTCTGACATGTAGTATATGAAAGTCAGAACCGCCATGAGAAGCACAGCATATTGCCAGGTCTTTTTCATCGAAGCCGAATGCTTCATAAGTTCCTGATAATATAATACTGAGCGCTTGAAGGGGTTTTGCGCAGGATCTCAGGTAAAAAAGTTTTTCGAGATAAGTTTTGTCGTTGCAGTATAAGGTTTTGTTCTTCTCACAAACCAAAACAGCTCCTCTGTGTTCTCTTTCGCACAGAGAATTTCTTTTGAATTGTATAAGTAAGTTATTTTCCATTATCTTTTATATTTTTTCAGCTGTTCTTTGAGAGCTGCGTTTTGTGCTTTCAGAGCAGCGAGCATTTTTGCATCTGCTTCTCCAGAAACTCTGAAGACTCTTGCCGAATCTTCTTTTACCATCAGGATTTCATCACGTTCTTTGGCACTCAGGAAGTTCATATCAACGAGAATATCAGCAATACCTTTTTCCTGCCCCATTTTTTTGAGTTTAGTCTGATGGTTTAAAGCTTCAGCAATAGCGTCGATACCTATTTTATCAATTCTTTTGCAGTATTCGCCGAGTCTTAAGTTTCCGCATAGGAAGCTTGCCAAATTGTACATAAGGTCAGACCCCGGTCTTTCAAGAAATTCGATATTGATTAGTTCCACCAGAAATTTTGCTACGTCAGTAAGAGACCAGTTGTTGTTTATGGCTATTGTAGCCATATCTGTTTCACCATCACAGCATTCCAAAAAGATATATTGATTTTCCTGAAGTTTGTAGTACTGGTCTTTTAGTTCTTTATCCCCTCTGAAGGTTCTTTCGGGAATATAGAACTGTAGAAGATCTTCTTTATTAATAAGTTGGATGTTTTGCTGGATATTTTCTTCAATATCTTTTTGAAGAGAGTAGTAAAGAACCTGTTTTACCCATATAGGCATATTTTTAATCATTGTGTAGAATTTTGTGTAAGCTGTTGCCATTTTTTCCTCTCGATTATTTTTTATATATATTTATCTCAATCTGTATGTATTATAATAGTTTATAAATAATATTATTACAACTTTTAGTGAGTTTTATAATGCATATAGAGCATATGAAAAGATGTATAAATTTGGCTCGTCTTGCAGAAGGGCGTACGGCTCCTAATCCTATGGTGGGTGCTGTTGTTGTTAAAGACGGAAAAGTTATAGCTGAGGGTTATCACAGACAGCCCGGTGGACCTCATGCCGAAGTTGATGCCCTCTCAAAACTCGGTAACAAAGCTGAAGGAGCTACACTTTATGTAAATCTTGAACCTTGCTCTCATTTCGGGAAAACTCCTCCATGTGCAGATCTTGTAATTAGAAGCGGGATAAAAAAACTTATTGTCGGGATGACTGACCCTAATCCCATTGTATCGGGAAGGGGAATTGAGAAGTGCAGACAGGCAGGAATAGAGGTTGTTGAAGGAATTTTGAAAGAAGAGTGTCTTGAGTTAAATGAAGTTTTTGTAAAGAATATTACTCAAAAAAAAGCTTTTGTCGCTTTGAAAACAGCAACAACCCTTGATGGAAAAGTTGCTACAAGAACAGGGTCATCGAAATGGATTACGAATGAGAAATCGAGAGCTTATGTCCAAAAGCTGAGAAATAGATATGGCGGTATTTTGACAAGTGCCTCAACCGTGCTTGCAGATAACCCGGCTTTAACCTGCAGAATGGACGGAGGCAGAAATCCCGTGAGGATTATTCTTGATAAAGACGGGACTGTTCCTCTTGATTATAAAGTGTTTGAAGATAACTCAACGAGAGTTGTTGTATGTCAGAAGAGCGGGATAAAAAAAACTTATCCTGATTATGTTGATGTTCTTGAGTGTCCGTTGAAAGATAATCATCTTGATTTGAAGTATGTTATTTCCCAGTTGTATGAAATGCAAATTTTCAGTGTGATGGTTGAAGCGGGAGGAACTCTTAACGGAGCGTTTTTGAAAGAAGGTCTTGTTGATAAGTTTTATCAATTTATTGCACCGAAGATTATAGGTGATGACAGAGCGAAGAGTTTTGTATCAGGTTTGAATATAGAAGATGTATCAAATTGTATAGAATTGGTCCCGAAACACCTTCATTTTTTTGATAAAGATGTTATAATAGAAGCTTGTGTAGAGTAGTTTTTTGTTTTTGGTTATTTGGTTTTAGTTTAAAAAGAATGGAAAAATGAACGTTCAAAAAGTGTCCATGACAGACAGTTCATCTGTTTATGCAGATGAGCATAAAAACAAAAAGCCTTCTTCTTTGAAGAAAACGTTGTACTCTGATTATTATGAGTACAAAAAGAAAGAAGAGCCTATCTCAGTGAACCATATTGTTACTGGAATTGTTGTCGGCGGTATAATAGGCGCTCTTTTTTCGGGTAACACAAAATCGGCGTTGAATATTGTATTGAGTTCTTTGCGGGGAGCCGGAATTGCTCTTTTGGGAATAGTTTCGTTCGCTTGTGTAAGGAATTTTCTGTATTCAGGTCAGCATAAGTAGTTTTATTTCTTGTTATTAAGTGATAAACTTACTTATGGATTCAGATTTATAAGTAAGTTTATATGAGTAAATATGCACTTCCTTTTTTAATAACCTTCCTTGCAGGCATGACGACTGTTATAGGAGGTTTGTGTTCGTTTTTCATAAAAAGAGATAACTCAAAAGTTCTCTCTCTCGGGCTTGGGTTTTCTGCAGGGGCTTTGATATATGTATCTTTTATGGAATTACTGCGTGATTCTGAAAGAGTTTTGCATAGTGCATTTCAAGAGCATATTGGCGGGCTTATTTTGATGGTATGTTTTTTTTCGGGAATGATAATCACTGCCCTGATAGATTATCTTATGCCATCATATTGCGGAATTGAAACGTTTGAAAAAAATAAAGACGGTCACAACCATACTCATGAGGGTATAAATAAACTTTATAAAGCCGGAATTTTTCTTCTGATAGCAATTTCTGTACACAAACTTCCTGAGGGATTTGCCATATTTCTCGGGGCTCAAACACATATCGAAACTGCTGTTGCTCTCGCTTTTGCCGTGTCTATTCATAATATACCTGAAGGTGTGTCTATTGCTCTGCCTGTGTACTATGCCACTGGCAGCAAGTTGAAAGCTGTTGGCGCAACGTTTCTTTCAGGACTTGTAGAGCCGATTGGCGCTTTACTCGGACTTTTGCTTTTAGGACAATTCTTCAATGATATTACGTATGCCATTATGTTTGCGTTTACTGCAGGAATTATGATTTATGTATCGTTTGATTCTCTGCTGCCTATGTCAAGAGAATATGGCGACGGGCATTTTTCAATTTTCGGCGTCGGCATAGGGATGTTTTTGATGATGGCTCTTGAGAGTTTGCATGTATTATTTGAATGAAAAAGTCCTCAAAAAATAGAATTTTGATTTGCTTGTCATTAAAATAAAATATGTCATAATTCTATTAATGTAGTAAACGTGAGAAATATTATGCACAAAATAGCTCTGGTACTGGCTTTTAGCCTTTTATTGACTCTGCCTCCGGCATGGGGGGCTCCAAAAGATGCGGATACCAATATTAAACCCGCTGTTTTAACAACAAGAGAACAAAGAAAGCTGAATTCGAAACTGTCAGAAGTGACAAAAGATGAAGAAATCAAAGAAGCTATCAAAATAATGGACAATTGTATCTCTTCACGATATTCATATAACGCAATTCTTGGTAATAATCTGACAAAAAAGCCTGTCAAAATTACTTTTAAGAATCTTGCGGAGATAAACCCTAATTATGCGGATTATGATGCTTTGGGCATGAAAAATAAGGGAAGATTATATATCTTCATAAACCAGAAACATAAAGGTGCTCCGCCTGAAGCGCTTGCAAGTCTTTTGAGCCATGAGGCAATGCATCAGGATGAGTTCAACTCTGTAAATGAAGAAACTTATGCATGGAGTCTTGAGGCTGCAGTGTGGACGGAATTTTTGAAAACTAATCCGGATTTGCGAAAAAAAACGGAATATTCTCTTGTAAACAGACTGAACACCCTCAACTCACTGTTTGTAAATGCGAACTATACTGATAAATATATAAGAAAAGTAATTAAGAACCATCAGGGGTACAAAGATTTGCCTTTGAGATCAGTCGGCTTTGACTAAATCTTTTTCTTTTTCGAAAAATTCTATGGCAGAATCAATACTCTTGATTGTATATGCAATTTCATAAGGGCAGAATTCATGAGTTTCTAACATTTCTTTTTCGATATCGAGGATAATTTGCTTTGCTTCGTTGAGTTTTTCTGTCGGATTCATATAAACTACTCCTTTTATTATTGCTCCTATTTTATCATGTTTTTTTATTTTGGGCTTTTGAGACGCGGCCTGTCATATTGAGCGCAGCGAAATATCTTTGATAAAATGGATTCTTTTGGCTATTGTCCTCAGAATGACGGACTGAGCTCACTCTTAGCGTGAGTGAAGAGTATGTCTGAATATCCCTAAAGAAGCATGCCAGCCGCCGCCTTTGTGATAAACGAGTGCAGAATGATGATTTATTATCTTGAAGAAAAATCGGTAAAATTTCGGTTTAGAATCTTAAAAGACTGTTTATGTCTGTTTCTAGGATGTTTGCAAGTTCTATTATCTTCTATTCTTTCTAATATTTTGCCTAAATTTTCATTTATTTTAAACGCTCTTTTGGCAATTTTGTAAGATATTTCACCATATAAACAGGCTGATTTTAATTCACTTTCGTCTCTTATTTTATCAGTCAGGAACACAAGATGTTCTATCTCTGATGTAATTTCTTGTTTTAGCATTTGAAGATGGGCTATTCTTTTCATTTTTTCTCCATAATTTTTTCTATTTATAATTATCTGATTTTATATTTTTTCCCATAATTTTTCTATGGAGATATATGTATACATTTTGGATATTTATAATTATCCGTAAATTTTGATATCCGCCTTTTTTCGCAGTTTTTAGAGTTTTGGATTATATCCGAAATTTTATAATTTACCCATAAAATTGTCTGAGGCGGTTTTTTTTATGAACCTGTCATATTGAGCACAGAGAAATATCTTTTTGAAGAAAGAGATTCTTGCTTCAGATGTAGGGCTCACGCCTACATCTGGGGACACCAGCAGGGTGCCTCCCCCAGCAAACTCAGCTATAAACAAGTGCAGAAAGACGATAAGAAAAATGCCCGAAACTCCCCCTAAAGGTAAACTCGGGCATAAAATTGTATAAAGGCTTATTCTGATTTTAGTTTGCAGCTGCTACATAAGGCATGTTGCTGTCAGGCTGCACAATTACAAAACCGTTCCCTTCAAATTTCAGCTGGATAGAGTCACCGCTGCCTCTTCCTATGAGGGTCTTGAAAGAAATATCAGTTGCTATGCTTGTTTTGAGATTTCCTGACCATGCGATTGTTGCACTCGGGTCAGTGAAAACGGGGGTATTTGGTGTTACCTTCAGTGTCAGCGGGTCGTAAGCCGTTGTGATGGCAAGCATACCGGTGCCGTTAATTTGGATGTTTGTAAGACCTCCTGCCATCATGGAGGAGAGTTTCATCAGTTTGATATCCCATTTGAGCGAAGGTTCAAAAGCAAGCACGCTGTTGCCGTTGACGATTATGTTGTCGTTTTTCATGTTCAGTATGCTGATTTTCTTTCCGCCGTCAGCTATATAAACTTTTCCTGTTCCTTTTGCTTTGACAAGACTTCCGCCTTCACCTGATACAAATCTTTTGAACACTGTTTTTATGCCATGTTCGAACATATTTTCGAGTTCAAATTTGACTTTTCCTGTATACGCAATCATTGCGCCTTTTTTCATCCAGGCAAGATTATCATTGAGGTTTATTTCAATGATTCTCTCCGTTTCCTGTTCAAAGAAACCTTCGTTTTTGTCTTTTTGTGATGTATTTTCAACAAAATCTTTGAGTGAATATCTTGAGATTGGTTCTGTCATAAAATTTACTCCTACCTGTATAATTAACAAACAAAGTATAACATTTTTTGCTTTTGTTATCTAGTATTAAGCCATAGCGCGAAAAAATTTCGTAAAAAACTACAATAGAGCTATAATAAAACTTGATAGAATTCAAAAGTAATGAAAAATGTTTATAGATAAGGCACAAATAAAAGTAATATCAGGCTCTGGAGGCAATGGAGCAGTTGCCTGGCGTCGTGAAAAATATGTGGACAAAGGAGGTCCGGCAGGCGGTGACGGCGGTCGTGGCGGTGATGTTTATTTGGTTGCATCAGAGAGTTTGAGCACCTTGTTGGATTTCAAATATAAATCAAAATTTGCCGCTCAAAATGGGGAAAACGGACAGAAAAAAAACTGCCATGGCAAATGCGGAAAAGATTTATTCATACATGTTCCCCTTGGAACGGTTGTAAGAGATATGAAAACAGGGAAAGTCATCGGAGATATCAAACATCATGATGAAAAACTCCTTCTTGCAAAAGGCGGGCGTGGTGGAAGAGGAAATGCCCGTTTTGCAACCTCAACGAGAAGAACTCCCCAGTTCTGCGAACCGGGTGAATCAGGAATAGAAAGAGATATTGAACTTGAGTTGAAACTGATTGCTGAAGTAGGTCTTTTGGGGATGCCGAATGCGGGGAAATCAACTTTTATCAGCAGTATATCCGCAGCAAAACCAAAAATAGCTGATTATCCTTTTACAACACTTGTCCCTAATCTCGGAGTTGTTCAGAAACCTGATGGTGACAGTTTTGTAGTTGCTGATATCCCGGGGCTGATTGAAGGTGCAAGCGATGGAGTCGGTTTGGGGTATGCTTTTTTGAGGCATGTTGAAAGAACAAAATTTCTTATGCACATAGTTGATATGACGACCGAAAATCCCGTAAGGAATTTTGATGTTATTAATGCAGAACTTGCAAAATACAACGACAGGTTAGCGCATACTTATCAACTTGTTGTGCTAAATAAATCTGATGCTGTTGATGAAGAACGTATTCAAGAGCTTAAAAAAGAGTTTGAAAAAAAAGCTTCTGATGTTTTTGTTATCTCGGCAGTCACCCACAAAGGGGTAGATGAGCTGATGAATTTTGTTTTCAGAAAGGTCGAAGAAATACCGGCTCCAGAGATAGAAGTTGAAGTAGAAGAAGATGATGCAGCTTATAATAATGATGACAGCGAATTTCATATTTATAAAGGAAAAGATTCTTATTATGTAACGGGTGGCAAGGTTGAAAGAATAGCATCCGTGACGGATATCACGAATATTGAACAGCTTCATCGTTTTTATAATATACTAAAAGCTATGGGCATAATTGATGCTCTTGTTGAAAAAGGAATAAAGGATGAGGATATTATACAAATAGGAAAAGTTGAGTTTGTATATTATTCCGATGATGTATAAGAAGAAAAAAGGAGAAAAAAATGCAAGACAAAGAATTTTTGATGATTCCCGGACCAACACCGGTACCTCAAAGTGTTTTATTAGATATGGCAAAACACCCGATGGGGCACAGAAGTTCGGAGTTCTCGAGTTTGCTCTCCGAAGTTTATAATGATTTGAAGTGGGCTTTTCAGACAAAAAATGAAGTGTTTGTCTACACTGCAAGCGGAACGGGCGCAATGGAAGCGGCTATTTCGAATGTTGTAAATAAAGGTGATAAAGTACTCTCTCTTGTAATCGGTAACTTTGGCGAAAGATGGGCAAAGATTGCCGCTTCTGTCGGTGCTGAAGTTGAAAAAATTCAGGTCGATCCCGGTCAGGCTATCAACCCTGCCGTTCTTTCAAAAAGATTGAAAGAAGATGTGAATAAGGAAATCAAAGTTGTCACTATGACGCATAATGAAACATCAACGGGTGTGACAAATGACGTCCAGACTCTTTGTGCAATGGTACAGGAACATGGTGCCCTTTCAATTGTTGACGGTATTACAAGTGTCGGTTGCATGCCTGTCAAGGCTGATGAATGGGGAATTGATATTTTGATTTCAGGCTCACAAAAAGGATTTATGATTCCTCCTGGATTGTCATTCCTCACATGCAGCGAGAAAGCTATGAAGGCTTATGAACAATGCGAACATCCTTCATTCTATTTTGATTTTAAAGCATACAAAAAAGCAGTGAACGATAATTCAACACCTTATACGCCTGCTGTTAATCTTTTTGTTGCTTTGCATACAGCTTTGCAGATGATGAAAAAAGAAGGTCTTGAAAATATCTATGCAAGACATGCAAGAAATGCTAAAGCAGTCAGAGCTGCGATGAGAGCTATGAATATGCCTCTGTTTGTTGAAGATGATGAGATAGCAAGCAAGGCAATTACTGCAGTTCTCCCTCCTGAAGGAATTACAGTTCCTCAAATCAGAAGCACAATGAAAAAAGATTTTGATATTGTTATTGCAAACGGTCAGGGCAAACTTGTTGATAAGATTTTCAGAATGGGACATATGGGTTTTGTTTCAGACAGAGATGTCTTATCCGCTATCAGCTCTCTTGAAGCTACTATGTACAAACTCGGACATAAGTTTGAAGTCGGTGCAGGTACTGCTGCTGCTATAAAAGTATTGAATGAAGCAAAACAAAAAGCTTTAGTTTAAGGAGTTTAAGATGAAAGTATTAATTACCGATAAAATAAATCAAATAGCCGGTGATATTCTCAAAGACGTTGCTCAGGTTGATTTTCTTGAAACAATGCCTGAGGATGAGCTGGCAGAGAAAATTAAAGATTATGACGCACTGATGATAAGAAGCCAGACAAAGGTTACTGCGAAAATTTTGCAGAATGCCGATAAGTTGAAAATTGTCGGTCGTGCAGGTGTCGGCGTTGATAACGTTGATTTGGATGCTGCTACCCAGAAGGGCATAATTGTTGTTAACTCTCCTGATGGCAACACAACTGCAGCTGCAGAGCATACGATTGCCCTTATGCTTGCTATGACACGTTATATCCCCGAGGCTCATCAGTCAACCATAAGCGGAAAATGGGAACGCTCAAAGTTCACTGGAAACGAAGTTTTCAATAAAACACTCGGGATTATCGGACTCGGAAAAATCGGTTCCCGTGTTGCGAAAGCTGCAATTGCACTCGGTATGAAAGTTCTTGTATGTGACCCTTATGCATCTCAAGAGCATATTGATGAACTCGGAGCAAAGAGAATTAAGAGTCTTGATGAATTTTGGCCTTTGTGTGATTTCATCACTTTGCATGTTCCGAAAACAAGAGAAACAATGTATTTGATAAACAAAAATACTCTCAACAGAATGAAGAAGGGTGTAAGAATTATCAACTGTGCAAGAGGAGCTCTGATTGATGAAGAAGCTCTCAAGGAGGCTATTGAATCAGGTCAGGTGGCTGCTGCTGCGATTGACGTTTATGAAAGCGAGCCGGTAAAACCTGAGTGTCCGCTTCTTCATTGCAACGGTCATATTCTGCTGACTCCTCACCTCGGAGCAAGTACAAAAGAAGCCCAGCTTAATGTTGCAATTGATGTTGCAGAACAAATCAGGGATGTATTAGCAGGCGGTTCTGCAAAGAGTGCTGTTAATATTCCTTATTTGAAAGCTGATAAACTCGAACCTGTAAAGGATTATATGCTTCTTGCAGAAAATATCGGTAAGCTTATTCGCCAGCTTGCTGATGGAGCAACGAAAAATATTGCAATTATTGCAAAAGGTGCACTTGCCGAGCTTGATATTACGCCTTTGAAGACTGCCGTATTGAAAGGTGTTTTGTCTTCATCTCTTGAGGGTGTAAATTATGTAAATGCTCCGTTGATAGCAAAAGCACGCAACATTAGCATAGAAGATACAAAAATCAGCGGTAACTGCAACTATAGCGGTATGATTGAAGTTAAGCTGATTACTGACTCGGATGATGTGCATACTGTTGCTGGTGCTATGATTGCTGATAATACTCCACGTATCGTGAAGATTGATGATTATAACATGAGTATTTCGTCATCAGAACATATGCTGATTATTCCTCATGAAAACAAACCTGCTATGATTGCTCAGGTTGCAACAATTCTTGGTGCTGCAAACATCAACATAAGCATGATGCAGGTTGTCGATGACAAAATTAACCCGAAAGAAAAATCGATTATGATTATAAACATCGATCAGACTGTAGGAGATGATTTGATTGAAAAAATCAATGAAATTGACGGCATTTGCTCAGCAAAATATATTCATATTTAACAGGATATAACAAAGTAAAAAGCCCTTCCTTTTTTGGAAGGGCTTTTTGTGTCTGTCAATTTTTCAGCCATATTATTTTAGGCGAAGTATGGTCAATTTGATTTTGTCTTAAGGCGCTTTCAAAGTTTTTATATGTTTCCTCTGCCTCTTCTTTTGAGCTTCCTAAATAAGCAGGCGGATGGTTTGCATTAAGATATGTTGTTGTTTCACATCCTTGAGGGGTTATTTTTTTCTTAGTGTTTCCACTTTATTCCCGTCGCAGTCGTAAGTATTTTTGATTGTAATAATTTCATCAGCATCTTCTTCTTTACCTCCTAAAAGATAAATCATATTGTTAAGATGCGGGCTATCAGGTATTCTCAACAATTTGTAACTTCCGGTCCATGGCTGAAGAGGATGTTTTACAACTTTATTTTCAAGCATTCCATGTTTTCCGTAGGTTGAGGAAATTGTGGTCAGCCTCATTCCATCATCATTCATATCTACAATTTTTTTTGAGCTGCCATTGGCATCTTGCCATATTATTTTTGTGAGCTTGCCCTCAGGATTAATTATTTTTGTTATTTTTGATGTTTGTTTATCCGTCACTTCTTTTCTCAGTCCGTTTGGAAGAGATGTGACTGTTACTTTGTCACTGCTTTCGAACATTTGGCGTTTGCCGAAGTTGATATTTGATTTACCGAGAGCTGCAAGATAGTTTAAAGAGTTTGTGATTCTTCCGTTGTTTTGTTGTGATACCGCAGGTATTTTGTTGTTAATGGCATCTTTTTGAGAAGGCATTTGCCGCCATGCCGTGCTAAGGGATGTGATTTTCATCTTAACTTATCCTCTTTTAGTCCTATCAGAATAGGAAACATCTGAACAACAAAATTTGACAGGCAAAAGTTTTTCATCTTAGTAAGAAGCTTATATTTGTAGGAAAAGATGTTGTAAAAATTTGTTAATTAGTTATTTTTTGTAGGCGATGAAAGATTTTGTCAGGCCGCAAAATTTTTCTTCAAAAATTTCTGCATCGGAAAATAAATCAGAAAATTCTTTTTTTGATAGAAGAAGTATTTCTTCACATGTTTGTCTTGCTTTTTCTTTTTCAGGTATTTTCTCAAAATTTCCCAGAGAAAAATGCTGCACCAGAAATGTTCGAAAACCAAGCGGCAAAAATTGGAAAAACGGAAAAATAAAATGAGGTTCTATCGGGAAATATTTATTCGGTGTTTGTATGAAATACCTGATTGCAAGACGTCTTATCTCTGATGCCATTCTGTGTTGGTTATCATAGTTTCCTAAGTGCTCTATTGTTGAATTTGAAAAGACTATATCAAAATTGTTGTCGTCAAATTGAGATAAATCTCTTGCATCACCTTCTATTGAAATGAAATTTTTCGGAAGATTTTCTTCTTTTTTCAAATTTACCAGAGTAAATTCAAAATCTTCATTGTCAGCTATTCCCATCTGCTTCCAGTAGAGATAAGTTCCTCCGATATCAAGAATTCTGATTTTCCCTTTTAAATCAGAGATAAACTCTTTGAAAAATTCAAAACGTTTTCTCCTCATCTGATTTGAGAGAGAGTTTTCATTTTTTATGTCGACTAATTTGTACAGGATATTTTTCATAATTTTAATTATAAATTAAAACTTTTAAATTCTGTTTTATTTTATTACGATTCAACCATCCGGTGCAGAGATTTTACAAGAAATAATTACTATGTAAATTTTTGTAAATTATAGTTTTTCTGTTGAAATTGGTAGGAGAAAAAAGTTTTTACATATATATGAAGTATTGAAAGGTTATATATTATGAGTGTTGAAGAATTGCGGTTAAAAAATCCAGAATTGGTCGAAGCACAGCAAAGCTCCGGTTCGAAAACGAATAATGTTTCAACAAATGAAGCAGATACTTGGGGATATATAATTGACGGCAGTTCTACAAGTACAGCATCTCAAACGGAGAGCACTGAGTTGGTCAGCGAAGATGATGCCGTAGTAGGCGGAGAGCTGGATATTAATCCATTTTCAATGGTAGATGACAGTGCTATCAAAGCGGAATATATGAGTCTTGATACTGATAATGACGGTGTTCTGACAAAAGAAGAGTTGCTGTCATGGGATGGCATTATAGATGGTATAAACGGAACTCTTGATAATCTTAAAGCAGTTTTTACCGGTTTAGGGTTGAAAGTAGATGATGCATCAGGCAGCACTTCTGCTCCTTCCGATGATGGTGAAGCTAATGCATCAACTGATGTTCCTGTTGAAAATACTCAACCTGCAGAATCAGGAGAAGAGATTATGCCTGATGCTGTGAAGATAGACGATTTGAAAGATGCTACTAAAGATGAATTTAAAGAAGTGGCAAAACAGTCTGAAGAATTGTGGAAAGAAATAGAAAACATTGGGATGAACGATGTTTTCAAACTTATAGATACTGATGAAGACGGCAAAGTAAGCGAAGAAGAGCTTCAGGCAATAGCTGAGCTTGATAGCGAAGATAATGAAGACGGCAAAGATTCAATATCAATAGACGATTTGAAAAAAGCAGTCGAAAATGACAAGGCAGCTAAAGCAGAAGAAGCTAAGGCACAAGAAACAGCTAAAGCAAAAGAAGAGGCAAACAAAACTGATACTCAGGCAGTCAAACAAAATACTTCTACTCCACGTAGCAGCGGAGTATCAGGAGGCGGCGGAGTCGGCGGTTCATCGGGAGCAGGCGGCGGATCTTATGGCGGCGGCACATCAGGAGTGTCAGGTGCTTCAACATCAGACCTCCCGAAAGCCGAAACACTTGAGGACTTACAACAGCAAAAAACTCAGCTTGAAACAGAAATAGCAGATAAACAATCAGAGATGTCAGAAATAAGCGCCGGTACATCCGATAAAGTTTCAGCTGAAAAACAGGCGATGGAAGATGCCAAAAAAGATATGGAAGACGCCATCAAAAATGATGACAAAATAAATAAAGAAACAAAAGACGAATATCTTGAGCTGACTAATAATATAGAAAAAAACAATCAGGCTATTTCTGAAAACGAATCAGAAACAATGCAGACAGAAAGTTCTATATCTCAAACAGAGTCATCTATTTCGACTCTTGAAAGTTCATTAAATTCATTGACATTAAGCGGAGAAGAAGATGATGAACAAAAGGCTAAAATTGAAGCCAGAAGAAGCGAGCTTGAGTCTCAAATTTCTGATAAGAAAGCCGAACTTGAAGATTTGAAAGCTAAAAAAGAAGAACTCGAATCGGAAAAAACTGATTTAGAAAAGGAAAAAGCAGATCTTGATAAACAGAAAGCAGAATTGGAAAAAGAAATTCTTAAAAATGCTTCTCCTGAAACAAAGGCGGCTATAGAGGCTTATAACACAGCTCAACAAGATTTTGAGTCGGCAAAAACAGAAGCACTTTCAACTGCAAAAAGTGAGCTTGATACGAAAGTTAAAGAACTTTCTGAAGTTGAGCAGAAAATAAATGAAAAACAAGATCAGGAAGCAAAAGGACCTACTTTTGATTTTGAAGAAGGCGAATATTCTGAAGCAGAGATGGCTGCTTTTGAAGCAAACTGGGCAGAAAATAAGGAAAGATATGAAGCTGTTGCAGAAAAAACGGGTGTCCCCGCAGAGTTGATAGCTGCAATTCACTGGAGAGAAGGCAGCGGTAACTTTGATACATATCTCCATAATGGAGATCCTCTCGGTTCTCCGACGACACATGTCCCTGCAGGTATCTATTTTGATAACTGGGAAGAAGCGGCAATTGATGCCATAAGTTCTCACCGTGGCGATTCAACACTGACTGCTGACAGTACCGATCTTGATGCGATGGCTGACTTTGCAGAGAGATATAACGGTCTTGGATATAGAAATCGCGGAGTTCCTTCAGCTTATGTTTGGGCAGGTACAGACCAGTATACATCAGGAAAATTTGTAGCAGACGGTCAGTATGACCCGAATGCTGTAGACCAACAACTCGGAGTTATGTTGATGTTGAAACACATTATGTAATATATCTTAATGCTTTTCAAAAAAAATTCAATTTTTATCAAAAACAGCCGATATCATGCATAAAGGCTGTTTTTTGAAGAAAGAAGGTTTTTGCTATGTCTGATGTAGAAAGTGTAAGATTTTCAGGTATGTTCGGAGGATATTCGGATTATTCAACCGAAGAAGAATCAGATACGGAACAATATATGGAAGTAGTTATGTCTGATATGCTAAGGGCACAAGCTCTGGCAGCTTCTCAACAGTCAATGAATATAAATGGCTGGAGCGGACAGACAAATTCAAGAAATATGAATTTTAACTTTACTGAGAAGATGTCGGCAAGACAACAATCAGAGTTGGAACAGTTCAAATCAAATTATGCCCAAAATCAGGCAAGATACGAATCCGTTGCACAAAAAACAGGTATTCCTCCCGAGCTGATAGCAGCAATTCATTGGAGAGAATCAAGCGGGAATTTTGGTACTTATCTTCATAATGGTGATCCTCTTGGGTCTCCTACCGTGCATGTCCCTGCAGGAAAATTGTTTTATGATTGGGAAAGTGCGGCTGTTGATGCACTGAATTCTCACCGTGGAAATTCAACACTGACTGCTGATAGTACAGACCTTGATGCAATGGCTGAATTTGCAGAAAGATATAACGGGCTCGGGTATAGAAATAAGGGGTTACCATCACCTTATGTTTGGGCCGGCACTGATAAATATACATCAGGTAAATATGTTGCAGACGGTGTTTTTGATCCGAATTATGTTGACCAGCAGCTTGGTGTTATGCTGATGATTAAGAGCATTGCATAACTTATTTCGATACACTTTTTATAAGATTTTTTGCCAAATTTACAGCTTCTTCAAATGATTGTTTATTCTCAAGCAAATCAGGCATGTCGAGATATGGTCTGATAATTTTTCTTGCATAAGAACCCATTGCGACCGCATCAGCGTTAACCCCGCAAAGATGTGCCAGTTCTGATGTTTTTGAGTTTGTACCTCCCGATAACATTATGAAAACAGGAAGTTTTGAGTTTTGTATGATTTCAGCAAATGCAACTGTCTGCAGAGTTGTTTTGTAGCTGTCATCACTTCCGCTCATCGGTTTTCCATCAGTTTGGATAATTGTTGAGAAAGGCGGTCTTTTTGATATGAGTCTTTGCAGCCTTTTAATAATTTTTTCATCGCCTATTTCATTTCTGTTCTGGCAAATGCTCAAAATTCCATCGAAGCTGGAATTTAGCTCTTCCCATTTTTTCTCTATTTCTTCTTCATCTTCGCCTGATATATGGAGTTCTATGCAGCTTATGCCGAGAGAAATCAATTCAGGAAGAATTTTTTGAAGATTTATATCTTCAGAATGCATAGAGATTGCTTGTGAGGGGCATATTTCAAAACATTTTTTGCATCCGATGCAGTTTTTTGTGACTATCGAACAAAATCCGTCTTGTTTTTTGATGGCATTCTGCGGGCATATTTGAAGGCATCTTTGGCAATTTGTGCAGATATTCCGGGAGATATAGGCTTTAGAAATATGCTGATTATCTTTTATTCCGACGCTTATGCAAAAATGATAGTCATCCTGTTTTTCTTTTGCTATTGAATAGTCCAGCCCTTGTTTGGCTGATTGCAGAATTTCTTTTTTTGCACACAGGTCAAAAAAACGGCATCCTGCTTTTGCATATATTGCAATGAGTTTTTTGATTTCTTCTTCATTTTCGTTAGCTGCTGCACACACAAGTTTGAAGCATTTTTTTGTTTTAAGAAGGTCATATAGGGTCATATTAAACACATCCCGCACAGCATAATGAAGACAGAGGTTTGTCCGTATCATAGTTTTTGTTGTAAGTTTTGTTCAGGTAGTTGCAAATATCTTCTGTTCTCAAATTCCCTTTACCACGGCCTATTCCTCTGACAGAGGCATCGAGTATCAGGTTTCTTGAAGTTTTCATTCTGTTGAGGAAGCTTTTTGCTTTTTGAAAAACAGGCATGGCGTTTCCATGCAGATGCAGACCGAGGTTAACTGATTGAGGGAGCTTTTTATCAAATAAGTCTCCAACATACAAAATTTGTTCTTCTTCAAGAATTCCTAAACTATCAACGATATATACGGCTTTAGTGCCGAGTTCTTTAATTTCATAGAGCAGACTGTCTAGTTCTGTCTGATTATATTCACTGATTACCATAGGTTGCAGGTAGAGATTGAATCCTTTTTTTTGAATTTGTTCGGAAAACTCAATGGCATGTTTTTTATCTTTCTTATGGAAGGCGACTCTTATGCCTGATATAAAGTCATCTTTGCTGTGTTTAGGTATGTTATCGGGGTTATATTCGCCGTAGTTTATCATAAGGACAAATTCAGCTTTTTGGGATATTCCTGAGGATTTGAACAGAGAATTTGGAGTATTGAGTGCGTCAAAAATGGAGGAGTTCTCTGGTAAACCGTTGAGTTCGCTCAGATAGCCGCATTCTATAATTTCTATTCCCGATTTTTGCAGCATGCTGATTGTTGATATGATTTCGTTGTTCTTAAATTGCCAGTTATTTTTATAACCGCCGTCTCTAAGAGTACAGTCAAGGATTTTCAAACCTGTCATAAGTTGTTTCTTTCAAGTGATTTACTTATAAAAATTTTATCATGAATTTGTATTTGAAATTGTTTTGCCTTAACAAAATATAAAATAATCAAGAGTTGTTTATATCCGTTGTTCTAGTTCAAGAAGAAAAGATTTGATATCCAATCCTCCGGCATATCCTGTGAGAGTATCGCTTGAAGAGATTACCCTGTGGCAGGGGATGATTATCGGAATAGGGTTTTTGTTGTTTGCCATGCCGACAGCACGGTAAGCTTTCGGGTGGTTTATTTGTTCTGCAATTTCTTTATAACTTCTTGTTTCTCCATAAGGAATTTTTTCAAGCGCTTTCCATACTTTTTGCAAAAATTCAGTACCATCTGGAGCAAGAGGGATAGAGAAGCATGTTCTTTCTTTTGCAAAGTATTCTGCTAGCTGGCGGCAGGTTTTTTGCAGGATTGGAGTTTCTTTTTGAATACAGTTTTTTTTGTCGAAGTTTTTTCCCTGGTTTTCAAAGATAATGTTTGTGATTTTTGAATTTTCTTCAACAATGGTAAGTTCGCCTATTGGTGTTTGACAGCAGGAAATATATTTCATTTATTACCTCCGAATTTTATCATATTTATTTTAGCAAAAATTTTTTATGTTATGTTTTATACCTGTAGAGAGGATATTTTGATGGCAGTAAATTTTTCTGAGACGAACATTTCTTTCGGAAGTCTGAAAGCTCAAAAGAGTTTGGGCGAAAAGATGATGAAAGAGTATAGAAGAAATTATCCTCAGTATTTTCATTCAAATACTCTGGTTAAGTCATTTATCACCAGACATAACGGTGATAGAGCTTTTAAGCCGGTTAATAAAAATCTCCAATCTCTTGCAGACAGATACAATGAAGAAATAGACAATGTCCGCAAGAAGTATGGCGGAAATTATGACTCTTGGAGTAGTTTTATTGATGATTTGAAGAGGGCTGTTTTATCTGAAAATGCGGCAAATTGCGGTGAACAGGCTTTTCTTATGCAGGATGTTTTTTTGAAAAACGGAGAGGAAGCTCACAATGTGTGTATGACTTTTTACACAAAGAAAGATAAGATTTATGGCAATCATTCATTCGTTGTCAGCGGATTAAGCAGGAATGCAGATATAGCAAACCCGAAAACCTGGGGAAATGAAGCTGTTGTAACAGACCCCTGGAGTAATGTTGTTTTGGAGGCCAGAGAGGCGATAGATTATTTCAGGAAAATTTTGGGTTTTAATCCGAAATATCACAGAGAAACTTTTGAAAAAAATGATAAGATTGATGTACGAAACTATTTAGAATATCAAAAAGAGCTAAGAAGTATTGAATTGTGGGCGCAGATGAAGCAGCATAAAAAATCGGAATTGTGAGAACCTGCGAGAAGACAAGAAAAAATCGGAATGACAGGATTTCCCTGAATCATAGGCGAAGAATGAGCCTTAGGAGTCAGGGTCAGAATTGCAGATTTTTAGCGAAAGCGTAAAAAATCGGAATTGTGAGAACCTGCGAGAAGACAAGAAAAAATCGGAATGACAGGATTTCCCTGAATCATAGGCGAAGAATGAGCCTTAGGAGTCAGGGTCAGAATTGCAGATTTTTAGCGAAAGCGTAAAAAATCGGAATTGTGAGAACCTGCGAGAAGACAAGAAAAAATCGGAATGACAGGATTTGAACCTGCGACCCCCGCGACCCGAACACGGTGCGCTACCAAACTGCGCTACATTCCGAAGTTGTTTTTTATAAAAATCGGAACGACAGGATTTGAACCTGCGACCCCTACCACCCCAAGGTAGTGCGCTACCAAGCTGCGCTACGTCCCGATTGATATAAAAAAGTTTAGCATTGACAAAATGGTTTTTCAATAGGTTTTGTCAGGAACTTATATAGCAAATTCTACAGATACTATTAAAAGTCTGTCATTCTGAGGACTTTGCTCCGAAGAATCCTTTTTGTTCAGATACTTCGCTAACGCTCAGTATGATGTTGTTTTGGAAATTTTTGGAGGAATTTACATAAATCCCTTTTGTCATGCGTTTTTTTAGCAAACTTTTATGTGATTAGAAAACAAAAGAGGTTTTTGCCCATCGTAAGCTTCTATTCTGTAGGAGCCTTTTTCTGCTATTTGCATTTTCAATTCTTTTTTCTTTTCTTCTTTTATTACTTCTCCGTTGCAAATAACTCTCAAGTTTGCTTTCTTTGGTAATTTGATAATGAGTTCGAGATTATTTTTCAGTTCAATTTTTTGTCCTGCATGAGCTTGTGTCTCTCCGTTCGAGATAAAAAACTCAGCTGTGTGTTTTGTCAGTGTTCTGTTCAGGATAATATTTTCACCGTTTTTGAGGGCGTTCAGTATTTGTTCTCTTGCCTCTTCATAATTCTCTGATAACGGTTTATCAAACAGCAAAAGATTTACTACTGATTTGAACATGGAATAATATGAAAAAACTTTCAAAAGATTTATGATGGGAGCTTTGGCACAAAAGGCATGGACATCTGAACCGCCTATAGCAGGTATTGTTTTTTCTGATTCCCGGCTCAGTTTGTCCCACCATGAGAGGACATCTTTTGTCGGACCTTTGATATTTCTGTTTTTGAATAATATGGATAGTGCAATAGTTTTGATATTCATATTATCTACCCAGTCAGACATATAATTCCAGATTTCAAGTCCGCCGAAGTCTTTGATGGTCCAATCATCCCATCTGAGAGCAGGCCATGGGTTTTTTCTGTTTGTTTGTTCATCGGGATGAGCGATAAAACCGAAACCGCCCTGCGCTTTTACTGCATTTACATAGTCCTGCGGAGGTTGGTTCTGGGTTATTTCTTCTTTTATATTAAGAGCAAGATAATGATTTCCTTTATCAGGGCTGATTTCATCACCGACTATGACGGCTATTCCGTCATGGTATCCTTCATAATTCTTACCGGCAAGTGTGTTGTGGTCTGTGATGACTATCCATTTTAAACCTGCTTTTTTTGCCTCTTTGATTATGAAAGGGATGTCTCCCGTTCCGTCAGAAAAAGTTGAGTGTATATGAATTGCTCCGGGATATATATTTGTCATTTATAGCTCCTTTAACTCATCCAGAATAGCTTTGCCAGAGCTTGTGCCAAGTCTGTCCGCTCCTGCTTCTATTAATGCCATAGCTTGTTTTAGAGTTTTTATTCCTCCGCTTGCTTTGACTCTCAATCCATGCGGTTTTACAATTTCGGACATAAGTTTTATATCTTCGGCTTTTGCGCCGATTCCGTTTTTGACAAAACCGGTTGATGTTTTGACAAAATCGGCATGCGCATCAATGCATAGTTCGCAAGCTTTTTTGATTTCTTCTTTTGTGAGAAGATCTGTTTCAATTATTACCTTGAGGATTTTGTCTTCTGATGCCGTTTTTACTGTTTTGATATCTTTTTTCACAAAATCATAGTCTTTTGACTTCAGAGAACCGATATTCAAAACCATATCAATTTCATCTGCTCCGTCTTCAATAGCTTTTTGGGCTTCGAGAGCTTTTGTTTCACTCAGGTTTGCTCCGAGAGGAAACCCAACAACAGTGACAATTTTGGTATTAGTACCTTTAAAAAATTTTTTTGCTTTTTTTACATGAACAGGGTTGATGCAGACACCAAGTACTTCGTATTCTTTTGAAATTTCGAAGAATTTTTCAAGTTTTTCATCATCCGCATCAGGAGAGAGGAGGGTGTTTTCTATATAATTTTTCAGTTCAATCATGGCAGACTCTCTATAAACTTCTTGCATAAGAGATAATAGCATAAAAAAAAGAGTCCCAGGTAGGACTCCAAATAGGTTTTAATTAAGAAGAGAGCTTTCTATTTGTATATATAACAACGTATTTTCCTTTGAAAAATTGCTTAATTTATTAGAATAAGATTAATTTATGTAAAGAAAAACAAAAAAATTAAAGAATAAAAAATTACTGACGATAAATTTTTTGTGATATTATAAACTTTACAACCGATAAAGGCTTCAAAAATAAAATCTTTGTGAGATAATTGGTTGGTATGTTGAAATAGAAAAATAAGGAGACATCTCATCAGTAACAATAAATTTCAGGGCTCAAAATCTCAGCCTGTGCCGATAAACAACTACATTAGAGCAAAAGAAGTCAGATTAATTGACAGCGACGGAACCAATCATGGAGTTGTACCCACCTCAAGAGCTCTCAAGATGGCAGAAGAAGCAGACTTGGATCTTGTGGTAATCAGTCCTAATCAAGAACCCCCTGTAGCAAAGATTATGGACTACGGCAAATATAAATTCGAGGCAGAAAAAAAAGCAAAAGAAGCCAAGAAAAAGCAACATACCGTTGAGCTCAAAGAAGTTAAGATGAGATATAAAATTGACATCCACGACTACAACGTTCGTATTAAAAATACAAAAAAATTTATAGAAGCTGGAAATAAAGTTAAGGTCGTGATAATGTTAAGAGGTCGCGAAATGCAGCATAAGGCTCTTGCATTTGAGTTGATGGAACGTTTCAAAAACGATATCAGTGAATTCAAATGTACAATTGAAAAAGAACCTGGCATGGAGGGCAGCAATCTGGTTATGATATTAACCCCTTAAGGCAATAAAAATCAATTTTTATAATAGGAGAAAATAAAATGCCAAAGATGAAAACACACCGCGCCGGTGCTAAGAGATATAAAGTTACGGCAAGCGGTAAAATATTAAGAAGAAAAGCCGGAAGAAAACACCTTCTTCAACATAAATCACCTGCAAGAAAGAACAGATTGGCAGGCATGACAGAAGTTTTTGAAGGCAATCTCGATAAAATAAAAGCAGAATTACCATATTTAAAATATTCTCGATAAGGAGTGAACTATAATGGCAAGAGTAAAACGCGGAAACGTCCTCCGCAACAGACATAAAAAAATCTTAAAACTGGCTAAAAGCTTCAAAGGAGCAAGAAGCAGAATATTCAAGGTAGCAAACATCGCTGTTATGAAAGCTTTGTGCTATCAATACAGAGACAGACGCACCAAAAAAAGAAATATGCGTCGTCTGTGGATTGTTAGAATCAATGCTGCAGCAAGAATGCATGGCATGAACTACAGCAAGTTGATAAATGCTTTGAAAAAAGCACAAATTGTTATCAACCGCAAAATGTTAGCTGATGTTGCAGTGAGAGATTTTTCAGCTTTCGGTAAAATTGTTGAAGCTGCAAAAGCATCTGCATAGAAATAAAAAACTTTTCAAGAACAGCCCTTACGTATTACAATATACTTAAGGGCTTTTTGTATGATATTTCCGGAGTAAGTTTATGTTTAAGAGTTCGAAAAATGAGTATGCTGTAAAGACATGTCCGACTGATGAACCCGAGTTTTTGGAAGAACTCTTGAACTCGATGTCCGAAAAAGGATGGGAACTCTATACTCTTCATGAGGCTGACGGCAGAAACGGTGATGTTGTCTATAACTGCATTTTTTATCGGGATAAGGAAGAAGATTCTGAGTCTGATGAGAAGGATGATGAAATAGTTGATGTTGATGATTTTCGCTCAAAAATGGAGAAAATTTTTGAGAAAAATCCATATATAGAATGCAAAGAGGTTCAGGAGAAAATAAAAGAACGCCGTATCCGCATAAAAGAAATTAAGGCATGCCTTGACTCGACGGCAATTGATGAAGATGACCGTATTGCTTTGAACTCTGAGATGTCAGCTGCCATGAAAGACCTCGAAGAGTTGAGAAACAAACTTGCAGAAACAATATCTCCTCAAAAATTTTATGAAGAAATAGGTGTTAATAAAATAACAATCAAACTAAGCGATGAGCTTCTTGATATGGTCAATCCCGATAATGGAGCAGAGTTGGTTTCTCTCAGTGTAAAATTGCGTCAGGATTTGACTCAAAAACTAGGGTATGTTATCCCCAGTGTTTATTTCAAACCTGATGATACGCTTGAGTCTTGCGAGTATAAAATTCTTATCAGAGATATAGAAGTTCTCAAATCAAATGTCTATCCGGAATACTCTATGTTTTATAAGGATGAAATATCCTTGAGCCGTAAACCATCTTCTACTATAGAAGGTTTTGACTTTGTCAGCGGGCGGGAAATTTTGTGGATAGACAATTCAAAAACAAAAAAATTCTGGGAAAAGGGGTTTTCTGCTGCTGAGGTGATTGCCAAAAATCTTGAGTATATAGTATGCCGCTATGTCGATGAGATATTTGATTACAGCGATGTGAACAGATTTGTTGAGATTGCAGGTTCTGAAAACCTTTATCTTGTGGAGAATATTATGCCTGATTTTCTCTCTGTCGGCGAATTGAGATATATTCTTGCTTCATTAATAAGAGAAAAAGTACCTGTTCGTGATGTTGTTTATATTTTCGAAAAAATAAATGATTTTTCTGTTGATGCGCTCAAAGATGATTTGCTTGAGAAATTGAGAATTTCTCTTTCAAGGCAGATTTGTCAGAGTGTTGCTGATGAAAATCATATAATCTATGGGGTTACACTCAGTGAAAAGATTACCGGCAAACTTATGGAATATTTATGCTCACAGAAGAAAACTCTTACTATCAGCGGGGCATTTATTCAGAAAGTGGCGAAAAATTTGAATAAAATTATAGAAAATTCTGATATTAACTCTGAGTTTATCGTTCTTGTAGTTCCTCTCGAGCTGAGGCATTTTATATTTCAGATTTTTGAACAAATAAGACCAAATCTCTCCGTAATTGCAAAAGAAGAGATTACATCAGAGTTTGTCCTAGAGAATGTCGGCGAAGTTGATATTTAACCTTTCAAAATCCGAGAACCTCTCTCTGTCATGCTTTTTGCATGAATAATAGTATGTTTAGAGGATGAATACAGGTTGTTCCATGGTGTAATCTTTATATAGACATCGAAGAGATATTTGATGTCCTTGGGCAAGAGGTTTTATGGGTGAAAAAGTTTAAATTTCGATTAGAAAACGTTTTGGAGCTCAGAACAAAAACTCTTGAAGACAGGCAGCTTGAGATGGCTGCTATCCAGGCCAGATTGAATGAAGCAAACAACAAGCTTGATTCCTTGGAGCAAAGCAGGTTGCAAGCAAAAGGAGATTTGGAAAATATACTTGGTGCAGGAGAAAATATAGAATTTATCAGGGTTAAGAACTATCAGGATTATATAGCAAAACTCGATGATGATATATCTATCCAGCATAAAGTGATTGCCGATATAGAAAATGAGCTTGAGCTGAAGCAGGAGGAAGTCAGAGAAGCTCTCAAGGCAAAAAAAATGCTTGAAAAATTGAAAGAAAAGGAATATAAGGCTTTCTTGAAAGATTTTGAGCAAAGAGAAGCAAAGGAATTGGATGATATAGCACTTACAAGGTATAGAGGACCGGGGGTTTAGATGAGCGTATTAAGCGAAAGCAATATTTTAGATTTAAGCTTTAAAGCATTCAGCTCTCAAGAAGATAATTCATCAAAGAATTTCAGCTACGATGATTATGAAAATATTACAAATCAGTTCTCAAGCGTTCTGACACAACAGGTGAACTATGAACCCAAAACAGGCTCTTATTCATCAAATGATTATGTCTATAAAGAGGAGTCTTTTGACGGCGGCAATACAAAGGATGATATAACCGAAAAATCCGATAAACTTGATACAACAGAAAAGGACAGAAGCAAATTTACTGACAGACGTGAAATTTTTTCTAAAGACCATCACCATGACATCAGACAATCTTCAAGAGATGTTGTATCTCCTGTATCTGAGCATATAAGTTTTAGAGATAAAGCAGAGCAGCTTGCTTATTCATCGAAGGATATTTCTCAAATTCTTGGTGACAAACAGCTTTCTCATATTGATAGTGCAAAACAAAAAACAAAACTTCAAAAAATTCTTGGGCATGCTGATATTCAAACAGATATTTCTCAACAAAAAGTTGTGGATAAATCTCAGCTTCAAACTGATTTATCAAACAGACTAAGCGAACTGCATGGGAAAACTCGAAAAACAGACAGTATAAATTCTTTGAAAGAAAAGTTGGAAAGTCTTGTCAAAAATATTTCTGATAAAAATCAACGTCAAACAGAAGAAGTATCTCTTATGGCAAAACAAGCCAAACAGGAACAACAACCTGATATCCAAGCTGCAAAAGAAAGTGTTTTGCAGAAAAATGAACTTCTGAAAACACCATCGGATAAGTTAACCGAGTCTTTGGTTGATTTGAATGTTGAAGATATAAAAACTTCCAAACAGGATACGTCAAAATCTCTGAAAGGTCAGCTCAATGAGCTGGCAGCGCGGGCTTCGATTAAAGAAGCTGATACTTCAAATAACGGTGAAAATTCTTTAATGAACCAGCATCAGGAGTCTCATGATGGAATGAATTCTGCTCTGAATTCTCTAAATTCACTTTTGTCAAATAACAGTTCGACATCTAAAGCAGACGGAGTAAATAATACGGAATTTAACAGACTTTTGAATTCTATGGAACAGCAACATAATGCGGATGCAGATGTTCTTAATCAGGTTGTAAACAACATGAAACACAATATGACATCAATAAATGGTAAAAATTCGATATCAATGATTTTGAATCCTCAAAGTCTTGGCAGGGTGAATATAGATTTGGTTTCACAAAACGGAATTTTGTCGGCTGAAATAAGAACAGAAAACGAACAGACAAAAGAACTTTTGACAAGAAATATAGACTCACTAAAGCAATCTCTGCAAGAACAGGGAGTAACAGTGGGCAATGTGATTGTAAAGACACAGGAATCAACTCTGTCGAATAATAATTTTTCAAAAGATTTTCCGCATGAAAATATGCAGGGGTTTGACTTTGGCGATAACAATAAAACAGGATCCCAGAGCAGAAACTCTGAACATGAATCGCAGTCAAATTATGAACATGATTTGCTGGCTGAAGAACATCAAAACTCAAAACCAACAAAGAGTGTTCACAACGGATTGGTAGATTATACAATTTAGAAGACAAAAACGGGGAGCGTTAAAATGCAGTCATCATCAAGTATAGAAAATACACTGACAAGTATTAAAAACAATACGGCAAAGGTTAATGCCGAGAATGCCAAAAACAATGTCGGCAGCACCGAGCTTGACCAGAATGCTTTTTTGCAGCTTTTGATGGTACAGCTGCAGAATCAGGATCCGATGAATCCTACTGATAATCAGGAGTTTATTGCTCAACAGGCACAGTTTACACAGGTTACCGAACTTCAGAAACTGAATGAAACGCTGACTGCATCAAATTCACTGCTTCAGGCAAGTTCTCTGATAGGTAAAGAAGTTACGCTGATTGACCCTAATGATACATCACAGAGAATTACCGGAATAGTTGAAGGAGCTATCTATACAGGACAGGAGGCAGGTATTACTATTAACGGTAAAAATTATCCGCTTGGATTGATAGAATCTATCAGAGAACCCGGTGCAGATACAGGAACCGATAATTCTGCCAACGGCGACGGTGCAGAGTCAGGAACTGACACCGATAAGGAAGATACAGAAAAAGTTTAGAGAAAAATTTCAAAAGAATAATATAAATAAGGAAAATTTAATCAGTCAATAAAAATATAGCAGGAGGAAAAATTATATGACACAGGGGTTTTACACATCCATAAGCGGAATGAATACAGCTCAAGACAAAATCGATGTTATAGCTGACAACATAGCAAATATGAATACGGTGGCATTCAAACAGTCAAATGTTACATTTCAAAATGTATTCTCGAGAACAATTTCAAACGGGAGTTCCCCTCTTGATAATATAGGCGGAACTAACCCTATGCAGGTTGGTTTTGGAACCAAACTTGCCTCTATTACAAGAAATTTTAGCGATGGTACTTTCCAGTCGACAGGTATTGATACAAACTTATATTTTGAGGGTGGTGGATTTTTCACTGTCTTGGACGAAAACAATCAGGTAATGCTTTCAAGAGCCGGTGATTTTACAAGAGATGCCGAAGGATGCCTTGTCACACAGGAAGGTTTCAGAGTTCTCGGGATGTCTTCTCCGTTTAGCAAAAATCCAAGCACTACTCCTATCAAAATTCCTCCTACCTTGAATATGTTTACCACCGGTAATGAAAATATAGCAGGCATGGATATCAATTCTTTGAATAATTTTAATTATAAAGAAGGTAAAGTTGCAATTTCAGTAAACTGCGGTGATAACGGAGTTAAGAATGTAGAAGTTGATATTTCTGGTGCTTCTTCTTTGAATGATATAGCAAACAAAATAAATACCGCTCTTGAAGATGCTTTAGGAGATAAGGGTGTTCAAATGGTCTTCGGAACAGGCGAAAATGCCGGAACAATTCAGATGGTTGTTGATACAACAGCTGCTTCAACTCCTGTATCTATTGACTCTATGGGTTCTGTAGAAGGCGGCGAAGGAAGTGACTTCTTCTCTGAAATAGGGCTTTCTGCTCAAATGGGAGAAGGTGACGCCAATGTGACATATACAAGTAATATTCTTGATTATAATGCAACAGTCGGTCCGGGGACTGAAACAGATGCTCCATCTACATTTGTTTCCATGAGTGTAAACGGAGATGGGTCTATAGTTGCAAAATATTCAAACGGTGACAGTTTGACCGTACAAAATGACGGAACAACAATTTCTTTGCTTTATAAAACAGCAGAAGGTGTAGATATTGCCGCAAATAAAATTCAAGTAAACGAAAATGTTATCGAAGCTGGTAATCTTCAACTGCAGCTTGCTACTGTTATTAATGAACAGGGTTTGACCTCTGTCGGCGGCAACTTGTATGAAGTCGGTCTGAATGCAGGCGAACTGTCTTTCTCATGCGGCGGTTCGAATGGACTGGGTACGGTAGGCAATGCCGGTTTGGAATCATCAAACGTTGATTTATCAACACAATTTGCAGAGATGATTATTGCTCAAAGAAGTATTGAAGCAAACAGCCGTACGTTTGATACAGTAAACCAGGTTCTTCAGCGAATTGTACAGCTTGGAAGATAATTTTTTGAAATACACTTTTTTAATCACATACTAACCTTTCTTGACTCATTAGGGTGCTTGCAACAAGTACCCTTTTTTATGTTTAAATGTTATAATTTGAGGCGTTGAGGATTGTGATAAAAGTTTATGAGTAGCCAAAAAAAAATAAATATCCTGCTTATTCCGATTGACAATCGTCCTGTTTGTTATGATTTTGCTATTGCTATGTGTTTGATAGCCGGAGATATAAATCTTTTTATCCCTCCAAGAGAAATGATGGGGTCTCTCACCTCTTATGCCGATATAAATTCTATTTTTAGATGGGTAAAAAATCTTGATGTAAAAATTGATTATGCAATCTGCTGTCTTGATACAATAGCTTACGGCGGTCTTATCGCTTCGAGAAGGGTTGAAACCTCTGAGGAAGAAATTCTCAAACATGTTGATGATTTTCTTTCTTTGCTGGGAGAAAAATGTTCAAAAATTTATGCTTTTTCAAGTATTATGAGGATTTCAAACAACAACATCAACGAGGAGGAAAAAGAATACTGGAATAAGTATGGAAAACAGATTTTTGATTATTCATACAACTGTCATAAAAACGGAACACCACCCGTTCATACTATTCCGGGGGATATATTAGAGGATTATCTCAACACAAGAAAACGCAATTTTTCCATAAACAAACACTATCTTTCATCTGGTTTTGACTTTCTTGTTTTCTCAAGGGATGATACATCAAAATACGGATTGAATGTCAAAGAAGGTGAAGATTTACAGAGATTAATCAATGAGAGGCAGAATGCTGCGATGGTTTTATCAGGTGCTGATGAAATTTGGAGCGGATTGATTGCACGGGCTTATTCTGATTTTCATCAGAAACGGGTGTCTTTCAATACTGTTTATAATCATCCTAATGCTGCTTCGGTTGTTACAAGATATGATGGCGTAAGTATCAGAGAAACTTTTTGTTCATATCTTAATATGACTAATTCATCAGAATCAGAAGACGGAGATATTTCTCTTGTGGTAAATGCACCGTTGAAAATACAGGATGACCTTGCTCTTGGAATTTTTGAAGACGAGAATTTCTCTCATATATTTAACTTTGATAAATCAAAGAATTATGCGGTAGCTGATGTAAGATATGCAAACGGAGCTGATGATGAATTTGTTTCTGAATGCATAGTTGATGAACCTGCTGATATAAAACATTTCTTCGGGTACTCAGGGTGGAATACAACAGCAAATGCGATGGGCTCGTTGATGTCTGTCGCTGTCATAAAATTTATTGCTGAGAGAAACGGTTATTTTGATGAAAATAAATTCAAGGAGCTTATGTTTGTCAGATTTATAGATGATTGGGCTTATCAGGCAAACATAAGACAGATGCTGCGATGTGGAGATAAACGTTCATGTAGTGAGTTATTTGAGCCTTATATCATAAAAATTGCACATTTCCTCGGGATGAGAGAGCCTGATACGGCTTTTTATTTTCCATGGAACAGGACATTTGAGATTGGAATTGTTTTGAAATAGAATAAGAAATAAAAAAGAGAGTTTTAGAATAATGAATTATTTAGTCAAATATTTATTGCACATAGTTTACAGCTGTTTTCTTATTATATTTGCGCTGCTGTTGCTGCCCGTTATAGTTATTGCATTGATAATTGTCCCGAAATTTCGTGCAGGTTTTTTCCAAAAGCTCGGGTTTTATTATTTGAATTTACCTCAGAAGAAAAAGACCATATGGATTCATGCCGTCTCAGTCGGGGAAGTAAATGCGGTTGAATCTTTGGTCAAAGAGACAAAATCAAAATTTCAAGAATGCAATGTTGTTATTTCAACTGTTACTAAAACAGGACATGAGGTGGCAAAGAAAAAACTGTCTGATGTTGTTGATGCGATAGTGTATTTTCCTTTTGATTTTAATTTCTCCGTTTTTTCTGCCCTGACTGCGATAAGACCGTCGCTTGTTGTAATAGCTGAAACTGAGATATGGCCGAATTTTTCTTTTATGGTAAATGCAAAAAAAATTCCTTTGATGATTGTGAACGGACGAATTTCTCCTCATTCTTACAGAGGGTACAGGAAGTTTTCTTTCTTTTTTAGGGATATTCTTTCCAATTATTCATCAATTCTTATGCAGACAGAATCAGATAAAGAACGAATTATAGATATCGGGGCGCCTGAAGAGAAAGTTGAAGTGATGGGAAATTTGAAATTCAATTTTTCAAATATCCTTGATAAGGAGAAGATTGCAGCTTTCAGACAAGAGCTTCATCTTGTTGATAAAAAGTTAATGATAGCCGGCAGCACGCATAAAGGAGAGGATGAGGTTGTCCTTGATGTATTTGCTTCGTTGAGAGAAGAAATTCCGAGTTTGAAACTTCTTTTGGCGCCGCGTCATCCGGAACGATTTTTGCAGGTAGAAGATCTTGTTGCCCAGCTTGGAATAAGCTATGGCTTTCGAAGTAAGAATGATACATTTGAAAATAAGGATATAATACTTCTTGATACTGTCGGAGAACTTGGAAAGATGTATTCTCTGTGTGAGATAGCTTTTATCGGAGGCAGTTTTTCGAATACCGGAGGTCACAATCCTCTTGAAGCTTCCATATACAACAAACCCGTAATAAGCGGACCTGATGTGTTTAATTTTAAAGATATTTATCAAATACTTACTGCAGATGGTGCTGCTTGTATTGTCGGTGATAAGAAAGAATTTTATAATAAAGCGCTTGAGCTTTTATCAAATAAGATTGTTTACAGACAAGCATGCGACAGCTGCAAAATGGTTTTTGATAAAAATACGGGAGCTCTTGAGTATGCTCTTAATAAGATGGAAATGTTTTTATAACTCCAACAATTTTGCGTTTTTGCATCCGCTGTAAAGCTGCCGTCCGACTTCTTCAAACAGTTGAGGGTTTTTGCTTGCATAAAATTCTGTTTCATATGGAGTGTTGTTGTTCAGCAGGTTTTGTTTTGTGAGATTTTCTTTTACGCTTTTTGCTACAACCAATGCAGGATTAATGATTATTATCCTGTGATTTGTTATTTCATGAATCATGGATTCAAGAATCGGGTAGTGGGTGCATCCTAGTACAATTGCCTGAATATCCTGTTTGAGAAGAGGTTCTATATATGACTTAAGCAAAACAAAACACTCCTGAGAGTCAGATTGGTTCGCTTCAATCAGCTCAACCAATCCCGGACAGGGTTGTTGTATTACTTCTGTTTTGTTGTTTATTTTTTCAATAGAATTTTTGTAGGCGGATGTTTTTATTGTAGCTGCGGTAGCTATTATTCCAACTTTTTTGAAGTTAAGATTTGCGACATATTTTGATGTCGGTTCTATCATTCCGAAAATTTCGAAAGGATAAGATTTTGTCAGGTTTGGGAGCACAGCGGCAGAACTTGTATTGCATGCTGATATGGCAGCTTTTATATTTCTTGTTTCAAAATAGTCAAGTATTTCTATACAGAAAGACATAAGCTGGGAAGGGGTTTTATCCCCGTAGGGCATTCTTTTTGTGTCCCCGAAGTAGATAAATGATTCGTTTGGCAGTATTCTCTTTAGTTCTTTTAGCACGCTCAGGCCGCCGCTGCCGGAGTCATAAACCCCAATAGGTGATTGATTATTTTGATTGCTGCTCATACATCATTCCCAAATATAATAAAATACCATCGCCTATTGCTTTAACTGTTTTCTTTTGTCTTTTTGAAGATTGCATATCTTTTCTTTCGTCAGGATTTGAAATGTATCCGACTTCGACAAGAATTGAAGGAGCTTTTGTATGGTTGATGACATAAAATCTTGCTGTTTGCAAACCTCTATCAGGGCTATCTACGCTCAGTGTCAGGTAATTATGGACAATCTGGGCGAGAGATTTGCTCTGAGGCTGATACCAGTAAGTTTCAAGACCTTTAACATCCGAACGTGTAAAGGAGTTGATGTGTATACTGACAAAAGCGTTCGGATTTATTTCATTTGAAATTTCGCTTCTTCTTTGAAGAGAAAGCGTTTCATCCTTATCTCTTGTCATAATTACTTTAACACCGTTCTTTTGGAGATAATCTCTAAGTTTTTGAGATAATTCAAGAGTAAGGTCTTTTTCGTTGACATTATCTCTTATTGCCCCGTAATCAGAACCTCCGTGACCTGCATCAATTACGACGGTAGTTCCTTTTTTGATGATGACTGTTCCCTGTTTTTGGACATTTTCTTTCAGGAATATTGTCAGTTCTTTCCCGTCAGGCTTCAGTTCTATGGTCGCTTTAGCAGATGGATTAATCGGGATAGAGAAGATTTGTCCGTTTTTTGTGCCTTCAATAGGAGTTGCCGTAATTTTTCTGAATTGTTTTGTCTGAGCAAATGCTGATAGTATTTGCTCATTTGGTGATGTGAGATTGTAGAATTTCAGTTTTATTTCATCTTTTGTTTTAGAAATTGAGTGGTGGATAGCTTTATCAAATTTAAGGATTAATTTTGACGAATAGTTATTGAGGTTTATTGATTGTACTTCTGTAAGAGCAGAAACAGGAGCGTTGACTATATTTGATTTTTGTATGGTCAAAGTTTCTGCATTTGGGGATATAATTGCGTTGTATGCTCCAAAGTTTGATGTTTCCACAACTGCTCTTGCCGTTTGAGCATCGAAAGCACCAAAACGTACTTTATCTCCGTTTGGCAGGGTTATTGTTTTGTTTAAGTCAGGTTTTTGTACTTTGCTGAAGGGCATATCAATGACAAATCTGTTTGGAGCTGATAATACAAACGGAGAGGCTACGGAAATAATACCCTTTCCTTTTATGACAACTTTATCCTGAATGGCTTCTATGTCCATAATTGTATATCTGGCAAGAAATTCTTCCGAAATAGGAATTTGTACCCAGCCAGGCTCAGGTGTCGCAGATGGTTTTGAAACATGCAGACTTTGAGGTTTGTTTGTTGTTGATTTAGTTTTACCGTCATCAACTATTACATTCAGGTTTGTATAGAAGGCGGTGTAGTCGACATTTGATTTTATATCAGGAGAAGATTGGTCTTCTTTGAAGATAAAAAAGCTATGGTCATAGTCATCTTTTTTGCTTCCGAGGTTGAAAGATATAGAGTTGCTTTTTACGGTCGGAGTGATTAATTTTGCCGATTCATCATCCTTGCAATAGAAGACTATTCTGACGACGTAGGGAGCTGTTGAAAATTGTGCGACTCTGACTTCTGTAACATTAGGATTGTTTAAAACAGCGGAGTTTTTGGGGTCAATGAGCTTTGCGTCATATATATCATATATTACCCGAAGAGGGCTGGAAAGAACGTGTCTTGAGAGTTTTATGTTTTGATACGTAGGATTTGTTCCCTGAATTAAGAGATTTTGCTGGGTACTGTCTATGCTAAGTGATTTTATAGAAAAACTCTCGGCAAGGGCTGTTGTCGATAACATAAGACAAACAAGAAATGAGAAAATAATTCGTCCCCAACTCAAATTCATAATACTACCTTCGACTACTAACTTATATTATAATAATGATAATCTAAAAAAAGATTTCAGGACAAGTTTTTTGTTTTTTACAAAAAATACAAGAGGGCAAATATGGATACACAACACTATAAAAGAAAACGCTGGTATGATAAATATCCGAAAATTATTAAGATACTGGAACTTCTACATCAGTATTCAGAGTCGGACAGGGAGATATTATTGAGGAATGTCATAGAAACGGCGAATATAATCAAAAAAAATCGTGTAGAATATGAACTTGTCAGTCTTGGAGTGGAGAAAGTAGCAGGGTTGTATCATTCACAGAATAAGAACAGATGGTATGACAGGAGTCCGTCATTAACAATGGCAATGAATGTTCTGACTGCTATGAATGAGGAAGATTTTTTGAATGTGGTAGATACGCTGTTTTTAATATTGTTTCATGATGAGATAAAAAATATTTGACCTGCGTAATGCTTTAGTTTAATATTCTATTGTTAAATACAACTTATCAAGAGTGTACGCTCTACGTACAAAAGGCAGAGGGAACGGCCCTATGACGCCCGGCAACCTGTAAGATTAAAAATATCGCACAAGGTGCTAATTCCGACGAAGCAACCCTTCGTAAGATAAGTTGGTGAAATAAGAATACTTATAAACCAACAACTCTATACTTGATAAGTGTATGGGGTTATTTTTTTATTCAATAAAAGGAGAAAATTTGAAATGGTATCAAAAAGATTTTTCTTTACATCGGAATCTGTAACGGAAGGGCATCCTGATAAGGTTTGCGACCAGATTTCAGATGCAATTTTGGATGCTTTTTTGCTAAAAGATCCAAAATCAAGAGTCGCAGCAGAAACTTCCTGCACAACAGGAATGGTTCTTGTGAGCGGAGAGATTACATCTGATTGTTATGTTGATATTCCGAGCATAGTGAGAGAAACGGTTAAGAATATAGGATATGTTGATTCACAGGCAGGCGGATTTGATTACAAAACATGTGCTGTTCTGACAAGCATAGACGAGCAGTCACCTGATATTGCAGGCGGTGTTAACAATTCCCTTGAAACAAGAGAAACTTCTGAGCAGGATACAGGAGCAGGTGATCAGGGGATTATGTTCGGTTTTGCCTGCAATGAAACGAATGAGTTGATGCCTCTTCCAATCAGCATGGCTCACAGACTTGCTTTAAAATTGACAGAAGTAAGAAAAAACGGAACTCTTCCATATCTTAGACCTGATGGTAAAACACAGGTTACTGTCGAATATGTTGATAACAAACCGGTGAGAATTGATACAGTAATCATCTCAACCCAGCATGATCCTGAAATAAACGGTGAAACTGATAACGCAAAAGTTCAGCAGATTATATCAAAAGACCTGATGAAATATGTAATAGAACCTGTTTTTGCTGAATATTCAATAAAACCCGACTCAAAAACAAAATATCTCATCAACCCTTCAGGAAGATTTGTTGTCGGCGGCCCTCAGGGAGATGCCGGTTTGACCGGGCGTAAGATTATTGTTGATACCTACGGCGGATATTCCCGTCATGGCGGCGGAGCTTTCAGCGGTAAAGATCCTACAAAAGTTGACAGAAGTGCTGCTTATGCCGCAAGATACGTTGCAAAAAATATTGTTGAAGCAGGGCTTGCAGACAAATGCGAAATTCAGCTGAGTTATGCAATCGGTGTTGCAAAACCGATTTCTATTCTTGTTGATACTTTCGGTACAGGCAAAATTTCTGATGATGAAATAAGTGCACTTGTTGATAAGAATTTTGATTTGAGACCTTCTGCAATTATCAAAAACTTTGACCTGACAAATCTGCCTGCTAAAAACGGCGGTAAATTCTACCAGAAACTCGCTGCTTACGGGCATGTGGGTCGTGTAGACTTTGATGTTCCCTGGGAAAAAACAGATAAGGCTCAACTCTTGAAAGAACAAGCAGCTTCATGCGCAAGAGTTTAGATTTTTGAGCAAATAGATGGGATAAGCTTTTTGAGGCTTATCCCATTTTTTAATTATTAACTATCTTGTGTATTTTTAAATATAATTTTATAATTAATAAGCGAAATACAAAAGGAGGCACTTTATATGGCAAATATTAATTATAAAAATGTGATAGTAGGAGTTATCATATTTTTACTCTTGGGAGCTGTTTGTTATTTGATGTTCAAACCGCAGCAGGTAGCTGTTCTCGATATAGAATCCGTTGTAAGCAGCTATGATAAGGCACTTGCCGTTGAAAAAGAAATCGGTGAAAAACAGCAAGAGCTTGTTGTTTTCTTGGATAAAGCAAAGAACGAAATCAACAAAGGCAAAACAGAAAAAGAAAAAGCCGAGTTGGATGCAAAATATACTGCAGAATACAACAAGAAAGCGTCAGAACTTGTTGAGTACAGCAAAAAAGAAATTGAAGCTGTAAGAAATGACATTACGGCAGCTGCACAAAAAGTTGCAAAGAAAAAAACAGGCTCTGATGTGGTGTATGAAATTAAAGCTGTTGTAGCAGGCAATGTTGATATTACAGAAGATGTAAAAGCAGAGCTTGCAAAAAATAACAAAGAAACAGAAGCCAAAAAATAATTTTGAATTTCATACGGCTATAAATAAAAAGGAACTCTAATCATCAGAGTTCCTTTTTATTATCCTGTCAGGTGATTTTGTCGGATAGTTTTTTATTTTGATATTTTAGAAGGGTGAGTTATTTTCAATAAATATGTTTTCACATAAAATCCTCATATAAAGAGGAGGAGATAATAATGACAACATCGCTGTTATTACAAGCACCCTGCGTTGAAATGGAAAGATTGGAGAATTTGTGGTTTCAACTCAGCAAAACAGCCTGCAATTTGAAATGTAAAAATTGTTTTTTGAGCTGTACAAATAAATATAATGTGAAGAGTTTTCTTCAAATGGATAAGATAAAATCATCACTTCTTGATTCAAAAGATACTTTGAAGGCTGTTTATCTGACAGGAGGGGAACCGCTTATTCATCCTGATTTCAACAATATATTGAGGTTATGTCTGAAATTTGCTGACACGACAGTGCTGACAAACGGAACAATGCTGAATGACAAGAAAACAAGATTTCTAAAACAAATTCAACAGGATTATTCTTATGAATTAATATTCAGAGTCAGCTTGGACAGCTATGATGAGAACAAAAATGATGCAATCAGAGGTTATGGCAATTTCAGGAAAGTTCTATCGGGCATTCAAAATTTGTTAAAATATGATTTTAATCCGATTATCTCTGTTGTTAATTTTGAAGGAGAAGAAGAGGAATTAATCAAAAGCAAATTTGCAGAAGTGTTTAAGATAATCGACTTTGAAGTTGAGGATATTAACTTCAAAATAATTCCGCCTTTAAAACTAGGAGGTTGTAAAAATATTTATGGCGACTATTCTGATACTGATTTTGTGAGCACGGAGATGATGAAAAACAAAGAGTTTGATTGTAAAAACTCACGTATAGTCGCTGATGACGGTGTTTATGCCTGCGCATCTTTGGTAAATGATTTTAGGGGAAAAGTGGGGTCTTCCATGAAAGATTTTTCAAAAAGAGTTTTTCTTGAGTCAAATGCCTGCTATACTTGTGCTACATGCAAAACAAGGATGTTTAACAACAACTGGTAATCAGATATCAACATTAGCCATCATCTGCTTTAGAGTGTCTATTGTGTTTTTCATATTTACACTATCCTTGACTGATTGACGCAAAAAACCGTTTATTTGAGGCATGAGTTCGATTGCTATATCGAGTTTCGGGTTTGCACCTGCCTGATACATCCCTACATCTATTAAGTCTTTATTCTCTCTGTATAACGCCAGAAGTGTTCTCATTTTTGCAGCAGCCTTCTGGTGTTCTGCATCGCAGATTTCCGTAAATAACCTGCTTATACTTCCTAGAACATCTATGGCGGGGTAATGGTTTTGCTCGGCGACTTTTCTTGATAAGAACACGTGACCGTCTACGATACCTCTTACTGTATCAACAACTGGGTCGTTTATGTCATCGCCCTCCATCAATACTGTATAAAATGCAGTAATTGAGCCTTTTTGGCTTGTCCCTGTCCTTTCAAGAACTCTTTGCAACCATGAAAAAATAGATGGCGGATAACCTTTCATTGTGGGTGGTTCTCCGATTGATAAGCCCACCTCTCTTCCGGCGATGGCACATCTCGTTACGGTATCTGTCATAAGGAACACTTTTTTGCCCTGATCTCTAAAGTATTCACATACAGCCGTCGCAGACTGAAGCGCTTTCATTCTGATAAGCGGGGGTTGGTCGCCTGTGGCACAGACGATGACTGATTTTGCCATACCCTGTGGTCCCAAGCTGTTTTCAACAAATTCTTTTACTTCACGACCACGTTCTCCTATCAGCGCCATAACGTTTACATCCGCATCAGAGTTTCTTGCAATCATCCCGAGCAGTGTACTTTTACCGACACCACTGCCGGCAAAAAGCCCCATACGCTGTCCGCATCCAAATGTCAGAAGTGCATCGATTGCTCTTACCCCTGTCGAAAATTTTTCGCTGATAATCGGTCTTTCAAAAGGATCAGGCGGCGGACCTTCTATGGGTACCCATTTTGCTGTTGTCGTATCGAGCTTTTTTCCATCGATAGGGGCTCCAAGCGGGTTGATAAGACGCCCTAAAAGGAAATCTCCTACGGGGATATAAATTGATTTTCCTGTTGATGTGACAAGATTTCCCTGTCCTATTCCAGACCCGTCGTATAATAACAGTAGCTGTGCGACATCTCCTTTGAAAGCTACTACTTCTGCTGCTTTTTTTTCTCCGCTTGCTGTTTCTATATAGCACAGGTCGCCGATTTTCAGCCCCGGAAGTTTGACTTCGACCGTAAGGCCAAGAACCTTTGAAACACTTCCTTTGTAGATATAAAGAGGGGTTTTATCAATTATTTCAAGTGCCCGTTTTTTAATTTCTTCGACGCTTTTGCTCATTTTAAAACTACACTCCTATCCCGCTGTTTTGCCCTATTGTATCAATTGCTTCAACCCTTATATCTGTAATAAGTTCGCTGTAAGATATAACGACGATAGTCGGAATATGTCTTTCAAGCAGCTGGTACAGCGGCAGACGAATTCTCGGAGAACATAATATAACAGGCTGTCTTCCGATGACATGGTGTGCCCTCATGAGGGTTGATGCCGTAACTTCGATGAGCTCCTGAACCTGCATCGGGTTGAGCAGGAACATAGTTCCAAGTTCTGTTCTCTGGCAAGAATCGTCGAGAGTTTTTTCCCATTCTGATGTAAGAGTAAGAGCATAGAGAGTTTTTCCTTCGCAGTTTGACAAACATATTTGACGTCCCAGTGCGGCACGGAGTCTTTCTGAGAGGATATCCGGCTCTTTTGAAAATCTTGCGTAATCGCAGAGTCTTTCGAATATGAATATGATATCTTTGATAGAAACTTTTTCTCTGATGAGATTGACAAAAATCTTTCTCAGGTCGCTTGTTGAGATGATAGCAGGAACGAGGTCGTTGACAAGTGTAGGATCCTGGCTCTTGACAAGTTCCATAAGCTTGAGGATATCTGTTTTGGTCATTACCTCATCTACATATTTACGGCAGCATTCTTGAAGGTGTGTAATAATTACATCCGTTGCTGTGACTCCGTTTATACCTTTTGATGGCGGAATTTCTTTTGGAAGAACCCAGATTGCTTGAGCCTGATATGTAGGATCGAGGCTTTCAACTGCCGATGGCGGTATAGGTACTCTTGAAGCACGCCATTGGTCTGCTATTACCATCAGTTTACCTGGGTAAACTTTTCCTGTTGCGACGTTGTTGCCTCTGATAGCTATGAGGTATTCATTCGGGTCAAGGGCAGTACTGTCCATGATTCTTATATTCGGGATGATATAACCCAGTTCATCCGTTACTCTTTGTCTTAAAGCCGCAATTTTTGCAAGGAGGTCGCCTTCCTGTTCCGGGTCAGCGATGCTTAACAGCCCGCTGCCTACCTGCAGGCTTAAGATATCAACGCCGAGTCTTTCATACATTCTGTTAGGGTTAACCATATCCTGCATGTTTTGTTTTACACTTTCGAGGTGTCCGAGTTGTTGTTGGACATCCTGTGATACGAGAACAGAGAAACCTGCAAGAGCTGTTATGATTGTGAACAGAGCAAAGAACCATCCCGGCAGACCTGTTATCGGGCTTGTTAAGACAATTAGCAAAAGGAATGCAGAAGCATAGAACAGACCGAACGGCTTGCTCATGAGCTGTCCTGCAAGGTCTTTACCCAAGCTGGTGCTGTCTGCTGTTGCACGGGTCATTACAATACCGCTTGATACAGCCATTAACAGTGATGGGAGCTGAGAGGCAAGACCGTCACCTATTGTCAGGATTGTATATTTTGAAACAGCTTCCTCAAGGGGGAGTCCGTTCAAGCCCATCCCGATGGCAAGACCTCCTACGATGTTGATGATTACGATGATAATACCCGCTATGGTATCTCCTTTTACGAACTTCATGGCACCATCCATGGAACCGAAGAGGGCGGATTCTCTTTGGAGGCTTTCTCTTCGTCTTACAGCTTCTTCAGGAGATATAAGTCCTGCGTTGAAGTCCGCATCGATAACCATTTGTTTGCCGGGCATGGCGTCGAGGGCGAATCTTGCGGAAACTTCGGCGATACGTTCGGAACCTTTTGTTATAACCATAAACTGGACAATTGTGATGATAAGGAAGATAACACCTCCGACAATCATATTACCGCCTGTAACGAAGTGTCCGAATGCTTCAATAGCTTCGCCGGCTTCGCCTTTTGCGAGAATAAGTCTTGTTGATGCGATACTCAAAACAAGTCTGAACATTGTTCCGAGAAGAATAATTGAGGGGAATGAAGCAAGTTCGAGAGGTTTTTGCACGAACAAGGATATCATTAACAGAACGATACCGAGGGTAATATTCAAACTGATTGAAGCGTCGATAACCCAGTTTGGCATTTCAACGAGCAAAATTAAGACAAGACAAACTACAAATATTGCTAAGAATATTTCACTGACAGGTATTGCAGGCATTTGTCCTTGTTGTGCCAATTTAGGTTTTACTCCTCCGATTGTTTAGTTAAGTGTTAAGTGCTTTTTTGAGTATTGCAAGCTGTGTTGAAAATTGTGCGTCTATTACCCCGCTTTTTGTTTCGACTATGCAGCTTCCACGGTCGATTTTGGGATTTTTTTCAAGAGTAACTTTAGTATCAGAGAAAGAAGACGGGATAAGCGAAGCGATATTTTCTTTTACTGTTTTTTCATCAGACGGGTTTATTTTTATTATAATGTGTTTTTCGTCTTTAGCTATATCAGAGAGCACTTCTGATAAGATATTTAATATAACCGTATCGTCTTCTTCAATTTGTTTTTTCAAGAGTTTTTCCGCTATTTTAATTGAAATTTCTATTATATCATCTTTGTATTTATCGATAGCTTTTTCTTTGACGGCGAGCAGGGATGCTATTGTTTTTTTCAGTTCGTCGATATTTGTTTTTGCCATATTAAGCCCTTTTGCAAAGCCGTCTTTGATTGCTTGTTGTTTTATATTTTCCGCTTCGTCTTTGGCCCTTGATATGATGTTTCTATCATCGGTTCTTCTGTATCCACGGCGTCTGTCACCGCGTCTTCTCTCCTGCCGCTGTTGAAAGGTGTCAAGGAACTCTTCATCAGAGAATATGCCTGATTCGAGCAGGTTTTTTTTCGGAGTTTGCTCACGAACAGTTTCTTCAACAGGTTGTTCTTTTGCAGGCTCTTCTTTTTGAGGTGTATTGTGTTGTATTTTATTTTTTTTGATTATCATCTTCTGGTGTACCCAACCGCCTTTTCCTCAAGATAATTATACAATATATTCATTATTTTGGGCGAGAGGTCTTTGAGTGTTTCTTCGTCTTCAAGAATTTTTTTGATATTTTCCCGTTCATTTTTCAGAATATTTTCGATGGTTCCTTTCGGGAGGGATAGTTTTAGTTTGTTAATTTTTGATATAGTTGCATCTTCATTTATTTTTTGTGGTTCTCTCGGCATTTTATGAACAAATTCGTTTATAAATTTTTGGGCTTTTTGCATATCAAGTTTTGTTTCAAGTCCGTCAAGTTTCATATATGAGCTGATTGCTGAGGCATCACGCGGGTTAATTTTTGAGAGAATAACTTCTACTTGTTTTTGAGGCATTTTTTTTAGGACAAGAGATATTGCAGCCAGTTTGAGAAGTTGATCTGGCATTTCTACCGGTTTTTGGTTTCCTTCAGAGTTTTGTTGTTTTGCTTCTTCTGCCATTCTATCGATGTTTGATTCAGAGAGTGCACGCTGAAGAGTGTCCTTGTCTATTTTGTTTTCTTTTGCCAGACCTTGAAGGGAGCTTTGGTATGCGGCTTTAACACGTTCTTCGATTCTTGTGATAGCAGTATCTCTGTCTACGTTATTTATTATTACTTTTTTTGCTTCGTCAAATACGGAGAATGCGACGGCTTGCAGGACAGGTTCTCTGAGTTCTTGGGATATTTTTGCACGGGATAAATCGACTGATTTGTGAAAAGCCCATTCTCCTATAAATTGAGTAATTGTTGATGCCTGCTGGGCGTTCAGAGGGGAGTTATCATCTTTATTGAGAGCTCCTGCCGCCATGATAAGAAATTTGTAGACGATATTTACTACAAATTTTTTATCTTCTTCCGATAAGTCTTGAGGGATTACCCCGACTACTTGGGAAGTCAGGTTTTTTGAAAATTCTTCAGGGTTAAATCCTTCTATTGGCATGGGTATCCTCTCTATTTTTTCAGTATATCGATAATGGTTTTAATTATTTTTTGGAAATTTTTCATTGGGTTATTTTGATTTTGGAGATTAATTTCTTTTGACATTTTATCTATATTGGACTGGTTGAGGGCGTTTGTATAAGTTAGTTCGTCTATTTTGCCCGAGTTGAAGAGGTAGCATAGTTTTTCCATATAAATTTTTTGTACTTTTTCTTCTGTCATAGCCAGATTTTTGTCAAGAGGGAGGTTATTTGAGAGATTTTCTTTTGATGTATGAAGAACCTGATAGGAGATAGCCTCGAGTATATTTTCTTTGTAGATTGGGTCTATTTGTGCCCGGCATAAGTCAATTGATTTGTGAAAAATCCACTCGCTTACGAGTTGTGTGAGGAGAATTTTTTTGTCTTTTGATAAGTTTTGTTCTTCCAGTTCTTCGGATGTTTTTTTACAGAAGTGATAGACTTTGTCTATGACAAATTTTGCATCCTTATCAGACAGGTCTTTGGGTATGACTTCTAAGGCTTGCGTAGTTATATCTTTTGCAAATATTTCAGGATTAACCCCCTCCTCGGTCATTATTTTTCTCCGTTTTTTAGCTGGCTGATTCTATCCATGATTTTAGATATTCGCCTACTTCCTCCTCGTCGTATTCTGATGTTTTTTGAGCAACCTCTTCGATAGATGTATCGAGTTTTGGTATTGATTTTTGTTGGTTTTGATTTATTTTTTGAGTTTCCTCAAGCAGAGCTTTTTTTAGTTCTGTTTGTTGTGCAAGAAGCTGGTTTGTTGTGTTATTGAAGTTTTGAATTTGTCTTGATTGTTCTTCATTGAACTTTTTGAGAGCTTCTATTTCTTTTTGATGTTTTTGTGCTTCGTATTTTGCTCTTTTCATGATGAAGAAAAGACCTGCCAGAAGACCTATGCCGAGGAGTGCCGCTACTGTCCACCATGGGTTTCCGCTGCTTTCAGGTTTTGGTAATTGGACAGGTTTTTCTGAAGCCAGGAACGGAGATATATCTTCTGAGAAAACAACTGTTACGTTATCAGGGTTTACCTTTGGACTTGCTGCTCTTGCAATAAGTCCTTTAAGTTCTGATGTGCTTATGCTTGCAGGAAGTGCATTTTGATCAATGGTAACAGCGATTGATATATCTTCAATTATCCCCGGTTTCTGGTATTCTGTTGTTTGAGTTTGAGATACGTTGTATTGCAGTTCTTTTGCTTCTCTGCCGTAGTTTCTGTTTGTTGCCGAGCTTGCACCCTGAGGAAGACCGGCGGGGAGATAGACGCTTGCTGCCTGATTTAGTTTGCTTGAGTCTTTTGACTGGTCGCCGAGCTGTTCGCTAAAGCGTTGTTCTGTTGCAACAGCAGTATTTTGCGGGTCATATGTCACACTGCTTCTTTCAACAGGTACCTGTCTTAAGAAAGTGCTGACCGTAACGACGTATTTATCAGGACCGATGAGTTTATCTAACTGAGCCTGTACTTTTGATTTCATGTACTGGTCATTTTCTTCGGTCATGGTGATACTGTTATCTTCTGCTGATTCTATACTTTTGTAGACAGTACCGTTTGTATCCGTTATTGAGATATTTTCAATTCGAAGATTCGGGATGCTGCCCATCAAAAGGTTTTTGATAGCTCTGACTTTATCTCTTTCGAGAGTTGTTCCGCTTGGTATGCTTACCTGAACGGTTGCAGTTATGGGAGATTGTTTTGATGTGAACAGTGAGCTATCAGGGATTGCGATGAAAACTGATGCATTTTCGATAGGGGGAATTTTTCTGATGAGTCGTGATAACTCGCCGTTGATTGCACGTGCGAGGCGGATTTTTTTGTCCTGTTTTGTTGAGGTAAAATCGCCTTTATCGAAGATTTCAAGCCCCATATGTTCATCCATAATACCGCTTTTTACGATAGCGAGGAGGGCACGATCTCTTTCTGATTGGGTATATTTTTCGAGGTAGAGAGTGGATTTTTGACCTTCCGCACGTCTTTTTGCCTGAATCCCTTCACGTGCAAGAAGGGCTTGCAGTTCGATAGCTTTTCCTATGTTGTCGGTTGTGAGGAGTTCAAGTTCTTCTTTGATAACTTTGTTCGCCTCATAAGACACTTTACCTCCGCCAGGTGTTGGTGCGGCTGTCGGTTTAAAGAGAGCAACAACTGATAATAGCAGTGCGACTGCTACCGCACCGCCTATAATACCGAATACCAAAGGCTTGTTTTCTAAGATTTTGTTAAAATCCATAGCTTTTACTCTTTACTCAAGGGATTAATTATAATTATTATATAACATTTTAGGTGTTATACCTGAATTGACATAATTTTTTCGTATGATTGTATTACTTTTCCCGTGATTTGGGTTGCAATGTTCACACCTATTTCTGCTTTTGATACGGCGATGATTACATCGTGAATATCAGCGCCATTGCCTGTTATAGCGTTTTGCAGAACTTCATCGGGGGCATTTACCGTCGAATTGAGTTCTGAAATCATATTACCCATCACATCGCTGAAACTGGTTGTTTCCGGTTGATTTACGGGTTTCAGGCGTGTCGGGTTCAGGCTTGTGTTCAATTTTCCGTCGCTGATGCTGTTTACTACATCAATTAGGGGAGTAAATTTGTTTTGCATTTTTATATTCCTTATTCATTTTAGCTCAAGTAATTTGCGAGAACTTTTTTTACATAGTTCTGAGTTTCTTTGAATGGCGGTACTCCGTTGTATTTTGCAACGTTTCCGGAGCCTGCATTGTATGCTGCAAGTGCGAGGATTATGTTACCGTTGTATTTTTTCAGGAGATTTTTGAGGTATTTTGTGCCGCCCATGACATTTTGTACAGGGTCAAAAGAGTCTGTAACTCCAAGACCTTTTGCTGTTCCGGGCATAAGCTGCATAAGACCTTCTGCCCCGCAGTGCGAAACGGCTTTCGGGTTAAAGCCTGATTCTTGTTTAATTACTGCGAGGATAAGTTTTTCATCAACTCCATGAGTTGCTGCTGCTTTTTTGACTATGTCATTGATTTCTGCCCGGAGAGTTTTCTTGTCTGTTGAGGATTTTTTGATGTTTTTAATTGTATCTATTCCGAAAACAGGAGGCGGGTCGAGTTCGAGGTATTCTTCGAAGCTTTTGGTTTTTGTCGGTTTCGGAGGTTCGAGAGTTTGGATGTTTTTTGTCTGGAGTGTAATAAAATTCTCAATTTGGGCACTGCGTTGCATGGCTGCTTGTGCGCCTGAAGAGTTTATCATTTTTGTTAGTGTAGGGCTAAACATCTTTCCCGTCCCCGTTTAGTATTGATTATTATTTACCGATATCAAGTGCGCTTTGCGCCATTGTTTTTGTAATTGCGATGAGTGCCAGATTAGCTTCATAGGCTCTTGATGCGCTCATTGCATCTGCTATATCAGTCAAAGGATTGACATTGGAGGCTCTTATATAGCCGTTTTTATCCGCATCAGGGTGTCCCGGCTGGTATATCAGTTCTCCGGGGCGAGGGTCGCCTACTACTCCGTTAAAGTTTACTCCTCCTGAGAGATAGGGAATTGTTCCGATTGCGAAGACATTTTCTTTCATGTTATTCATAAGACCTTCGAAGGAGTTGTCTTCTCTTGCCATGAGGAGAGGTATTTTTCTGACATAATTCGGGGTATCCACATTTGCGATGTTTTGGGTGTGGACATCCATTCTTTTTCCATGAGCGTTCAGAGCGCCTGCGCCTATTTCTATTGCATCTAATAAACCCATAGTCTACTTCTTTCTGTTATTTACCTACCTGAATAACCTGTTTTATTTCCGTAATTTTGCTGGACATCTGTCTTATAGCCATTCTGTAATAGAGAGAAACCTGCTGCATATCCACGATTTCCTGAGCCTGATTAACTTCGCCGCCCTGATTTGTCATGATTGCCGAGGGTCCCATTTTTTTTGAAAGATTTGTTTCAAGCGGGCTGTTGAGGGAACCTATGTATTGTTCAAAGCTTATATCCTGACGTTGATAACCCGGGGTATCGATGTTTGCGAGGTTCGCACCTATTACCTGTTGTTTTTTTGCGAGGACGTCGAGTATAAGATTTGTTTTATCTATTGCGTTTACCGGTGTGTATCCCATTTTTTACCTCACTTTACTATTGTCTAAGGTTGATGACTTCTTTGTACATGTCGTCGATAACCTGTGTTAAATTCTTGCTGGCAATAAGACTTGCATTAATCTGAAGAATGTTCTGAACTGTTCCATACATGTCCACATTGGATGATTCCAGTGCATGTTGTTTGAAATTTTTGTTCTCGGACAGGTAAATAGGTTTGCCTGAATCGTTTGTTTCTTCAACTTTGTTGCCCTCCAAAACTTTTAACCCTTCAGGGTTTCTAAATGTAACAAGTGGAATTTCTCCTATTTCTTCGAATTCGCTTGTTTTTGTCTTTTGTATCATTACTTTACCGTTTGGTTGAATTTTGAGTCTGTTGTAGTCTGCCGGAAGATTGATTCCTCCTCCTACGATACAGTTATCTCTTGTGACGATGGTACCTTCCGAGGTAACCCTAAAAGAGCCGTCACGGGTATATTTCGTTTGTCCGTTTTTATCGATTACCGGAATAAAACCTGCACCGTTAATTGCTACATCAAGGTCTCTGCCTGTTTGCATAATAGTCCCCTGAACATAGTCGTGTCTTAAGACTGCTTCAAGGCGACCGTCTTCTTTGAGGTAGTTTTCAAAACGTTGAGATTTGTAGGCTGTAGTTTGGGTATTTGAGACGTTATTTGAAAGATATCCCAATGTTTCAAACTGAACCAGCATATTATTTACTTGTTTTGATATAAGTCCTTGTAAGTTATCCATTTGTTTTATTCCTTATAATCAGCTTCCGAGTTTTGATACAACCTGTGAGAGTGCGGAGTTTTGGATTATAAACATCTGTCTGCAGGCCTGAAAAGTTCTTCGTGGTGCGAGCAGTTTGAGATATTCTTCCTGCAGAGTAATGTTAGAGTTTTCGACATAACCCTGTTTGATGTCTGCTGTACTCACAGCGACGCCGTTTTCTGAAGCTACACCTATTGTATCGACCGGTTCTTGTTCCATTGTGAGTTTGTTTAATATGCTGATTTCACCGTCAGTGTTGATTTTTATGTTTCTGAGGTCATCAGGAATTTGTTGGAATTTTATGGGGCTGCCGGTTTTTGAAAGGACTTTGTGTCCTTCTATTGTTCTAAGCCAGCCGTCTTTATCAAGTTGAAAACGACCGTCTTTTGTGAGTTTTATTCCTTCAGGGGTCTGGTATTGAAAATATGTTTCGTTTGCACAGGCAAGATCAAGAGGATTTCCTGTTTGTTGAATTCTTCCCGGAGTAGTATCTTTTACTTCTGAGAGTGCATAAGGTCCAAGATATTCGGCAAAGGATGATAAAACGGCTTTTTTGCCCTGATATCCAACTTTGCTTGCTCCTGCTACATTGTCGCTTCCTATTCTGAAAAATTCGGACTGAAGATGCATTCCTCTTATGGCTGTGCTCAGCCCGTCGTCTTTCATGTATATTCCGCCGTATATTTTCATGAGAAAACTCCTGTTTACATTTATCTACTTCGCTTGTCGACAGTTTTGCTTAAATATTTAACATAGCGATATAAAAATCATCCGGACAAATGATTTTTCGAGGAAAAAATTTTTTATATTTTTAGTCTTTAAGTTCTCTGGATTTAACTATAGAGAGCTTGTTGTCGATTTCGAGAATCATTTTTATGATTTCGTAAGCTATGATTAATATTTTCGGATGGATTTTTTTTGAAGAGGAGATAATATGCTGTGATTGTTCGTTTGATGATTGTATATTTTTATTTTTAACTATGCTTATTTCATTTTTTATTTCGAGTTTTTGTTTGAGTTCTTTCAACTCTGTCAGAAATCTTTTGTTGAGAGAGTCAGAGTTGTTATCAATTTGGACATGAGGAGTTGAGTTTTCGATAAAGATTTCTATTTTAAATGTACCCATATTTTTTGTTGTGAGGATTATTATAAGAGCATCAGAGTTGTTTTCAGAGTCATCTCCGTTGTTATTTTTGTTTTGGAACATCAGCTTGAAATCTTCTTTCAGCGGAAGGTAGGGAAGGTACATGATCATTAAATCTTTGATAAAGTCGGGTGTTTTTGTCTCTGATGATGGAAGAAATTTTTGCAGAATTTCCATCATTTGCTGAATTTCTGAAGACTTTGCCGTCATCTGCGGGGTGAGTAGTTTGAGAAGTTTGTTGAAAATTTCGTTTGATGTTTGGTTGATATTTTTTTTCAGCAAATTGAGATCTATGAGCTTTGAGAGAAGCTGCTCAGAGTTTGTGTTCGGATATGATTTCAAAGCGGCAAAAATAAGCAAATCTTTCCATTCATTCGGCAGGTTCAGCATTTCTTTTAGAAACAATATTTTTTGTATATTATCAAGTGTATTAATGTTTTCGAGTTTTGATAATATATATACTCCTATGTTGTTTGTTGTTTGAATAACTGAAGGAGTATTTTCTACAGATGTGTTCCTAACAACGTCTTTTGTTTTTGTGTTGTTTACAATATTGCTGTTTGTCGGATTTATATTCGGGTTTATTTTCATGGCGGTTTCTTTTTGCAGTGTTTTGTTCTAATAAGCATATCATATTCCCTTCAGTGAATTTATCCTTTATTTTATTAATGTTGTGAAAAATAAAGTCCAGATTTGTTTACAAAACTTAACTTTAATTAATAAAAATACATACAATTTCAAAAAAAGGGGTATAATACCTATAACGTCACTAATTTGAGGTTGCTTGAGATGTCATTTAATTTAAATCCTCCTCAATGGGAGCCGAACATAAATCGTCCGCAAGCGGCAAATAATAACGGAAGAGGTTCAGGTGGCGGCGGTGGTTATGCCGGCGGCGGGCATAAGAGAGAAGAAGAAGAAAAGAAAGTAGCGAATACAGATCTTTTTGTGAGCGAAGTTGTTGAAGAAGAGAGAGATGTTGATGTAAACTTTGCTGCTTTTTTGCGTGTTGTTTTTGTGAAAATTGCAGAATTTTTCAAAAAGAAGAAAAATTGACTTTTTATATAAAATTATTAATCTGAATAAGTAGTTTTTAGGGGATTACTTATTTGTGAATAATTTTTTGAGTTTTCTTATAGGTCATAATTTCTGCAAACATCCGAAGTTAAATTTAAACATTAAATTCCAGTATTGTGCTGATTGCGGGGAACTTGTCGAACTCAGCTGGTATGTCGTTCGATGCAGATGTTGTGATGTAAAGAGAGAAGCGAAATTAAAATTCGGTGAGATATTTCCCGTTGATAATTTTTGTACCAACTGCGGAAGTGAAGAATTTTATGTGCAGAAGATAGAAGATTTGAAATTTTATGACATACATCATGCCGTTTTGTTCAAAGAAACGGTAAACATTTGTGCTAAAAGAAGATATACACAAGTATGGGCAGATTCTTGCGAACCTGCCCATACTTACGTGCTAAAGTTACTCCCTATGTTAACTGAACACAAAAGCGTAAGTTAACGAAAAACATGCTCGACCTCTTTGCATACAAATCTTTGTATCGATACCCCGAAGAAGTTTGCCAGACAAGTATTTTCATCAACTTACATATTCATATTAACTTATTGTACAGAGGTTTTCACCCCTCTTGAGGATGATATGAAACCTGCGCAGGTATATTCTTCAGAGTTAATACTAAAGACTATATATGGTATTAATGAGTCAGATGTCCGAGAATAGTTTTATTTTTCTTGTTGAGATATTCTTCGTTTGCTTTAAAGAGAGTTATAACAGCTTCTTTTTCTCCGGGATTTTCGTTTGCGACAGAGAACCATGCCTTATTGAGTGATTTTTGCATTTTGTGCTCGTTTTCTCCTTTTATCAGCGCATTTTTGAAGAGTGTTGCTGTAGCTTCTTCTGGTGTTGGATAAGAGAGAATATCGAGAAGAGTTTTGGGGTCGTCTTTGAGGGCATATACCAGTGCGTCAAGTTTGTCAGCTGTTTTGATTGTTGTCAGGATATTTTTCCCGTCAGGATTTTTTGCAGAAAGTGCTTTTGAGAGTGTATCCTCGTTTTTTGTTTTTTTGAGCAGGTCTGCGCTTGCTTTTATGGCTTTTGGAGTCATTCTCCAGAAAATATTTTCTCCTGTTTCCGTTTTTGTTCTGAACAGTTTCATATATGTTGCCGGTGTAGCATTTTCTGATATTGCTTTTATTTGAGATGCCGTAATTTTAGGATTTTTATCTTTTTTTTGTCCGAAAGATACAGTGTCATGCTCAAGATTTTTGTTATATTTCAGCGGCGGTTCAATTGGTTGAGATGTTTGCAATTGTTTTAGAACAGGTGTTGTATGCGGGTTAAAAGTGATATTCATGTTTGTTCCTCTTTTTATGTCTTTTTTGTATGAAAACGGAACATGAAAATTTTTTGACATTAAAAAGCGGGATTTATGTAGAAAATTCCTCAGATACTATTAAAAGTCCGTCATTCTGATGGTTTTAGCCAGAAGAATACTTTTTGTTTAGATACTTCGCTAACGCTCAGTATGAAGTTGTTTTGGAAATTTGGGGCAGAATTTGTTATATAAGTTCCAAAAAAGCCGATATTTTTTTAATCGGCTTTTTTGATTATTGGATATTGGAGTTTTAAACTTAGATATTGGCAGCTATGGCATCTCCCATTTCTTTTGTGCCGACGAGAGTCATTCCTTCAGACATAATATCTTCGGTTCTGTATCCTTGCTTGAGAGTTTTCATTACTGCTTTTTCTATGTCATCAGCCGCTTCATCCATATTGAAACTGTATTTTAGCATCATAGATGCTGATAGAATTGTTGCAATAGGATTCAATCTGTTTTGTCCTTTGAAGTCAGGAGCGCTTCCATGGCAGGGCTCAAACATTGCAGGTCCTTTTTCTGACAGGCTTGCGCTTGCAAGAAGTCCCAAAGAACCTGGCAGCATTGATGCTTCATCAGAGAGAATATCTCCGAAGAGGTTTTCAGTGACGATTACATCAAATTGTTTCGGTTGTCTGATTAGCTGCATGGCAGCGTTATCGACATACATATGAGAGAGCTCGACCTCCGGATAATCTTTTGCCACACGGAGAATAACTTCTCGCCAGAGTCTTGATACATCAAGGACGTTTGCCTTATCAACAGAGCAGAGTTTTTTGCGTCTTTTCATTGCAACTTCGAATGCAACTTTTGCAATTCTTTCTATTTCTGCTTCTGTATAAATCATATTGTTGTAACCTACTTTTTGACCGTTTTTTTCTTCGATACCTTTTGGTTCTCCAAAATAAGCACCGCCTGTCAGTTCTCTGATAATCATAATATCAGCTCCTTCAACCAAATCTCTTTTGAGAGGAGAAGATTCGACAAGTTCAGGATAAACGATAGCAGGTCTAAGGTTGGCATAGAGCCCGAGAGCTTTTCTTATGCCAAGGAGTGCTCTTTCAGGTCTGAGATGAGGTTCTATGGTGTCATATTTCCAGTCACCTACTGCGCCGAGGTATACCGCATCAGATTTTTTTGCCGTTTCTAGAGTTTTCTCAGGAAGAGGAACTCCGGTTGCTTCAATTGCTACACCGCCTATTAATTCGTATTGATAGTTAAATTTTACGTCATATTTTTTTGCTACGGCATCAAGAACTTTCACTCCCTGTTCGATTACATCAGGACCGATGCCATCTCCCGGGAGCACGCATATATTAAATTCTTTCATCTCATAATCTCCTTATTTTGCGAGTTTTTCTTTTGTATATTCAACCAGTCCGCCTTTTGAAATTATTTTTTGGATTTCTTCAGAGAAGGCATTTGTTTTGTATTCTTTGCCTGTTGTGAGATTTTTGATGACTCCTTTTGCAAGGTCAACTTCTATTTTGTCACCTTTTGAAGTTTCATCTGGCATGTCTTTGTTTTCGACAATTGGAAGACCTATATTGATTGCGTTTCTGAAGAAGATACGAGCAAAGCTTTTTGCGATAACAACAGATATTCCGCTTTCTTTTATTGATATCGGAGCATGTTCTCTGGAACTTCCGCAGCCGAAGTTTTCGCCTGCGACGATGATGTCGCCTGATTTGACTTCTTTAGCAAAAGTCTTGTCTATATCTTCCATACAGTGGCTTGCAAGTTCTCTCGGGTCTGAAGTGTTGAGATAACGTGCGGGAATGATTACATCCGTATCGACGTTGTCTTTATAAACCCAAGCTTCGCCTCTTTTTGATGATGTCATAAAAAACTCCTTTATAAAAATAATAATTAATATGTTTATTTTTATATAACTTGAAATAATAAGCAATAAAGTATTGATTATTTTTAATATTTCATACAAAATAAGGATTGTCAGCTTTACACTTTTATTATAGTTTATTAAACATAAAAGAAAGATGGAGGAACAAATGGACATGAATGAAGTAATAGGTCAAGCGGCAGGAAAAGTCTACAATTATTTAAGTGGTAAAGATGAAGCTACATTAGCTGCTTTGAAAAAAGATTTGGAAATGAAAGGTGATGAAGCTACTTTTGCTCTCGGTTGGTTAGCAAGAGAAGATAAATTGGCTTTCGAAAAGAAAGGTAATTCTTTGAAAGTAAGACTTAAATAAGATTATCTTTAAAAGTTTTGAAAAAGGTCGTTTGTATACGACCTTTTTTTATACAAAATTTTTCTTCATGATATAATTTTTTATTATTTAAACTAAAGCAGGTAGAGTTTGTGAAAATACTTATAGAAGACATAGAAAATGCTCCCGAGTCAACGATTGATGTTGATTTTTGCGAGGTTATTGATGACCTTGAAAATGGCAAAGAAGTCAGAGGAAAACTTGAAGTAAAATCAAACGGAGCGACAATTGAAGTTAAAGGACATATAAATACAACTCTGAAACTTGTATGCGACAGGTGTTTGAGTGAGTTTGATTATGATGTTGATGCTGATATAGATGAAGTTTTTGTAAAAGAAAATGTCTTTGATTATTCAAAACATGAAATTGAGTTGAAAAACGATAATTTTGTTGTAGAATTAAATGGTGAAACTGAGATAGATATAACCGATCTTGTGTATCAATCCGTTATAATCAACATTCCGACCAAAAAAATATGCAGGCATGGCTGCGAGGGAACAATTCCCGTTTTGAGCGAGGAAGAAAAGATTGACCCGAGACTCGAAGTTTTTAAACGATTAACAGATAAAATAAAAGAAGAAAGGTAAGAATAATGGCAGTTCCAAAGAAACGTACAGGACAATCCGCTCAGGCAAAAAGAAGAGCAAATTGGAAGGCTTCAAAAGTTGAGTTAACAACTTGTTCAAATTGCGGTGATACAACAATCGCTCATACTGTATGTACAAGTTGCGGATTTTATAAAGGCGAAAAAGCCAGCAAAAAATAATTAATAACAGATTTTACTAGAGAAGAGCAGATTTAGTGTTATGGTAAGAATAGCAGTAGATGCGATGGGCGGGGATTATGCTCCTTTGGAAATAGTCAAAGGTTCTGTTTTGGCTGCGAAGGAATATGGTGTCGCTCTTGAGCTTGTGGGTAAACAGGATGAAATAGAAGCCGAGCTGGCTAAATATGATACATCAGGGCTTGATATAAAGATTACTCATGCTTCTGAAGTTATTGAAATGGATGAGCCGCCGGGTGTTGCGATTAGAAAGAAAAAAGACGCATCAATCATAAAGGCTGTTGCTGCTGTTGCTTCAGGAAGTTCGCAGGCAGTTGTGGCAGCAGGCAGCACCGGGGCTGCTATGGCTTCGAGCTTATTCGGTTTGGGGCGTCTCCCAGGGATAGACAGACCTGCTATTGCAACGACGATTCCTACCATAAGCAACCCGCTTGTTCTTATTGATGCCGGAGCCAACAGCTCGTCCACTCCTGAGATGCTTTATCAGTTTGCGATTATGGGCAAGATTTTTTCAGAGAATATTCTCGGTATTCCTAATTCAAGAATCGGTGTTCTGAACATAGGCGAAGAAGCAGGCAAAGGAAATGAGCTTGCTAAAGGAGCTTATAAATTGCTTGCGTCTCATAATGACCAGCTTAATTTTATCGGAAACGTAGAAGGAAAAGAGCTTTTCTCAGGGGCAGCGGATGTTGTCGTTTGCGATGGTTTTGTCGGCAATGTAACCCTGAAGGTTATTGAAGGTGTTGCCAGTATGATATTTAAGGCTCTCAAACAGGAATTTGCAAATTCTCTCCTTGCCAAAATAGGTGCTTTTATTGCAATGCCGGCATTAAAAGGACTCAGGAAAAGAACTAATTATGAAGAATACGGAGGAGCTCTTTTATTGGGCGTTAAAGGTATAACGATTATTGCGCATGGCAGAAGCAATGCTACCGCCATTAAAAATGCAATACGTGTTGCAAAAGAAGCTGTAGATACTGATATAAACGGTAAAATAGCTGCCCTTTACGAGCAAAACAGATTATGATGATACCTGTAAGCATTAAAGGGATAGGGAAGTACCTGCCCGAAAAAGTTATATCTAATGATGATTTATCTGCTATTTTGGATACAAATGACGAGTGGATTTCTTCAAGAACCGGCATAAAGGAAAGGCGTGTTGTATCAGGAAACGAAAGCGCTTCGGAACTTGCATATAAAGCTTCTTTGAACGCTCTTGAAAATGCCGGATTGGATAAAACAGAACTTGATATGATTATTGCTGCTACTTCGGCTCCTGACCATCTTTATCCTTCATTATCATGTGAAGTTCTCGGTAAATTGGGGTTGGGCAGCGGTATTCCTGCATTTGATGTTACTGCAGCCTGTACGGGGTTTGTATATGCTTTAGGTATTGCAAGAAGTTTTGTCCAAACAGGTCAGTGCAAGAATATTTTAGTAATAGGCGCTGATGTGCATTCACGTGTTTTGGATTGGAGTGATAGAGCAACCTGTGTTCTTTTTGGAGATGGAGCAGGTGCGATGGTTGTTTCGAAATCGGATGACGCTATCAATCGTGTATTATCCGTGAAAATGCATGCAAACGGTGCAAAATCTTCGGAGCTGAAGATTCCCATTGCAGGGAAAAATTGTCCTCTTGTTGAACCACGAGAAGAAGAGCCACAGTTCTTGTCAATGAACGGAAGAGAAATTTATAAATTTGCTGTAAACAGTGTGCCTGCTTCTGTTCTTGAAGCTCTTGAGGATGCCGGTTTGACAATTGCAGATATGGACTATCTTGTTCCTCATCAGGCTAATGTAAGAATACTCGATGCGGTATCTGACAGACTGGGTATCAGCAGGGATATAGTTTTTGCTAATATGGATAAATACGGCAATACTTCAGCTGCCTCAATACCGATTGCATTGACGGAAGCGCTTGAAAGCGGTTTTGTTAAAACTCCTGCTAATGTTGTAATAAGCGGTTTTGGTGCGGGCTTGACTTGGGGAAGTGCAGTAATCAGGTTAGAAAATATGGGGAAAACAAATGGGTAAAATAGCTTTTATATTTCCTGGACAAGGAGCTCAATCTGTCGGCATGGGAAAAGATGTTTATGAACACTCCGCTGTCGGCAAAGAAGTTTATGACAGATTTGATGAAATTATAGGCAGAAAGTTAACAAATGTTTGCTTCAACGGTCCTGAGGAGGACTTGAAACAAACGATAAATACACAGCCTGCTATACTTGCGACATCACTTGCCCTGCTTGAAGTTTTGAAAGAAAAAACAGATATAACTCCTGATTTTGTTGCCGGTCACAGCCTTGGTGAATATGGAGCTTTGTATACAGCAGGTGTTTTGAGTCTTGATGATACGATTAAGGCAATTGCAAAAAGAGCAGAGTTGATGAGCCTTGCAAAATCAGGCTCTATGGCAGCAGTTCTCGGCTTGTCACAGGATGTGTTAGAGGAAATTATTTCGGGTGTTGACGGTGTTGTATCTATAGCAAACTATAATACGCCTGAACAGCTTGTAATTACCGGAGAGGAGCAGGCCGTTTCCAAGGTTTCAAAGCTGGCATCAGAAAAAGGAGCGAAGAGAGTAATTCCTCTTGCCGTAAGCGGTGCATTCCACTCTGCGTTGATGAAGCCTGCCGGTGAAGAATTTGCTTCGTTTGTGAAAACCTTAAAATTCAATGATGCTTCAATTCCTGTAGTAACAAATGTTGATGCGCATGAAACGATAAAAGGTTCTGAGTTTGAAGAAAAGATGCCCCGTCAGATTTATTCATCAGTGTATTGGACTCAAATAATTCAGCATATGATGAGCCAGGGTGTTGATACAATGATAGAAATAGGACCCGGCAGTGTTTTGATGGGATTAAACCGTAAGATTTCACGTGATATCAAGACTTATAGTGTATCGAATCTTGAAGCTGTCGAAAAAACAGTGAATGAGTTGACTCTTAGAGTATAAGGGGTATAGAAATGACAGAAGAAAAAAAAGTTGCTTTAGTAACGGGCGGTTCTCGCGGGATAGGAAAAGCTTGCGCTTTAGAACTTGCAAAAAGCGGTTATGATGTTGTTATAAATTATGCAGGGAATGATGCTGCAGCGAATGAAACAGTCGGGGAACTCAAAGCACTCGGCGTTGAAGCTGAAGCCTTGAAATTCAATGTAGCCGATAAGGATGCAGCAAAAGAAGCCGTAGCAAAGATTTTTGAAAAATTCGGACGCATAGATGTTCTGGTAAATAATGCAGGTATTACCCGTGACGGGCTTGCAATCAGAATGTCTTATGAAAATTGGGAAGATGTAATTAATACAAATCTTAACAGTATGTTTTATGTAACAAAACCTGTTGTTGAAAAAATGTTGAAGCAAAAAAGCGGGGCTGTTATAAATATGGCAAGTGTTTGCGGAGTTTATGGCAATGCCGGTCAGTTGAATTATTCTTCTGCAAAAGCAGGCGTAATTGGTTTTACAAAAGCTCTTGCAAAGGAAGTAGCTTCAAGAGGCATTACAGTGAACGCTGTAGCTCCTGGATTTATTGAAACAGATATGACAAAAGATTTGAAAAAAGATTTAATCGCAGAGAAGATTCCTCTTAAAAAATTGGGGTCAGCTGAAGATGTTGCAAAACTTGTAAGATTTCTGGCATGCGAGGGGAAATATATTACCGCTCAAGTTATCGGAGTTGACGGCGGATTGGTGATATAGATTTTCAAATATGTTTTTGTTAGAATTATTCGTAAATAATTTGGCAAGAGTTGCCGATAATAGTAAAATTAAATTCGTATTATGTTATTTTAAGTAAAGAGGAAAAGCAAAATGAGTACATTTGAAAAAGTAAAAAAAGTTGTAGTAGAACAATTGAGCGTAGAAGAAGACCAAGTCACCATGGATGCAAGCTTTACAGCTGATTTGGGTGCTGATTCTTTGGATACAGTAGAGTTGGTTATGGCTTTTGAAGATGAATTCGGTGTAGAAATTCCTGATGAAGAAGCTGAAAAAATTGCAACAGTAAAAGATGCAGTTGAATATATCGATTCTCACTCAAAATAATTTGTTCAATTTTAAAAGGTAGCTGAAATGAAAAGAAGAGTAGTAATAACCGGCTTAGGAGCCGTAACGGCTTATGGTGTCGGAGTTGATAAACTTTGGGACGGTTTGATTGCAGGCAAAAGCGGGATATCCAAAATAGAAAATATGGATATTACTGGGTTTGCTTCTCAAATCGGTGGTGAAATAAAAAATAAAGACTTTAATCCTGAAGATTATCTTGATAAAAAAGAAGCAAAGAGAATGGACAGATACATTCAATTTGTTCTTGTTGCAGCTATGGAAGCTTATAAAGACGCAGGACTGACAGAAGAAAATACAGATCCTAACAGATTAGGAGTTATTGTAGGAAGTGCTGCGGGCGGAATGGGAACAATTGAAGCAAACCACAACCAAATATTGGCAAAGGGACCCGGAAAATGCAGTCCGTTTACTGTTCCTATGATGATATGCGATATGGGTGCAGGTTTGATTTCCATAAAACTCAATGCTAAAGGCCCCAACAAGGCGGTTGTAACTGCATGTGCTACATCTGCACACTCTATAGGCGATTCTTTCAGAACAATTCAATATGGAGATGCTGATGTAATGATTGCAGGCGGCGGTGAAGCTGCTTTAACCACTTTAGGTTTGAGCGGATTTATTGCTGCAAGGACTCTTTCTCACAGAAATGATGAACCGGAAAAAGCTTCGAGACCGTTTGATAAAGACAGAGATGGTTTTGTTATGGCAGAAGGTGCTGGAATTTTGATTCTTGAAGAACTCGAGCATGCTAAAGCCAGAGGGGCAAAAATTTATGGCGAAATCGTAGGCTATGGTGCCACGGCAGATGCTTATGATATGGTTGCTCCTTCCGGTGAAGGTGCAAGAAGAGCTATGAGAGCTGCTCTTGCAGATGCAGGATTTGCACCTGAAGATGTTCAATACATCAATGCGCATGGTACAAGTACCGGACTCGGTGATGTTGCTGAGGCGCTTGCTATTGAAGATGTTTTTGGTGATTATTCCAAAAACGGTTTGATGGTAAGTTCAACAAAGAGCATGATAGGTCACTCTTTGGGAGCAACCGGTGCTATGGAATCAATTGCCTGCATCAAGGCTATTCAGACAGGAGTTGTTCCTCCTACTATCAATTTGGATAATAAGGATGAGAGAATTCCTGATATGGATTTGGTTCCTCATAAGGCAAAGAAAGTCAACAATCTGAAAGCCGCCATGAACAATTCGTTCGGTTTTGGCGGACATAATGCTACTTTGATTTTCAAAAAATATGAATAAAAATTGAAAAATGAGAACATTAATCAAAAAGGCGGTCTTTATAGACTGCCTTTTTGATGTTTATTATTATCTTTTAGCGCTGCATAAAATTAATATTTACAAAAGTATATAAAAGATAGCAATTTTTTATATACTTTTGTTTTTATATAAATATAGAGAAGATAAAGACAAAAACAGAAAGTCTAAAAAGAGGAATAGTCGTCAAGAGAGTTTAAAAGAGAGGAATAAAAATGGCAAGAATTTTGATATCAATGCCTGATGAATTTTTGGACAGCATAGACAATTTTGCACAGGCAGAGCAGCGTTCTAGAAGCGAGCTTATTCGTGAGGCGCTGAGAACATATATTCACAAAGCAAGAGTCAGAGAAAATGCTTTGGCGAATAAAAATGCAAGTATTTTGGAAACGCTACTGGAATAGTAAAAGACTTTAAATTGGGGATTTTTGGGATTTTTCTTTAAAAACAGCTTCGGCTGTTTTTTTTTTGTATTTTATATCAAATTAATATTTTTGTGATTTCTTTCCGGCATATTGGTCAACTGAAATGAAGGATGCCCAATGACTAAAGCTTGAGATAAAAAATAGCCTTTTGGTATTTTTAAAGCCTTTATTAATGGTTTATATTTTAGTAATTTACAACCGACTGTAATACATCCCATATAGCATCCGCCAAGATTTAAAGCAGATGATGCAATCAGAATATTCTGAGATATTATCGTAGAGTCATCTGTTGCAAGAGCACTTTTATCTGGTGCAATGAATAATAAAAGAGCAGGAGCATTATATAAAATCGGGTCAGCACCGTTTTGGTAAGCTATTTTTCTTTGTTTATGTGTGTTGACTTCAAATTTTAGGCTTTCAAAATTATTTTTTCCCCCTGCAAACTTAATTATATTTTTTATAAATGGAAACTTGTATATTTTTTCTATAAGGTTATACATCTGCATTGTAATTTTTGTTATATTTTTTAGTTGCTGTTCATCTTGTATTATCATTAATTCTATACTTTGCAAATTAATGCCCGATGCTGAATATTCCATAATTTTTCTAAATGATTCTATTTCTGAATCTTTTAGTTTTTCTCCTGTAAAATCCCTGACACTTCTTGTTTTCATGATTAGATTTTTGGTCATTTCAAAGTTAGGGATTTCTCCTATTTTTTCAACGGATTTGATTTTGTAATGATTTATTGCGCCTGTTGGGCATATAGCAATGCAGTGACCGCAATTGATACAAAATTCCTGAGCACCGTCTTCTATTTTTTTATATCCGCAAAATTTTGTCAGAATGCAGGTTTTATTACACAGGTTGCAGTTTATACATTTTTCTTTATCAATTTTTAAAATTTTTTCCATTACTATATCCTTATTAAAATAAAAATTTTATAAGAGCTGCCGTTTTATCCACTCCATAATCAGGTTGATTATATATTCCCGTTGTTTGTCATTCAATTCTGCTCCTTTCTCAAAATGATGCCATTTTGAGATACATCCCCTGCAGCAGGTTGCTGTTGCATGCTGGGCTATAAACACAGGGTGTCCCTTCATAGGGGTTTGTTTGCCGTCATTTGGAATGAATTCAGGCGCAATTCGTTTTTTTATAAAGTCGCAGGCATGCGAGCGGATTGTGTCCAAGCCTTTTTGTTTGATATAGAGTTTGTCTTTATCTTTGAGTTTGAATTTGCTTCTGAAATTTGATTTTGCCAGTTTGTTCAGTATATCTTCGTACATAACTGATAAGTTTAAACCTAACTTTGCATTTTGTCGAGCAGGTTTTTTATTTCAAGAATTTTCTGTTTGGCATCCTCTTTATCCATAAAAGATGCAGCAACACAGTCTTCCAGATGTGTTTTCAGGATATTGCTTTCAATGTGTTTTATAGCAGAGCGGACTGCTTTAAGCTGAATGATGATATCAGGGCAGTATCTTTGTTCTTCAATCATTTTTTTTATTCCTTCAAGCTGACCGATGGCACGGTTTAGGCGAGGAATTTCTTTTTTATGACTCGGATTTTGTAAGTCTTTATTTGTTTCATAATCTTCTTGTTTCATAAGAAAATTATATATGAAAAAACGGGGAGGGTAAACCTCTCCGTTCATCTTTTGACAAGAGTTCAGTTCTATTTTTTTGGCATGTTGCACTCAGTAGGACAGTTGCATTTATCTCCGGTACAAGTGCAATTTTCTCCGCATGTGCAGTTGATACATTTGCATTTTGGATTTGAGCATTTAGCCATAATATAATTCTCCTTTTTATACCCCATAAGGGTATACTTGTCAAGTAGGAGTTTATTTATTTTTTGTTGCGACCACTCTGAATCCGACCGAGTTGTAGCCTGTATTTGGGCGTCTGCCTTCTCCTTGCATGTTGATTTTGCAAGAATTCAGATTTGCGTACCAAGAGCCCCCTTTGATTGCATATACTGTTTGCCCGCGTTCAGCTCCGCGAGTGGCTGTTATTTTACTGCTTGTCCATTCCCATACATTTCCTGACATATCATAAACCCCAAATGGGCTTTTCCCGTTGGGATATCGATTTACGGGTGTTGTGTATCCTCCGTTTTCTATAATTTTTGAAAATAAATCAGTGTATACAAATCCTGTGTGATTTTTGTGATTTATCCATCCGTAGATTGTGCCGTTTGGACGGATTGAGATAATTTTATTTAGAGGAAGTCTTTGTTTGTAGTTTGCTGATTTCGGATTGTTGTATGTAACGGTCGGATTTTGTTTCAGATAAACAGATGCAACCAGTTTATTATAATTCAGATTTTCTTCATTTACCGTGTTTCCCCACGGGAAGATATAGTTTTTACCTCCTGATGCGGCATATTCCCATTCTTTGATTGATGGCATCCTGAAAGAATAATTCGGATACTTCTTTTCAAGCCATCTGCAATAGGATAAGGCATCGTTGTAGGATACAAATACAACGGGGTGATTTCCTTTTCCGGCCGGATAAGTTCCGTTCTTCCAGTATTTTGGAATTTTTGTATAGTTGTCAGAATACACAAATTCTTTATACTGGGCATTGGTCACGGGATATTTTCCGATATAAAATTCTTTTAGGTGGCTGTTTTTTGGAATCAGTACAAAACCTGATAAATCATCAGCAAAAGAAGGCAGGTTTGTCCACCAAAATATTCCTGCTATAAGGATACTTAAAAGAAATTTTTTCATAATTTTCCCTCCTGAATGACGGTGCAGAGGTGGATGTTTAAATAAACAAGCATTAAAAAAAGCGGACGACGAGGCTCGAACTCGCGACATTCTGCTTGGAAGGCAGAAGCTCTACCAACTGAGCTACGTCCGCTTAACATAAGTAAATATACAACAAAAGATTTTTTTTTACAACAATAAAATCAGTATTGTTTCAGATGATTTTTTTCGATGTAAGCTTTGTTGAATGAGTACAATCTTGCAGGTCTTTTTGAACCTTCTTTTGTCATTTCTTCGAGCTCTGTGAGAAGTTCTGAAGAGAGCATTTTTTTTCTGAAGTTTCTTTTGTCGATTTCTTTTCCCAAAATCATCTCGTAAGTTTTTTGGAGTTGAGTGAGGGTGAATCTTTTGGGCAGAAGCTGGAATGCGACAGGTGTATATTCAAGACGTTCCCTCAATCTTTCGATAGCATATTCAATAATCTGTTTGTGGTCATAAGCCAAAGAAGGCAATTCATAGATTGAATGCCATTTGACGGCTTTTGTCTGATCGGTATCGAAAGAGAGTTGAATATCTTCAGACCTTATCAATGCATAATAACCGACGGTGATAACACGTGATTTCGGGTGACGAAGCGGGTCTCCGAATGTATAGAGCTGTTCAAGATAAACGTTTTTTACGCCTGTTTTTTCCATAAGCACTCTTTTTGCCGCATCGTCAAGAGTTTCTGACAGTCTGATATAACCACCAGGCAGAGCCCAGTGATCTTTGAACGGTTCTTGAGTTCTTTGAACAAGCAATACTTTTAGTTTTTTCTTTCTAATAGTGAGTATTACCGTATCGACGGTTATTTCATGTGATCTGATTTCATTAAACATAGTATTTTTATTAGATTTACATACCTATAATATCAACAGAATATCAAAAAAATGCATTTTAGCCAATAGCAAAATGCATTTTTCAACCATAAAAATTATTATTTTTAGATATTTTGTATAATTTTTGATCTTTTGAGTCTTTTTGATAGAGGAGATTTGCTCTCCATAATAGACTGATATTTTTCAACTTCTTTTATTGCTTCGATTTCCGCAGGAAGAATTTTTTCCTGTGTTTGTTCCTGTTGGTTAGCCGAGGCAAGTTGTTTTGAAGATTCTTTTTGTTTTATTTCTTTTTGAACTTTCAAAATAACCGGATCGGGATTAACCTTGAGGTAGTTGTAGTGAGTTACGATTTTTTTGACATAAGATCTTGTTTCTCTATAAGGCGGTATGCCGTTGTGTCGTTTGACAGCTCCGGGGCCTGCGTTGTAGGCTGCTATAACCAAATCGACGGAACCGAATTTATCCTGCAGGCTTTTGAGGTATTTTATACCTCCTATTATATTTTCGTTAATATAATAAGGATTAACCCCGAGGCTTTTTGCGGTTGAAGGCATAAGTTGAAATAATCCTACCGCACCACGTGCGCTTTTTGCGCTTTTGTTGAAATTTGATTCTTGTTTTACGACACTCAGGGATAAAGCAGGGTCAACACCATATTGCAGTGAGTGTCTTACGATTTTTTCTTTAATTGCTAATTGATTTGAGACAACATTATTTTGTGCCTGTGATGAACTCATTACTGACAGCAGCAATAAAGCAGTTAAAAAAAGTTTTGTGAACTTTCGCACTCTTTATTCTCCTTGTTTTGTATGTTTCATTTTGTTTTTTATATAAAAATGTTCAAATTGTTGTATTATTAAAATATAATCATTATTATAATATAGTACATGCTGAAAAATAATTTTCAAATTTTTTGGTAAATAATAATTTAAAATCGGAGATTTGTATGAATAAAAAAGGTTTTACGCTTATAGAGGCAATTATAGTTATTGCTATTCTCGGAGTAATCGGTGCACTGCTTGCGCCTGCGATTATGAAAGCTATACCGAACAGTTATTTTCATATGTTCAGAAAGGCATACACTACTTTTTCTCAGGTTTGTACAGAACTGGCAAATGATACTGTTATGTATCCTGATGGTGATTTGAGCAAAGCTCCATGTCCTGATGCTACTATTGCTTGTCCTTGCAAAACCAAAAATTTCAGAGGATGTTTTATTGCCAAAGTGAATACAATTGCAGGAGATGAAGGTGGAAGATTCACGACCGATGACGGTATTTCCTGGAGGGATGGAGATCTTAATTGGTCTGAAGCTGCTCCTGCAGGTGTTTGTGATGATTATAATAATATCAGTACAAGTACAAAAATTGAAGCGAAAGCCAATGTTGTAATGGTTGATTTGGATGGAGAGGATAACGGACCGAATGCCTGCGGTTATGACAGATTTTGGTTCGGAGTGTGCCGCAACGGTAGAGTCTTTATCTCCAAGGGCTGCAGTGAGGGCGGAGAGAGCATGAGCGGTGAAGAAACTTATAAAAAAGCAACAGAATACCTGAACAGACTAAGAAAACAGGTTGAATAATCAGTCGCCTATAGTATAATTCGGATTCCAGAAGTTTATGCTATTGCAGTTTTCATAAAACTCATCAAAGGTCATCAAGCTTCCGTAAGGAGTATCTGGTGTCGGTTTGAATATGATTACCATATTTTCGCTGATTAAATCGGTATCTTTATCCGGGAGACATACTTTTGAAACGTTTTTTGTTGAGCCGTCGTTCATTGTTGCTCTGATTGAATATTTATCGGGAGTAAAAGAAACCATATACAGGAAAAAGTCTTGTCTGTTGACATTTTTTCCGGGTTTTAGGGTTTTCATTACGGTTTCAAACCTGTTTTCTCTTTTGAATTTTTCTGAAACAGCGGGGAGTACCTGTTGTCTTTGCTGAGAAGATGGCGCTGATGGAGTTGATGTTTTTGTGGTAATTTTCTGAGGCATGTGTGTCTGGAGGCTTCCTCTTATGAATAAAGAACGCCAGTTTTTGTAGTTTTCGCACAGATCTTTGGTTGTGACAATTTTTTCTTCGCCGTCTTTTTTCATCATAAGGAAAGCATTTTTGGGAGTTTTTCCTTCACAGCCAGTAATTCTCCAGGTACTGTCATCTTCTTGTGACTGGACAGTAATTTCTGCATAGTTGAATATTTCGGGTCTTTTGATGATTTCTTCAACTTTGTTCGGAGTAATTATATGAAGAGGGGGCGCTTGTCTGGCCGCTTTTTCCGATAAGCCGAAAGTTGTTTGATTTATTTGTTTTTTGCAATTTGTTGTGTTGAAAGATATCGGTGTGATAAACATGAGATAATTCCTTTATTTAGCCAGTTATTATAAAATCTGTGAACAGTTGTAAGTGTTATATTGTATACATTTTTTTACAATTATAAATAAAATGCGGAAATATCACCATAATTGCGGAGAAGAGTCTTTTTGAATACCATCACATAATATTGAGCTGTCTTTTTAGAGAACAAGTCCTGATGAGTTTTGTTCATTTCTTTCTTTTTGTTGCTCCAAAAAAGAAAGAAAAAACGCTTCAGAAACAAAGGCTGAATTCTATCCGCAACCTGACTCTGTTTGAAGGAGAAATCTCTGTAGCTTTCCTGAGCTGTTTCAGTGGCAAGCAGATGCAGAAAGATTTGACCAGAATGATGAAGCTAAAAACAGCACCCTAAAAAGGGTGCTGTTTTTAGCATTGGCTTTATTTAGATAATGAATTTTCCGTTTTCATATATCAATTTGTCATCAGCATAAATTTTACCGCCGTTTTTCATATTTTTAATCAAATCCCAGTGGAGTCCTGAAGTATTTTTGCCTCCTGTTTCTGGGTAAGATGCTCCAAGAGCCATGTGGATTGCTCCGCCGATTTTTTCATCAAATAGAATATTTCCTGTTATATCCTGTATCATCTCATTGGTTCCGATAGCAACTTCTCCGACAAAGCGGGCGCCTTCATCCTGATTTATCATCTTGAGAAGGAATTCTTCTCCTTTATCTGCGTGCGCTTCTATCACTTTGCCTTTTTCGAGTTTCAGGTAGACGTTTTGTGCTTCGTTACCGCGATATATTTGAGGGAAGTCGAAGAAGATTTCTCCTTCTGCGCTGTCTTCAACAGGAGATGTGAAAATTTCGCCGTCAGGGAAGTTATTCAGCCCGCAGCAGCTAATCCATTTTCTGCCTGCAGTTGAGAAAGTTATGTCCGTTTTTTCTCCGACATATCTTACTTTTGATGTTGTATTCAGGTAGTCTGCAATTTTTTGTTGTTTTTCTCCGATTTTTTTCCATTCTGCAACCGGGTCATCTGTGTTTAGGTAGCAGGCATTGAAGAGAAATTCCTCGTATTCGCTCAGTGACATTTTGCCTTCCTGCGCAAGAGCATTTGTCGGGAAGTTGCAGATTACCCAGCTGAGAGAGCCTTCGGCTGCTCTTTGTAAAAGTTTATCAGACAGAGGTCTTGTTGCGCTTGAGCGTTTTGCGAGTTTTTCTGAGGGGAGTCTCGTCAAATTTTTTGTGTTGTACGGGGCATCTATTGATATAAATTTATCGGCGTGGTCATATTCATATTTGATAAAAGGGTCGATGTATTCGAGTTGTTCATCGGTTGCTGTTTTGAAATAAATTTCAGACAGTCCTTCTATTGACAATTTTGTGATGGGGTAAGCGCCTTTTTTGAGTACGGCTTCATAGACAGCTTTGATAAGAGGCTGAGCCTGCGCTTCCGAGCGGATGATTACGATATCTCCTTTTTGTACATTTGTTGAGTAGTCGACAAGAACGTCTGCGTATTTTTCCCATATTGTTTTTGACATAAAAATTTCTCCTTTAAAATCTTTATATTTATTATTAATAAGTTTCTCATTTTTATTATAATTGTTGTATCATTATAAAGTACTATTTTTTGAATTAACTAAGGAGGATAAATGAGGGGCTATTCGAATTATAAAAATGCCCAGGTCGTTCCTTTTTTTGAACGTTTAATAGCAGTTTTTACATATTTAACAACAGGTATAGTGGGTCTTCTGTGGATTATACTTGCTCAGATATCAGGTAAAAGACTAAAATATTTTGTCAAGTTTCATGCGTATCAATCGATTATTCTTGCATTTTTATACTTGCTTGTATCGGTAGCTTTGAAACTTTTGCTGGCTGTCGGAGTAAAAATTCCTTTTTTGGGCACTTATATTTATTTGTTGTATTTTTATATTTTTGATTTCAAATTTATTTTTGGCGTATCAATAGTTGATTTTATTGTACTTGTTGTTCTTGCCTATCTCGTGATAGTGTCGCTGCTTGGTAAAGAAGGAAATATACCAAAACTTTCTGATATGATAAGAAAACAAGTTTTGTAGAGTCGATTATGAAATTCAGCGTAGCAGAAATAGCGGAAGTTACCGGTGCAGAGGTTGTTCATTCAGCAGATATGGATGAATACTTTTCAATTTGTACTGATTCGAGAATAATTACACCGGAAGATATATATTTACCTCTCTGGGGAGAACGATTTGACGGTCATTCATTTATCAACAATGTTGTTGAGTCCGGGTGCCGGGGATATTTTGTTGATAATAGTCATGTATTATCTGATTATAAAAAAACAGATTTTGTGCTGAGAGTTGATGATACGTTGAGTGCTTATTTGAAGATAGCATCTTTTGGCAAGGATAGGGTGAAACCTTTGACTGTAGGGGTTACCGGAAGTTCAGGCAAAACAACGGTGAAAGAGATGGTTTCTTGTGTTCTGTCAAAGAAGGCAAAGACTCATAAATCTCTTTTGAATCACAACAATGAAATAGGTCTTTGTCAAACTCTGCTGTCGCTTGAAGGTGATGAGAAATTCCTTGTTGTTGAGATGGGAATGAGAGGTTTGGGAGAAATTGACTTACTTGCGAAATATGCCCGACCTGATATAGCTGTGATAAACAACATAGGTACAGCTCATATCGGACGCCTAGGCAGTGTTGAGAATATTGCAAAAGCAAAATGCGAGATAACAAATTATTTGAGCAAAGACGGTTTGTTGATAGCCTGTGAGAATGATTTTATCAAAAAATATTCAAAGACAGAGAACATAGTTTTTTATAATTCGAAATCTTATGACATTCTGAGTATGGATGAAGACAGCATTGAGTTTGTGTATAAGGATAGGAACTATAAATTAAATGTATCGGGAGAGTATAATGTTCTCAACGCAATAGCGGCAATAGAAGTCGGTGTTGCCTGCGGATTAGGCTATGAAGAGATAGTGTGCGGTTTGCGGGAGTATACTCCTATAGAAAAAAGGGGAAGCAGGATTGAATTGAAAAACGGTGCTCTGTTGATAAATGATTGTTATAATGCAAATCCTGATTCGATGAAGGCTTCTTTGAGTACTTTTTTGAGTACATATAACAACAGAAAGAAGGTGCTTGTCCTTGGTGATATGGGGGAGCTTGGCGAACATGAAGAGTTTTATCACAGAGAAGCAGGCAGGCTCATAAGAAACTATGATGTTGACTATCTGGTCGTTATTGGCGAGCTGTCAAAATTTATCTCGGAGGAAGCAGGTGTTAAAAATACAAAATGCTTTAGTGCAGGTGATATTGATAATGTTGTTTCTTTTTTGAAAAATATTGTTGATAAAGATTCAGTTGTTTTATTCAAGGCTTCCCGAGTTATGAAGCTCGAAGAGATTATAAAAAAGCTGGTGGAGGAATAGATGGTTTTAGTTTATGTAAGTGCTTTAATATCATTGCTGCTGGTGCTTATCTTATCTGTACCTTATATTGATTTTTTGAAAAGGCATTTTTGCGGTCAGTATATTTATGAAGATGCTCCGAAGTCGCATGCCCATAAAGCCGGCACTCCTACTATGGGGGGTGTGATTATTGTTGATTGTGTGCTTGTTGCGTCTATTCTTTCACTGTTGATGTTTGAGAGTTTCAGCATGAAATCCGTGATAGTTCTTATATCATTTTTGTTATTTGCCATTGCCGGATTTATTGATGATTATAAAAAACTAGCTAAGAAGACAAACAAAGGGCTGAAGGCAAAGAGCAAGCTGCTTGTACAGCTTTTGGCAGCTTTAATCCCCGGTGTATATATGTTAATAACACATCAAACGGATGTATCAGTTTTTGGTTTATTCCACTTTGATTGGGGATATTTTTATTTGTTGTTTGCTTTGTTTGTGATAATCGGCTCATCAAATGCTATCAATTTGACTGACGGACTTGACGGATTAGCGGCAGGATTGAGCGGTATTGCTTTTTTGGGATTGACCATTATGCTTGCTATGCAGGATGATGTAGAGCTTGCAATAATTTCGGCTGCTATATCTTTTGCATGTTTTGCTTTTTTATATTTCAATCATAATCCTGCGAAGGTCTTCATGGGTGATACCGGAAGCCTGGCTCTCGGCGGTGTTTTTGGTGTTTTAGGTGTTGCAGGGAAACTTGAATTCTGGTTAATTCCATTAGGGATAGTTTTTATTCTTGAAACATTATCTGTTATAATTCAGGTAATAAGTTTCAAAACCACGGGAAAGAGAGTGTTCAAGATGTCGCCTGTTCATCATCACTTTGAACTTTGCGGATGGAGTGAGAAAAAGGTTGTATATGTCTTTTATATTATAGGTTTGATTTTTGCAACAGCAGGAGTAATTTGGTATATATTATGAAAAGAAATTGGCTTGATAAAAAAATTGTTATTCTCGGGTTATCAAAGAGCGGCATAGCTGCGGCAAAATATTTATGCAAACAGGGAGCCGAGTGTACCATCAGTGATTCAAAAGAAGCTACGGAGGCAGATTTGAAAGTTATTGATGAGTTGCAGGGGATGGGTATCAGTGTTGAGATGGGGCAGCATAAGACTGAAACTATTGAAGATGCGTATTTAATTGTGACAAGTCCCGGAATACCTCCGACGGCAGATGTTTATACTGTCGCAAGAGATAACCATGTACAGGTTATCAGCGAGATGGAGCTGGCTTATTTGGAAACGTACAAGCCGTTCATTGCTATTACTGGCACAAATGGCAAGACTACTACAACTACGTTAATTTCAGAGATATTATCAAACGGAGATTTGTGTGCGCCTGCCTGCGGGAACATAGGAATTCCTGCAACGTCTTTGCTTGATGAAGATTTAGATTATTTTATAGCTGAAATAAGTTCTTTTCAGATTGCGACAAGCAAGACTTTTAAGCCTCAGATTGCATGTTATTTGAACTACACACCTGATCATATTTACTGGCATGGTTCAGAAGAAGCATATCGTGCGACGAAAGAGTCGTTGTTTCTTCCGCCTCATGCTCCTGTATGGGGTGTTTTCAATGCATGTGATGAAGTAGTTATGTCTGCAGCAGCAAAGTCACCTTCCGATAAGTGGTATTTTGGAAGAGAGATGAGCAGGCAGTGTTGTTATATTAAAGATGATTGTATTATGTTCAAGAATGTTAAAGGGGAAGAAAGTCCTTTAATCAACATTCATGAGATAAATATTTTTGGTGAGCACAATTATCAAAACATTATGGCATCAGTAATTGTTGCGAAGATAGTCGGTGTTGACGATGAAGTAATCAGAAAAACACTGAGGGAGTTCAAAGCGCCTCCTCACAGGCTTGAGTTTGTTGCAAAAATTGACGGAAAAAGTTATTATAACGATTCAAAAGCGACGAATGTTGATTCTGCGGTTAGGGCGCTTGAGGCGTTCAATTATCAATCTATTACGCTGATTGCAGGAGGCAGAGACAAGGGGGCGTCTTTGGCACCTTTTGTTGACGCTGTCAAAAAGTATGTGAATAATGTTGTTTTAATCGGAGAAGCTGCTGATTATTTTGAGGAGGAGCTTAAAAAGGGCGGATATACAAGCATAAAGAAGGCAAACTCAATGGAAGAGGCTATAGATTTAGCTTCTCAGCTTGGTGATGAAGTTGTTTTGCTTTCTCCAGCCTGTGCTTCTTTTGATATGTTTAACAGTTTTGAACATAGAGGGGATGTATTCAGAAATTATGTATTACAGAAGCTCCAAAAAAGCTAAATCAACACCGAGCAATTTTGAAACGATAGTATCACCGGTTGATACATCTCTTTTGCTGATAATTTGTTTATTGTCAATTATCGGTTTGATGGCAGTATTGAGCGCTTCTTCTTCTTATGGTTTTTCTGATCAGGGTGATTATTTTTATTATTTCAAGAAGCAGTTTGTGAGTTTTATTGTCGGTTTTATTTTTATGGGATTTTTTATCCGTTTCAATTATAAAAAACTCCGTCAATATATTAAACCAGTATCAATGGTATTGTTGGTTTTGCTTGTATGCACAATGATTATGGGACGTGTTGCTTTTGGTGCTTCGAGGTGGTTTTTGGGTATGCAGCCATCGGAGCTTGCGAAGCCGATATGCATAATTCTTATGGCAATGGGGTTATCAGAGTGTAAGAAAATAGTTGACCCTCTGTTTATGTCCAAAATAGGCACCATTCTTGCGTTGGCTGCTTTAATTTTGCTCCAGCCGAATTTAAGTATGTTTATAATAATTATGGTAACCATGCTTGCCATGTGTTTTGTCGGGGGGATATCGTTTTCGTTGTTGTTCTCAGGATGTGTAAGCTTTTTGTCGATAGCTGTTTTGTCAATTATGCATAAAGCTTATCAGAGCGCAAGAATTACCGGATGGCTGGACCCTTGGTCTGATCCTAACGGGAAAGGATATAACCTGATCCAGTCATGGTATGCTATATCATCCGGAGGAATTTTCGGGGTCGGATTCGGTGCGTCCAAGCAGAAGCTTCTGTGGCTTCCGTTTGGATATACGGATTTTATTTTTGCGGTTATTGCCGAGGAATTCGGTTTTTTAGGGTGTTTATTTTTGTTGGGAATTTTGATAGCATTTATTCATAGCGGTTTTATGGTTGCGAAGAGAGCAAGTGACCGTTTTGGTTCTTTATTAGCATTTGGAATTACTTTTATGATAGGTTTTCAGGCATTTATCAATATCGGTGTTGCAACAGGTGTTTTGCCTGCTACCGGAGTAACTCTTCCTTTGATAAGTTATGGCGGAACTTCTGTAGTTGTAACCATGGCGATGATAGGAATACTCTTGAATATATCAAGATATAAGATAAAGAGGATTAATCCGTATGTCAAATAATACAAAAACAGCGTTTATCACCGGAGGTGGAACAGGCGGGCATGTTTATCCTGCTGTTGCCGTATATGAGAGGCTTGCATTAGAATACGGAGATTGTAATGTGTATTATATAGGCGATCCGGAGAAATTAGACAAGCATGTGGCAGAAGAGAATGATATGAATTTTTTGCCTGTTATAGTTTCCGGTATGCCGAGGAAGCTCAGCTTTACAATATTTTCGTTTCTGTTTGAATTGTTTTTGGAGAGCATCAGATGTATAGGTTACATCATGAAATATAAACCCGGTGTAATAATAGGGACAGGGGGATATGTGAGTGCTCCTGCTCTGATAGCCGGAGTGTTGACGGGTGTCCCTATAATTTTGCATGACCCTGATGCTTACCCAGGGATTGTAACGAGAAAGCTTGCTCCGTTTGCAAAGCATGTGAATATTGCATTTAAGGATGCGAAGAAATATATCAAAAATAAAAGTATAAGTTGTTATGGAAATCCTTTGAGAATATCTTTGTGCAGTGTGACAAAAACTGATGCAAAGATGTTTTTGCGTCTTGATGCAAACAAAAAGACGCTGTTTGTCATGGGAGGTTCTCAGGGAGCTCAATCTATAAACAACGCAATAAAGATGATTGCACGTGAGCTTGTTGAAGATTGCGGCATACAAATTATTCACCAGACCGGTTCAAAAAATTATGAGAGTTATTGTATGGAGATGAAGGGGATATGGTGGGACAATTTTGCCTCAAATCCTCTTTATGTTGTTCGTCCTTATTTTGAAGATATGTCTTTGCCTTTGAATGCTGCAGATTTGGTTTTGTGCAGAGCAGGCTCTTTGAGCATTGCAGAGTTAAATCTTTGCGGAGTTCCTTCTATATTAATTCCTTATCCGCATGCTGCTGCTGACCATCAGAAACATAATGCTGTAGCAATGCAAAAGATAGGAGCTTCTTTGTGCATTGCTGATAAAAATTGTACTGCAGAAACCCTAAAACCTTTGATTCTTGATTTGATAAATGATTCAGCAAAATTAAATCAAATGAGTCAGGCAAACAGAAGGGCAGCAAAACCGAACGCAATGAATGATTTGTTCAATATAATCAGTCAATACCTTGCTTAGCGAGTTCTTTTTTCATTCGATTCAAACTTGATTGGATAATTCTTGAGATTCTTGATTGTGAAACGTTAAATTCTTCAGCGAGGTCTTTGATTTTTTTGTTGTTGTAAAAACGGCTTTCAATCAAACTTCTTTCTCTGTCAGATAGAACTTTGATTGCTTTTTTGAGAGCTACACTCAAGTCTTTCAACTCACACAGTTCATCAGGTCTTGATGATGTATCTTCAAATTGGACAGGGTTATCTCTTTCTTCGAGTTCGTTTATTGAAAGAATTGCACTATATGCTCTATCCCGTGCGTCGAAATCAGAATATTTATAGTGAGACTCTTCACCCGAGTCATCGTCATTTTTTGCTTTGTACCATTTGTATCTTCTGCGGAGTTCGTTTCTTATTGACCATTTAATAGCAGTCGATATGTAAGATATATTGTATTTTTTGTTTGTTTTAAGCAATGTATGCACACATAAGGTACCGATTGCCACCAGTTCATTGAAATCTATCAAATAGAGTTGAGATATTCTGCTATACTCAATTTTGGCAATAGTCGTTATAAGATTCTTATATTCTTTTAGCTTCTGGGATGAATCTTGTTTTACAACAACATTACTGTGATACATACTAACTTTTTTTCTCCACAACCTTATTATTATTCTATATGAAAAAAAATATTTTTAAAGACTAATATTATAAAAAGTTAACTATGTAAAAATTGCTTAATAATTTAAGAAATATTAAGGTTATGAAATTTGTAATTTTGGGTATAAAATATGTATCCCAATAAAATAGGCTATTTCAGGCTGTTTATTTTGAGTGAAAAACACAAACGTTTATATTATTATTATCTTTTTTATTTATAAATAAGTATTCATATTTAAATCACAAAAGTTATATAAAACGTGTTCCATGCCGTTTTTTTTGAAATTTTTTTGAAAAAAAAATCATGATGATGTTACAATCTTAAGTAATATGTTTTTATAGCTGGTATCTAAAGAAGGTGTAAGTATGAATGATGTTAGAGATAGAAGTGATGTGACGCAGGCTGGTTTAGACATGGACAAACCCATGTTTTCTATAAGCGTACTCGCTGATATTTTGAGTATTCACCAGAGAACATTACGAATTTATGATGAAGAAAATATTCTTAGCCCTTCTCGTTCCCCCAAAAATAGAAGATTGTATTCGTTGAATGATATTGAAAAGGGAAAATTTATTCAATTTTTGACAAGAGAGTTAGGAATTAATCTTGCCGGAACAAAAATTATTTTGAATTTGTTGACTCAACTCAAAGTGCCTCAGGAAGAGTATATTGATTATTTGTCTAATGTTGCGAAGAACGTTAATATTACTCCTGAAGAGCAGCAGCAAAATAAAGAAAAATTATCAAAAAGAGGACGCAAAAAGAAGTCTGTTTAGAGCTGTTGTTGTATTCTGTTGGTTTGTATAATACTTCAAATATATGATGGTTTAGACCTGTATAAGTATTTAAATTCTCCTAAGGGTTGATGTTTTTATTTTTACAGATTGTAAAATAATAATATAAAGGTCTATCGGAGTTTTATATGAATTTGAATGAGGAATGTCTGCTTCATTATTTGAAGAATCCGCAGAGCTTGAATAACACTATGAAGCAGCTTAGAGACTATATCTTTGTAAAAGAGTCTTACGACATTAAACAGCAGTTTAAGAAATATTTCATGGATGAAAGATAATCTTCACAGAAGAGTTCGATATACAAAGGCATCGGTATATCATGGTACGGGTAATGTGCCTGTTGGTGCATGCGGAAATATTATTCTTGTTGCTCTTGATTCTTTAACTGACAAAGCACTTGTTGATTTTGAAAAATACGGCAAAGCGATTATTCCACTCAGTTGTCTTGAGATGTTAGAATAGTTGTGTATTTTTTAGAGTGAGAGTTAGTTAGGATTGAATATGAGCAGTAAGTATAAATATTTGACATGGGCTGTTGTTGTTTTGCTTGTGTTGACTTTTTTGAAAATATTACCCGGAACATCGAGTGTCATAGAAGCTTTTGAGTTGAAGAGTTATGATTTCAGGCAGAGCGTCAGCTCTAGCAAACATGTTGTTGATGATGATGTTGTTGTGCTTGCTATTGATGATGCGAGCATAGATATTTTGAATGAGAAATACGGTCAGTGGCCATGGAAGCGTGATTCTTATGTTGATATAATAAATTTTCTTGAAGAGAGCAAGGCAAAGGCGATAGTTTTTGATCTTATGTTTTTGCCTAATGCGTCAAATACAAAGTATGATCAGCTTTTAAGCGACACTATATCAAAATATAATAATGTATTCATTGCCATGAATTTTGATAATCGTGATAATGAGGTGCGTCTTCCTCAGGCGATAAAAGCAAAGATAAATATGGAGAAAAAGCTTGATTTATTATCATTCAGCGGATGCCGCCCCGTGCTTCCTCAGCTTTTAGGCGGAACGTCTAATATAGGTATTATAAACGTTCAACGTGACAGTGATGGTGTTTTGCGAAGAGCCCCTTTGTTTGTGAGATACAATGATGATATTTATCCGTCTTTGGCTATGAAAGTTTTTTCTTATGTCAATGGTGTTGATGAGTACAGTGTTGATAAAAATTATGTATTAACTGCAGGAGATAAAAAAATAAAACTTGAGAAAGACGGAGCTGTTCATCTGAACTGGTACAAGCTTCGTGATGATATAAGCGGTTCTTTCAAGCATATTCCGGCATGGCGGGTGGTGAAATCTCTTGAGGCAAAGAAGAATAACTCAAAGAGTTTTATTCCGGAGGATAATTTTGAAAATAAAATTGTTTTTGTCGGAGTGACTGCCACCTCTCAATATGACATAAAAACAACGCCGATAAGCAAAAATACAGCAGGGATAGAATTTCAGACAACAACTTTTTTGAACTTGATAGAAAATAATATTATTCACCGCACATCATTTTTCATAAACGTGTTAATAAGTTTGGTACTTGTCCTTGCTGTCGGATTTTTGATTTTATATTTTGATTCGGCTATTGTGAGTGTTATTTTATCATCGGTTATTATTTTGTCATTTTTTGCAACATCCGTTATGTTGTATGTTTACCAAAATATTTGGACTGATATTTTCTTCCCCGTGTTTGCAGTGATTATTATTATGATATTTATGTATTTGGTGAAATACATGACAAAAGCACGTGATTTTGATTATACTTACAAACTTGCTACAACCGATGGTTTAACAGGGTTGTATAACCACAGATATATGCAGGAGCAGATTGCAAAGAACATAGCTTCCTCAAGAAGGTATAACACGAAGTTTTCGCTGCTTCTTCTTGATATAGACTTTTTCAAAAAGTTCAATGATACTTACGGGCATCAGGCAGGTGATGCAGTGTTGAGATATGTATCCGATTTATTGAAGAAATCTATTCGTTCTACTGATATTGCAGCAAGATACGGAGGTGAGGAGCTTGTTATAATCCTTACCAACACAGATAAAGAAGAGGCGTATATTACGGCAGAGAAAATATGCAAGAAAATAGCTGCCAAGAAGATGCGTATATCTGAAAAACAGGAAGTAAGCGTGACAGTAAGTATCGGGGTTACAACATATCCTGAGAACGGTTCAAACTCGGAAGAACTGATTGAATATGCCGATAAAGGACTTTATTATGCAAAAGAGCATGGGCGAAATCAGGTCGGGAAAATACCTGATGACTCTTCCGTACAGTAAATTAAAAGAGGTCATATCTCAAAGATATGACCTCTTTTTTTATTGTTCTTGTATTTCGATATTCAAACCGGTCATAGCCCAGTCATCATAGTTATGAGGTTTGCCGTCGCTTCTCATATCTGCACCTGCCTGAACGAAAATTTCGAGTGCTTTTCCGTTGTTGATTATCTTGCAGCTTGCAGTGCTCGGGCTGCCTTTTGGTGTTTCTTTGTTCAAAGTACCCGGGGTTCCTATTTGGTTTTTGCTTTGATAATTTACCGGACAAGCCCATGAGTTTTCAGGGATAGAACAGTTTGTGATTATATATTTATTTTTATCTATATTTGTTACTTCTACCAATTGATTATTTTCATTCAGTTTATAGAAAGTAAATTCATTGATATTGACACGGAAGGTGGCATTGCAGCATGATGCGCCTTTTGTATAATATTGTCCGTTTGCATCTTTTTTCAAACCGCATGTTTCTTCACATTTTTTGAGTCTTTTATATAGAGTATTTGTACCGTTCTTTCCGAAATATTTGGTACAATTCGGGTCAGAGAAACCGCCGTCGCCTATTGTGTAGATGTTTATGAATTTTGCTTTGTAGACATCTTTCTCTTTTTTGCATTGAGAAATTTTTATGGAACTAGGAGAACCGTCTTCATTTGGCAGATAGTATTCTACGATATATGCTGCCGGAGAACCGTCGTCATAAGTTTTGCTCGGGTCTTTTTGCTTAACGGAAACAAGGCTGCTGCAGCTGAGTTTGCAAACAGTTTGTGTTCCCTTCGGGTCTGTTGTTATTTCTAAAGAGCCTTCTCTTGTATCTTTGTTCCAGGAGGCTGAAGCCCAATAGTCTTTTAATCTCTTTTTGTTTGTAATATATGCGCAGCAAGGATATTCCTGACAATTGTTCCTGCATTCTTGGATTTCTTGTCCGTTAGATATAAAACTTTGAATACTAAACGGCGAATATGGCAGATAATACATATTACAGTATTGGCTTTTTTGATTGTTATTACATGATATTGTCTTTTGGGCTTCTTTTTTCACAAGACTATCACAGGTTTGTGTACAAATTTCTCCTAAATCATCGATGATTTGTCTGCTTCTTGTTGATTTATTCCAATTTCCCCACTGGTATTCCCAATAGTGGTTTAATATGTAGGCACAACAAGCATAAGGACCGCCATCTCTGCTGCATTGAGGATAAGGCTCGCATACGAGCTTGATTTTACCTTTGTAAGCAGCGGAACAGGAGTTTTCAACGGGAGTTTTTACAAGCTCACACTTGCTGCAGTCGACATATTTGTGAGTTTTCTGGTCAGTTGTAGAATCACTTGCTTC
>CALUSR010000002.1 GCA_944323485.1 Candidatus Gastranaerophilales bacterium
GCGCTGTTATCAGGTTTGTAGTTCTCAAGAGCTGCTTTAAACTCAGATATCTCATCTGTGAGCACTTTTACACGCTCATCAATATTTGACCCCAGTTCATTTTTCAACACTTCAAAAGAAGTATCGAGTTTTGAAATAACCTCACTGTTTGATTGTTTCAAAGAGTCAATTGACAATTTGAAAGAAGAAATTTCTGTTTCAAGTAACTTAACTTTTTCTTCAAGAGCTGCATTTATTGAATTTTTTGCTTCTTCCAATATTCTATCAAAATTCGATAAGACATCCTGTATTGATGATTTATCGGCACTTATAGAAGCAATTGATGTTTTCAGCGATGAGATTTCTTCGCTGAATTTTACACCAAAGTTATCCTCAAATTCGGTCATACTTGAATTGAGTTTTGAGATTATTTCTTTCAAATCGCAGCTTATAGAAGGAGATATTTCGTCAACAGAGTTTTTTACATCAGAAAGATTTGCTTCAATTGATGAAATAGCATCTTTCATCTCAGAAACTTTATTGTTGAACCCGGAACCGAAGTTTTTTTCAAACTCACTCAAGCCTGCATCAAATTTAAACAGCATATCTGCAAGCTCGCTGCCCATATTTGCTGAGATATCACCAATCGAATTTTTGATATCGGAAATAGAATTTTCTATAGATTCAATGTTTGGTTTCAAATCAGAATTTACATCTTTTTTGATATCCCTGATAGCTGAGTCCACTCTTGAAAAATATTCCTTTGACTCCTTGTTTGCTGCTGAAAAGCTGTTAAATCCGTCTTTTATGGTTGTATTAAACTCTTTTTGCAGTGAATCAAGAGAAGAATAAAGTTTATTTATCAGTTCTTTTGTTTCTGCATTGTTGCTGTTTTGAGAATTCTGGTTATCTTTGAAATTATTATCAATATTCTCCTGAATAGTATCTAAAGAAGAGTATAACTTGTTCATGAGTTCTCTTATTTCTGAATTATTTTTGTCTATTGCTTCAAAATTATCAGAAACACTCTCATCTAAACCTGTATGAATACTGTCAATTGATACACTCAGTTTTTCTATCAAATTTTTAATATCTGATGATGATACTTCATTCAGCTCTTTAAGCGAACTCATTTTATCATCCAAATCTTTGAGATTATTTTTCAGTGTATATCTTACATCAGCTCTCACCTCAGAAAGAGTTGAGGTAACCCCTGATATCAAATCTTTCAGTTCTTTATTACCGTTTTGAAGAGCGGTATCTATTGTATCTTTAAAAATTAACAACTCTTTTTCAAGAGAGGAGACATTAAGTTTCAAATCATCAAAATTTATATTAGAATCACTGCTGATACCCTTCAACATAAGATTGTATTTTGAATCAATTTCTCCAAGAGCCGATATAATCGAACTTATCCCTTCATTGAATGCTTTTTCATCAGGAATAACAGGCTTCTCCTTTGAGTCAAATTCCTTAATCAACCCGAGAAGACTTTTCATTTTTTCATCAAGTGTATCCACTATTTTTTTAAACTCTTCATCAAAAGAGACGACATCAGGTTTGATTGACTCAATCAAATTTTTAACATCTCCGTCTATATTAAGCTGTTCAAACTCAACAACTTTGAAGTTAATGTTTATGATGATTTTCTTAAGAGTTTCGATATTTGCCGAAAAATTATTAACAACATCTTTTATGTCTTCGAGTAGTGTTACATCTATATCTTTATCAGGAGAGTTTGCAATGAGAATTTCCAATCTTGCAACCAATTTTGCTATTTCATCAAAGTATAGAGAAATACTGTTATATTTCGATTCAATATTTTTATTTGCATCACTGATGAAGAGAGGAATTTCATCATCACCGAATGATTCAAGCTGAGAGAGCAATGACTCTGACTCTATTTGAGGAATGTTAGGTTCAATATCTCCAAACGTTTCGGAATTTTTGAAAAGAGATTTTTTCACAACATCCAAAATACTCCCGAGTCTTTTTCCAGAAGATTCGACCTGTTTTTCTATATTATCAAGTTTTTTCCCGTCAATCACGTCAGCTTCTCTCTCTCTTATAAATACCCTTGTACTAATTCTATCAGATTATTTTCAATAGGGTAAAAACATTAAGAAAGTTAATATTTGGTTATAAAGAAACCAATTCATTTTTAATTTTTTCTATATCCTGATTGGTCAAAAAGCGCGGAGAGCCTTCTTCCGTAGAATGATTTCTCAAGAGATATGACGGGTGAAATATTGGTATCATCTTTGAAAAATTTGGACCATCAAAGAATTTACCTCTTATTTTTGATATTGAAAGTTTGGTATCAAGCATGGATTTTACTGCAGTCATGCCGCATAAAATAATTATTCTCGGATTTACATATTCTATTTGAGAATCCAAATACTCCCGGCATTGTTGTTTTTCAAAATCTGTTGGTACACGATTTTCAGGAGGACGGCATTTGACAGTGTTGCAGATATAAATATCTTTTTCTCTATCGATACCATGCTCGGTCAAAATTTTTGTAAGCAACTTTCCTGCTCTTCCGACAAAAGGCAAACCGGTTTCATCCTCGTTTGCACCTGGAGCTTCACCAATGAGCATAATTTTAGCCTGCCTGTTTCCATCTTCAAAAACGACATTTGTCCTTGTTTTTGAGAGCTCACATTTTTGGCATCCAAGACATTTCTTTTTCAAATCATCAAAATTTTTCATTATTTTTTCTTTTTAAAAATATTTCTAAAAAAGTCTAACAGAGGGAAAGAGTAAAGTTTACGAATTTCTGCTATTTCTTTTTGGATATCTCTCATCTGCTCTGAATCATATGCACAATTTTGAGCAAATCGATTGAGAAGTTTCTTGGCTTTTGAAGGTTTCTTCATTGATTTATAGCAGGCTACAAGATTTTTGCATATTCCATAATCATTCGGGTCAAAACGCAAAGCATAGTGAAGTTCATTTACTGCCTCATCAAACTTTTTAACCTGAATATAAGCTTCTCCTAAAGCTTTATAATAATCTTTTTGCATATTATCAAGAGAAACAGCTTCTTTCAGATATTTAATCGAGTTATCAAAGTCATTGTTTATCTTGAAAATTTGACCTATTTCATAATGCAATTTTGCGCTGTCAGGTTTGAGCTGGAGTGCATTCATATAATATTTGAAAGCTTCCGAGTATTCTTCTTTTTCTTTTTTAATATTAGCAATTTCAGTGAATATCTCAGGCATATTCTGGCTCTTTGATACAAGATAGCTGAAATATTCAAGCGCTTTTTCTTTGTTTCCGAGATATTTGTAGCAATAAGCAAGACCGATATAAGAGTTGATGTATTTGGGATTTTTTTCAACAACCTTTTGATAATACTCTATAGCCATATCATACATTTTTTTGTCTTCATAAATTTTGGCTATTTCAATATAATTTTCGACATGCCCGCTATCTTTGCTTACAGCAGCAAGATAATACTCAAGAGCCTTATCTTTCATATCAAGAATATTATAAATATTAGCAATTGCATTGTAGATTTTTTCGTCATCTTTATTTACTTTGAGAGCCTGATCAAGATAATATAATGCCTCTTTGTAATTTTTCTTTTCAGTCAGTATTTTTGACTTCAACCAGAAAACAGATTCTTCTTCATCTCCTGAGTCAATCAGTTTATTCAAAAATTCTTCTGAACGGTCATATAATCCCTCTTGATAATATAAATAAGCAAGAGCGTATTTAGCCTCGGTATCCTGAGGATGAATTTGCAAAACAGTATGATAAGCATAGGCGGCTTCCTGCTGCCAGCCAATAAGAGAATAGCACAACCCTAAATTCATATATGAATTTATATCGGTGGCGTCTATAGCTTCAACAACAAACTTGAACTCGGCAATAGCACCCTCATAATCTTCAAGCGCTGAATAAATCAAACCCATATAATAATGCGGGTCTTTGAGATTGAAGTTCAAAGACAGAACATATTGAAATATATTTTTTGCATCTTCAAATCTGTTTTCACAATAGAAAACCTTACCTAATGCAATTCTTACATCAAGATTGTCAGGATTCAATTCAAGCGCTTTATAGAAGTTTTCTGAAGCATCGTCGTATTTTTCTTCTTTTGCATCACAAACCCCGAGAAGATGATAACATTCATCTGAGTTCGGAAATTTTTCAAGCATTACATTTTTGATAAAACATCTGGCTTCCTTGACCTTTGAAGAACTGAAATAACTTTCAACAAGCTCCTTATGATAAGAAAAATCTTTTTCTACCTTCAGAAGTTCTTTCAAATACTCCTCTGTTTTCGGCAGATCTTTTTGTATTCTATACACATTAATCAAACCCAAAAGAGTTTCTTTGTGGGATTTGTTTACTTCATAAGCTGCATCATAATAGTTCTTTGCTCTGTCAATATCACCAAGACCTATATAACAATCTCCTATCATTGAGAGAATATCGGGATTATCAGGACTGAGCGACAAACTTTTGTAATAATGTTCTATCGCTGTTTTAAAATCTCGATTTTTCTTGTATTGATCAGCTAAAACTAAGAAATCATTCAAATCTTGATTCACAAAAATTCTATCCTCAAAAAATAGGTTTATTTATACATTATAAGCATAAATAAACCTATACACAAATCATTTACAATAAATGACTTATTTATTTGACTTTTACCGAGTCGAGTGCTCTTTTCAGAGTATCAACCACCTGTTTTTGCTGTTCAAGAGTAATCTCAGGGAACATTGGCAAAGACATAACTTTTGTTGTCTTATCTTCCGTAACAGGCAAATCTCCGAGTTTACCGCCGAGATAAGAATGTACTTTCTGCAGATGAAGCGGCACCGGATAATAAATCATCGCACCTATTCCGTTTTCCTGCAAGAATTTATGCACTTCATCACGATGAGGAACCTGAATAGTGTACTGGTGATAAACACAGTATGTATTCGGTCCTTCTTTAGGAGTTACAACACCTTCTGCATCTTTCAACAATTCGTTGTATCTATAAGCAACTTCACGTCTTTTTTTATTCCATTCATCTATATAAGGCAGTTTCACTCTCAGAATAGCAGCCTGTATTTCATCCATACGGCTGTTCAAACCGATTTCATCATGATAATAACGAACAGCGCTGCCATGGTTTCTCAAAGAAACAACTCTTTTCGCAAGATATTCGCTGTTTGTCGTAATCATACCCGCATCACCGAACGCACCGAGGTTCTTTGTCGGGAAGAAACTGAAACATCCGATATCTCCGAATGTACCGACTTTTTGACCTTTAAACGTTGAACCTATTGCCTGAGCGCAATCTTCTATTACATAGAGATTGTATCTTTTTGCAATATCCATAATAACATCCATCTGTGCAGGCTGACCATAGAGATGGACAGGAATAATAGCTTTTGTTTTAGGTGTAATTTTTGACTCAAGCAGAGATGCATCCAAGAGGAATGTATCCGGATCAATATCAACAAAAACATGTTTTGCACCGACAACCCCGATAGCCTCTGTTGTTGCAACAAATGTGAATGCAACTGTTATAACTTCATCTCCTTTGCCGATTTCTAAAGCTCTCAACGCAAGCTGCAGAGCATCCGTTCCGTTTGCACAGGTAACAGCGTGTTTTGCACCGCAATATTCAGCTATCTCAGATTCAAACGCCTTTACATTCGGACCGAGAATATAGCTTCCTGAGCGCAAAACCTCTATAACATTTTTTTCCAGTTTTTCTTGTATTTGTTTGTATTGACCTTTCAAATCTAAAATAGGAATCATAGAACAATCCTCTTCTTTTCAACTATTCTCTACGTTTACTAGTTTAGCATAATATTCTTATGCCTTTATAAAATCTTTACCTGAAAAAGACATATCAAATAAACGAAAGAATAAGACTGTTCAAAGGTTTTACAAGTTCTTCCATTTTATCCTGCTCATAAAACTTTTCAAAAACAAGTTTGTCATCAACAAAAACCATGACTGACGGAATTTTTTGGGGAATATTTATCCTGTGTTTTTTCACATATCTGCATGAATCAGGGTCTTCTACATTGCATAAAAAATAGTCAACTTTTCCCCCGTAAGAGTCTATAAGTTTTTGCATAACAGTTTGAATGCCATGTGTATCAGAATGCCAGCTTGCATAAAGAAGCAAAACCGTTACATCATCTTTTGCGAAGCATTGCAAAGGGAATAAAATGAAAATAGTCAAAATAAATAAAGCCGGTTTAAAAAATTTTCTCAAAACAAAACTCCTGTTGTTATAAAGAAATATCACAAACTTTTTATATCCTCTCTCATTCTGTATAATAATAATTGAATATCGGAGGAGATATGCGAATAATAGGAATAGACCCGGGAATAGCTATCAGCGGATATGGAATACTTGACTTTGATGAGTATAAAAACACTTTTGAACTCATAACAAGCGGGTCAGTACAAACGGATAAAAATAACTCAACGGAGCAAAGATTGCTTGAACTGCATAATGACATAAGCGAGCTAATCAAAATGTATTCTCCTGATTGTGCTGTTATCGAGAAGTTATTTTATTTCAAAAATGCAAAAACTATTATTCCCGTATCGGAAGCAAGAGGAGTAATTTGTATGACTTTTGCTAAATACGGTATAAATATAGCAGAATACACCCCGCAGCAGGCAAAACAGGTTATAACAGGCTATGGAAGAGCAGAAAAACCGGAAGTAGCCGATATGGTCAAAATTATTCTCAATACAAATAATATTCCAAAATTAGACGATACTGTAGATGCAATTGCTCTTGGCATCTGTCATATAAGAAACATAAAACTTACAGCAGAGGTGGTATAGATGAAATATTATATAAAACAGGTTTTATACATAAGCGCAATCATAGGAGGAGTTCTCGGAGCGTTCTCCCTTATTCCGTATTTTATGTGTCTTGGTTCGTTAATATTCTGCATTATCAGCGTCATAACAATAATTTTCCTCAAAAGAAACGGATATGCCGGTGTTATATCACTCAATGACGGAACCGTTATCGGAGCAATATCAGGTTTCATCGGTGCAGCAGCAGCCTGTGTTGTTTATATGCCGCTTGCTTTTGTCGGTGCCATAATTTTTAAACAGCCTCTGCTATTCAAGTTTAATGACCTTGTATTCATCGTTCCTATTACAATAGTTGTCTTCGGAATGTTAGGAGCTATTATGAATGCCTTCTGCGGTATGGTGACCGCTTATTTATACGAAAAACTTGAAAAAGACCGCCCGGAAGAAGAACAGGTTGATTTTATTATTGATGAGGAATAATTCTAAATCTTTAAACAGTTTATGCAAAAAAATTTCCACAAGCCTACTTCCTGTAAATAACAATGGCATTCGAAACTTTTCTGGCAGGTTTCTCACTCGGACAGTTTATGAGATGACCGTTTATAACCATCTGCGTTGAACCGCCGCCGTCAAAATTCATCGCCTGATAAGCCCCGAAAGACAACATCAAATCAGCAAGTTCAGAAAGAGTAGCACCCTCAGATACTCCCTTCTGGCGCCCATCAACAGTCAGAATAATCAACCTGTTATCTTTAGAAAAACCAATTGCAGTCCTCGGCGCCTTACCTTTGAATATATCATTCTGAAATCTCTGATTCTGTATAAATTTTTTACCGTTTCTAACAAGAACAGGTCCTGCAGCAACAGCATATTCCATATCATTCCATATATCAGGAGTAAGAGTGTATTTATATCTGACACGAGCTTTACATTCAAGATTTTTTTTGAGTTGTTTTTTGTTGAAGACAACGGCATAAGATTTTGCGGGTATTCTCACTCGTCCTGTTGCTATTTCCTTTATTCGTCCTCGTTTCACCACAACATGATAATATTCGCTCGAGGTTTCAGGAGTGTATCTTCCCCAAAGATTATTATAAATATAAGCTCCTTTTGAAGACATAATAGGCTGGTTTATGTTTGTTAAAGGAAGAGTATTTCCTGAAATACTCACTCTGCCGCTTAGGCTGACTTCACCGATTTTGTATTCTTCATCTTCTGTCACTCCAAATGCCGTCCTTGAGAACAGAGGACCTGTCAAAAGTTTTCCATTCACAATAGACAAACCAAGAGGTGTACCGTCTCCTTTAAAATATTGAGCATTCACTCCTGCATAAGCATATCTCGCAATATACCTGACTGAATGTCTTGCACGCATTTTTCTGCTGCCAAATGCCAATCTTACCTCATAGGGACTTTCTTCCTCAATTGTTATGACATTGACTATAGCAGGTCGTCCTCCGAGAGTGTATCGATAGCGGGAATGAGGAAAAGAATTTTGCAAATCAGGAATAAGAGGCAGCACTGTTGTTTCCTCTGCAAATACCTGCCCGCAGGTTATAATTAAAAGAAACACAAAAAGAAAATATTTAAAAGATAATTTGAACATACAACAAATTCCCCGATAAAAACTTATTTTTTCAAAGCTTCTTTCAAAGCAACCTCAAGTGTTTCAATCTTTGCCTCGAGCATTTTTATTTTATCCTGAGAGGCTTCGGCGCTGACAAGATTTTTTTCGGCATTTCTCGACTCTTTTTTCAGCTTGTATGATATAGCAGAAAAAGTAGAATAAGACAGACACAACGTAAAAATTATACCGCCCAAGAATGCACCAAAAATCACAACAGCTTCACTCAAGCGGAATGTTTTTCTAAGCAGCGGATCTATTACATCAATGCTTACCCCAAAATTTAAATAACAAAGAGCTGCAAGCTTCACAAGTATCAACAGTGCTATTAACTTCAAAAATATATTCATCTAATTTTTACCTCTCAATATTTTCAAAACTTTTTTTAACTCATCATCGGGTTCAAGCTCGATTACTTTCTGAATATTATCGCCCGGAGGGAGAAAAGTCAATTTATAAGCCTGCAAAACCTGCTCATTCAGTTTCATATTTGCAAAACCGCCTCCATAAACACTGTCCCCGAGAATAGGATGCTTGATATAAGACATATGAACCCTGATTTGATGAGTACGTCCTGTTTCAAGAGTCATCTCAACATAAGTAAAATTCTTGAATCGCTCAAGAACTTTATAATGAGATACTGCTCTTTTTCCATCATCAACAACTCCCATTTTTTCACGGTGAAGAGGATGGCGTCCTATTGGTGCATTAATTGTTCCCTCATCATCTTTTAATACGCCATGGACAACCGTTAAATATTGTCTTATGGCTGATTTATCTTTTATCTGCTGCGCAAGAAAATTGTGCGCATAATCGTTCTTTGCAATCATCAACAGACCTGAGGTATTCTTATCAAGACGGTGCAAAATTCCCGGGCGCATAATCCCGTTTATACCGGAGAGATTGTCATGGCAATAATATAAAAGCGCATTTACCAATGTATCTTCTTTTTGGACTGAAGTCGGATGAGTCAACATGCCTGATGGTTTGTTCACAACGAGCATATTATCATCTTCATATCTTATATCAAGAGGAATATTTTGCGCTTTTAACTCAAGAGGTTGAGCATCAGGAATTTCAACTTCTACAGAATCAGCTATTTTAAGTTTATATGACGCCTTCTGCTCTTTGTCGTTTATTCTCACACAGCCTTTTTTGATTAAATTCTGAATATAAGAACGGGAAAAACCTTCCAACGCATCTGAAAGATATACATCCAATCTTCTGCCGGCTTCATGAGGTTCGACAATCAAAATTATTTTTTGAAGCGGCATAATATATCCTCTGCTCCCAAAAGAGAAATTATCACCATAACGACACCGACAGTGATGGCTATATCAGCGGGATTAAATACGGCAAAGTTTATAAAATCAAGAGAAATAAAATCAGTCACAGCCCAGGTCCTCGAAAATGCCCTATCAACGAAATTACCGGCACTGCCGCCCAGAATCAATCCCCATGATATTTTTTGATAAAGTGAAAAATCTCTGCTGGAAAAAAGGAAATAAACACTTATTGACAAAATTGTAATAAAAGAAAACACGCTCAAAAAAACAATATTATCTTTCAAAATACCGAAAGCAGCACCTGTATTTTCTATATAATAGATACTCAAAATATTTTTCAAAATAACAAGCCTTGTTTCAGGAATAAATATACAAGAAACAGCCGACTTCAACGCTCTGTCGACAAGCATAACAATAAATGCAGTTAAAAATACCTGATGATTTCCAAACATATTAAAGCCTGCTCAAATCATCCGGGACAAAGGATTTTTCACCGGAAACATTTACCCTCTGCATAACAAGAGCAAGTCCTGTCACTTTGAGTCTTGAATTTTGATAGATATCAAAAACAGTTTCCGTAAAACCTAAAGAAGCAATAGCCATCTCATTGTTGTTATTCGAATTTGCTTTTACTATTCTCTCAAGAAGCCCTTTTTCATTAATCTGTCTGAAGACTTCTTTTGAATGAATTTCAGGATAAACTATCGGTTCTGCGCTGATAGAACTTACTACAACAGCATTTGGAGCCTTATTCACACGAAGAGAAATAGTATATTCTTCATTTGGTTTAACAATCTTGGGTGCTGATATTTCCATTGAAATCTTCTTTGAGCTTCCGTATTTCAAAACAGTTTTTTCAGACACAACTTTCTCAGCAAAAATCTTCCAATCCTTGCCTACTTTTTTGAAATACAAAAGATTCTCAGATGAGCTGAACAACTCTCCGTAGTCATTTGTTACGTCAGACTTTTTGGCGGTTGTTGCAACAGCCTTATCAGAAGTCAAAACAACCGTGTATTTATCTCCGACTCTAATATCTTTAATCTGAGAAGAATATTTTATGTCAGGATATCCCTTCCAGGTTTCGTTTATAAGAGAAAACAACTTTTCTTTTCCAAAACCATCTGCATTCATATAATCTTCTGTATACATATCCTGAAGTTTGTCTATTTTAAACTCGTTAGAATATTTTGTATGCTGGGATACAGCCTGTTTTACCTCTTTGAATACTTTAGGATCACCCTGTATAAAAGATGATTTCACAGCCTGTCCATCAATCAAAGCACCTTGAGGAGCCACAGCATAAGACATGAGCGTTGTATTCAACAATATGATACCTGCAATAGCTATCAATTTTATATTCATATTTTTATTGTTCCCAAATTAAGTATCTCATTTAATTTTATTTAATTTAAAATAAATAATCAATAAATTATTTATTTTCCCGCAGTTCTTGAGGAAGAGAAATTGTAGTTATTCAGTTTTTGATAATCTGCCCCGAGCATATATTTATCAGCTTCTTCAATTATCTTAATAACCTCATAACCGTTTGTTCCATCGCTTCTTGGTTTTGTCCTGTTAATTATACAGTTGATAAAATGCTGACACTCAAGTTTAAGCGGTTCTATCTCCATATATTCAGGAGTCAGGATATCTTCTTTTTTGTTTGAATTATTTTCAAAAATCAAAATTTTATGTTCGCAAACAGTATCATCCAACATAGCGCTTGCTTTCGTTCCTCTGATTAAAAGCATTACCCTCTTCTGCGGATGTATCCAGCTTGTTGATATATGTCCGTAAACATCATCTTCGAAGTTCAAATCAAGATGAACTATATCCATGATATCATTGCCTGAAGTCGAAAAACCTACAGCTGACTTTACGCTTACAGGTTTTTTCCCGATGATATAACTAATCATAGATATATCATGCGGAGCCAGATCCCACATTACACTCTTGTCATTTTTAAAGTAGTTTATATTCAATCTATCACTCTGAGCATAAACTATATCACCCAAAACTCCTTCGGCAACAAGCTCTCTAAGTCTTGCAACTGCCGGATGATAAAGAAGGAGATGTCCGACCATCAAAACTCTTCCAAGTTCTTCCGATAGGTCTTTCAACTCTTTTGCCTGATCAGCCGTCGTCGCAATAGGTTTTTCCACATAGACATCTTTACCGGATAAAAGTGCTTTTTTTACAACATCATAGTGCGTATGGCTCGGTGTTGCAACGACAACTCCTGTTATATCTTTTGATGAAATGACTTCATCTATGTTATTTATAAACTTTACGCCCTGATAGTTATCTTTTATTGCGTCAATATTTTCCTGTCGCATATCGCATACGGTGTCAAGGACTTCAAGGTTATAAAAATTTCTTACTAAATTTTTCCCCCAAACTCCGCAACCGATTACAGCTATTCTTGGTTTCAACTTTTTTCTCCCTATATATCCTTTATAATTTTATTTAACAATTATGAAAGATTAGAGTCAACCGAATTGTTACCGTATTTATATTAATTTTTTATAAAGACATAATCTAGTCAAACAAAGTAACCCAGTTTTCATCTCTGAGAGATTCAAAACACATCTTTATCTGTGCTTGATTATTTTTCTCTTCTGCAAGCTGAGGTAGATTATCTTCTGCAAAAAAACCGCTCGCAACAGTTTCTGTATTCGGTTTGAACTCTCCTCCAATCAACCTGCAGAGCACAAATATTTTTATTATATCATAGGCATACACCGGCAGATTGTGCATTTTTCTGTCTTGAACAGCAATAATTCTCACAGCTTCGACATCAACACCTGCTTCTTCTCTGGCTTCTTTTTCTGTATTTGATTTCACTGACTCACAAGCATCGCACCAGCCGCCGGGGAGCGACCACTTTCCATTATTCTCCTGCACAAGAAGAATCTTCCCCTCCTTGAACACAGCAGCTCGTGTATCTATCTTCGGTGTTTGAAAGCCTGTTTCCGAGCAGAATAAATCCTTAACTTTTTCTTTTGATATACCGCTTTTGTAAGAAATCATCTCCGAAGATATTTCTCTTATACGTTCAAAGCGCTCTATATCGAACTTATTCTGAGAATAAGCCAGTCCGCATTGAGCTAAAAACTGCAGCTCTTTTGCCCAGCCAAGCCATGGTTCATAAGATTTTTCTTGTTCGTTCATAGACTTATCTTTGAGCGGTAACAACGAGAAGATGCCATCCAAACTGAGTTTTTATCGGTTGAGAAACTTCGTTCAGAGGGAGAGAAAAAGCTGCATCTTCAAACTCCTTGACCATCTGACCTTTCGTAAAGAAACCGAGGTCACCGCCGTTTCTGCCTGATGGGCACATAGACACTTTTGAAGCAATCTCTGCAAAACTGGCACCGTTCAAAATTTCTTCTCTCAGTTTTTTTGCTTCCTCTTCCGTTCTTACTAATAGATGACTTGCTCTAACTTCTGTCGGCATAATATTTTCTCCTGATTTCTTAAAGCAAAAAAGCTGCTTTAGTATGTGTAATATCCTGTTTTATAACCATCTTTCCGTTTTGATTTTTTCCGACAACAAACTCTACCGCAAATTTTTCGTTGCTTGTTGATGGTTTTCTGTATCCCTTAATTTTGATATCATTCCCATATGGGATAAATTGAAGATTTGTGTATAAATTTTTATACTTTGTAACAGCAGCCATTTTGCTGTAATATTTCAGTTTCATCTTATATGCCGAAGCTGAAATAACTTTTGTTTCAAAACTCTCAGGTCCTTTGATGATAATTCTTTTTATTGACGCATTATCATCATAAAAATTCAAAAGATTTGTATCATATGAACTTGCTGCTTTAACAAAACTGTTGAAAAAATCCATTCCTTCATCAATAGAAATTGCAAAAGATACAGGACAAATAAAGAAAGCAGCTATCAATCCCAAAAAGATACGTCTAACATAACCCATAACGATCTCAATTCCTATTTACTCTCTTATGGAATAATATTAACCCAATTTTTTTTGTTCTGCAAGTCTGTTTGCTTTTCCTTCTACAGCCTTGATTCCCGGCTGTTCTTTTGAACCTGTATATTTCTGTCTGAAAGCATACATAATTTTTGGAATAATAACAGAAACAAACAGAACGCTTGTTGCAATATTACCGATAATTCCAGCTCTTTTTACAACCTTTGCTTTATTCAGGAACTTCTCTGGATCAGCCGTTTTTTCTGCTGTTTCTGCAAACTGAATCATATTTTTATTGAGTTCTTTAATTTTATCAACATCAACAAATTTGAAGAGGTTTCTTTCTCCGTTTTTGGTTGAAATAAGTTTTGTTTTCTCAGCATATTTGAGTGTAATATCACTGAATTTTCCATCTTTCAGGTTGTTGTCAATAAAATTCAGCATCTCTTCTTCTCCCATATCTGCAAGAGATTTTATGGGAGTCTTGTTTTTGATTGCTTCAGCGAAACTCTTGCCCTCAAGGACTTTAGGGTCAAGATTTATAGGAGTTTTGAGAAGTTTTTCAGAAACGCTTTCTATCAATTTTGCAAGATGATTGCCTCCTACATACATAAAGTACATAATTCCGCCTTCTCTGATAGCTGTTTCTAAAGCAGCTGCATGAGGGTGATTGTTTTTCTTGCCCTCGTTGGCTTTTCTTTCTCTCAACTCTTCGTTGACAATTCTGCTTCCTGAAATTCCGGCATCAAGAATAACCATATTGCTGAGCGGACTGTGTTGAGCTGCCTGAGCTGCTACAATAGGATTCAGAATGTCTTTTATACCTTTGAATGATACATCGGATTGTGCATCTTTCTTTGTGAAAGCTCTAAAGTTCAAATCTTCCTGAGTTTTCTTTCTGATTAAATCGTTTGAACCTTTGAAATTCTTATCAAAATACTCTTTTCTTATAAAAGTATCTGAGTCAAACTCAGGATTTTTTGCCTTTTTGTTTATTACATTATTTGTTATTGAATAAATCCACTTCGGCAAAAACTTTGTCAGAACAATCAATGGAATAGCCGTTGATACAACTGTTTTTGAAACATGAAGAGCTTTATAAGTTTTTGGATTATCCAGAACTTTCTGGAAGGCTTCTTTATCTGCCCCTTTTGCTTTTTCTGCCACTTTTTCAAGAGATTGAGCACCTTTATTCGTAAGATACTTCAAATCTATCTTCGGGTCATACCCTGCCATTTTGAAAACTGTTTTATCGAAAACTTTTCTAAGAAGCGGTATTCCTCCTAACCATACTGCAGAAGTTGCGCTTCCTTCTATAAATCTTTCTCTAGCCTCAAGAGTTCTTGTTTCGCCGCCGTTTTTGTAAGCCATTGCCGTTCTTCCGGCATTTTCGACTCCGTCTTTTATTGCGACTGGTAATAGTGATGTTGAATTATTTCCAAGTGATGAAAAAATATTAGTAACTGTTAGTGACATTAAACTTGCTTTTCAGCCTCCGTACTCAAACAGGGTATTATAGACCCCAACTCAAATTCATTAACCTTTTTTGTTTGGCATTTGCCCTTATCTGAGTATTTCGTCGATTTATAAACATAATTTTCATTATCTCCTTTTTTATTTTTTTAATATCGCTGAATGTTAAAAAGTGCCAGTTTTTTTCTTTTTTTTGACAAAATGTAATAATTTTTGAATATAAAAAACCTTCCTAGCGAAAGGAAGGTCAAAACAAGCTAAAAATCATACCGAACGAATTCGGACTGTATCTTAGATGCAGCCTTCCGAGTTTGTATAAAAACAACGTCGTTGATATGATCTTATTCTCATTTTAACCTCGCAAAATTTTTGTATAATTTATTTAAACACAAACACCATGCCCTGTCCAGTATTTATCTTACTTTATTTTCCTCACCTTTTATGAGCCTCAAAATGTTTGACCTATGCAGCCATACAATATACAATGCGCCTAAAGCACAATAAATTATATAACTTTTCGGCTGTTTACACACCCACATAGCAACAGGAGCAAGCAAAAGAGCAATGATTGACGCAAGAGAAATATACCTTGAAAAATAGGCAATAACTGACCATATCACAGCAATCGCCATGCCTGCAATCCAATTTAAGCCCAAGATTGTTCCGACTCCTGATGCAACAGATTTTCCGCCTGAAAAACCGAGAAACAAAGATTTGCTGTGCCCGATAATAACGGCAACAGAAACGGCAACAGGTAGAATATGCCATGAAAGAAGAATATTAAACCTGACTTCAAGATATTTTGAAAGAAGAACGGGAATAAGCCCTTTCATTGCATCAAGAAAAAGAACTATAAAAAACCACTTTGTTCCCATAACTCTTTTAACATTCGTTGCCCCTGTGCTTCCGGAGCCTGTTTCTCTTATATCAATGCCTTTAAAATGCTTAACAATAAGATACCCTGTCGGAATCGAACCTATAACATAGGCTGCTGCTACGACCAATAAGAAATAAATATATTGCATTGTATTCTCCTTCGACTATTTTCTTTTTGCCTTTTCGCTCTTTTCTCGGGGAATTATACGAATAGGCGTGCCCAAAAAGCCGAATGCCTCACGCATTTTTCTCTCGAGATATCTCTTATAGCTGTCTTTCAAAAGCTTTGCGTTGTTGACAAATATCACAAAACTTGGAGGTGCCGCTGAAGTCTGAGTTGAATAATAAATCTTCGCCCTCTTTCCTTTTTCGGACAGAGGCGGGTTCAGGTCAAACGCTTCGTTGACAACCTTATTCAACAAGCTTGTTGATACTCTTTTGTTGCAGCTTGCATAGACATCAACCGCAGTTGAAAAAATCTTGTTCAGCCTCAGTTTCGTTTTTGCGCTTATGAAAATTATCGGTGCATAATCTAAAAACGGTGCCTCGGAGCGTATTTCTTTTTTGAACTTATCAGCAGTATTCGAGTCTTTATCTTCTACAATATCCCATTTATTTACTGCAATAATCAGCCCCCGACCGGCATCTATCGTCAGCTCGGCAATTTTTTTGTCCTGCTCCGTCAACCCTTCAAGCGCATCAACAACAAGAACAGAAATATCACTGCGGCTAATCGCCTTGATTGCCCTGTCAACAGCAAATTTTTCAACGCCGTAGTCAACTTTTGATTTTTTCCTTATGCCTGCCGTATCAACAATTACAAATTCTTTATCATCAACAACAAGTGTTGAGTCAATCGTATCTCTTGTTGTGCCTGATACATCACTTACGATAACTCTGTCTTTCCCGAGAACCGCATTTACAATAGAAGATTTACCCGCATTAGGTTTTCCGATTATGGCAAGTTTTATCGGCGGAGCTTTTTTTTCCTCAACAAAATCAGGCAAAAACTCAGTGATAATATCAAGCAAATCACCGACTCCGCCTGTTCCATGCAGAGCAGATATCGGATATGGCTCACCAAGCGATAGCTGATAAAACTCATGAATGTACGCTTCTTTTTCGGGGACATCAATTTTATTCACAGCGAGAAAAACTTTTTTTCCGCTCTTTCTCAAAACATTGGCAATATCTTCATCAACAGGAGTAATTCCCTCTACCCCGTCGACAAGAAAGATTACCGCATCAGCTTCTTCACAGGCTATTTTTGCCTGATCAAAAATAGAGAGCATTATCTCATCTTCATCCCCGGGGATAATACCGCCCGTATCAATCACCGAAAAAGATTTTCTGTTCCACTCTACATCAAAATAGAGTCTATCACGTGTTACACCGGGCATATCATCAACGATTGACTGTCTTTTCCCCAACAATCTGTTGACGAATGTTGATTTACCGACATTCGGACGTCCGACTATTGCGACTGTTGGTTTCTTCTTCATACAATTTTCCCTTTCAGACACCATGTTGATGCTTCTTCTATTTTGACATTAACAATCGTTCCAATCATCGATTCATCACCTTGAGCGTGAACGACTTTGTTGCTTCTTGTTCGTCCTGAAACAACAATTTTACCGTCTTCGAGTTTTGAACTTTCAACAAGAATATCCATAACTTTGCCCACGCATTTTTGGTTTGAATAAAGTGAGTAATCTTTCACCTTCTGATTCAAAATTGCAAGACGCTCTTTTTTTGTTTTTTCATCAATAAACCTGTCTCTCCAGGTAGCTGCGGGAGTTTGTCTTCTTGGAGAGTATGATGCCGTATTTGAATAATCCAAACCTGCCTCATCAATTATTGAAATAGTGTCTTCAAACTGTTCCTGAGTTTCGCCTGGGAAACCGACAATAAAATCAGATGTAATACTCACATCAGGCATAGCTGTTCTTATTTTGTTGCAAATTTCAAGATATTGCGCTCTTGTGTACCGGCGGCGCATATTTTTCAACACCTCATCATTTCCTGACTGCATAGGAATATGAAAATATTCGCAGACTTTATCAAGCTCTTTCACTGTTTGTATGAGCTCATCAGTTATATCAGTAGGATAAGACGTGACGAATCTTATTCGCAAAAGACCATCTAAAGAATGAAGAGAACGCAGAAGATTTGAGAGGTTGACTGAATCATCGTCTATATCCCGTCCGTAAGAATCAACAGTCTGTCCTAAAAGAGTAATCTCTTTATACCCCTGAGCGACAATACGTTTTGCTTCCTCAAGAATTTCTTCAGGCATGCGGCTTCTCTGGCGCCCGCGGACATAGGGAACAACGCAATAGGTGCAGAAATAGTCGCAACCTTCGATAATAGGAAGCCATGCATTAACCCCCTCTGCTCTTTCAATAGGGTAATCAAGTGCATTTGCCTTATATGGTTCCTTCCTAATCGCACAAACCTGCTCCCCGTCGCTAACCATTTTGATTAAGTCAGGAAGTTCATAAATATTGTGAGTTCCGAAGACAAGATCAACACCGCGAAGACGTTTGAAGACCTGTTCTTTATCCTGCTGGGCAACACATCCGCAGATTGCTATTTTGATATCAGGATGTTCTTTCTTTCTCTGACACCATTTTCCAAGGAGACTATAAGCCTTATCAGCAGAAAGCTGGCGAATATTGCATGTGTTTACTATCAATAAATCGGCATCTTTTGAGTCATCACATTTTGAATAACCGCATTGAGATAAAATCCCGAAAATACGCTCCGAGTCAGACTTGTTCATCTGACATCCGAGAGTTTCTATATAGACATTTTTATTCATATTATTATAATTTCAAATATATCTGATACACTAAAGAAGTTTATAACATAAAGGTATAAAAAAATCACAAAACCTGTCTGTTTGTAAACTACTACCCGGGTTTATTATTGTGGATTTTTTAAAGTTCATATAACATATAAAATAAAAGAACAAAGAAAGAATTCTATGAGATTATTTATTGCATTCTTATTTTTAATCATGAATATATTCAGCCCTTATGCCGTAAATGCTGAAGTTCTCAAAGGCGGCATTTCTGCAGTTGATATGATACCCGATGAATTTTACGGGACATGGTCTGTCATATCAACAAGAATTGAAACAAACAACGAAAGTTTCTTCAAAGAAAGAACTTCTGATATATGGATTTTGCAGAGAGCAGGAAATGCAATAACCCTCACAAACCCAGCGACTCTTGCAACTTCAACCATCTCTGTTGACGAAGTTGAAAATAACACGGCAAAATTTTCACGGGTATCAAAAAACAAATACGAAGATGAAACAGAATACGTCACGATTACATTAAATGACAATACATTTATCGGAGAAGACGCACTTGAAATGAAAAAATTCTCGATAGATAATAAACTTATAGAGCATAATATAGTAAAGTATAGACTTGAAGGTAAGAAAATTTCAGGAAGAAATGCCATTTTGTATAAAACTATAAGGGAATAAAAAGTGAGCGAAAAAGAAATTTTGAACTATGATTTATTAATACTCGGAGGAGGTCCTGCAGGACTAAGCGCAGGGATTTACGGAGCAAGAGGAAATGTATCAACAGCTATAGTTGATATCAGTATGTTCGGCGGGCAGCCATCACTGTATCTTGAAGTTGAAAACTACCCGGGGTTCAAACTCGTTGGCGGATTTGATTTGATGAACGAATTTGAAGAACATGCTGACAAATTTGCAATAAATAAATACCCTAATGAAGAAATCATCTCGGTAGACCTCAAAGAGAACGATAATACAGTAGAAACATCAAAAAAAATATTCAAAGCGAAAACACTTATCATAGCAGCAGGAGCACAGGCGAAAAAATTGGGAATCCCAGGAGAAAAAGAATTCGCAGGAAGAGGAGTCAGTTACTGCGCTATATGCGACGGGTCGTTTTTCAGAGATAAAGTTGTCACGGTTGTCGGCGGTGGCAACGCTGCTGTTGAAGAAGCGATTTATCTCACAAAATTTGCTTCAAAGGTCAATCTTATGCACAGAAGGGATTCTCTTCGTGCTGATAAAATCGTTCAAGAGCGAGCTTTCAAAAATCCGAAAATTAACTTCATATGGAATGCCGTTCCTGTTGAAATAAAGGGGGAAAATACGGTATCAGAACTTATAATTAAAAATACCAAAACAGATGAAGTTTCATCTCTCAAAACAGATGGAGTGTTCCCATACATCGGATTTGCTCCGAACTCCCAGTTGTTTGCTTCTCAGCTGGATATGGACTCTGCAGGATTTATCGTTACTGATGAATATATGCAAACGAGTGTCCCGGGAGTTTATGCTGCAGGTGATATAAGAACAACACCTCTTCGGCAGATAATCACCGCAGCAGCAGACGGTGCCGTTGCAGCAACATCTGCAATAAAATATTTGGAAAAATTACACGAAGAAGTTGTCGTGTAGAAAATTAGCTTATCAGAGTGAATATAGGAGAAAAACAAAATGTTAAGCGAAAAAATGGTAAAAGAACTGAACAATCAAATAAACGAAGAATTGTTCTCTTCATATCTTTATCTTTCTATGTCATCTTATTGCAATGCACAGGGTCTTGCAGGCTTCTCAAACTGGATGAGAGTACAGGCTCAAGAAGAATTATCTCATGCAACAAAAATTTTCGATTACCTGCTTGAAAGAAATGCTCAGGTTACACTGGGTTCAATCGAGCAGCCGAAACATGAATGGAAAGATTTGCTGAATGTATTTGAAGAAACACTTGCGCATGAAAAACATATCACAGGCAGATTCAACCTTCTTATGTCAGTTGCAATAGAAGAAAAAGACTACGCAACACAATCATTCCTGAAATGGTTTATTGATGAACAGGTCGAAGAAGAGTCAAATGTTGACAATATGCTCAGCAAGCTGAAACTCATCGGCGATAACACAAGTGCTGTTTTCTATCTTGATCAGGAAGCATCAACACGTGTTTATGTCGCACCTACAGCAGAATAATATCAAGATAATTCATATAGAGTAGAAAAAATATAAAAAAAACTCTTTACAATAAATTTTGACGTTGATATAATACACACATAAACTAAAGAGACGTTCCTCAGTAGCTCAATGGCGGAGCAACCGGCTGTTAACCGGTAGGTTGTTGGTTCGAGTCCAACCTGGGGAGGTCTTTTTTTATGAGAAAAAACTTTTATACTCTGTCGTTCAAAATATATTTAAACAATCCGGCTATACATTTCGGATATTTGAAAATATTCATCCCGAAATTGAAGAGCATAAGACTTTTTATCCAAAAAATATTTTTCCTGTTGCCATAACACAGACGTAAAAACAAATACTGGCTCTTTCTGTATTCGTAAACTTTTCTTTCGTTTTCTTTGGGCGATTTCCCATGAAGATGTATAATCTGTGCCTCGGGGTTTATAAAAATATCATAACCTGATTTTCTTATTCTATATTGCAGCTCGTTTTCTTCAAAATAAAGAAAAAATCTTTCATCAAAAAGCCCAGCTTCATCAAGAACGGATTTTCGAACCATCATATCAGCGCCTGTGATATAATCAACTGATTTGAGTTCATTCTGCTGATTATATCCCTTATCAAACATCAGCTTCATCTCGTTTGGAAAGAATATTCTGAACATAAAAAACGTCTTCAACATCTGTCTTTTCAGAGTCAAAAAGACGCCATAGGAATGAATATGATTCATATTTTCATCGTAAAGATTTGCACCGCAAACACCCACCTGCCTATTATTTTCGAGAAAATCATGAAGAATTTTGACCGCATTATTCACAAGCAGAGTATCAGTGTTCAAAAGAAAAACATATTCTGCATCAGATTCTTTGATTGCCAGATTATTTGCCGCACCAAATCCGATGTTTTGAGAATTTTCTATCAACTTCACAAAAGGGAATTCTTCTTTCAGCATCTCGCATGTGCCGTCTTGAGAGTTGTTATCGACAACAAAAATGTCGTAAGATATATTTTTTGTCTTTTCAACTATTGATTTTATGCAATTTCTTGTCAAATCTTTTGTTTTGTAACTGACAAGAATAATTGAAACATCTTTCCTGACCATAATATCCAAATACCGGAACTATTCTAATTTATTTAATATAAATTCTATATACAAAAAAAAAAAAAAGTAAATATATACATGTTAAAATAAGTACATACATATTTACATAAAAAACTTTCTTTATAGTAACTGTTTTTATTACCTGAAGCTCTTTATCTCAACTTCTGAAAAGTCCCAGTTCAAATTTCACTGTATCTTCATCCTGCATTTTGGAACAAGCTCGATGTGATAATAATTCATTTATTATTTTTTTTGTATAATAAATCTTATAGAGTCGGTAAATGATGCTGGTTAACCCTAAAGGTTCAAATTAATGGAAGCAATTTTATTTCCTTTTGTAGCAAAATTTAATGAATATCTATCCAATTATATTCTTGTATTTTTACTTGTAGGCGTAGGACTCTGGTATACAATAAAAACAAAATTTGTCCAAATAAGATGTTTCAATGAAGGTCTAAAAAATTTATTTGGAGAAATAAATATATTTTATAAAACAAAAGATCAGGGTATGACATCATTTCAAGCTCTTGCGACAGCAGTTGCCGCTCAGGTAGGAACAGGAAATATAGTTGGCGCTTCAGGAGCTATTTTAATCGGTGGTCCGGGTGCTATTTTTTGGATGTGGATAATAGCTTTTTTAGGAATGGCAACTATATATGCGGAGGCTACTCTTGCTATAAAAACAAGAATTATAGAAGAAGACGGGAATATAAAAGGAGGTCCTGTTTATTATATAACCACAGCTTTTAAAGGACTTTTCGGAAAAATATTGGCTGCATTTTTTGCTGTTGCAATTATTCTGGCACTCGGTTTTATGGGATGCATGGTTCAGTCTAATTCAATTGCTTACTGCATGGAAACAGCTTTTGGCATAAAACCCTGGATAATGGGAATTTTCCTTGTTATAACATGTGCAATAATTTTTATAGGAGGAATAAAACGACTCGCTCTTGTTGTGGAAAAACTGGTTCCTTTCATGGCTGCACTGTTTATAATCGGAGGACTTGCTATCTTAGCTGTAAGGATTAAATATATTCCCGAAACATTTTTTATGATTTTTAAATATGCATTTATGCCTCAGGCTATTTTAGGAGGCAGTTTCGGATATGCAATTATGCAGGCGATAAGTCAGGGAGCAAAAAGAGGATTATTTTCAAATGAGGCAGGGATGGGCTCTACTCCTCATGCTCATGCCCTTGCAAACGTAAAAAATCCTCATACTCAAGGAACTGTCGCAATGCTCGGTGTTTTTATTGATACATTTGTGATACTTACTCTGAATGCTCTTGTTGTAATCTCTACTCTTTATACACATGATGGAATTTTATCGAATGGATATACAGAAGAAGTAATGGGAATATTAAACAAAACAAATCTGGTACAAACCGCTTTTGGAAGTGTCTTTGGAAATTCCATCGGAGCAATCTTTGTTGCTGTATGTCTGTTTTTCTTTGCTTTCTCTACTATTTTAAGCTGGAATTTATTTGGGAAAATAAATGTACTATATCTGTTTGGAAAAAGAAATCAAAAAATTACAGAATTAGTCTATATGATAACAGCACTCGGATTCATCATGCTCGGAAGCCTAATTTCAAGTGATTTTGTCTGGGAGCTTACAGATATGTTCAACAATTTGATGGTTATTCCGAATGCCATAGCACTCTTTGCCCTAACAGGAGTTGTTGTACAGTTAGCTGCAAAAAAAGAATAAGTACTATTCAGTAATTATCTGATGCTCTTCATCTCAACATCAATGGAGTCCTGGTTCAAATTACCCTGCATCTTCACCCTGAAATATTTTTCATTCTGCTTAGATGCTTCAACTGACGGTATCTGCTTGAGCTTATCAGAATAAAACTCACGAGTATCCTCAGGTTTTAGAACAAAATTCAAAATCCAGTTCAGAGGAATAAACACAATCTTTACCCCGCGTGGCACTTCTTTATTGTACTTGCCGTACAAGTTCAAGAGGGCATACTGTTTTTCCATATCATATTTTCCTTCAATAAATAAGGACAAATACTGCTGCTGCGTGGTCAGATTTATATCCTTCAGTAAATTGTTATCAACCCTGAAAAAACCCTTGATATCAGATTCAAAAGCCTTTTTCGTTTTCAAATCCGAGTCTACATCGATAATATCCATCAATTTTACTCTTTTCTCATTCTTGAGCATAAATTCAGTGCTGCCGATTTTCGGAAGGAAACCGTTATCAACGGAAAATTGCACGACAGCCTGTACATCATCGAGCCAATTTTTTGTATAAAGTTGCAGGGTTGCATTTGCAATCCCCTCAATTTGATTATGCAGCCCGAAAATTGTATCGGCAGCAATATTTGAATTTATATTTTTGGCAACAAAATCAACGCTGGATGAATTATCTTCAAAGTTGTATCTTCCGTTTGCCTCAAGAATTCCATCAGCAAACGACAGTTTATTCATCGTAAACTCAAATATCTTATTTTGAAGACTGCCGTATAAAAATATATCCCTGAGAATAATTCTCCCGCTTCTAAGTTCATTCATTCTGATATTCCAGTTATCGATTGTTACATCAAAATCTCTTGCCCTGGAATAAAACTTCCGTCGCATATCACTAAATTTTCTACTTTTCGGACGTTTTTTACGTCCGCTTTTTATAACGTATTTATCTAAAAATAAATCAAGGTCATAAACATGAATGGTATTTGAACCAAACTGATTTTCTGCTTCCAGCTCACATCCGAATTTTTGTCTGTGAAATAAACCTCCTGCAATTATTTTCACTCTCTCAGAAGCAGCAACTCTTGCTGATTTAACATGAAAATTCTTGAACCTTGTATCCTTGAGTTCAAAATCACCAAGCAGCCTATCTCCCAAAAAATCGATTTTCAAATTCCCTTTGAACGTTCCTCCTCGAATATATCTGCCGAGAGCTCCTATTGCTGAAACAGGCGCATAGTCATTTGTTTTACAGTTGAAATACGCAGGTTTCAGTTTTCCCTCCTGTTTAATAAACAGCCCGTCGCCCATTATCAGCGGAATATAGCCGTTTTCTTCGGATATAGAATAGTTATAGTTTTTTACAAACAAATTATCTCCATCTTTGAGCGTTTCAAAATAAAATTTTCGTTTTTTATCTCTCAACCCTAAAAATGCATTTTTATAGAAAACATCGGAGTTCTCTGAAAAATCAAGAGAATATTTCACATCAATTTTTTTGTTTCTTATAAAATAGCTGACCCTTGCATCAGCAGTATTCAAGACTCTCAATCCTTTTATATAGCGAAAATTTTTTGTCAGAGTAGTCTTGACATCGCCATGAACCTCTTTCTCAGGAGTACCCAAGTTAACTATCTCCAAATCATGAGAAACGGGCTCTCCTCCGAGAGTACCTGTTGCATGAGAGGTTATACGTTTTTTTTCAAAAACAAACGGAACTTCTTTGAACTCAACAGGAATATCAAACCAAACCATATTTGCACTCAAATTTTTTGCCAAACATTTTCCAAAAATCCCATCTTCCGTTACTCTCAAATTAACATCAGCTTTTCCTTGATAATTTCTAAAATTTTCAAGAAACTTTTTGGCAGGATCCTGCTGTTTCTGATAATACAAAAGAGTTTTTTCAAGATCACTGACAGGCAAATCAAAACCTTTTACAAAAAAATCTTTCCCTCCGTAGATATCTCCGCTTATCACAATTTTTGATTTACCGAGATTAACCTCTACATTATCAGCAAAAAATTTTTTCCCTATGAGTTCAAACAATGCACCATGAATAAAAATATCTTCATCCAGCATATAAGAGTCAATATCTGCATCAAAAGCAAGTTTCTTATCATTGTATGACATATCTCTAAGAGATAAGATAAAATCATCAGACTTGTAAACAAATTTTTTTATCTCAAGCTCAGGCAGCTTGTTGAAGTTATATTTGACAGGCTTATTTTTCCTTTTTCCGAATATCTTTCTAACAGCATCACCGTCAACAAAAATATCATCTGCATATAAATTCTCAAATTTCAAATATTTTATATCAACAGTACAGCTGATTTTTTCAATAAGTACTGCCTGATTATTTTCTTTATCTCTTGCATCAATTCTATCAGCATCAAATTTATAGACAAGCATAGGTGATACTTGCAGTCTTGGATTTTCCAAATTTATCACCATACCTGTTTTTTGATAAATACTTTTTTCTAACTTCTGCCTTACTTTCTCAGAATTTATAACGGCAGAAGGAATAAAAAGAAAACACGAATATATTATGACAAACAGCATTGCCACAAAGAAAAATAAATAAAAACCTAATCTAATTTTTTTCATATCGTTTTTCTATAACTTGCCGCATTGCTCCGTTGAGTTTCTTTAGTAAACGTTCTAAATCCTTTATATTTTTATCGGTATTTTTCTCAAAAAACTCAATTCTTTTTAACTCAGGAAGACTACATAGCAAATGCTTGGTTTCCATAACCTCATTATACAGTGAAATAATATCTCTCGTCATCGCAATCTGTACTCCACAACTGTCTTACTGTTTACTTACGGTTGTTTGTTTATCTTTCTTAAGAAGAAAAATTAAAAATAAAATTATAATTCCTGCAACAGCAAAAATCCTGAAAGAATCGACATAAGCCCACAACCTCGCCTGTGCCTGCAGTTGATTATAAATTAACGTCTGTCCCATATAAGTTGCCGTCGACAAATCAGTCATCGACATAAACTGCGAAGAATACGCCTGCAATCTCTCAACATAAACAGAGTTTGTTTCCGTAAGATGTTTTACCATCATATTCTGATGGATTTGAGAAAATCTCGAAATAAAAGTCGCAACAAGAGAAGTTCCTATAGCTCCGCCTATTGTCTTAATAAAATTCTGAATACCGCTCGCATTAGACATTCTGTCTGCTGCAATTGTTTTGCATGAAAGCGTAATAATAGGTATCATTCCGATTGTCATCCCGATTCCATACATAATATTCGGTATAACAACAGACATAGACGATATCTCAAGATTAATAAATCCAAGAGACCAGCTCCCCAAACAAAGGATAAACACTCCTATCGCCGCAAGAATTCTCCCATCCATCCTTGGCTGCAAATACCCGCTCAAAACACAGCCGATAAGACACCCGACACCTCTAGGCATCATGGTTAATCCGCTCGTAAAAGCATCATACCCCATCATATTCTGCATAAACTGCGGCAGCATTGCCATTGATGCGAGCAAAATAGCATTCATAATCGTCAGACATATAGTCCCTACAACAAAATTATAATCCCTGAATGCATCAAATTTAACAAGAGAATCTTTTTGCTTTATCTGAGAGATTATCAGCAAAATCAACGCAACAACCCAGACAACAGTCAACTTGCATATAAAAGGAGACCCGAACCAGTCCAAATCGTTGCCTTTATCCATCATCACTTCAAACGCAACGGCAAAAGTACACAAAAACAGTATTCCCCAGTAATCTGTTTTTACATTTTCCTGCTTCTGTGCATATGGAGGGTCAACAATCATTGTTTTGGCAAGAATTAAAATAATTATCCCTATAGGCACATTTATGAAGAAAATCCAGTGCCATGAATAATTTTCGGTAATCCATCCCCCGATTACAGGACCGATAATCGGAGCAATAATTACGACCATACCAAAAATTGTTCCCGCTAAAGATAACTCATCTCCCTCAAAAGCTTCCATCATAATTGCCTGTGCTATAGGTATGAGAACTCCGCCGCCCAAGCCCTGCAAAAATCTTGAAACAACCATCATCCCCATAGAATCTGATATTCCGCATAAGAACGATGCAACAGTGAACACAAATACACAGAGCATAAACATATTCTTTCGACCGAGCAAACGGCTTAACCAGTCAATCATCGGAATTGTCAAACAGCTTGCGACAAGATAGCTGGTCAAAATCCAAATGGACTCCTGAGAACTGACAGAGAAAGACCCCGCTATATGAGGCAGAGCAATGTTCGCTATTGTTTCATCCAACGCAAACATAAACGCAGCAAGCATAGTAGGAACAAGCAACAACCAGCGTTTTATTCTCTCGGAATCAGCATTTGAAATCTCCATAAATCATCCTCTTTATATGTGGATTATTCCACATGTTTATCACAAAAAAAATTATTATGTCAACAATTTTTCAAAAAATAACAACTACAACTTGACATCATATTCTTTACTCAAATAAGAAACTATCTCGAACATATGTTTTATCATTTCTTTTGTTTGTTTGCGCTGTTCATCACTGATACTGTTTTTATTTATTTCTTTCAATATCCAATTTTTGACTTCATTATAAGCCTCAATCCCTGAGTCAGTGATATATGATTTCATTACAATTTTTTTCTTGCCTTTTATTGACTGAGTTCTTTTGATATACCCTGACTCCTCAAGCTTTGCAAGCAGTTTGCCGACATAAGAACGCTGCATGAATATTTTCTTTGCTATATCTATTTGAATAATCCCCGGATTCAAACAGACGGTTTCAAGAATAATATACTCTTCATGACTCACTTTAAAGTTCATTTCCTTATCGACTTTGCGCATAGTTTCTTTGATTGCTTTCGTAAGAAGCTCTGCAGCAAATTCAAGAGATTGAGTATATGTTGTATAGTTTTCATCAAATTTTTTCATAACAATTATTGTACCTCAACTTATAGCATTTTTTGAAGTACATATCATTGAACAGACATTGCAGGAATTTGATTTTTTTGAACTAATAGGGGTGTGTTTCAAATATATCTTGATTTTTTTAGTCGGAAATCGCTAAAAATGAAATTCCTGAACTGGCAAAAAAGTCCGATTACTGTCCGTCAATGTCTAAAACAAGACAGTGTCTCAAAACCTTAAATGGCGGGAATTTTGGGACAGTTCAGGAATTTTGGGACAGGACAAGGTTGAAAAATTTTTCAAAATTTTGAGTTTAAGTGGAAATTTATTTTTATGTACTTAGCAAAAAGTGACAAAAAATTTTGAGATTTTCGTATAATTTAACATCTCAAATGTACTATTTTTATATATTTATATTATACTTAATTCATGAAACGTCTTAGATTCATCTTAACATTGGGACTTTTATTGTTATTATTTAATAATACACCGGCTTACGCTGATGGAGGAATCCCGTTATGGATATACGCACACGAATATGCATTTTCATCATTAGCTTTTAAAACAGGCTTTTTTGATGCTAATTTTTTGCATGGTTTAATATTTTTACTGTTAGTTATTATTGTCGAATTAATTGTATTTCAATTTTTAGATAAAAATAAAAAAATTAGTATAAAAGAAAAGTTTTATTCTTTAACTCTTGCTAATATTTTTTCAACAATTGCAGGTGTAATATTAATTGTCCCAATTTTATATTTAACTCAAAAATCTAATATTCTTAACTATTTTGTTATTTTTGAATTATTTCTTTTGTTGTTACACGTAATTTGTTTTTTTATTTCTTACTATATCGAGTTATGGACATATAATAAATTTTTTAATAATAAATTAGAATTTGCTTTCATAAAGAAAGTGACTTTATGGACTAATATTTGGACGTATTTTATATTAAATCCGTTGATAATAATATTATTGATTTGTTCATTTCTTCAATTAGGAGATTACCTTAATCATTTAATGCCGTCTATAACAGATAAACGTGAAAATGTAAAAAGGCTAGATTCATCGGTAATAATAAATGATGTAAAAATAATAACACCTTCATTTTCGCCAAAAGCTGTTTCTATTATGGATTGTCAAAATTTAAAGAAAAAGGGCTATAATATAAATGGTTCTTGTGAGTTAAAAAAACACAGACACGATGTTTATTTTGAATGGGTAGATGCAAAACGCCAATGTGAGGATGTAGGAGGTAAATTACCAAGTTACGATGAAATATTGGTAATTGTAAGATATGTATATAATATACCACTAGATACCAAAATCAGTAAGGATAGATATACCACTAATTTAAACTTTAATTCTACAAAAGCCAAACAAATACATTTCCCAATAGGACCAGAGTTTTATTTGTTATTTGATAATGACCATCCTTTTTTCTGGAATTTTAATGATGTATCCACTGGATTACCAATGCAAAATTCATCTTGGGAAAAAGCAAAAAAACGATTATATGCTATATGCATTGCTAAATAAAAACTTCAAATCTACTGTTACATTTCTGCAAAATAGGTGTTAATTTCCAGTACAAAAACAATTTGAAACAAACAAAACACACTCAAAAGTTGACAATAATTGTTATTTCGTTATAAAATTTGCTAGTAATAAAAAACTCATTCCCGGATCGTCTAGCGGCAGGACAGGAGACTCTGGATCTTCTAACGGTGGTTCGAATCCATCTCCGGGAGTTTTTTATTGCGCCTAATCCATAACACCCATATCAACCATTTTTTGACGTTTTTCTTCAATATTCATTGAACGCAGATAAAAACTCATCGGCAGACTATTCATCAGCTGGAAAAATTCATATCCGTCAGGAGAATATTTTTCACCGTTGTTTTTCATAGCTTTTGTATATTTATCAATAACCGTCATTGTATTTTCAAAAGCCTTGTTTGATTCTTCTTCAGGCATAGGAGAGTTATCATGTTTTGACATAAATGTGGGCAGATATGAAATATTGCTCAAAGCCCAGAGAGCGTTTCCAAGGTCATTTTTACTGCCTTTTTGAGTTTTTTCAAGATCAATTATATTAATCTTTCCGCCTTCTTCATCAAGAAGAAAATTATTCGGATTATAATAGTCAAATCTATAGCCCGCTTCACCAAGGTAAGAGAGATTATGAACAAGCTCATCATAACTTTCCTGAGGCATATCTGCTAATATCTGGAGGCATTTTGCATAATGTTCTTTTCGCTCACGTGCTTCATAGGGAAGCTCTCCTGGCTTGAGGGTTCCATTTTCAAAAAATATAACACTCGATGGAGGATTGCCGTTTGTTATTCCTTTTTGTTTTTTGAGAACAAAAATCTCAGGTTTTCTATAATCCGAGCTTTTTATTTTTGCAACACACTGCCCATAGTTACCATCAAGATTTTTATCCTCTGTATCCTCAAGAGAATAATCGCTTAAGTCATCAAAATTTAAATCGCTAGAATTTGACACTCTCAAAACATATTCTTCATTCCCGGGGATTTTATAGACGGTGTTCGAAAAACCTTTTCCGAGAATATTATCTTCATTCTTCATCACTTCAGAAAGTTTTTGAGGGAAGAAATTTGTCGCCTCCGCCCATTGTATAAAATCATTTTGAGAAGAATTTTGTGCTCCGGTTGTTCTAATAAAACAATCATTCTCCATCGGTTTTGTTTTGTTTCCGAATGATGTTTGTCTGTTTATGTTATAAGTAATATTTCCTAAAAAACTAACTGCATTAATCATATAATACCTTTCATATATAACCTTACTTACTACTAAGTCAAAAAGTACGTAAAATTGATGAAAATATTAGTTCTGTTACAATAAATTAACAAAAAGTGTCTGATAAAAAATTTAACCTAAAATATTTTTTGAAAGACACTAAAAAGGATTTAATATGAAAAAACTGTTGATTATATTCTTTTTCATTTTGATATTTTTTCAGACACCACTGCTAACAACGGCTCAAACACAGCAAGATAAGCCATCACCACGGTATGAAGGAATGATTAAGAACATAAAAATTCCTCCTTCATCTTTTATCTACTATATCGTCGAGGGAGATAAAATAACCGTTGAAAAGCTAATTGAAGAAGGAGCTGATCCGAACTTTACATATATGAGAATTCCTGCCACTTTTTTTGCTTCTTATTACAAACAATATGAAATAATGAACCTCCTCCTCGCTCATGGCGCAGACATAAACAAAAAATGTTTGGGTATTACGCTTCTTGACTTTTCAGTTTACAATCTCAATGCAGAAAGTACCCGCATAGCAATAGACCATAAGGCTGATTTCAACAAAGATAAAGAAGGTGTAGAATATCTTGGATATGCAATAAAAAAGAATAATCTTGAGTTAATAAAGCTCTTTCTTGACGAAGGAGTCATACCTGATAGATATTGCATAAAAAAAGCCAAAAAACTGGACGATGATAATCTCAAAAATTTAATAATACAAAAAGGAGAACAAAAATGAACGTACAAAAAATCAGCATGATCACTCCTCATCACAAATCAGCTCTAAATTTCAAAAGCAATGTGCAACCTCAAACACCACCATCTGAGCAAACAAACGATTTTGAACTCCCCTCTGCACAGGAGGCACTTGCTCAATCAGGAGTAATGATTGTATCCTCAACAAAAACAATCGCACATCCTGATGACGGTACAACCGAAAAACAAAACTACACTGCGCTCATCAAAGACGGTAAAGTACAAGAAGCAGAAACTACCATACAATACTTCACACAGAGCGGAGAAAACTATGGCACTGTAGTAGAAAAAGAAGACATTGAAGACGATATGTCTTATGATGACGAAGAATAGACATAATATAAAATAAAAAGAGAGGAAGTCATAAAGACTTCCTCTCTTTTTGCAATCTATGCTTCAATTTTTGAACCAAGCAGTTTCAAAAACGCTCTCATCCACTCAGGATGCCCCGGCCACGCAGGAGAGGTTACGAGATTTCCATCGACCACCGCATTTGATGCAGAAGCATTAGGTTCGACAAATACACCTCCTGCCATCTCAATATCAGGTTTGAGAGCAATATAAGCAGTACAATTTTTCCCCTTCAAAACATCGGCACTGACCAAAATCTGAGGGCCATGGCATATTGCTGCAATCGGCTTATTTGCATTTGCAAAATATTTCACAATATCAATAACCCTTTTATCTAATCTTAAATATTCAGGAGCTCTCCCTCCTGGAATAACAAGTCCGTCATAATCATCAGACTTTATTTGAGCAAAATCAGCAGTAATCGCAAAATTATGCCCCCTTTTCTCGCTGTAAGTCTGATCACCCTCAAAATCATGGACAGCTGTCTTCACGCAATCACCTGATTTTTTCCCCGGAGACACAACATCAACACTGTGACCGACCATTAACACCATTTGATATGGAACCATAGCTTCATAATCTTCGACATAATCACCGACTATCATAAGAATTTTTTTTGAACTCATCTGTTTTTCCTCAAAAATAATTACCTGTTTTTTAGAAATTATAACACATGAATTTAGCGAAAAATAAGATTGACCGCCAGACTGACCACTATATCAACCATCAAATAGCCCTGCTTACCTATAAGTCTTATTCATCCTGTATGATAAACTCTAAACGTAAATTTAGTTGAGGATAAGAAAATGAACAAAACCCTGAAATTATCTTTCATTGCACTGCTTGCAGGATTATGTATTATGACTCAAAGCTACGGAGAAGAACAACCACCCTGCAAAATAGGAATAGTCGATATCAAAAAAGTCGTAGCAAACTCTTCAGAAGCAAAATCAATACAAACAGAACAAAAAAAGAAAATAGACGAACTCACAAGATTTATCGAAAAAGCACGTCTTAGCGTAGATAAAGAAAAAGATCCCAAAAAACAAAAAGAACTTGAGGAAAAATTTACAAAAGAACTGAATGAAAAACGAACGGCAATAGATAGTGAATATACAAAAAAACTTTCCCTTGCAGAACAGGATATAAGAAACATAATCGAAACAACGGCAAAAGATAAAGGTTATTCCATGGTTATTATGAAAAGCGTTGTTCTCTACGGAGGAGAGGACATCACTGATGAAGTTGCAAAAGCCGTAAAATAAACATCTCTCTATTTGTATTAAGAAGTCTGTTCTTTTAAATATTTAAAAGAACAGACTTCTTTTTTACATTTTTTTTATCTTTCAACCAAAGTTTTCAAAACAGTCATCCTTTGAGCATAAGATAAACAGCCTATTCTGTTTAAAATCTCTTCAACACTCTTATCTTTTATTAACACACAACAAGAAGATGCAACAGCCTCTATCCCCAAAAATTTTGTTGCCATCTCCTTTATCTTTAACTTGAAATCAGAAACATCCTCATCACTCCAATCTTTTGGGACACGGGACTTATTAACAAATGTCGCAATACGCTCTATCCACTGTTGATTTGAAATAACATCCTCTCGAATATTATTGTACATAATTTTCAACTCTCTATCATACAAAAACTCTTCTGCTTCTTCAAAACGTTTTTTCAATGATTCTCTTTCAAATTCATAAAAAGCAGAAAAGAAAAATCCGTTAATTTCTGAAATCAAATTGTCATAACATCCCTTCAATTCCTTGCACGCATCGGCAAATGCATTAACAATAGAACTGTCGCACTCTTTCAAAAGCTTTCCGCACAAAACTCTCGGAATATCACGATAAAAAAGACTGACCGGATCTTTTGCGTTCAAAATAACATTCCTGAATCTTATCGTCCTCTTCGATAAACGCTCCGTATGCAGCGTATATTTTTCAAGACTTCTTACAAAATATATAAGTCCTCTTGTCAAATCAAGAATATTTGACGACGGCTCCGGTAATATAAGCAACGAAATTTCTTTCAAAACAGGAATTTCTTCCATCTCTGTTTTTTGAAGCTCAAAATTCTGAGGACAAAACATCATTCTGTCAAAAATAAGCACATCAAACTTAAGTTGAAACTGATGCCGCTCATATATAGCAAAAATGTTCTTATTGCGTACAAGAATATCAAGCAGAAAAACAGAAACTAATGAACGGGTAAGCCCGTAAGGCGGAGCCATGAATTTTTCAAATAAATCTTGAAGAAAAACTCTCCCACCCTCAAGCAAATAATTTTCCATTTCCAAACGTACAGACCGGCAACTTGCCTCTCCATCAAACAGCTCTCTATATATAAACTCTTCAGTAGAATTCTTCCGGAGCTCACATCCTTCAAGAAGATGTTTTGCAAGAAGTCTTATTGCCCGAGTAAGTGTTGAAGGAGCTTTCTCCTTGGTCAACGCATCGCATATAATAACAGGTGTCTTTTCATAAACCTTCCTGAAACCGAACTTTATTTCATTCGTTGTTTCTTCATCAAAAATACGGTTCAAAAACTCCTTTCCTTTTTCGGTAAGAAAATATTCTCTTTTATGTTCTTCCAAAAAATTCTCACGTATCAGATGCTTCCTCAGCTCATGCATCTTTGTCTTTGCTAGCCCGCAAAAATAAGACGCATCCTCCTTCAAAAAAAACTTCGCATCATTTCTCACACAACATAACATCCTGAAAACATTCTTTGAAGATAAACAATCACACATAAACAACAATCCTTTCTTAAAAACACAAAAAACACGCACCTGCGTGTTTTTATCAATAAACTTATTTTTTATAAGATAAAAAATCTTTTCAAACGGCATAAATAGCCCGTCTATTTTGCAAAACACCTGACTATCAAAGAGCGTGGGATATTGCAAAACAAATTTATTATAACCGGATTTTATCTTTCTTAAAATTTTTTTTATTTTCTTTTAACAATTAACCCGTAAAATTTTTAACTGATACTATATGTTTATAGTAGAATAAACTCATAAACAAAAGGAGTTCGCAGGGGATTTGAAAAAACTTTTTATAATACTGATTATAATATTTTGCATATCACATCAAACAGCGCTTGCTAAACCCAAAAGCACCTTTTTCTACGAAAAAGATTACCAGAATGCCTGGTGCAGCACACATCACGGTCAACAGGAGGTAGTATTATCGGATAAAGCAAGAATAGACTGTCTCACGCAAACTCATGCAATCGAATTTGACTTTGCAAAAAAATGGGCAGAATCTATCGGGCAGGCTCTTTATTACGCACAGGCAACGCACAAAAAAGCAGGAATAGTCCTGATAGTCGAAAATGCTCAAAAAGACCAAAAATATCTGGATAGAGTCAAAGCTGTCGCAGCTTTATATAACATAACTCTCTGGACCATATCACCGCAAGAGATCAAAGACTTCACAACACAGATAACAACCGACAAATAAGGGGTAAAAATGGCAAAAACAGTACTTCTTACAGGAGCGTCATCAGGCATCGGACGTGCAACAGCAGACCTGCTCTCACAAAATGACTTCAAAATCATTGCAACAGTCAGAAAAGAAGAAGATAAAACATCTCTCGAATCTCTAAACAAAAACATAAAATGTATATTCCTCGATGTAACAAACTCTGATGAAATAAAACAAGCCCTCACCCTCGTCAAACAGGAAACAGATGAACTCTACGCAATTATTAACAACGCGGGACAAGCCTACACAGGTATCGTTGAATACGCAAATATTGAAGAAATTAAACAACAATTTGCAATAAATACCCTTGCTCCGCTCGAAATTACAAAAACTTTCCTGCCTATGATTAAACAAGGAAAAATCATCAACATAAGCTCTGTATCCTCAAATGTCGTATACCAGTTTATCTCACCATACTGCGCATCAAAAAAAGCCCTCGATATATTCTTTCAGGCGCTTACCCTAGAGATGGACAACCCGAATATAAAAATAGTTTCAATAAAACCGGGGATTGTAAAAACCCCTATATGGGAGAAATCTCTTGATGCAGCATATCAACGCCTGAATGCCCTTCCTGATGAAGCAAAAGAAAAATATCAAAAAAAACTCAATATCCTGCTTGAAAAAGTCAGAAAAAGCATAAAATACGGCAAAGAGCCCGAGGATGTTGCAAATCTCGTTCTGAAAATTCTGAAAATGAAAAATCCGAAACTTTCTTATAATTTGGGATTTGGTGCTCACATAGGCGAAATTTTGAGCAAATTTTCGCCTGATTTTCAATGTTTTATACTCAAATGCGGGGAAAAATATGTCAAAAAATAGTTTATTAAGTTTTGTATCAATCTAAATTTCTACACAATAACACTATCAAGTTTTTTTATTTTTGTTTATTAAATAATTGTATTATTTTAGTTTTTACATTCAAAAAGGGGAAAAAAAATGAAAACTGATGCTATTCAAGGCGCAACTCTCTACTCAGGAAGAGTCAACGGAAAATCTGTTACAGTCCAGAAAAAAACACACTACTCATCTTATGGTGACCCGAACGGTCACAAAGTGCCGGTTGATGGTGTTAGAATAACAGTAAAAGACAATGACATTGTCACGGCAGAAACATTCCTCGCTTACGCAGGTCTCAGCAGTGATCCAAAAGAAAGAAGAGAGAAAATTGCTGAAACTATTTATGGAATGACAGAAACCCCGGAAGTCGAAGTTCCGGAAGTCGAAGAAACAAGAGAAGACAGAAATCCTGACTATCAATGCGGAAGAGATTCTCACGAAGCTTATCTTTACTAATCAAAAATCAACGCAAAAGAAACAGCTCTCAGGGCTGTTTCTTTTTGTATAAACACGACCCTTATCCGAGTTCTCACAAATGAGAACTCAGAAAAAAATCTGTAAAAAACGGCTTAACCTGAGGGAGAACAAAAATCCGTACAGATGGATATTTTGTCTTCCCGGTTAAAACTATGCTAACTCATACCACATAAGGGGCCAGGGAGCTTCATTCTGATCGCTGACTGCATCATGAGCAAACTCTGAAGCAACAAAGTTCAAAACGTCATCATCATCTTTGTTCAACTCTGAATAAACTCCTGCTGCAGCAGAACCGATTTCTTCCCTCAGAGAATCATTCAATGACAGACTGCTAAGAGGAATAAATCTCTCTGCAGTAATCATCTCATCTGCGCTGAGTTGTTTTTCTCCCACAACACTGATTCCTTCAACAGGCTCGCTGTTGAGGTTATCCTTTTGGGTTTTGAAGGCAACAGAAATAGCCGTCGGATTTCCGATCATAGTGACTCTATCAAGACTCATTTCGTCCTCCTTTTTTCTTAACTAAACCAAAAAACAGAACACATCAGTTTGTGTGCAAGATAATATTCTATCACATTTTTTTGAATATGTCATCAGTTTTTTGAAAAAACTCATATATCCGCAAAACAAAAGGAGAAGCCCTCTTTAAAAGAGGGCTTCTCCGGTTTTGATACTGAATACAAATACAACTATCTATTTTTATATTCGCATCCATCCATTATGATTTTAACACTCTTCACACCGAAGTCATCATAGTCAGAACCATCAGACAATGTTCCTGCTGTAAGCTTAATTGTAACTTTCTTATGGTCTGAACTTACTTCACACCTGGCAGTACTAAGTGTATTAAAACCATTTCCGGCATTACTTACACCGTACTTACCGTTCCAAGTTTGACCACCACCTCCAGTATAAGCATTACAGTATCTTCCTGTTATAGCATCATTTCTGTCACAATAGTCCATACCAACAGGAACAGGTGTGCAGGAAACTATCTTATAATCATTATTATCAGTTATGCCAAAATCACTAAGGCTAAGTGTTTCTTGATAAGAACATCCGCCTGCTGTTGCTCCGCTTCCTGCGCCGCCGCAGTCACCTTTTCTGTGAGTATCTATAAAGGCCTCATCAGATGATGTACCATAGTCATTACCTATAACAATAGCACCTGTTGTAATTGCCTTCTCACCGCAAGCTGGAGGATCAGGACATGGTTTCCCGTTATCATATGATTCATTACATGAAGAATTTGTGCAAACCTTCAATATTCTTGGAGGATCATTTGCTGTACATGGAGCATTCTGGAAAGTACAAGTTCCGCACTCGGTACAAGTATCAGCATTTCCTGTCTGCATGCATTGACATGATGAGCAGAATCCAGGAGGACTTTGATACTTGCGTGAACACAGAGGGTCTGCATATGTATAATACAGAGTTACCTTGCTCAGAGTATCATTCACCGCTTCTTTTCTCATGCAGCGTCCGTTGCTCTTCCACTCAACACATTTTTTACATGTTTTAGGTGACAAAGTAGTACCGCATGAATAATATTCATATCTGGCACATGTTTTGCATGCAGCATATGTCTGCCAGTCATTGCCTGAACATGTCCTTGTACATTTTGTCTGCATATGAACCCTTATTGTAAATGTTTGGGCAGAATAGTTATAACCTGTCACCTCGCATTTAAAACCGTTGTTTGTTTCGCATTTTTCAGGAAGGAAATATGGACTCAACTTTCCTTCTTTGGTTGAAAGATTTCCGGCTACAGGATTATATGGTTCATATTCAACAATCTGGTCTTCATTTCTGTAGTTATTTGAATTATCTTTTACTCTTCTCAGGTTATAAACTTCTTTATTTACATGAGAAGAAGGAATTTTTATCGTATAGTCTTTTGTTGTGGTTGTGCTACTTGATTTGCTTGATGGACAAGTATTTCCAATCAAATTTCTACAATACTTAAAGTTGTACGGCAGCCCGGGAACATTTGTCGACAACTGCTCGCAGGCACATGAATATTCTACATTGCCGGTATCAAAGCCTTTATATCTGCTATAGGCATTATCAGTTTTTCCTGTTCCGTTCTGGTCAGCCTGTGATCAGTATCTTCTAACCTGACACCGCGCATCTGATGTTCTGTTTTTTATTTTATTTTATTTTCTGAATAGCACGCACTGCATCCAAGCAGGTTTTTAGACTTATCTGACTTAAAGCCCTGATTGAATGTTGTATCTTCGCATTCTCTGCGAACCTGCGTGCACGCCGTCATATATTTGAAGGTGTGTTTGTTTAGTTCCGTTGAATTTGAAGATGTTGCCGATTGTGCATTTTTATCCGTTTTGAGGAAATAACTATTGAACAAATTACATGGTTTGCAGCCTCTTTTACCTCCGTCGTAATCATACGGCTCACTTCCGAGGTTCATATTTCCATCTCCGCCTTTACTTCCTCCGGGGAAGTTTGATGAGAAGTCATATTGTGTTCCTCCTACTGTCAATGGAGGGCATTCTCTTCTTGCCTGTGAGCACTGCATTTTATATTTCGTATCTGTCCAGTCATTCGGACAATCTCCGTATGTACTTGCCGTTCTGCAGCTATAATCGGCATTCTTCGGATCTGTCATTGTGACTTTCAAGATATTCCTTGTCGGAAATTCACATTTCTGGCACGTTGTTACTCCGTCGTTTCTGTTTCCGAATACATACGGCATATCGAATTCTTTATATTGATAAAATGCGGTTCCTCCGCAGTCTCTTTCTATTTGCGCACACTGATTCAAATATCCGCATCCGAGGTTTATATAGTCCTTGTTGCTTCCTTCGTTTTTCAAGAACAATTTCAACGACGTAGGGTCTGTCATTCTCACTGATGCGCCTCTTCCGTCTTTTCTATATATTGCGCTGTCTATTGTGCTGCAGTCGTTTCCTGCCCCGATTCTCAATGAACCGCTTATTGTATTACTTGATTGATTTGCATTCCACAGCAGCATGGCGGCTGTACTCATTCCTGAGATTTCTTTTGATACTGAAATTCCTTTGTCGTATACATGCTGGTTTATCAACACTGCTCTTTGTCTTATTGTGCAGTTGTCTGTTTTGGTTATGTGGGCTTTTCCGTAGTAACCGCCTGTATGTTTTTCTTTTTCTCCTTCTTTTGATGTTCCTATTGTATTTAAATCTTCATTCAGAGTAATCTTTCCTACTGAGCTTCCGTCCTCATACTTAAAGGAACCTATATTTATTGTTCCGTCCGTTACTGATGCAGGGCATAATCTCTTATATTCTATTCCCGCTCTGTATGTACTTGCCATGTTGGTTATCGGGTCTATTGATATTACTTTATTTGTTCCTATCAAGACTTTTCTATCTTCTACATCAGGACATTCTATGCAGACCTCCGGTCTTGTTGTTTCTGTCGTTTCTCCGTCTTTTACGCAGCGGATTCTTTCCTGATAGCACAATCTATGTGATACGTTTGCTTTTTCATTTTCTGCTTTATCTGATATATTTTCTCTGCTTATTACTGTTGTTATCGGCGTGCATATTCCGAGCGCTCCGTCTTTATCCGGCGTTCTGCTTGTATTTGCTACTTCATGCACCCCGATTTTTCCGTTTTTATACAAATCAAGTGCTACTATATCTTCTCCGAGTTTATTATTCCCTTTTTTCGGTCCGTTTACGTCCGTTAAGATTTTTATCGGTTCATCTCCTTCGAAGTTCTGGTTTAATCCCCACCATACTTCTCCGTTTGATGCTTTTATATTCGCTTTATTATACAGGTCTGAATCTTTTGACAGACCATTTACTGCTGCATTCTCGATGTTCTCTACTGGCTCGTTCTGATTACAGTCTACGTTTACTCCCATTTTAAACAAGCCTGCGTAGTCTTTACAGAATTTCTCTCCGTTTTTAAATTCTTTGCCAGGATATTTCCTGTCATCCTCCAGCATCGTTTTTACTCCTTCGCTAAGGGTTACCGATGCTTTCTTCGCTGTATATGTATAGTCCTCTGGAATTACATTCCTCAGCACTCCTATTGTTACTGCTGCTACTACTCCCAATATCGCCACTGCCAGCAACACTTCCGCCAGCGTAAATCCAAGCTTCTTCATTTCGTTTCTCCAAATTTAGTTTGTCATGTTGTTTATTATATTATTTTATATTTTATAAGGGAATTATTTAAACTTATTTTTATATATATCTACTTTTTATATTCCATATTTTTTTAAAAATATGCACAGACAATTTTTATGAAAATATTTTCAAAATAATTAAAGTATACTAAAAAAACATTTTCCCCCCAAAAAAATACAATAAATATGCAAAAAAAATAATAAAAATTTTAGAAATTTTTATTTCAAAAAACAGATAAAAGAATATTTTTCCGAAAATCGAAAATAAATATTTTTTACATTTTTGTTAATATATGTTAATAAAAACAATTAGTTTCAAAATTTTAGAGAGAAACATTCATATCAAGTGTTTCATCATTATACTCACGAAGGAAGTTAATCCAAGAAATATAGTAGTTGCACAATGAATCTATGTAAGCGTCCATTATTTCGCTGTAAGACTGCTGTACGAAGACGAGAGAGGTTACGTCTGATTTTTCCTGAGCATAGTTCTGAGCAGCTATTTTGAGAATTTCTTTCGAATTAGAAATCAAGTCAGAATTATAATAGTTGAGGTTCTTCTGGGCAATTATGAATTTTTCGTATGCGCTCATAAGATTTGAAGTTGCTTTATTTTTGGTTGATTCATAACGCAGCTGGGCCTGTTCAAGCTGGAGTTTAGCGTTTTTTATCTCAGGAGAGTAGTTATACAAAAGCGGTAAGTTTACGAGGTTTGCTTTTGCATAGGCACCTGAAATCATTCCGTTTCCTTCATTTTGATAAGAGGACATATATGCATAGCCTCCTCCGAGTTCAATATCAGGGATTCGTTGTCTGATTATAATATCAAGATTTTTCTTGGCTGCTTCAATTTCATTTTTTGCTATTTTCAAATCGTATCTTTTTTCATAAGCTGATGAAGCTACATCGTCAAATTTTGGCATAACGCTCTTTGGAGATGGTGTCAGATGAGAAACAAATCCGTCGTCTTGCAAATCATCATCTTCTATATCAAAAAAAGTGTTATCTTCCTGCGAGCGATTGATATTCAACGCTTTATTGAAATCATATTTGGCGGCAAGCACAGCGGCTCTTGCGTTATTTTCCTTTAATATGAACTGATTCAGAACTATTTTTGACGGCATAATATCCATATCAGGAGTATTTGGTTCTATTTTTGTTTCAGAAATAGACACAAGTTTCAGAATAATTTCTTTTTGGTCGTGTATATTTTTCAATTTTGATTTTGCTGCCGCAAGTCTGATAAATGCCTCTCGCACGTCCATTTTCACTTCAAATTCGGCTGCTTTGATAATATCGTCGCTCAATAAAAGTTCGACCTGAGCTTTCTTTTTCCGAGGAGAACGTTTTCCAATCTCAATTAGCTGAGATATCCCTATTTGCTGAGGATTTCCCTTATTTGTATTACCTATTCCGTAGTCCATTTCAAAAGAAGGGTTTTGAAGGCGGTTTGCTATTTTTACATTATTCTTTGCTATCTCATAGTCTTTTCTTATCTGGTTTAAATCAACATTTTTCTCAACAGCAAGCTCTATTGCCTCATGAATATTAAGTTTATTACCGCTTTGAGATGAAGAGGCAGAAAGAGGTAACTCCGGTTCTTCAAGCCGTTTTGAATCACTACTATTCTCTCCGGCATAAGATAAATTTGTTATTAAAAACGAAATCAAACAAAAAAATAAAAAGAACTTTTTCACTACAAAATATTCTCAAAAACATCTATCAAATTAATTTTATCTTAGACAAAAAAAACTATCAATAATCACTCATACCTTAATGCTTCTATAGGATCAAGAAGAGAAGCTCTATAAGCCGGGTAATATCCGAAGGTTACTCCAACAAGTCCTGAAAAGCCAAAAGACAATAAAAGCGACCACCAGGCAATATAAACAGGTAAATCAAAAAACGCTTCAACAAACTTGGCGAGAAGAATGCCCAGTACAACTCCGACTGTTCCGCCCATCAAAGAAAGCAAAAGAGATTCGAGGAGAAACTGTATTCTTATATCGGAGGCTTTAGCACCTATTGCCATTCTAATACCGATTTCTTTCGTTCTTTCAGTGACAGATACAAGCATAATGTTCATAATCCCTATACCTCCTACCAAAAGAGAAACTGAAGCAATAGAACCGAGCAAAATAGCCATAATCTTTGCTGATTCTTTTGCCGTTTCCATCATCTGGGTAAGGTTTCTTATAGTGAAATCATCTTCCTGCTTGCTTCCAAGGCGATGACGTTCTCTTAAGAGCTCTTTTATTTCATCCTGCGCAGTATAGACTGCATTTTCATCAACGGCTTTTACCATAATATGTCTTACCATACCCGGAAAATCAACACCTATCAACTTTTTTTGCGCTGTAGTTATTGGAATCATAATCGTATCATCCTGATCTTGCCCCATTCCTGATTGTCCTTTTGATTCAAGAACGCCTACAACAGTGAAAGGCATTCCCTCTATTCTCACGGTTTTTCCTACGGGATCCAAATCCCCGAAAAGATTTTCTGCGACAGTCTGTCCCAAAAGACATACCTTTGTTGAGTTGCTCACATCTTCATCAGAAAAAGAACGTCCGTATTCAACTCCCCAATCTCTTACAATCATTACATTTGGAGTTGTTCCCTGAATTCCTGTCGACCAGTTTTGATTGCCGAAGACAACCTGTTTTGTACCGGATAAATACGGAGCAACAGCAAGAACTGAAGGACATTTTTTTTGAATATCAAGTGCATCAGAATAAGTAAGCGTCTGTTTGCTGCCTGCGCCCATTCTTATTCCTCCTGATGTTGTTGACCCGGATACGACCATCAAAAGATTACTGCCCATTTTTGCCATATTTTCAGCCATTGAACGCTGAGCACCCATACCTATTGCAAGCATAATAATAACCGAGCTTACTCCGATGATTATGCCCAAACTTGTCAAAATTGAGCGCATTTTATTTATTCTGATTGTTCTTATGGCTATTCTCAAAGTAGATTCCAAGTCAATCACTTTTTATTTACCTCATCTTTTATAATATGGCCGTCTCTAAAGTGAACAACTCTTTTTGCATAGTCTGCAATATCCTGTTCATGGGTTACCAGCATAATTGTTTTATGCTGTTCTTCATTCAATCTGACAAAAAAGTCCATAACTTCATAACTTGTTTTGGTATCGAGATTTCCGGTCGGTTCATCAGCGAGAATGACAGGAGCATCGTTCACAATTGCTCTTGCTATTGCGACTCTTTGCTGCTGTCCGCCTGAGAGCTGGTTGGGAAGGTTATACATTTTTTTCTCGAGTCCGACTATTTTTAGAGCTTCTTTTGCTCTTTCTATACGTTCTTTGGGTTCAATGCCTTTGTATATCATCGGCATCTCAACATTTTCAAGAGCCGATGTTCTTGAAATCAGGTTAAACCCCTGGAATACAAAACCTAATTTCAAATTTCTGATATCTGCAAGTTTATCTTTTGATAATTTTGAAACATCAATCCCATCAAGGAAATACTGCCCTGAAGTCGGAACATCAAGACAGCCGATTAAATTCATAAAAGTAGATTTACCAGAGCCTGATGAGCCCATAATTGCCACAAATTCACCGTATTCAACACTCAGACTTACTCCGTTAAGAGCATAAAACAGAGAATCTCCGGTATTATAAGTTTTGACAATATTTTCGGTTTTTATCAGCGAAGTCATATTAGAACGGTCTCATACGTCTTTGAGCTGCAGCTTTTTCTTTGCTTGTAGAAGAAATAATCACTCTATCACCTTCTTTAAGTGCATCAGAGGTTATTTCAGTGTAATCTTCATCGCTTGCTCCTATTTGGACTGTAACCCGCTTGGGTTTATTTTTCTCGAGTATCCAGACACCATACTCCTGATATTTTTTCTTAGTACCGTCTTTTGATGTCTGTGGGCTGAATTTTAGAGCTCTGTTATCAACACAAAGAACATTTTCCTTTTTATTTGTAATAATAGAAACATTAGCAGTCATACCCGGTATCAGCTTCAAGTCTTTATTATCAATTATAATAACGACATTGTAGGTAACAACGTTCTGAACGGTTGTCGGAGAAATTCTGACCTGAGAAACTTTTCCTGTAAAAGTTTCATCAGGATAACCGTCAATGGTATATTCAACGTCCTGACCGACTTTGACACGTCCTATATCCGCTTCTACAACACTCGTATCTATTTGCATTTTTGTCAAATCTTGAGCGACAGAGAACAATGTAGGAGTTTGAAAGCTGGCAGCAACGGTTTGTCCGACATCAACCGAACGAGAAACTACTATGCCGTCAACAGGGGAGATTATTCTTGTATATCTCAGGTTCGTAAGATTATTATCAAGAGTAGCTTTTGCCTGTTCAATTTGAGCTTTCGCTGCATTTAACGAAGCGACATCCGCCTTATAAGTACTCTCTGCCAAATCAAGTTCACTTTTGGCAACAAATTTTCTTTCATAAAGAGCTTTATATCTGTTATAAGTTTTCAGATCATTTTCCATAACGCTTTTAACTCTCTCATAGTTTGCCTGAGCATTATTCAAACTGGCACGTGATTCGTTAACCCTGGCTTCAAAAAGAGCAGGGTCTATCTGGGCCAGCAGCTGACCTTTTTTTACTTCCGAGTTATAGTCAACATAAAGTTCTTTAATTGTTCCAGAAACCTGAGAACCAATGCTGACAGTAATAACAGGATTAACAGTTCCAGAGGCAAACACGCTTTGAACTATTGTACGTTTTTTCAGAGCTCTTGTTTTATACTGTTCTTTGTTTGCATTCATATTTATAAATGAAAACAAAGCAATTATTACCAAAATTACACCAAGGATAATGAGTCCTTTTTTCTTCATTTTACCCCCATAGAATATTCAAGATAAATTCTTGCCATGTTGTAATCATAAACAGCCTGAGCATACGCAAGCTGTGCGTTGTTATAATCAGTTTGAGCATCCTGCAGCTCGATATAATTTCCAAGACCGACTTCATATCTGCCATCAGCGAGTTCAAAATTCTGGAATGCCTGCTTTACTGTTGCATCAAGAAGAGGAATTCTTCTTTCTATTTCTTTCAGGTTTGTATGCGCCTTTTGAACATCAAAGAAAATATTTTGTTTTTGAAGATTAATATTAGCAAGAGCAGTACTGAGATTAACTTTGCTCTCATCAATTTTATATTTTGTCAACATAGGGTTAACTGTAGGAATATTCAAAGACGCCCCGAGGCGAAGAGTGTGATGAACAGGGAAGTTATCTCCCATAAACCCTGTTGATAAACTTGCATTCAAATCAGGAAAATACTCTTTTTTTGCCAATTTCAAGGATTCTTTTGCGGATTTTTCTTTTGCAAGAAGAGCTTTCAAATCGGGCCTGTTCTCGTATGCCGTTTTTATTGCTTCGTCCATTTCAATATTATATGGAGTAAACTTAAAGTTCTCAAGCATATTATGTTTTACAAGACCTGATTTCAAAACAACTGACGATGTTCCTGCGTCTGTTCCAGTTTGAGCGCTGTCGTCAATATTTTTAGAAATATGATTTTTCTCCGGTAAAACATACTTTTGATAGACCTCTTCCGCCTCTTTTTCTGACAATCCCTTTGGCATATTGAAATCTTCCGTATCAGAAACAGAATATTTTGCACTGTCAACAAGATACATGGAGTTATTTAGAGCAATAATTGCGTTTCTGTAGTTCGTCATAGCCTGAACATATTCTATTTTGGCGTTGTTATAGGTAACTTCAGCATTTGTCACATCTATATAAGATTTCATGCCGACATCGTAGAAACCTTTTGCCATTTCATAATGTCTTTCTGCAAGCTGGGCATTTCTCAGTTTTATATCCTGTTCAACTTTTGCAAATAAAACTCCGTAGTAAGCATTTTTTACATTATATATTGTTTGAAGAATAACATTTTCAAGCCCGAAGTCAGCTGATTTCAGGTTGAATTTCTGTACTTTTATTTTTGAAGAAGTCTTTCCGAAGTTATATATAAGCTGATTTACGGATAAGTTAGCAAGTACAAGCTCATCTATCAGACTGTTTTTGGTATGCGAATACCCGTTGCTAAGCCCGAGAGTCGGAGAATAATCGGATTTTGCCTGACCGAGTCTTGCCTTATAGAGGAGAATTTCGTTCTCAGAGATTTCTATCTGCGGGCTGTTTCGCAGGGCTATTTTTATGCAATCATCAAGATTTAAAATAACATCTTTGCTGACTTTTGCTTCGACCGGTTTATTCTCGATTGTTTCTTCATCTATAGCAAAAACAGCGTTTTGAGCAAAAAACAGCAAACAAATACAGAATACCGAATTAAGAACTTTTTTTTGGAAAGACATCTTTAAAAATATTCTCCTAAGAAAATTTTATCATTATATGTCCTATAAATATTAATTCATTTGGCGTATTTATTGTATAGCTCTTTGTAGTCAATCATTTATAAAAGCTTTTTAGATTCTTTTATTACATCGAATACTCTGCTCAGGCTATTTTCTGATATGCAATAAGGTGGCATGACATAAACGGTATTTCCGAGAGGTCGCAAGAGTACATCATTCTTTCTGTAAAAGTCATAGAGTTTTGGGGCAACATTGGCAAGATAATCATTTCCCTCGCCATCGATATCAAAAGCAAAAATATCTCCCAAAATTCTCGGATTTTTAAAATCAGACGCCTGTTTTTCATAGAATTCGGTTATTTTTCTAACTCTGCCAAGGATATCCTCTTCTTTCCATATTTCAAGATTTGCAGCAGCTGCAGCGCAGGCAACAGGGTTTGCAGTGTAAGAAGAACTATGGTAAAACATTTTTGCTTTATCTTTGCTGTAGAAAGCTTCATAAATTTCATCTGTCGCAACGGTAACAGCAAGAGGCAGTGAACCACCTGTCAAACCTTTTGATAGACATATAATATCAGGGACTGTATTTGTTTGTTCAAAGGCAAACATGGTGCCTGTTCTTCCCCACCCTGTCATAACTTCATCGAGAATAAAAAACACATCGTACTCTTTTGAGAGTTTGTATAATTCATCAAGAACAAACGGTTCATAAGTCAACATACCGCCTGAGCCAAGGATAAGAGGTTCCAAAATAATTGCACCTATTTCATTATATTTTTGTTCGAGAAGTTTTTTATATGCACTTATGGTTTTCTCTTCTCTGCCTTTTTCAGGATATGGAATGTGAGTGACATCAAAGAGCATATGAGAATACGGCTTGTTGAACACACTCCTCGCACCTGAAGACATACCTCCGAATGTATCACCGTGATATGAGTGCTCGAAAGCAACTATTTTAGATTTATCTTTTCCTAATTTATTATAAAAATATCCTACAGCCATCTTTAGAGCAACTTCAACCGAAGTTGAACCGCTGTCAGAAAAGAAAGTGTATTTGAGTTTTTCAGGAAGAAATTCTCCAAGCATCTTCGCTACTTTAAGCGCAGGTTCATGGGTAAAACCTGCAAAAATCAACTGGTCTGTTTTTTTTGTTTCTTCTTCTATTGCATGCATAATTTTGGGATTACGATGCCCGAGTGTGTTCACCCACCAGGAAGAAATCCCGTCTATAATCTTTCTCCCATCAGATGATATAAGAAATTCATCCTGTGTATAAGAAATTTTGATTATATCCTCTTCAAGACCGTGTTGAGTAAACGGATGCCAGATAGTATTCATTTTTTCCTTTCTTTCAAAGAGTCCTTATTCTAAATTTTAGTACAAAGAAAATGTTTGGATTAGAATATTATTATGGGTGCATCATTTATTAATATATTTCTTGTATTTCTGAAAATTGGCTGTCTTTTGCTCGGCGGAGGATATGTAATTGTTCCTTTGCTGCAATCAGAACTGGTTGATAAAAGAGGATGGATAACAAAAGAAGAATTGATTGACTTTTATGCGCTCGGTCAGTGCGTACCGGGATTGATTGCAGCAAACACTGCTATTTTTATCGGTTATAAGCTCAGAGGAAAAACCGGAGCTCTTGTAACTCTGCTCGGACTCACAATTCCTCCGTTTCTTACGATTATTCTGCTTGCATCAATCTTAACCGAACTTGCGAAATCAACGATTATGAATAACATCTTCTGGGGTGTGAACATAGCGATTATCATACTCATTTTTTTGACGGTAAAAGAGGTATGGAATACAAGCATTGTGGATAAGTTCACGCTATTTGTATTCATTTTGATGTTTATTCTTTCAATCATCGGGGTTTCTCCCGCTTTATTAATAATCTTCGCCGCTGTGCTCGGAATTGTCTGGAAAAAGAGAAAAGAGGGCAGAAGATGAAGCTGTATTTCTTTTTATATTTTGAATTTTTCAAAATAGGTTTGTTCTCTTTAGGCGGCGGATATGCGACTCTCCCGTTTTTATACCATATGTCAGAGCAATATCACTGGTTTTCACCTGTTGAGTTAACACAGATGCTTGCAATTTCGAGCATAACCCCTGGGCCGGTCGGTCTAAATGTTGCGACATATGCAGGTTTCAAAACAGCAGGAATAATAGGTTCAATACTTGCGACATCAGCCATTATGATGCCGTCTTATTTTATGGTTGTAATGATATCTAAGATGCTGAAAAAATTCAGAAACAATTTTTTTGTTGAATCTGCTCTTTATGCCCTGCGTCCTGCAACGGCAGCAATGATAGGAGCTGTGTCCATCAGATTATTCAAAGATTGCACAATCAGATCTATGGCGTTGAATTCTTTTTCTTTTGCTAAAATCACATCTTTTCTTGATATAAAAGCAATAGTTTTAATTATATGTCTTTTCATTTTCAGCTTCTATTACAAGAGAGATCCTCTGATTTTTTTGCTTATAGGAGCTGCTGCCGGAATTATTATGCATATTCTTTAGCAATTTATTTTCTTTTTTGAGTTTAACTAAATATGTCTAAAAGGAGAAAGAATATTGCAAATCAATAATAATCATAACTACATAAACTTTGGAGAGAAATTTAAAACAAAAGATATTCTCTCTTTTATATCCGGATATCCTATTTCTCGAAAATCAGGAACAATTGAGACTGATAAGAAAATCATAAAATCGATGACAGGCATTGATGTCAACAGCGACTCTTTCAAAAAAACAGGTTTGTCAAATACGCTTGGAGAGATTGTCTTGCAAACAAAATGTATAGAAGAGATGGGAAAACAAAATCCCCTGCTAAAAAAGGCTGATGAAAGTGCAGATGATATATTCATAAAAGTTCCAAAAGATAAAAAAGAAATAAAAAAATGGGCTGATACTTATACTAAAGCAATAGGAGAAGAAATTGATATAAAACCGTTTAAAATATCTTATGATGTTCTGAAAAAAGAATATTTTGAATTGCTTGAGTCTATAAGTTCAATAAGATTTTTCTAAAAAAAAAGAGAGTCCGAAAATTCAGACTCTCTTTTTTTTATAAATAATATTAATTATTATTTATTAGGAACTGTAAGAGGTTTGCAGAGTTCAACAAGAACAGCTTCACCTTCTTTAGCGCTGTAGTTAACACCATTTGTAACCAAACCTGTTACCAAACCAACGCCTGCACCTACAGGAAGACCGATAGCAGCAGCACCGACACCGTATTTTTTAGGATCAGGAATAGCTGCAAAACCTGTACCGACTGCAGCACCGATAGCACCGCCACCAGCTGTATAAGCAAGCGGTTTAACCCATCTGTTTTCAGTCAAAACACCATCGTTCTTCAACGGTTTAGCATAGAACGGAACTGTTTTTCCGCAAGGAAGAATCAATTTTTCAAATACAGGAACAACTTTTACGTTTTTGTTCATTTTTTCTGATGGGACGATTTCCTGTATTTTAGCAATCATTTTTGAACCAGCAGGAATAACAAGTGTTCCTTCAGTTGTGTAGACGTCTTCTTTTGCATAGAATTCAACTACATCACCTGCAGCATGTTCTTTTGATTTGAAGTCGTTGACAAAGTATACTTTCAAAACGTTCTTCGCATCAACAACAACACCTGTTTCCATAATAGTAACAGTGTTTACTTCTGCTTTGTCATAAACATCCAAATGTTCTACACCCAATCCGGCATTTTTATATTGAGATTTAACCAAATTGAGTTGATTTTTCAACTTGTAGAGCAAAACAGCTGTTTCAGCTCTGTTGAGTTTTTTGTTTGGCAGAAGTTCTTTTTCGTCAGGATAGTTTACGTACAAATCATATTTGATTGCTTTCGGATAAGATTTTGCAGCCCAAGCAGGAATTGTATCTTTATCAGAAAATTTATCCAGAATAGATTCATCGCAAGCTGTATCAGTTGTAATATGACTCAAAACAGAAGTAGCCTCTGCTTTAGTCATAATTCTTGCAGCCTTGAAGGTTTTATCCGGATAACCGTAAACCAAACCTAGTTGTTCTGATCTCAAAATATCAGAATAGTTTTTTGTTCCTGATGCGCTGATATCTGTGAATGGATTAGCAATTTTGACCTGCATATCATCACTGCCTACAGTAACGAGAAGCATTTTAACAAAATCACCTCTTGATACCAATTCTTCAGGTTTGAATGTTCCGTCGTCATAAGCTTGCATAATGTTGTCTTCTACAACAGCATTAATTTCTTTCGAAGCCCAATAACCTCTAGGAACATCTGAGAAATCTTTTGCAGCAAACGCAGTAGTTGTTGAGGCAACTAAAGCTACAGCCATCATAGACATTGCTGCAATTTTTTTCATCATTTTCATCTTTTTGTCCTCACTTTAAATAAATAACACGTATTTATTTTTTACTATTCTACCATTTAGCTATTTTTGAAGATTTTGTATTCTTTTATCATAAGATTTTTCTATCAAGTCAGCTTTCTTTTCTAAAGAAGCTATTTCCCACTCTAACTTGTCAGTTTGTTTTTTCTGCTCCAAGTAAGAGATTTTAGACTTTTTGATTGTATTGATTTGCTTTTCTTTGGCAGCTATTTGATTGTTGATTTCTCTCAACTTTGCTCTTTTTTCGCTTCTTAAATTAGCAATCTGCTGCTGTTTGTACTTGCTTGCTGTTTCATCTGATGATTGAACAGCATCTCTTGTATCCTTAGCTTTGTCGATAAAGTCCCCTGCTTTATCCAAAAAATCTGCCTGAGCAATATTATAGCTCATAACCAATCCGCATAATATTGCTGAAATCATAATTTTTTTCATAGTAACGACCTATCTTTTTACACATAATAACAAAACTATCCTCAGTTATTATATTATAAGGTCAAATTTAAATCAAATGTCTGATAAGATTTTATTCTGATTTTTTATCTGATTTTATATTTAAAATTATAATCTCGGGAAAATTATTGAATCTCACAGGAAAAACAGACGTGCCTATCCCGCCTGTTACAAACATTTTTTTATTTTTTTCTTCAAAATATCCCTTGGAATATTTCTTTCCGTATTTTGATGGAACATAAATCGGACCATAAAACGGAATAACGACCTGCCCGCCATGAGTATGCCCTGCAAGAGTCAGCTCAATACGTTCATCAACCTCTGGAAAAACATCAGGAGTGTGACTCAAAAGTATAACAGGATTTTCTTCATCACTCACCTGTTTTGTATTATAATCAAGATGGGTATGACAGACTGAAAAATCCTGTATTCCGATTAACCATAAACGTTTTCCTTCTATATCCAAAGGTAATGTATCATTCTCAAGAACTTTTATTCCGTTTTTCTCAAGTTCTTTTCTTATCCTGAGCGGGTTATAATCATAATCATGGTTGCCAAGCACCGTATAAAATCCGTATTTTGACTTAATTTTTCCGAGCTCTTTTGCGATAACTCTCGGATATAGCGTTTCTTTATAACTGTTTCCGTTTACATAATCCCCTATTGATAAAACTATATCAGGTTTTTGTTCGTTTACCTTTGAAACAACTCTCTTCAACCGGTCAAGGTCTATCGGCTTTGTATGCAAATCACCGAGAAAAACTATCTTCAGCGAATTATGCTCGCTGTGCCATTTTTTGAGAGAAATATCAATATTTCTAATAACAAGGATATTCGGCTCAGCAAATATTCCCCATAAAATAAGTATAGCAACAGCTAAAAAGAAAAAAAGAGTTATTCTTCCGAACAATGTTTTCATAATATTCAATTTTACTATGAAAACTAAATATTATTCAATGACGCTTTGACAACACTCGAAAACTCTGGCCATATCTCAGATAGCTCCTCTTCAACATTCTTTTCCCATATTAAGCTAGCAAATTTTCTTTTTCCTGTTTCGCTCAGATGGGTAAACTCATACAAAAAAGCCTTCTCTAGACTTTCTTCACTTGTTGCAGAAATAGGAGAGGTCATATAAGCCGAATCTTTCAAACTTTTTCTGAAATTATACAAACGTCTTGCCAAATCTTCACCTCTTTTTTCTTGAATTTCTTTCGCACTGAGATAAAAATCGGCTTCCCGTCTGTTTTCATAAGGACTTGATGTATATTTATAATGTTCATTTCTTCCTTCAAACATCTAAAAACACCTCTATAGTTCTTATATATATAAAGATTTTCTGCTATGAAAAATATCCATACCTGAATTTACATTGTAACATTATTTTACACAATAAACTATATTTACGGGTTTTGTATAAATGAAAAATTTTTATATGAATTGAGGTCTTATTTTTATTATGCAAATCAACAGGATATCTTCTCTGAATTTTTTCACCGCACAAAACTCAACAAAACAAACTAATAGCAAAAATACTAAAAATTCAGCTTCTTCAATAAAACCAACCACAAACCCTCTTGATTATCACTTTAATGATTATCTTCTATCTTTTGAGGCAAGAGTAGATAAAGGTCTTCCGCGATTTTATGAAGAAAACAAAGACAGAATGCCTCATACAGTCAAAACATATATTGATACACTTCCGAACAAGCGGGGACTCTCTCCTCTGCAGGCTCAGTACAATGCCTATAAATCAATTGTTTATGCAAAAACAACGGATGAAATAAAACAAGCTTATCCTGATGAAGAACTATTCTCAGAGCTTAAATCATCCTCTGAGAATAAAGCCAAAAAAGGTCTTCTTTATGAAATAAAAATTATGTCTGATGACCTCAAAAAAGGAGGAGAAACAGTCCTGCCTGATGATGAAGACCTTAGTGTATATATCGTCAAAAAAATCTTTCTCGAAGCAAAATCTCTCAGCGAGATTAATGAAGACCTTGATAAAGACCTAAACCCAATTTTCAAAAAAGAAGATAAAAACTACATAAACTACTCTACTCTTGAAACACTTGGCATAAAACTTCCGAACCAGGAATACCTGACTTCACTTCGATTTACGAGGGACGGTTATTCTGACGAAATCGGTTCTAAAATCTCTGAAGCTCAACAAAAATACTACGACAGCCTTACACCTGAAGAAAGAGCTCAAAGAGCAAAAAAATCTCTTTCAAATATCGAAAACTGGTGGAATTCACTCTCAGACAGCGATAAAAAAGAACTCTTGCTATCTCAGGATCAAGAACTTGAACTTCTGAAAAAATTCCAAAACAGAAAAAAAACTCTAACAGGAGAACACCCAACGCAGAAAAAAGAATCTGCGTCTCAACAGACAATACCCCAACATCCTCATCAGTCAAAAGAAAAAATAAGAACTTCACTCTCCGATGATCCTCTGTTCCTGGAATGGGCAGAAAAAAATCTCAAGTTATACTACGAAAATCTATCTGATGAAGAAAAACAACAAATATCTGAAAAACGTTCTCAAACAATGATAGCTCGCTGGAACTCTATGGATGAAGCACAAAAAGCGGATTACATAGAAAAGATGCAAACAGGAAGCGAAAAACAACGTTTTGCAATGATTAACGCCTGGAACAACTGCAACGATATCAGAAACCACATGTCAGAATTTATGAGAGAAAGAAACATCCATAATATAGGAAACTTCATTTATCGTTCTAAAGAATATACAGAAGCACAGAGAAATCTCATGATATCCTTCTGGAGCACTTATCCTGAAGATGCAAAAAAACTAGGAGAAGAAATCAAGAACTCCTGGGCGGAAATAAACAAAGCCGTAGAGAACAACTCTTTTGAAGAGCTGAAAGAGTCAATAGTCGTAACTCAAACAAGAATAAAAAAAGACCTGAAAAAACATCGCCAGTCAGTAGAGATGAATCCATCTTTGAACAATTTTGCAAAAATTTACAGAGGAGCTTACTCATATCTTCCTGAAGAATACCTGCAAGCATACTTCAATCTTGCAAGCAAAACACTGGATGAAAAAGATCTCAGAATATGGGGAAAAATACTAAAAGATGAAGCGCCTACGGAAACTGAAAGAACCAAACTGGCTGCAAAAATGAAATCAATCGATGACAGCGTTATATTTACGGAAAAACGTGCAATGGAACAATCTCTTGCAGAAATATTATATGATGCAACAGACGAGCCTGAAATGTTTTCTTTGAGCTTTAACGACCTGAACCTAATAGCAGCTACTTCAGAGAATATGGACTTTTCAAAACGTAAGAGCTGGAGCTTTGAACTTACATCAGAAGATCAATCTAAAAAAATTGTCACCATGAAAAAACAACCTGATTTCTCAAAAATCGATAGACTATATAGAAAATACAACAAAAAACTTTCTGATAGAGATATCGACTCCATAATAAAAACAAACTTCATAATCGCAGAAGAAGATATGAAAAAAATGGAACAGCCTCTGAGAGAATTTCTGGCAAACTACGGTCAGGCTGCTATGTTCATCTTCGGTCAGAACGGAACGGAAGAAACAAAAACTGCCGCCTACAAAAAATTCCAAAATCTTATGCCTGAAGAATTGAAACAGGATGGAGTACACTCTGAAGTTCTTGATAACTCCTTTGAAAACATAGTGTATAACAAATACAGCCGGGAATACTACTTTATCCCCGAAGAATTCAGAAAATTCTACGTAAGTCAAATGACTGAAAACAAAACATCTTCTGAATGCAAAGCTTTGCTCAAATCATTGAACGCTCCAAAAGACAAAGCAATCCCGCCTGAAGAACCTAGAAAATTCTCAACAGAATTTATCAGAAAAAGACTTGCGATGGAACAGGCTCTTGCAGAATCTGTCTACGAACAGACAGATAACCCGCTTGCATTTGCCCTAACTTATGAACAGCTGGCTTATTTTGCAAAAACACTGCTGCAAATACCACCGTCACAGTTCCCGCAGATGTTTTCCCTGAAATACGACGAATACGACAAAAACGAAACTATAATGTTGGTCAAGGCTCCTATTGATACAAGTGATTTAACATCAAAATATAATAAATATAAAAAAGAACTCTCCCCTAAAGGGAAATCTTTCTTGGAAGAAAAAAACCAAAACTATCTTGCTGATACCTCTATAGTTGATAACTACGGTTCAACACTCGGATACATTACAAAGCCGCAAATTATGAAAATAGTCTGCAACAAAATGGCAATATATCACGGAACGAGAAAACAGTAGCAATAAGCACTACTCAGCGGCTGACTCTTCTTTAGGCTTTTCTTCAACAGGTATCATCAACCCGTTGACAGGATAAGTCCTCTCAACTATTACCTTATCTCCTTCCATAACAATGAAAGAAAGATTTTTTACATCAGACCCTATTGTGAATTTTAGATTATTTGCCAATGCGTTATAAACAAAGTTATCACTCGGAATATCAACCTTGATATCACCAAGCTTTGTAAGCTCTTTATCATCAGGTCTGAAGTTTATTGTAATCACATGCTCGCCATGCTCCCACCCGGGCCCGCATAAAACAGCCAAATCAAAAACGAACTCGGCAGGAAGCTTTAGCGCAACAAAATGATCATAAATATTTATAGCCGTAAGTTTATTATTTTTATAAAAAATTGTTTCTGCAATCAATAAATACTGGTTTTTCATAATATACTCCCGAAAAATTACTTGGTTATTGATTCAAAATTTTCTTGATTATCATCCGCATATCCTGCTGAATAAGATGGTTCCGAGTGGACTATTTCTTTAACAAAGCTTTTTTTTTCAACCTTATTTGAATCAATATACTCATTCATTTTTTCATAATCAAACATATTTTCCCATTTTGCAATAACCGTAGTGGCTACACAGTTTCCTACCAAATTTACGGTAGTACGCCCCATATCCAAAATCTGATCTATACCAAGCAAAATAGCAACTCCGATAACCGGAATATTGAAACTGCTTAATGCCGCAATCAATACAACAAGAGAAACTCTTGGAACTCCGGCAATCCCCTTGCTTGTCAACATAAGAGTCAACATCATCATTACCTGCTGTTCAAGAGTCAAATCAAGCCCTACAACCTGAGCAGAAAACAAAACTGCAAGCGAAAGATAAAGAGTACTTCCGTCAAGATTAAACGTATACCCCGTAGGCATAACAAAACCGACAATATTTTTAGGCACACCGAATTTTTCCATCTGCTCCATTGCTTTAGGAAGAGCAGCCTCGCTTGTAGCCGTTGAAAAAGCAATCAATGCAGGTTCCTGAATAGCCTTAATCAACGCAAGTATCGGGATATTGCATATTCTGCATACCGCAAACAGGACAATAGCAAGAAATAAAATCAACGCCCCGTATAAAACAACTATCAATTTCGCATAAACAAGCAATATATCAAGACCGTTCAATGAAATAGTATAAGCCATAGCCCCAAAAACACCGATAGGAGCAAATAACATAACATATTCAGTAAACTTGAACATTATCTTCGATAAAGAATCAAGCATATTCAAAACAGGTTTTGCTCTGTCTCCGACAGCACAAATAGCTATTGCAAAAAACACGGAAAAGACAACTACCTGAAGAATATCACCCTTTGCCATAGCTTCGATTACACTTGTCGGAAACATATGAACAAGCGTATCTGTCAATGATGTGCTTACATGCATATGCTGCATATTCGCAAGCGATTTCATACTCTCAGCTGACGCAAAATCGACAGTAAAACCTTCGCCGGGTTTAAAATAATTTCCGGCAAAAAGCCCTATAAACAAAGCAATAGTTGTCACTATTTCAAAATAAATTATTGTTTTTACACCAATTTTTCCGAGCTGCTTGATATTTCCATGTCCGGCTATTCCAACAACAAGAGTCGAAAACAACAACGGAGCAATAATCATCTTCACCATACGCAAAAAAGCATCTGCAAGAGCATGGAGCTTCAACCCAGATTCAGGGAAGAACCATCCTGTCAAAATACCAAGAACTAATGCGATAAATATATAGAGAGTTAATCTGGACTTACCCAAAAAAATTGCTCCTTAAAAATTGCCAATAATTATATTAACAAAAAAAACTCCGAACATAGTAATACAAGCGTAGTATTTTTTTAAGTTTAGTTAATAATAATTACTGAATTCTATCTGACACTAAAACAATAACACTTTACAATTTTTCTTCAAGCCATTTAGCATAATCATTAATCTGTTTTATGAGAAACTCTATATGATTTCCCTGCAGGTCGCTAATTTTTTGCTTCTTCTCTAAAAGGCTCAAGATTTGCTTTTTCTCCTCCAGCTTATTTATTATCTTCGTGAACATGGTTTTTCGATACTCTTCTTCAAGAAATTCACTGAACGTAATCTTCGCAGCGACAAACAATTCAAGATGATTCATCGGACAGTCAAAATCTTCAGTCATTCGCCTAAAAAAAACTTCTTCACCTTTTTTTGTTATCGAAACGGTCTTTTTCTTAAGCCCGCCTTTTGTATAAGATACCTTCTGGTTTATCAATCCGTCTTTTTCCATATTGTTTATCAACGGATAAATAGCCCCCATGCTCGCAGAGTATAAATATGGCAATTTTTCATCAAGATTTTTTTTTATTGCATATAAACTCAACTTTTGTTTTTTCAACAAATATAAAATCGATAACTCTAACATAACTGCAAAATCCGTCTTTATTTTTTTAGTGTAGCATAAAATTTTATTTGTTTTATAATAAAAAAAAATACTCGAGAGAAGAATATATGTTATTAAAAATAAAATCTCCAACAATTACAAAATCAAATGATGAAGAAACAATAAATCTTGCAAAAGAATGCAAATTACAGCATATAGCAATTATTATGGACGGGAACAGACGATGGGCAAAACAAAAAAACCTTCCCTCCGTAGCTGGTCACAACCAGGGAGTTGTCGCCCTGAAAAATACGGTCAGAGCAATGAAAGATTTCAAAATACAAAATCTGACCGTCTATGCGTTCTCAACGGAAAATTGGAAAAGAAGCCCCAAAGAAGTAGAATTTCTCATGTTCCTGCTTGGTGAAACCCTCAAAAACGAAACGCAGGAACTCCATGAGAACGATGTGAGAATAAGAATTATCGGAGATACTCAAAAACTTTCTCCATCTTTGCAGGAAATTATCAAAAAATCTGAAGAAAAAACGGCAAACAACAAATCTCTCAACTTACAAATAGCTATCAACTACGGAGGAAGAGCAGAGATAGTCAATGCAATCAAACAAATTGCAAAAGATATAACCTCAAACAAAATTTCTTCTGATGATATTTCTGAAGACTTGGTTTCCAAATATTTGTACACAAACTACATCCCCGATCCTGATTTGATAATCAGAACCGGCGGAGAATACAGAATCAGCAACTACCTCCTGTGGCAGATTGCCTATTCTGAATTTTATATCACAAAAATGCTCTGGCCTGATTTTGACAAAGAAGCGCTAAGACTTGCTATATCAGATTTTGCAAAAAGAAACAGACGTTTCGGGAGAGACTGATGAAAAAAATCGTTCTTGCAACAAAAAACAAAAATAAACTAAAAGAAATAAACAGTTTATTCAAATCGTTGCTTGATATAGACGTTGTTTTGCCTGATTCGGACATAGACGTTGAAGAAACAGGAGAAACTTTTCTCGAAAATGCCTCATTGAAAGCATCAGAAACCGCAAAAAAAATGCATCTTCCTTCTCTTGCCGATGACTCGGGACTCTGTGTTGATGCACTCAACGGAAGACCAGGCGTATACTCTTCAAGATATGAAAAAGACGATAACTCAAGAATAAACAAACTCCTCTCGGAATTGAAAGACAAAGATAACCGCTCGGCACATTTCTGTTGCGCAATGGCATTGTCTGATGAAAACGGAAATATATTCTTTACTGCAGAAGGCAGATGTTTCGGCGAAATAATCAACGAAAAAAGAGGCTCAAACGGATTTGGTTATGACCCTGTATTTTTTATTCCGGAGTTGAATAAAACTCTTGCAGAAATATCAATGGAAGAAAAAAATAAAATCAGCCACAGAAGTAAAGCTCTCTCTCAGGTCATAGATTTTTTGAAAACAAAAAACTAAATTCGCAATGAGAATATTTCCATAATTTCTTTATCCGTAAGCTCTGTGATATTTTGTTCTCCCTCAAATAAAGACATATCAAGCAGCTTCTGTTTTGATTTAAGGATATCATCAATCTTCTCTTCGAACGTGCCGATTGTAATCAGCCTGTGAACCATTACGTTTCTCGTCTGCCCGATTCGATAAGTTCTGTCTGTTGCCTGATTTTCAACAGCGGGATTCCACCACAAATCATAATGAATTACATTCGCAGCAGCAGTCAAATTCAATCCCGTTCCTCCTGCTTTCAACGATAAAATCATAATCTTCCTGTCATCATTCTGTTGAAAATCAGATATTAGCTCTTCTCTTTTTATCCTGCTCAAGCTGCCATGGAAAAATGAGGCATCCTGATTAAGCTCTTTTGCGATAATCTGCTGCAGAATCTCACCCATCTCACGGTATTGAGTGAATAACAAAACTTTTTCATTATTATCAACAATATTTCCCAATATCTCCATCGTCATCTGAGTTTTTCCTGAAGACTCTGATGTAAAATGTTTTTCCTTCGTAAAGTGTGCAGGATGATTGCAAATCTGCTTCAATGATGTAATCAGCTTCAGGATATTTCCCTTCCTTGTTATACCCGAAGAAGATTTTATAGAATTCATTGTATTTGACAGAGTCTTTTCATACAGCACTGCCTGCTCTTTTGTAAGATTACAATAATCATCAAGTACAAGTTTTTCTGGCAAATCACCGATTATGGACTTGTCTGTCTTCAACCTGCGCATTAAAAACGGAGATGTAACCTTCTTCAAACGATTGGCTGTTTCAACATCTTTTTCTCTTTCTATCGGCACGCTGTAACTTGAATGAAATTCACCCAATGTCCCGAGATAACCTTTATTGAGAAAATCAAAAATACTCCATAGCTCGCTCAATCTGTTTTCAATCGGCGTACCTGTCATCGCAACATAAGCACCGCCCTTCAAAGTTTTGACGGCAACAGATTGTGCAGTTTGAGGATTTTTGATATTCTGTGCTTCATCAATAATTACAAAAGAATACTCATGCTTTGATAAAACTTCCAGGTCCATACGAACTATCGCATAAGAAGTTATTATCAAATCAGCCTTCATATCAAGTTTTCTATCCAAACCATGATAGATGCAAACCTTCAAACTCGGAGCAAATTTTTCGCACTCCTTCTGCCAGTTTCCAATCAGTGTTGTTGGAACAACAACAATTGACGGAGTTTTCGGCTTATTTTCCTCCTTGTATTTTAGAAGAAGGCTCAAAACCTGAATCGTCTTCCCTAAACCCATATCATCAGCTATACAACAGCCGAAATGTTTCTTTGTATTTGAATATAACCACTTGAAGCCGTTTACCTGATACTTTCTCAACTCTCCGTTCAGGGTCTTCGGAATATCCGTTTCCTCGGGATTTATCATATCAACGAGCGCTTTTCTGAACAACTCGTCATAATCAACTTCAACATCATCAATTGTTTGTGATAATGCGCTGTGCAAAAGCTGCAAACTGTTCATCTTTGTATGCAGAGGCTTTTTAAGCTGTTTTATAAGACTTGTTATCTCTGATGGTTTTAATATGACATACTTATCCCTGTAGTTTATTAACCCCTCAGCCTTTTCAGACAAAGCCATAAACTCTTCAGGAGTAATAATGGTATCTCCTAAAGCAATTTTGTACGAAAAATTCATAATATCATCAAGAGATATCAAAGATGTTCTTGAAAACAATGTCGTAAAGTCAACTTCTTTGTTTAATTTTGTTTGAAGAAGTATCTTCGGACGGACTATATTTTTCAAATCTTTCGGAATTATTATCTCTATTCCTGCTTTTGCCCAAGGAGAAGAACACTCCTGTATCAAATAGAATAATTCCTTCAAGTCTATTTTTGCAGGAGTCTTGGTATAAAGAACAAAAGACAGACGTTCAAACTGTTTTGACAAAATATAAACCTGTGCTGATATTTCAGAAATAATCTTCTTCCTGTTTTCAAAATTTTCATTATCAAAAACATCTTTTATGTTCACAAGACCTGTATTGGTATCTTTTGTATCAACTATATCTACGTTCAAAAAGAATTCTGTTTCCGTAATTTTTTCAACCCTAATCAACGGACGATACTGATATTTCAAAATTCCGATTGAATCAAACCATGTTGATAAAGCACTGGCTACATTATTGCTGCCCTTCATCACTTTGTAATTTTGCTTTTTCACAAAGTACAATAACACGGGATTAGGTTTTAGTTTGGAGGCCTTTATCGAAATAAATTTCCATAAGCAAAAATCCAAATATTTATTCAATAATTCAATGGCAAAATTTTTATTTTTCAAAGTATTGCTATCTTTGTTGAATGCAATTGTCTCAGGCATAAAATCAACAATAAAGCTGACAAGATTTTCTATCTCATCATTTGCATAAAGAAGCTCGTATTTTATATTGAAAATATTCTCATTCTCATAATTGACAAATGGTTTGAAATAACAATTTTTCACAGCCTCTTTCACAACAAGAGCGATATAATTCAAAAATTTCGACGAATGGGAAACAGCAGGAACATCTACAAATTCAGAGAAATTAAGAAAATATTCCAAAACAACATCAGCCTCAATATCAAGCCCCTGTTTTTCTTCAAAAATGATTTCACCTTCTTTTTTTAATGGTACAGCCATCATCTTCACCTTATAACGGAACAAAGACCCTCTCGACTTAAGATAAAAAGAAAAATTTGTATGCGGTGAAATGAAAACTCTCAGCTCGTTATTTTCGTTGTAAAAATAGAAATCAGTGTTTCTAAGAACAGCGAGATTGTTATTGAAAGCAAGTGAAGAAAAATCATCCTCAACTGTTTCATACAATGTCATCAAATTAAACTTGAAATCCTTGCCCTTAAAAAACAGAGGATTTTTATCAACAAATTGAAACAACTCTTCTATACCCAATTTGCTCAAAAAAACAGGCGGAAGCTCTCCGGTGTTATGAGAGCCATCAATCCCTACAACATCGTTTTGTTTCTTTGTCAAATCAGCCTGCAGTTTCTCAATATCTATACCGTTTAAGAGAAAAATCAGCGTATTATCTACTGATATATCATCACTCAGATAATTACAAACAGTGACATAAGCACTTTTTACATCTTGAATATCCGTCTTAATATTCATTTGATTCTCTTCAACGGGGAGAAGAGGAAATCCCATATATTCTACGGCATCAAAGAAAGAAGGATTCAAATCATTCAACGACAATCTCTTTTTTAATCCAGGTTGCTCCTGAATTAAATCAAACAATTTTTTTTCATCGGACGGGATAGCAAATTCAATCGAAAAATCATGGAGCTGACCGTCTTTTTCTATCGAAAATTCTGCTTTCTTCTCACTATATTCAGCATTTTTTATATAGATTTCTTTATCTATAAGCACTTCATCAAAAACAGATAACTCCAAAAACTTTTTCAGAATATATGAAGATAACTCTATACCGCTGTCCAAAGCCCAAAAAATCTCCAACTGCATGCTTTCATATCTTTAATATTTTATCCAAAAACAAGACTTATTTCAAATGAAATTATTTTGCCTCATAACCGGACGACCTTGTCCAAAAATCAGGATATAACATAGCAAGAAAAGGTATAAGCTCAAGACGTCCGATTATCATATTCATCGAAAAAATGAATTTTGTCACACTGCTCAAAGAATCAAAATTCCCCATAGGACCTATCGGACCATATCCGGGGCCTGCATTCCCGAGAGTCGTAAAAGTGCCTGTTATCCCGACAATGATATTCTCTTCAATAATTGAAGTTATAATACTTGAAAATATGGCTATCACAAAATAGAAAATTAAAAATCCCAAAATCTGCCTTAAAACATCATGAGATAAAGGCTTTTTGTCTATTTTTATCGGTAAAACTGCCCTCGGATGAACAATCTGAACGAGTTCCCTTTTCAAATATTTGAATCCGAAAAGAACTCTGACAACTTTGATACCTCCGGCTGCAGACCCTGCACATCCGCCCACAAAAAAAGTCGTAAATAACAATACTTTAGCCCCCACACACCAGTTGTTAAAATCAACAGAGGCAAACCCTGCTGTCGATATCAAAGAACAAACCTGAAATATGGCATCTCTTATACTTGTGCTGACCGAATAACCGTCATAAAAGTGTAAAAACAAAGCAATCGATACTGATAAGAACAAAACTATCTTACATAATAATCGAAACTCTTCGCTTTCCCAGAGATAACGCAGCTTAAACTTTGTCAAAACTTTATATTGCAGGGCAAAGTTTGCTGATGCCAGAAACAAAAAAAAGGAAATAATCCAGACGAATGCCGAATTATTATACCCCATAATGCTCAATCCGTTAGGAGAAAATCCTCCTCCTGACAAAGTAGAAAAAGAGTTGCACACAGCATCAAACCCAGGCATTCCAAAAGCCATCAAAGCAATTACTTCTAATATTGTGAGAAAAATATACACGCCCCAAAGAGCTGTAGCGGTATGTCTTATTCTTGGAGTAATCTTCTCATCTGTAGGACCTGGTGCTTCGGCAAAAAACATCTGCCTTCCCGCAACTTTGAATTGAGGCAAAATGGCGACAAACAAAACGATAATCCCCATACCTCCTATCCACTGCGTAAATGAGCGCCAGAAAAAGAAAGTCTTCGGATAAATAGTATAATCTGTCAATATAGACGCCCCTGTCGTACTTGTACCTGACGCAGCCTCAAAAAATGCATTAATCGGACTCAACCCGAAAAAAACATAAGGAATTGCAGATATAATCGTAAGCAAAAACCACGTTGCACTAACAATAAACAACGCCTCCGGCTTTTTGACATTATTTAAATTCTGATACTCAAGAGTGTATCGTTGCAAAATTAACCCGACAATTACTGTAACAAGTGCGACACCTGCAAATGGCATAATAGCAGACCATTCACGATAATATAATGCTACAAAACACGGAACAAATATCAATCCGCCGTACAAAACCATCATCCAGGATAAGGAATTTAGAATATACTTAAATCTCATAATATTTCTCGTTCTTGAAAAAATCTTTTATCACGGGTGCATTATCAGTTGTTGTAAATACAAATAAAATATCATTAGCCCGAATAAGCGTATCCCCCTTCGGTATTAGTATCTTATGACCTCTTTTTATGGTTGCAACAATCGCATTTGCAGGGAATTTCATATTCATAAGTTCTATACTCTTGAAATTCTCGGCAATAGTAGTTTCAAAAACTTCTCCCTGTCCGCGCTCCACCGTTGCAAGGATATTTATATCAGTTTCTATGAACTTATTATTCACCTCATCAATAGCAGACTGCAAAGGAGAAAGAGCAACATCGACACCGACTTTTTCAAACAACGAAGCGTTTGCAACACTATTTACACGTGTAATCACCTTCTTTACCCCTAGCTGCTTTACAAGCAAAGAACATAGCAGGTTTTTTTCGTCATTGTTCGTTACACATACTGCAATATCACTGTTGCCGATATCTTCTGACTCAAGAAGTTCAATATCCGTACCATCAGCATTCAACACAAGAGACTCTTTGAGATTTTCAGATAAATACTCGCATCTTTCATAATTCTTCTCAATAATCTTTGTCTTTATCTTCAAACTCTCAAGCAGCTCTGCAAGCATAAAACCGACATTTCCGCCGCCGATAATCACCACACTTCTGATTTGAGAACTCTTTTCATCAATATATTCACGATACAATTCTTCAAGATTTCGCCTGAACCCCATAAACAAAAGCTTATCATCAGCATGAATAACACTCGAACCAGTAGGAATAAACAACTGTCCCTCTCTTGATATACCGAGAATAAGAGTGTTCTGAGGAAAATGACAATTTTTAATCTGCTTCGATACAAGTTTGCTTGAATTTTTTATTTTATATTCGAGCAGATTAACCTTGCCTCCGGCAAATTCTTCAGCATCAACAGCTTCAGGTATTGTAATAACCCTGAATATCTCTTGTGTCAAGAGTTTCTCCGGCCATATAATATAATCAATACCGGCATCTATATGAAAACCTTCGTTATCTCTGAAATACTCAAACTTGCTGACAAAACATAATGTCTGCACATCTGCAAATTTCCCTGCATTCCAGCATGCAACAATATTCCTCTCATCAACTGGAGACGCTGCAATAAACACATCCGTACTCTCTATTCCCGCTGATTTCAAGACTTTTGTACTTGAGGGATTTCCCTGAACAAAACTCAAATCAAGCTTATTGAATGCATCAGGCAGTTCTTCTGCTTCACTGATAACAGTAATATCATGCTCTATATATAACTTGTTTGCTATTAAATAAGCAGCCTCGGTTGCTCCGTATATAATTACTTTCATACATACCCTTTAAAAAAATAACAGAACAATTTTAAAATAAAATTTAAAATAAGGCAAAGTTCATTTTTTTTTAGTATTATATAAAGATAATAATCGGGAAGAGGATAAAAAGTTATGAACGACTCAAAAATTATTGTAACTGTCTCAGGACAGGATAAAACAGGTATTGTTGCCGGAATTTCGGCTATTCTCGCTGAATATAAAGTAAACATAGAAGATATCAGACAATCAATTATGCAGGATCAATTTGTTATGTTCCTCATGGCTGATATCTCAAACTCAAAAGCTTCCTATAAAGAACTTAAACAAGCCCTTCTGGATAAATGTGAAGAACTCGGTATGGAAATCTGGGTTCAAAGAAAAGCTATTTTTGACAAAATGCACACTATCTGAAGAAGGGGTTCAAAATGGAATTTTTTAACGCAAAATCTATTCTCGAAACAATTGAGATGATAAAAGTCCACCATCTCGATATTAGAACTGTTACACTGGCATTGAGCCTCCGTGACTGTATTACTGACGATATCAAAAAAACAGGCGATAAAGTCTATAATAAAATAATCAAATATGCAAAGAACCTCAAAACTTATGCCAAAGACCTCGAGAATGAATACAGCATCCCGATTGTAAACACAAGAATAGCCGTAACACCTATGTCAATAATAGGAGAAAGCGCTGATGAATATGACTATGTTTACCTCGCAAAAGTTCTCGATAAAGCAGCCCATGAAGTTGATGTAGACTTTATCGGAGGCTTTGGCGCTCTTGTAGAGAAAGGATGTACAAGAGGCGATAGAGCACTAATCGAGAGTATCCCTCAAGCTCTGAGCGAAACAAACAGAATCTGCTCCTCAGTAAACGTCGCATCATCAAAAGCAGGCATAAATATGAACGCCGTTCTTCTTATGGGTAAAATTATTAAACAAACGGCAAATCTCACTGCAAAAAAAGACGGTATAGGCGCGGCAAAACTGGTTGTTTTCTGCAACACCCCTGGAGATAACCCGTTTATGGCAGGAGCTTTCCACGGATACAGCGAGCCTGAGTGTGCGCTGAACATCGGTGTAAGCGGTCCGGGTGTTGTCTTAGCCGCAATCAAATCTCTTCCCAAAGATGCTGACCTCGGCGTTGTGGCAAACAAAATCAAAACTATAGCATTCAAAATTACAACAACAGGAGAACTCATCGGAAGAGAGCTGGCAAACCGTCTTGGCATCCCGTTTGGTGTAATTGATTTATCGCTCGCACCGACCCCTGCTATAGGAGACAGCGTGGCTGGCATACTTGAAGCGATGGGGCTTGAGAGAACAGGCACCCATGGAACGACTGCCGCTCTTGCAATGCTAAATGATGCGGTAAAAAAAGGCGGCATTATGGCAAGTTCTTATGTCGGCGGATTATCAGGCGCTTTCATTCCTGTCAGTGAAGATGCGGGTATGATTGAAGCAGCTCAGTGCGGCGCTCTTACTTTTGATAAACTCGAAGCAATGACCTGCGTCTGCTCTGTCGGTCTTGATATGATAGCAATCCCGGGCAACACTCCAGAGTCAACCATCTCTGCTATGATAGCTGATGAGATGGCTATCGGAATGATAAACAAAAAAACTACGGCTGTCAGAGTTATACCGGTCCCGGGAAAAGGTGTTGGAGATAGAGCTTATTATGGCGGACTGCTCGGCGAAGCGCCGATTCTTGATGTTCACAAATTTGACTCTTCTGTTTTTGTCAACAGAGGCGGAAGAATTCCTGCGCCTATACATAGCTTGAATAACTAGGAGTAATATTTCTTTACTTATATATCAATTTCTATTTTTTAGCTGACTTTTAATATCCAAGAAAAAATAGGAGATTTTAATTATGCAGATAAACGCTGTTTCAAATAGTTTTTTTAACACAAAAATAAAACATACCAGCTTCGGAGATAAAGAATATAAACATATAACCTCAAAACCAACAGATAAATCTCCTGAAGACTTAAACAAACTTGAGATATATTCACCTGGAGAAACATCTAGAGATATTGATATGTCAAAAATATTCGAAGCTAACATACTCGGAAGATCAAAAAATCTTTCAAAAGAAGCCATCAGACAAATCGAAGCTAAAGCAACAAGAGATGAAATGGGTGAAAATCCATCCGATGCTGTTCTGCTAACTTATCTCATAAACGGCGGCGACCCTGCTGTTTTGACAAAAGATGAAGCCAAACGCCTTGAGCCTTATCTGTTCTTAGACTAAAGTTAATCCTGCTTCACTTCAGTTTTCTCTTCGATTTTCTCAATTTCCGCCTCATTTCTTTTGTTTTCAATAACAGAAGTAATGAACGCAGCTCCGACAATAACAAGCCCCACCATGCCTGTGACAACCTCAGGAACTTCTTTTATTGTGCTAAAGAGCATAATAAACGCAAGAAAACCGATTGCATAATGTGCGCCATGCTCTAAATAAGCATAGTGTTTAAGAGTATTTTTCTCAACCATAAAAATAGTCAAAGACCTGACAAACATCGCTCCGATAGCAAGCCCGATAGTGATGATTATGATATCTTTGCTTATCGCAAAAGCACCAAGAACACCATCAAGAGAAAAAGAAGCATCAATCAGCTCGAGATATAAAAAACTTACAAATCCTGTTTTGGCAGCACCTTCAACAAGAGAACGTTTTTTTGATTCTTCTTCAAAACGCTCCAGCATATGGCTGATACCATCTATTATCAAAAACAAAACAACACCGAGAATCCCTGCAACAAGGACACCTACCTTATGTTCAGGAGCATTGTAGTGAGCAAAGATAACAAGACATATCAAAGTCAACATAGCTTCTATTGACTTAATCTTATCAAAGTGAACGAAAAAGTTCTCAACAGGTGCAATCCAGTGAACTTCTTTTTTTTCATTTATAAAATAAGTCAAAAACAGCATCATCAAAAAAGTTCCGCCGAATGAAACAAGCGGTGCATGCGCAACATGAAGATAATGTGTATACTGAGTAACATCATATACAGCCATCTTCACGACTTCTACAATATTATGATGCGAGAAAATTGCTACAACAAGAACGGGGAATAAAAATCTCATCCCGAAAACAGCTATCGCAATACCCCATGTAAGAAACCTATGCCGCCACTCATGCGACATATGCTCAAGTTTCATCGCATTAACAACAGCATTATCAAAAGAGAGAGTAACCTCTAATATACTTAAAAACAGAACAATAAATAAAGCCAGAAATCCGCTTCCGGGATGCATATGCTCTGCCCATATATAAGCACATATAAAACCAACTACGGTAACAAATATAGATTCTTTAAAATAAGCTAACAATTTTTTTCCTCCAGTTGTTTTAAAATTATCATACAATAAACTTTTTCGAAAAAATATTTTATTATATATTAATCAGGTAAACGGATTATGGATAGTGAAATGATTCACAACAGCCAACAAGTATTCAACGACTTTACAAGATTTCGTATGAACAAAACAAGACCTGCCGCCTCAGGTCAAATGACTGTAGATTCTCACTATCAACATGATAAAAAAAATGATGAGTTTGTAAAAAAAAATAAAAAAGAAAAATTCAACCTTCCCGTTCTCATTGGAAGCCTTATCGGAACAATGCTGCCTATTGCTGTCATGATTAAGAAACAGGGGCTCAAACTCCCATCAGACATAAAAACAAAACCATTCCTTGAGAAAGCAAAAGATTTATACAAAACTTTCAACAAAATAGAATTCGAAGAAAAAGAATTAATCTCAATGAGCCTTGGCGGTCTGCTCGGCGGAGCGCTCGCAGGAGCCGCTACGGATAAAGAAAAAAATCCGCAAAATAGAAAAAACAGAATAAAAGAATTTATCTTCCAGGCTCTGAATGTTTCAATACCGACAATCCTAACAGGTGCACTTGTCAGACAGGTCAGCAAACGAGCAACAAAATATAAAATTCCTCTTCAAATAGCAGCACCTATAATCGGGGTCGGTGCCGGCATGCCTGCGGCTGCAGCAATTTCAAATAAAATAAATAAAACTTTTGTTGACCCTGAAGATAAAGGGAAAAAAATTCATCCTAAAAACTACTTAGTTCATGCTGACGATGCAGTAAGCGCACTGGTCCTTGCAAAAGTACCGCTTGTTGATAAACTTCCGATAAAAGCAATTCTTCCGGTAATATTTACGAACTGCGGATACGAAACAGGTACTGCAAAAGACTAGATTCTACCTTATTTTTTGAAGATACAAACTTCCTCCGATATTCCTATTTATCAGAGGGAATATATCCTGTATCAAATTTTTTTGATGCAACATCACCGGCCACAGAACTATTTTCCAGGAATCATTGTATGCCAAAAACTGTTTCAAAAAGAATACCTCATTCCAGAACCTTCCCTCTCTCACCCAGCAATCAGGATAAACAAAAGGATAGACAACGTCATGAAAATGCACATACACACCTTTTTTCAAATTAGGTAATATTCTATCAAAAATAAACATCACATCGCTGTTAAGCTTCACAACATGCGAAGAATCAATGAACAACAAATCTCCACACTCTAAAGCCCCGCAAATCAAATCAGGACTTAAATCCTGCAAATTCGATTTGATAAGATTAATTTCTCTCGCATCAACAAGCTTTAGAAGTCTTCTCTCGGGCTCAGGTTCAATAAAAGTAAAATCAACATCCCTGAGTTCGGCAAACATATCGCATGTATCAAGCATCATAGCTGATGAAAAACCGCATCCGACTTCTACAATTCTTTTGGGATGAGTCTTTCTCAAAAACATATTCAAAATAATCCCATCGCCGTAAGAAAAAAACTTATTCTCATAATAATATCTTGTATTGCCGTTTTGCCCAAGCCCGCTTTCTGTTTCTGCAAACATCCCTGGATTATAAAACTTTTTCATCTCATTGCATAGAGCAAGCTGTTCATCAATATTCAAACGTATCGAAGAATCAACATCAACAGGTTTATTGGCACAATATTTTTCTTCATCCTCTTTTGATGGAAGAGGCGAATAAAAATGCCCGTGAGGAACATATCTCTGAAAATAATCATCCATATTTTCAACACATTTTTTTTGCATAAATATTTTTTACCGAATTTTATAATGACAATATTCTAATCAATTTTTATTTATCTATCAACAAAATTTAGCATATTGTATATAATATAAAACATGAACAACAACTTTCCTAAAAAAATACTCATAATAAGACAGGGTGCAATAGGCGATGTAGTTCACACAACCGAAACTTATCGCAGCATAAAAAGACTTATGCCTGACTCTGAAATACACTATCTCACAACAAAGACACCTGCAGAGCTGCTCTATGGCGACCCTGATTTGACAAAACTTATCATATCGCAGGACAGGAGTTATAAAGGATTGTTTAAACTCGCTAAAGAACTGAAGCAAGAACAATACGACCTCATAATCAACCTCCAGCCTTCTATCAGGTTCAAAATTTTCTCATTTCTTTGCTTTTCAAAACAAACCGTTACTTACAAAAAAAACTTCAAATATCATGCCGTTGAGAACTTTTTTTTAACAGCGAAAAAAGCGATTAAAAATCTTGAGTTAAAGAAAGAACTCTGTCTTTATATCGATGAAGAAAGCATTTCAAAAACAAAAAAAATGCTTCCTCCCCAACATCCGATTGTGGTTCTGAATACCCAAAGCGGACCGGTAAGACACGGCAGAAAATGGAAGATGGAATATTTTCGAGAACTGGCAGACTCATTGATAAAAGAGTATAATGCGCAAATTATTATCATCGGTTCAAAAGAAGATGCAAAAAAACTTGATATCTTCAAAAACTGTAACCCCAATATTCACATCGTCGCAGGCAGATTAAATTTGAGAGAAACAGCTGCACTTCTGGCACAGTGTGATTTTATGATTTCCGGTGATACCGGACCTCTGCATATAGCAACGGCAACAGGACACCCTGTGTGCATAGGGTTATTCGGGGCAATGCCAATCAAACGAACAGGGCCCTGGGGAGAAAAGCACTTTGCTATCACATCTAATCTCAAGTGCATCCCTTGCAACAGAAGGAAATGCAAATTTGAAAAAAGCGAGTTCAATCCCTGCATGAACAATCTGCAGCCCGAAGATGTTATGACGTTCATAAGAGAAAAGAACTTAATAACAAAAAGCTATTGATAAAACATCTTGACTATGTATAATTATAATTGACCTGCGCCCGTAGCTCAGCTGGATAGAGTGTTTGGCTACGAACCAAAAGGTCGGGGGTTCGAATCCCTCCGGGCGCGAATTTTTGCTAAAGTTTAGAAAAAAGTTTTCCTATGAATTCAAAAATCTTTTCATATAAAATCTCCGACAACCACAAAGTTTTTACGCTCTTTGGTATAAAAATCAAAATGAAACTTCCTTATCTGAACAGATTTGAGGTACACATCACCGACCATTGTAACCTCAACTGTAAAGGGTGTTCCCACTTCTGTCCGGTAGCTGATGAGAAATATGTCGATGTAGAGCAATTCAGAAAAGATTTTCAGTGTCTATCTCAAAAAATTGACGTCGGAACAATCAGACTCTTGGGAGGAGAACCACTTTTGCATAAGGATTTACCAGAACTCATGCAAATAGCAAGAGAATCATTTCCCCACTCAGCAATAAATATCTGCACAAACGGCATTCTTTTGCCGACTATGGACGATGAGTTCTGGAACACAGCAAAAAGATATGACATAAAAATCGATATGTCAAAGTATCCGCCGCTTGCTGATAAATTTGACTCTTATATAAACCTCATAAAAGAAAAATCAAATCAACTCGGAGATATAAATGATATTGAAGATTTTGCGTATGTTCTTAATAAAAAAGGTGACTCTGATTACAAAAGAACTTTCGATAAGTGTAAAAATAAATATAAAGCACACGCAAATCTGAATAACGGTATGTTTTATATATGCGGAAGATGTTATCTTACTTATTTCAACAAGTATTTCAATACAAATCTTCCTATAGATAATGGCATAAATATTTATGAACACTCCGGTAAAGAAATCGTCAAATTTTTGAATACACCTCAGAAACTCTGCAGCTTCTGCTTTGAAGACAGACCGACATTCAAATGGGGAATATCAAAAAAAGAAAAAGCAGAATGGCTGAAAGCAGACTAGTCCGGAGCATTTATTTCTTTTGCATATTTTTCATTTGCCGATGAGAGTATTTTCTTTTTCTTCTTATAATCTTCTTTGCTAAAATCAGACAGACCCAGTTTGTTCTTATCTTCCTGCGTCATATTTTTGAAAATACTATTTGTCCTGTTAAATATCCCCTGTTGTTTAAATCCATCAGAAGAAATATGACCGTACATTTTTGGTGGCACTGATGATGACTTCGGATTAAAAAGATAATTCATGGCAACAGCAATATCAGTACGATGCAAGCCTTGAGCACAGGCGATATAGAACTTTCCTTTATTCATAACATCAAATAATTCAGGAAGTTTTTCAATTATGTCTTTTGAATTCATACTTTCTGAATCAATAGGAATATGATAATATTTGAGTCCGTTTTTTTTGCAAATATCCTCATATACAGAGGAAGCATCTCCGCCACGTAAATCTATTACATTCTTAATTCCGGCTTTTTTCAGTACGGGAATAAACTTTCGTCCCTGTCTGCCTGATAGTGTACTTCCTCTGACTCCGTCATCATTCAGAGGATGCAGATTTGGAATACCTGACTTTTCTAACAAATCATAGTTGAATGAATATGACTCTTTGCCAAGATTTCTCAGCCGGTATAAAAGATATGAAGAAAGAAACACTTCTGAAAAAGGTATTTTTTTGGGTGTTTTTATCTCTTTATCATGCAAATTTGTTGTTCGTTCTCGGATGGTTGAAGAAAATACCGTATGGTTATTATTTGTATGCGGTCGAAATACTATATTCATATAATCAAAATTTTATCTGTTTTTCTATCTAAATCTGAAAATATAAAAACAAAACATCAAAAAAATTGACAAATATTACAAAATTTTATTAACCAGACTTAAAGTAGCTTTTCTTTTGGGTATCTCATCCAACATCTGCTTAAGATTATCCCATCCGAGTTTTGTTGCAAACTCTTCACTCAGACGGGGAATACCCATTTTCTTATCTGTATAACATATATCGTTAACTGCCGAAAATATCTTATTTGCAATAGCCGTTGTTTTGTTTTTTGAAGTTCCTGCTTCTAACTTCGGAACGGATAAAGGATGTGGATTGAAAAAATAATTTAAGGCAAGCGCCGTATCAGTCCTGTGCATACCGGTTGCACATCCGATATAAAAATCACCTTTTTTAAGCGTTTCAACAAACTCAGGTATCAGGTCTATATTTTCTTGAGTCCATTTCTCATCATAAGCAATCGGAAACTTCATATATTCAAGCCCGCTCTTGGCACAAATTTCTCCGTTTTTAAGAGAATCTCCGTCACTTTTGAGGTCAATAACTCTCTTGATGCCATAATCCTTCAATTTTGCTATTACTTTGCGGCCTTTTCTCGAAAACGGACTGCTGCCTCTTATGCCTGTTTCATCTGTCGTTATGGCAAAGTTCTCGATGTTCAATTCTTTTGCAGGTAAAAACTTTGATGATTTTGTATCATCAACTTTAATAACAGACGTCGTCAGCTCCTTTATTGTTTCATCATCATAAACACCAGCCTGATTTAAAATCCTGTTTCTCAGAATATCCAGCGCAGGATCAAGCGCTCCCTTTGCAACAAATCTGTGAGTTTGATCTGGATTATATTTTTGTATATTAATAGCAGCCTTTGATGCAGCACTAATCGCATCACTTGCCTCTTTTGAAAATTCCGTTATGCCTCTTTGAGCAGCCTCAGAAGAAGGGATTGCTCTTGTTGCAGAAGATTTTGCACAAGCTTGCGTCATCTCAGGTATTTTCTGCACATCAGAAACTTTTGAATAATCCATAATAAACCCCGTACGAAACTATATATTATAATAAAAACAACCAAAGAATAAAAAATGCCAATAAAAACATGTCATTCTTAAGATAAAAATACTTACTTCGCTTGTGCTCAATATGTTTCAGTTCTTTTTTTTGCTTCTTTATATTTTGCCCTGAAATATTCTTTTTTTTCTCCAAAAGATACAAAAAACATCAATTTATAAAATAAATATTTAAAAAATTCTTTTATTTTTTTAGAATGAAATAATTTTGTGCATAAATCACAGACCTGTTCATCAAAAGACAACTCCTCACTAAGGATAGTATCATCTTTAACAAAGACAGACCCGAGTGTATATATAGTTCCGCCATCAAGCCATTTGCCTGTGCGTGCACCTTTATAATATTTTTTTACAACCTCAATAACCATATCATTGTATGTGCAAAATGGATAAGCAAACCATTCAAAGCCGCTTTTATCAAGATTTTTCATATAGTCAGGAGCGGCTATCTCCTCCTCGAGTTTTTTGTAGTCCGATATTTCCTCAAGGTGAGGATGAGATTTCGTGTGATATTGAAGACGTCCGCCTATTTTCATCAAACTTTTCAAATCGTTCTCGTTCAAGAAAAACTCATCACCCTGCTGGGCTTTATCATAGAAATCTTTGACTAAAAATAATTCAAAAGGGTAGCCAAAGTGTTTGAGAATAGGAGCGGCGTATGTCAAAACCGATTTATACCCGTCATCAAAAGTAATCACAACCTGATTTGCATCTGAGGGATTATAGTCTTCAAGATAGACGACAGTCTTATCTTGAAGACTAAGCATATGCTTAGTGAATTTTTCAAGACTGATTGAGATTTCATCGTCAACTTCAGGTTTTACGTGGTGATAAAGGAGAATCATTGATAATACTCATCTTCTAGTTTCTTTAGTTCCATTTTGTATTTCACATATTTTTCTAAATGAAATTTTTTCTTCCCAAAAGATAACTTCCACATGATTTTGTGAAAATACTTTTTGAACATCAGCTCTCTTGGGGAATAAAAGATAAAATCATCCTGCGTATTATTTTGGAAAAGAGAATTCAACACTAAAAACTCTTCTTCAGATAAGTGATTAATCTTTGAAAACACTAACCTAATATAAGTCAAAAAATCTTCTTTATCAGGTCCAAACACATCGGGCATTTTCATATTATTATCTTTAGCATAGTTAATCAAATTTTTGTTCACACAGAACAAAAACGGACCTTTGCCAATATGCACGGGATACAATGTTCTATAAGCATCAATATATGTTACATCAAGATTTTTCACATCATCAACCAAAAACTGCAGCAGATTTGGAAGACAAATTTTATTTATAAACGTTGCTTTTATCCCATCTTTTGCAAAAAGAAGATTATGTGGCAGCGTAGATACTGCACACACGACATGTTCTGCATTCTGCATAAGATGAATTTGTTCAACTGCCGTATACTTTTCCGGAGATATTGAAACAAAACCGTTTTTGTTAAAAAAACTTTCAATTTTATCTTCGCCTATATCTCTATCGGTAAAAACCCAGTTTTTACGGGAAAGATAGATTTTCTTGTGAGTTTTTATTTTGAGAGGCTTCTCCATCGCTTTTTGGATAATGTGATTTATCAAAAACTTATACTCTTGTGTATAAAAAATGCCTGCCTCAGAGCAGGTATCAGCAACTATCACTGATTTGAACTTTGTCGGCTTGCGCAAAAATACGACCTGTTCTCGCTTGAGTCCGATTAACTCAAGAATTTCAAGATAGCTTCCATCTATCTCATAATCATCAACAGGCTGAAGAAAAACAACCTTTATATCTTTATATTCCTCAGGATTTTTCGCTATCGGATAAAGACGGCAGATGCACTCAAGCAAAAAATGTCCCCACTGCCTTGTACACCAGCCACCATAAAAGACAGTGTCATCTAAATAGTCACATTCTTCAAATTCATACGTTCCATACATTCTATAACCAGAAGATAAATATCCTGAATTGAACACACCTCCTAGTAAAGCATGAATAGCTGAAGAAGGGATATACTCATTTTTTTTATCAAGAAGTCCCCCACAAAAAGTAAATTTCTTATCTTCATTTAAAAATAGTGATGGAAGACAGGTTGCATCATCATATGTTCTTATTTCCAGTTTTCTATCGGAGAAATATTCCTGTTGTTCTGCAAAATCAAGTATTTTCGATGAACACTCATCCCCGAACAGATACTTTCTGTTAATCTTTTTCATATCAACACCTTTGAAAATATTAAAACATCACTTTTTTATATTCTTTTAACCTATTTTTATATTCAATATATCTATTATAAAAATATTTATTTTTACCCTTTATAATCATCGACAAAACTTTATAAAAATATTTTTTAATAAAAAGCTCTCTTTTTGAATAAAAATGAAATCTGGTTCTCATTATTTTATACAAATTTCGCAATTCATATAAATCTCTATCAGACAAATTATCTATTTTTTCAAAACATAAATCTAAATATTTTATGATATCATCTTTCCTTGCTTCTCGTTTAGGGAGTTTCATCCCGTTATCTTTTGCATAGTTTATCAAATTTTCGTTCACATCAAACAAAAAAGGTCCGATACCGCAATCAGCAGAAAACAATGCTAAATATCCATCAATATATGTTGCATCTATATTTTTAAAATCATCAATTTGAAACTGAGAGGAATTGTATCTTGGCATTTTATTTATAATCGCAGATTTTATCCCGTCACGAGCAAATAGAAGATTGTGAGGAAGAGTACAAATGGCACTTGCAACATGGTCTGCCCCCTGTAAAATATGAATTTGTTCCACAAGTGAGTGTTTTTCCATCGATACAGATTTGAAACCGTTTTTGTTAAAAAATCTTTCAATCTTATCTTCACCAATATCCCTATCATAAGATAATGCCCAATTTTTTCTCGAAAGATATATTTTTTTATGTGTTTTTATTTTGACCGGTTTCCCCATCGCTTTTTCAACAATATGATTGATTATAGTTTCATATTCTTTTGTCCAAAAAATATTCGTATTTAATGATGGTTCAGGAACAATAATTTTCTTATACCTCGTTGGTTCTCGAAGAATAACGATTTGCTCCTCCATTATTCCTATCAAGTTCAACAGTTCAAGAAACGTCCCGTTTATCTCATCATTTTCTCTCATTGGGAGAAAGATTATTTTCATATCTTTATATTTTTCAGGATTTTGAATAATCGGATAAAATCTTGATATACACTCAAGCAAAAAATGCCCCCATTGTTGAACATAAAAACCGCTGAAAAAAACCGTTTCATCAGAATATTTTACTTTTTCCGAATCATATTGATAACTTCCATACATTCGATAAATATTAAAATTAATGGTTGCAGTTTCCTCAACATAGTTGTTCTGCTCATCAACACCACCGCCAATACACATTGGAACAGTACGCCAGGACTTAAATTTCGGAGGAAGAAGAGTTATATTATCAAAAGTTTTTATCGACAGCACTTGATTACTAAAGAAATTTCGCTCTTCTGCTGTCTTCAAGATTGTTTCAGAATCTTCATTCGCAAAAAGATACTTTCTGTTAATCTTTTTCATGAAATAAACACCTATAGAGAAAAAATTTTTTATAATATAATTAAAATTGTAATATAAAAAAGAAAATAATTATGGCAAAAATTTGTAAAAATCCTTTCAAAATTCTGGAAATTACTCCGGATGGCGAAATTTATCCTTGCTGTCCTGCATATTGCAGAGAATATTCTTTTGGAAATATATATAAAAGCTCTTTTGATGAGGTTTGGAATTCGCAAGAAGCACAAAAATTCAGAGAAAAATTACTCAACAACGATTATTCTCTCTGTCAAAGAGATATCTGTTTCCCAAGTTTTTCTGAAACGGATGCTTCATACAAAACAGTAATGGACTACCCTGAGCATGTTATTTTCTCTCATGATTTGGAATGCAATGCAAGCTGCATAACCTGCAGGGATAATATATGCAGAAATTCTTAAGAACAGCTCGAAATACTGAATAAAAGAATTGATACAGTCTATCTTCCTCTTTTGAAAAATGCAAAAATGGTAAAACTCCTCGGTTCAGGAGACCCTTTTGCCTCACGTCACTCACAAAAGCTGATAGAAGCCATAACAAAAACTTATCCTCAAATAAGATTTGATATACATACAAACGGCGTTTTATGTTCAAAAGAAATGTTAGAAAAGTTAAACTTGACCGACAAATTGGAAATAGTCAGTATATCAATGCATGCAGCAACAAGAAAAACTTATGACAAAATAATGAAAAACAGCAACTATGATAGAGTTCTTGAAAACATAAAATACTTATCAACATTGAAAAAATCCGGAAAACTTAAAAAGTTAAATTTATATTTTGTCGTATCTTTAATCAATTACAAAGAAATGAAAGATTTTGTAAAATTTGCTGAAAAATATGACGCAGATGTAACATTTTGGGAGTATAGAGATTGGGGTACATCTCTCGGGCTTGACTATGACAATCTTGCTGTTTATAATCCGCTGCATCCGAAATACAACGAGCTTGCAGACATCCTTCAGGATGATATATTCAAAAGCCAGAGATGTCATATGAACAACTTGTTTAAATCCATAAAACCTATAAAACGCAATAAACTTGAACTTGCAAAATACTTTTTGAAAAGCAATATCTACAGAAAAAGATACAAAAATAAAAGAGTTTTGAAATTCTTCGGCTTAAAATTCTCTTATAAGAAAAAATCCTGAAAACATAACGAAACCGATAAAGTTGCAAAAAAATTTCAAATTCACATCTCTTTTTTCCTAAATTTAAGTTTAAGCCCAACAAATCTCAATACTTTATGATTTCCATCATTCTTTACTGAGAATAATGACTGTATACAACTTTTCATAACAAATTTTCCCCCATACTCTTTGTTGCTCTCTTTCAACTTTGTGCTCAAGAATGCTTTCATCCTCGGAGTCAGCCACTCACTGCCGTCTTTTTCCACTCTGTTTCTCATCTCGGCATAAAAAGGCGCCTTATGCTCAGGGATTGCTCCAAAAGTCAAAAAAGCATGCGCATTGTAACAATGCGACTCGGGGCATTTATGCCCTACAGGTCGAAAATGTATCGGAGAGTCGATATCCTCAAAAACATTCTGCAAAACTTCACCGCAATAACACTGTCTCAAATCCCCTGTTGCAAGATCAAGCGTGCATGTCCAATCACCTGCGTAGCAAAACTCCCTGCGTTTTTGATTGAATACCGAGAGTTTATACTCAAACATCTTTGAATCAAACTGCGACCAGATTTTTTTGTATTCTTCCCTTGAATAATTCGTCAAAATAGGCAGCTCATATTTTGTGTTATCTCTTGCAACGGTGACATGGCAGAGCGCACCAACCTGCTCAAGGCAAATTTTCTTCATCTCTTCTATTTCGGGGATGACCTCATCACTCGGTGTAAGCTCTAAAGAGAAGGAACATCCAGCCTCACGAACTTTTCTGATGTTATCAAAAAATTTTTCCATCATCTTGAGCCTTTTCAACTCAAGATACTGAAATGAAAATTTGAATAAAAGCCTCTCAAGCAGCTCTTTTGGCAGCTGAACAATCTCATCAAAACGTTTTGATACAGTACCGTTTGTGACAACCATAACATAATGCCCCTCTTCGAGAAAACATCTTATTATATCAGTCATCTCCGGGGGAAGGAGAGTTTCCCCGTTCCCGCATAAGTTCAAACAGCAAATACCCCCTAGCCTTTCCTTACTCAATGCCTTTGCCATATGCTCAGGCGTATATTTAAACACAGGTAACGCATCAGAAAATTTTCGCTGCTGCGTAATATAGCAGTAATGGCATCTCAAATTGCATGTTGTAACAGGAACATTGCAGTCTATAAAACGTTTTATTTTCTCTTCTTGCATAATCAGCACCAAATTGTATTGTATAGTTTGCCGGTATCTTTTGTTGATGAGAGATATTCTTTCAAAAATTCTTCATATGATAACATATCACAATATCTGACATCTGATGATGTAATACTATCACAAACAGAATTCAACTCTGATTTTATCTCATCAGGGGAGTTTAAAATTTTTACATTCTCAAAAAACTTGAGCGATTGCTCAAAAATCCCTGATACTTTCCCATAGCTGTTATCAAATAGAAAAACCTTTTTCCCGAGAAGCGTAGCAACAAGCCCTACATGCAAGCGGTCAGTCACAACAACTTCGACTGAGTCTATTGCCTGCATAAAAAGCTTTGATAATATACGCACAACGCCTGAATCGGTACATGAGCTGCAAGCAAACAAAGATAAGTCTATCGCAGGGACATAAAGTTCCGATATTGATTTTTCCTCATCGCCCCTCATGAAATAGCCGACTTTCTTACCCTTTTGTTCAACAGTTTTCAACTTGAGCTCGTCAACAACCCGCCTGAAAAGAGATTTATATATTTGATACAATTCTTTGTATAAAAACATAAGATTTTCATCAGATATATCTTCAAGATTTTTCTTGAGAAGATTTTTATCAAAACTGTTTTGTCTATATCTGCTCAAATCCAAACTGAATGCCATATCATCAGTAAGGAAGAATTTTGCTCTTGAGTTTTTCGAGATGCAGTAGTCAAAGCTGCGTTTTTCTCTGCAAAAAACAATAAATCTCTCATCAAGAACATCAAGCAGGTCATCACATTCATAGAAGCTTGAGGGTAAGATTACGGCTTTTCTCAAATTTTGTTTCTCAAAAATTTCTTTCACCTGTTGATAATTCCAGTATTTAACAAACAGCCCGCCGCCCCCATAGACAAGGTCAAACGGCTTGTCATCGATATCATTTGGAGAATTGTAAGCATCATATATACGATAAGAGAATTTATTATCCTCAAGCATCTGATACTCTGATTCTGCAATAACAACATCCCCGAGGTTTCCGTTGTTCGGATAGAAAAAGAAATCATCAAGTTCTTTGAGAGAATTCAAAATGCGCTCATCGAGAGGTCTTTTTATGTCTTTCAAGAATGTTGTTTCTTTCTCAAAAGATTTGTATATGCTTTTCTTTGAGGCAAAAATGTTATCCAAAAGAAGAGAGATAAAGTCTTTTTTTTGCTCTTCAAGAGTTTTTTTCAGCAATGATTTACGTCTTTTGAAAGACAACTTTATGCCAAGAAGGCGGACAATCTTTTTATCTTCCGTTTTTGCTACAGAGAAAATATTGAGAAAAGGTTTCTTTTCATTAAAATAGTCAAGTTCAAGATAATCCTTCAACTTCCAATATTTTCGTTTTCGAACAATATTAACAACTTCATTATTATTCCAATAATCACCGAGAGAAATTTTATGCACCAAATCTGCAGCATAATTTAAAACAAGTCTTTTATCATTATCAGAAGCATCTCTATAATTATCATTCAGAGCAAGACGAAACATCTTTGTCAGCACAACTTCATTTTTGACCAACAAACCATTTTTTTCAAAAAAATCATATACCAGCTCAAAATTTTTCAGCGTATCAAACAGATGATTGGGCGTTTTCCCAGAAACTGAATGCATAATAGAATTTTTTCTTTTCCTGTAGAAATACAAATATTCATTCAAAAAATATGTTTTTGGGGCAAGTGCCATATATTTTGTGTAGAAAGAAAAATCTTCATGTATAATCCCTTCAGGAAAGTCTATTTTATATTTCTCAATAATTGACCTTCTCCAGAGTTTATTCCAGACAGTAAAGGTATGTTTGAAGAAACTATCCCCATCAAGAGTTGTTTTTCCTGAAAATTTTACCCGATGCCAGTTTTTCTCTCCATCAAAATCACACTCAACACCTTCTTCACAAACAAGAGCAGCATACCAGCAGACGGAATCAACACCTTCAGAAAAATGCCTGATTGCTTTTTCATAAGTTTCTAAATCTATCCAATCATCACTGTCAACAAATGAAACAAACTCACCCGTCGCATTTTTCACCCCTGTATTTCTCGCAGCAGATAACCCGCCGTTTTGTCTTGTGATGATTTTTATTCGAGAATCTTTTTTGGCATACTCTTCTAATATCATTGGAGAACTATCAGTTGAGCCGTCGTCAACACAGATTATTTCAAGATTTTGATATGTCTGATTGATTATACTATCGAGGCATTTTGATAGATATTTTTCCACATTGTATACCGGAACTATTACAGATATCATCGAATTATTCACTTAAGCAGCCCTCGCAAATTTTCTAAAGATTTTTTGTATATATCAGATGCAAGCTCTTTCAGCTTTGTTTGTTTCTTTTCATATTCTTCTTTTGACATATTGATGGCATCAGCCATAGCTTGAGGTAAATCAGAATTTTGCTCATATACAATACTGTTTTCAGAATCAAATCCATGTACTCCTGCGAATTTTTTGTTTATTAAACATGGCTTTGCAAACCCGTAAATAAGCTGAAAAGAACCTGATGTCCCGTCTTTGATGTATCTGTCATGGTCAGGATTTTCAGGATCCAAAAGAGGGAGGAAGAAATCTGCATTGTTCACCTCTGAATACAGTGTCGGATAATCAACTCTGCCCTTTATTTCAAAAAGCGGACGGATTTTTTCCGGAATATCATCCATCTCTCCTCGTCCTATAACAACAATTCGAAAATTTGCATTGCTATTATCTACAAGAAAAGTTAGTGCATCAAAAAGAATTTTCACATTTCGTCTTTCAGGTTCAAGAGCTCCTGCCAGAATAAAAACAGGAATATCGTTCTTTGGTGTTATTTTGAAATCTCCGAAATAATGAGGATTTGCAAAAACATAGTCAACATCTTCAACATCGAGTTTATAATCAGGCAAAATAACACATTTCTTGCCTCCGTACGCCTCTTGATTTTTTCGCATAATATCAATATGATGCTCCGTGAGAATAATCTTTGAGTTTTTTATATGATGAGGTTTTATTACATCAAGCACATTATGCCAATTTGCACCATAGATAACAGTCGATGTAAAAAACACATAGTCATATTTGTTGATAAGCCTATTTTGCAAAATATGAACAATAGTATCAAAATTGCAGGAAAATATGCCTGATATATTCAAATTGTTTGCAGACTCAGCCAAAGGAAACTCTGAAGCTTCGTTGCTCAACATCAAAAAATCAACACCGTATCCTAAATCATTTACATATTTCACAAACCCCGGGAATACCTCGCCATGAGAATCATTCAGTTCAACAAAAAGTATTGTCTGCGGTTCTATTTTCCTTTTGAAAAAAGCTTTGCAAAACTGCTCATCCGTTTTCTTAATCTTTCTTGCAAATTTAATCCCAAACGCCGTTATTGTTTGTCTTTTAGCAAAATTTGTATATTCTGTAGTAACCGAAAACAACCTGTCAGATATGGATATTTGATACAAGCGTTTTAATAAAATATCAACGGAAGCCATATAAGCTTTATCTTCTTCAAATTCTTCGGGGATTAATGACTTTTTCACAAAATTTCTGACGGAACTTCTTTGTTGTTGACCGAATTTGTTTTCCTCGCAAAAGTCAACTATTTTCTTTATCATCTCAAGCGAATTATTTTTCAGAACGGACTCATCTCTTTGCGTATCGGTGGTCGAACCGCTGTGTTTTATATAATAATAACAGCCGCTGTTTATAAAAATGACCTTATCTGAAAAGAACAGTGCTTTTATCAAAAATAAATTATCTTCATAAAATATTCCTTCCGGAAAACGAATATTATATTTTTCGAGGAAAGAACGTCTGAACAGCTTGTTACAGCACATACCGTTCAATACTCTTGGCAATTTTTTCTCAAACAGGCTCTCCAACGAACAGTCCAAATCATATCGAACCATAGTTGACCCCTTCTCAATTATATTATAAGAAGTGATTGAGATATCAGCATTATTTTCACAGGCCGCCTCATAAAGACTCTTCAAAAAATCCGAAGAAATATAATCATCACTGTCAACAAAAGAAATAAACTCTCCCATTGCAAGAGAAAGAGCTCTATTTCTGGCAACTGATTGACCTGCGTTTTTTTGAGATAAAACTTTTATTCTGGAATCCCTTGAAGCATACTCATTCAGTATCCTTAAACTACCGTCCGAAGACCCATCATCAACACATATAATTTCAAAATCCTGAAAAGATTGCGCAAAAAGCGAAGAAAAACATTTTTTCAAATATTTTTCAGTATTATATACAGGAATAATAACACTTATCTTCGGAGCCTCACCCATCACCGATTCCTTTCCTTGCGTTTCCATATTTTATTTTTTTTCCCAAAGAGAATTAATATTTTATATCCGTCTTCATTCTTCAAAGAAAAAATCCATTTTACCAAATTGTATCTGTCAAGATACAAAAACAAAAACAAATTATCTTTCATTAACAACTTATTTGAAGCAGAAACAAGAATATCTCTGTGTTCAAGCCCATATTTCGTCCTTTTTATATAACTCTGTTCATGAATCCGCCAGTATGTAGTAGTTTCATCCGTATATGAAAAATTGTAATGAAAAGCAAATTGCCGCCAGAGCCAAAAATCAAGCCATGGTTTGATAGGAGTATCAAAATTCAACGACTCAAAAATTGATTTTTTTATCATAACAGCAGAAAAAGTAGGCAGAATATTCTCAAGAGAAAAATACCCGAATAAATTTTTATCTGTCTCTTTTGAAAAAACGGAATGATATCTTTCAACAGCCTTATCCCTTATAGGACTTCCGATTGTTTTTATTTTGTTGCATAAAATAGAAACATCTTCATTTTTACGGATATAGTCTGCTTTTACCTCCAGATAATTCTCTTCCCAATAATCATCACTTTCAAGAAACGCTACATATTCTCCTTTGCATTTTGATAATCCTAAATGCATAGATTCAACAAGCCCTCTGTTCTCATTATTTGGATGGGTATAGAAATAAAAATTCGAATACTTCGAAGTGTACTCTTTGATTATATCAACAGACCCATCAGAAGAACCATCATCAACTATAATAACTTCAAAATTCTTGTATGTTTGATTTGCCAGCGATGTGAGCGTTTCATGCAAAAATTTTTCATAGTTAAAACTTGTAACTAAAACACTCACAAAAGGTGATGACGACATATTTCCTCTTCAAAATCCGTGTATACTATCCTTATTTTAAATCAAATACGAATTTTTATGGTATTTTGTTAATGTTTTTGAACACCACTATTTTTTATACCTAAACGACAAACTATATTTATTTGAAAAAAGGATTTGGAATATATCTTTTGCAGCGAATTTTTACAATTTTCAGACTAAAACTGTATCTTTTCGGTCTCAGACTTGATTTTTGCCTCGGTAAAATAAGGGACTAACACCATTGAACACCAAGCAGACTATCTATTTTACTTTTTACATTCTCGGAGAATTTTTCCATCGAAAAATACTCCTCATAAATTTTGCGTCCCTCTTTTGCTATATAATGATATTTGTCAAAATTCAGCACGATATCCTCAATTTTATTTTTCAAATCTTTGGCATTTCCTGTCTTGAATAAAACAGCATTTTTCTTGTCCTCGACCAACAAAGCCTGACCTATAGAATCAGGGAATAAACACAATTTTGAATGCATAAATCCCTCTGTAATCACTATCGGCAATGGATCACTTTTTGATGAGGACACAACAACATCACAATCAGCATAATATTGCAAAAGCTCATCATGTGAAACAGGTGGCAAAATATCAAGTTCTTTTATGTTTGATGCTCTATCAAGCATTTTTTTATAATACCCTTGTTCCATAACTTTTCCGATAATTTTAAAACTGCATTTTTCCCTCATCTTTTCAGGGAGAGCAGATATTGCATCAATAAAAATATGTATGCCCTTCCTTTTTTCTATAGACCCGACCAGAAGAAAATTCAACAAACTTTCATCTGTTTTGCTTTTAGAGGGGAGTTTTTCTTCAAGAAGACCGTAAGGAAAAAATGTTCTGCGCACTTTTGAAAAATGTTTTTTCAAAAAATCTTCTAACAGTGGAGATACAAACCATACCTCGCTAACAAATGTCAAAAACTTATCTATACGCATTTTTTTGATAGAATTCATATCCAAAACTTCATGGTTCCACCAAACAATCGGAACTGAAGTATCCTTTGGAACCTCAAAAAATAAAGACGCAAAAGAGTTTACTATAATCAAATCAAAACTATCCAGAAAATCTTTCAAATCATTCCTGAAAAACGGCAATTCTCCAATCAAAAAAGTTTTTATCCCCTTATTCTCAAATTCAAATCTTAGCGGACCATCAGCACATCCAAGAACAATCGGATATTCTCCATAAATTTTTTTGATGGTTTCTGCAAGCATTAAACCTGCCATAGGTGCACCTGTTCTTGAAAACTCATGAGTAACAAGGAGAAATTTACCTCTGTATTTTTCAAGAACTCTTTTCTTCAGAATAGAACTCAACAACGCAGGTGAATAAAAAAGAGGCAGACCGAATTCACCGTTTTTATTTAATATTGATGATTCTTTCACAATATTTCTCAGCGTTTTTAAATATCTTCTGTCTGTTGAAAGATTCCTCGATATATTCAACAAAAAGCCTAACTTTTGAATAAAATCCTTCATAAACACCTCTGACTTATATTTAAACACAATATTTGATATAATTACAACAATACAAAACAACGGAATAAATATGCAAGACCTGATATCTGTCATAATACCATCGTTCAATCACGAAAAATTCATACCATACACAATAAACTCCATTATCAACCAGACATTCAAAAATCTGGAGATGATAATCATCGACGACAATTCATCTGACAACACAAAAAGCGCTGTTTTATCACTCGAGAATGAATGCAGAAAAAGATTTGTAAACTTTGATTTTATCGAAAAAAAACAAAACGTAGGAATCAACGACAGTCTCAATATCGGTATAGAGGCAGCAAAAGGGAAATATGTTTATATTATTGCATCAGATGACATCGCAAAACCTGAGGCAATAGAAACACTCTACAGCTTCATAAAAGATAAAGCAGACTACGCCCTTATCACCGGTGATGGCGAGTTAATTGATGAGGACAACAACAGGATATTCTGGGATCATGAATTCAATCCCCACCCAAAATATGACCCGGTTGTTGCAAAATACAAAACTACAGCGCAAAGGATGGAAAAATCTGCAAGAATAAATTTTTTATCCGAACAATACGGTGACTACAAAACACTGCTTTGGTCAAACTACATCACAAACGGTTATCTTCTCAGAAAATCAGCACTCATTGAAGCAGGAAAATACAGAGAAGATGTATTGGAAGACTGGTATATGAATCTCCAGCTTGCAAAGAAATATAAATTCAAATTCATAGACAAAGTTCTTTTTTCTTACCGTTGGCATAGCTCAAATGCAATAAGAACAGAAGCTGCACAAAAGAAATATTTATCTACTCTTCTTTATGAAAAAGACTACTGCTTCAAACATAATCTAAAAGAGGAATGGGAAAAAGCTTTTGAAAAATACAAAAGTATTATGCCACTCTGAATACATCGAAGAAGCATTCACAAAAGATATTTCGCTGCGCTCAATATGACAATTTCTTCGCCAATCTGAGCGCAAGCGAAGGGTCTTTCTGCTAAACTAACGAATAATCAAGAATCACCGAATCAAGCTCAAACTGAGTTGAAGCAGAGTTAATCGCAGCCTCATACTGTTTATATGTCTTATCAAGAGTGTTCAACTTGTTGAATATCTCAAGATAAAACGCTCCTACCTGCTCGGGTGTCATCTCGGGAGAAGATGTTTCCTGACCGTCTGTATATGTTCTGAAAGACCCTGCAGGGAGATTTGCCTTTGTAATGCTTACAAGATTCAGAAAACCCGTTGCCATTACATCAACCCTGCCAATCGGAGTGTTCACTTTCACAACTCCGAAGGATGTTGTCAAAGACTCTTTGTTCTCAAGAGCCTGTTTGTTTTCGAGAAGTTTTTTAATTCTTTCTTCTTCGAGTTTTTTTGATTTATATTCATCGGTGTTTGAAATATCAGTCAGCACACCTTCAACAACCTTAAAGCTGTCTTGATTTTCGTTGAAATACTCATAGTCTATATCAACATAACTTGACCCTGAAAAAGCCCAATCAGCCCAATTTGTCAGAATATTATTTTCTATTTTTATATACATATTTACACTCCTTCTCCTATGCAAGGATAAAATCTCAATGCTTGGCTCAAAATAGAAGCATTACCGCTTCTTGAACCTTTATAGACACTACCTTTTTTTATGGGATGAAATGCCGATGATGACGTTGTTCCTGCCCCCATAGTAGTTGTAAGAACGTTAAATGTTTTACCGTCAATATTTAAATCAAAGTATAACGCTGTAGAAGTAAAAGAACATTGTACTTGTGCAAACAACCATCCGTTACACTCAGCTGTATAATTTGTATTCCAAGTCTTATTTACACCCCTTGTTAAATCAGGCAAAAAAGAAACAGCAGAAACATCATATCCGTTCATATTGTAGATAAAAGTTTTCACTTTTGTTATCACACCAGATGATACGGTAAAAGCCCCTATCGGAACTTTTGAATATTCAGAAATACCGTCACTTGTAATCTGATAAGCATTTGTCGGTTCTTTTGATGTATCAAACCAGACAAAACCTTCTTTTTCACTCCACTTTGTAACTTCATAATCCAGAGGCAAACATCCGAACACCCATCCGTTTGTTGCTCCGAAGTTTGTAACTCCAGTTATTCTGAATGCTTTAAATTCCAAATTCGGATAATCACTTGTATAAACAATGTCTGTATTTGTTCCTGATATTGTTTCATTTATATTTACAACCGTCGTCCAGACGTCATATTGGTCAAGAACTTCTATATAGCCTGTCTTGATTCTTTTCGTGTCCAAAGAAGAAGATATCACCCATTTTTTTGCTTTCATAAAAAACGGCATCTCTAACTTTGAATAAGAATTTGCCTTAGAAAATGTTGCATTTGTAACAAACGCACTATAATAAGCAGAACCTGAGGCAATGTTTGTTCCGCTGCTGATAAAGCTGTTTTGAGAATTTGATTTAAGAAGAGGTATGGAAAACGGACTTTCAGAACCTTTATCAAACAAAGATTTTTCAACGGTTTCAACACTACCATCTGCTCCTGCAAACACAATATATTCACCATCGTCCATTGAAGATACGGATAAGTCACTCAAAGAAGACAATGCAAAACTCTTTCTCTGGGCATTTGTCAAAATCAAATCAGGATAGATTCCTCCAACTTTGAATTTTAATGTTGAATCCTCAAAAGATAACAAATCAGGCTCTCCATGAGATAAATTTCCGCTGTTTATGCAAAAATTTTTTGTTGTTTTATACTTCAGATGCATCAAACACTCATTCAACGTATCAGGGTTGCATGGAGTTCCAAGAGCCGTCGGATTGTCTGACCATAAATAATTCGTCATAAAAAAACTCCTTATTAATCTACTAACCGAAATAAGAATAATCTATTTCTAAATAAATAATAAGAAGTTCAAAACTTAGTAAATCGTTTTATTAATACCGCTTTTTACTTAATAGAAAAAACGACATTCGCAACTGCGTTCACTTTTTTATCAATAGTTGTTGTATCATTGATTCCCCAGTCGCTGACATCATTCGAATCACTGCGTGTAATCTGAAAGACTCCCATCTTGACCGAGCGTATTTTGCCGACGTCATTGTTTGTTGCCTTCAACATCGCCTGCGCTCTTGCTTTTGCATCTTTTGTTGCATCTTCAAGCAGTTTCACTTTCAAATCGGCAAGCCCAGTATATTGATATTCAGGATTTGATGAGTTGATGTTTATTCCCTTTGATAATAAATCCTGAATGTTTGTCGATAAATCTTTTATTTTGTTTACATCATTTGATTTTATTTTGACAGGCTGCGAAAAATTATAAAACGCTACATCCTGTGTTGAATATCCTGTCTGAGGATTTGTTTTGTAAGTCGGATAAGAAGTAGGAGGCAAAAATTCTATTTCTTCCTCTTTCACTCCGTTTTTCAATAAATAATTTTTTACCTCAGGTATCTGTGATTTCACAGCGTCATAAGCAGCCGCCTTGTTCGCATTTTTCGAAACAATGTTGAACTGCCAGCTTGCGAAATCGGATTTTACTATCTGATAAGCAGACCCGGTAACAGTTATCCCGTCTTTAGCAAGATTATCAGATGCTGTTTTTGAACACGCAACCAACCCTAAAGCGAGAACCAAACCGAAAATTACAAGTTGAAAATCTTTTAGAATCTGGTACATAAAATGCCCTGCCATAAAACTTTTACATAAACATACTCTACACTATTTTGTTGTTCTATGCAATCAAACATATTTAGTGTATTGTAAAAACATAACAACATAGGAGATTGTATATGAGAAGAAATATTTTTATTATACTTGCGATTGCCATTCCTCTGAGCATACTGGGATATTTCAAACTGTTCGTCACACAGCAGTTTGTGACAACGTCAGATACCATCAAAAAAAATTTCTTCCTCAAAGAAACAAAGGAAGTTTATGTTGTTTGTGTCGGTGCAAAAAATTCGACAAATGTTATTAAATCACACCTCAAAACACAACAGGGAAACTCTTTTACATATGAAGGCTGCCCTGTTGATTATACAAAGGCGTTTGTTGTCGATACAGAATTAAATATAAAAAATCCTCAAACAGTATTTTTCAAAAAAAATGAAAAAGATTCAGGAATTTCAACAATCTTCAATATCGAAGGGTATCTCTTTAAAATAAGCAAATCAATCGAGCGTAAAATATACCCGGGCAAAAAAGAACAAGAAGCAAAAATGACTGTATCACTTGTCCTTGATTCAGGAGAACAACGTTTGAAGGAAGCCCAAATAACATCTACCGGCGAACTGGCTCAAGATATTGACCTGATTTGGTGCGGTGATTTGGACGGAGATAAAAAAACAGATCTTCTGCTGAAAGTTTCAGACCAAAATAAACAGGAAAGTCTATATCTGTATACGTCTTCAGAAGTCAAAGAACCTGATTTTGTCAAAGAAATCAGACACTCTCAAAATTAGCGATTTGCTTTTCTTTCTCTTATTTGAGCAACCTTTGTCTTGATATCAGAGGCAAGTTGCTGCTGAATTGCCATAATTTCATCATGAACCTGCTTCATTTGAGGAGTCGGGTCGTCATTATTGATATTTGAACCAATCAGACTGTCTTTCAAAATCTGAATTTTTGTTTCAGCAACTGCAATCAACTCCATAACTTCATTAATTTCCATATTTGTAAAATTAAGTTTTTTCAAATTTGCAGCCATGGTTTCTTTGATTTTTTCACGGTCTTCTTCTATTTTTTTTGTCAGATTTTCTTCTTTCTTTTTTCCAAAAAACATCTTCTATATCTCCTAGTTTTACGCATTAAATTTAAACTTTCTAACCCAATCAACACCGTATCTTGCTACATACAAGAATAAAAGTTCTCTGAACCTCAAATACATCCACAACGGTTTGTCATAGGCCTTATTACATTCAAGAGTACATTTTGCTATCACATCATGCAGTTCTTTTTTGCTCATACCAACACTATCAAAGTCATAGAACGGTGCAAATTCCTGCTGTTGTTCTTTTATTGATATAATCCCGTACTTTTGAGGATCCTCTCTCAATTTTGTATGTTTGCCCATCGTAAAAACACTTCGTCCATAAGAGTGTATAACATCAACATTATCGCATATTATTTTGATGGTTTTTTCTGCATCTTCTACTGTTTCTGCAGGGAAACCGAAGAAAATAAAAGCAAAATTCCATATCCCTGCATCTGTTGAATCTTTCAAAATCTCAAAACGTTTATCGATATCAATACCTTTGTTGATTAACTCCATAACTTTATTTGAACCGGACTCAAAACCCCAGAGAATCATTGACAATCCGCTTTTGTAAGCTTTTTCAAGAATTTCTTTGCTGAATGCTCTCTCCAGTCTTGCATTGCAAAAATATTTGACATCAACACCGTTTTTCAAAAGCTCATCAGCTAATCCCTCCATATAAGAAGGCCCTACTGACTCATCAATAAACTCAAAATGCCTTATTCCGTATTTTTCTTTTATTTCAGAGAGTTCAGAAACAAACTTTTCAGTATGTTTTACATTGAAGTTCTGACCGAAATCCTGATCGCAAAAACTGCACTTTCTCCAGTAACACCCTCTGCTCGACTGAACAGGCATAACTATATCAGCACAAAAATATTTGCTCAAATCATAACCATCAAGAGATATGTTACTCATATCATCAAGTTTCATGGGAATATCTTTTTTCGTAATAACAGGAGCACCATCTCTGTAGAAGACAAGATTTGGAACATTATCAAACGGAATTTCTCCTGATATAGCTCGCGCCAATTCTACAACAGGTCTTTCTCCTTCTTCCACCAGAACCGAATCAGCAAAGAGTTCAAAAAATTCTTTTTCTTTTGCAAGGTTGTCTATAACTCTACCGAAGAAATTCCCTCCGATATTCACATGCGCTTTTGTTTTTTTCTTCAAAAGATGTGACAGCGTAAGACCTCCGACAATCTGTGTTGATGAGTTTATAGAAATTCCTATATAGTCAACATCTTCTTCAAGCAAATTATCAACTATCTCATCATAATATTCAATGAAGATGTTTGTATCCTTATCAAAACAGTAATATTTGATATTATCATAAGTCAACTTAAACAAAGGATTAGCATAGTTATCAAATGTTATGGAGGTAGGCGTATAAGGCAAAGATGCAATATCAAGACCTGCATCAATAATATTCAACGCTCTGATTAATAAATCCGGATTATAAAAATCTTTCTCATCCTTAAGAATTGATACTGCTTCATGTATTAAATCAGGAATGTTCTCAAGTTCATACTTTTTCTTTGTTAAATATTCTTTTATTTTTGTATACTTCAACATCTTATTCTGAATGTTGAAGGGATAATCCGCAAATTGTTTGGTCGGAGAATGATATTTCGAAATATCCTTCAATAACCCCTGAAACATCTTTGATGACTTGTCTATAGATTTAATCAAAAAAGACTTGTTCAAAATTTTATTGTAAAAATCTATATTTAAATCAAATACTTTTGTTGAAAAACCATTATGCTCAAGCTGACCTTTCAATGAAGGAATGGCAAAATGAGGGCTGAGCGGAGTCCACTGAGGGGGAAATAATAACAAAACTTTCATAAACAAGACCTCTAAGCTGTCTATGTAATTTTAATACCCGTAAGAAATTTATATAACCTATAAAAGAAGGATTTATTACTTTTTGTAACAATTATATAAACATTTGAAATATTTATTCGGATATATACTTTATATATATATATACAGAATAAAGGAGAAATTCTATGGCAAAACGAGTAAGCGTAGTGGGCGCATATGCGAATATTGGCAGCAGCGAGTATGAATACGAAGACGAAGAACAGCTTCAACAACAAAATCAAAAACTTCAGCAACTAAAAAGCAATGATTATATAAGCTCCGGAAAAGTACACCTCTCAAAAGACATGGAAACATCAAAAAAAATTATCAATTCTCTTGATGATAGTATTAAACAAGAATTAATCAGCAGCTTTGACTGCGAAGCTGATTACCAGCTGCAAAAAGATATAGCCGCATACTTTGGCAGCAGAACGGGAATAAACAACCATGAACTGAACGGCACAATTAACATCAACGGAAAAACCATACAGGTTACAAGCAAAAAAAGCGAAGTAGCAGTTGATTTCTTCAACGAAACAAACGGCATGAACCATGGAGCAATTGCCATATTTACATTCACAGACCCATCAACCGGTGCAGAAATTAAAATAGCAGACGCAAACGGCAATGGTGTAATCGAAACAGAAGAATTATTCTTCAATGAACTGCTCACAGATATCAACACTGAAATCATGAATACAAACAACAATCCTCAAGAAGGACTGCAACAACCTGATATTTCTGATTTCTTTAAAGATGACAACGACAATACCTCCAAAGAAGCGGAATCAATATCCAAACAAGAAATTGATGAAATACGTCGTGAAAGAATAGAAGAACTCTACAGAGAAATTCTTGAAGACAACCCGAACATAAACCCCTATGAAGCCAGACTTCAGGCAGAAAATCAGGCTGAAGATGAAATTCTAAGCAACTATTCACAACAGCTAAATGGTGAATATACAAGGATTGTAGCGTAATTTTATTAAATTATTAATTTTTGTAACAGAATATACAAAAACAAGAAATTATTTAAATAATATATACTTTATATATATATGTAGTAAACAATAAAGGATGTATAACTATGAAAATGAAAGATTTTATCATCGACAAATATGAATTAGGAATCAAAGGAAACGGCCGTTTGAGCGAAGAACCTCTAAAAATAAGCTCACTAAAAGACTTCCCTCTTGAAAAATGTGAATATCTTTCAATGGGCGGCAATGGCAACGGATTTAGTTTATAAGTTCAGATAATTTTTAACTATACGAATAAAGGAGATATTAACATGCGTATTTTTGAAGCAGCAGCAACAGGAAATGTACAAAACATCGAAGCGCCGGATCCGGCTGATTACAGCTCTCAGGAAGAGTATGAACAAGCTGTAGAAGACTATGAAAACGAAGTCAAAAACAGTTCAAGTTCAACAGGCTCACAATCAACATCGCTAGGATCAGGACAATTCCTATCAGCAGGTTTAAAAGACAAATATAAATCAAACACCGGTTATGAAAACTTTAGAAAATATTTCAATGACCTTAGTCCAAATATTGTTCAGGATTGCTTGAGCACATTTGACTCACAAGCTGACCTGGCAATGCAGCAGACAATTGCAGAAGCTCTATATGGCAGCGGAAGAGCAACAGTTAACATAAATGAACTGCAAGGCATTCTCAGTTCAAAAGGTATCACCGTTTCAACAGAATATGTATCGGCGCAATACCGTGTTGATGAATTTGCAGTCGGCGGCGATGGATACGTTACAAACGGTGCCATAACAGTTATGACATTCAAAGATGCAAACGGCGGCGAAATCAAAATCGCAGATGCCAACGGCAACGCAGCTCTTGAAACAGATGAGTTGTTTATGAACGAAATTCTAGGCGGTATCACAACTGATATCGGAAATATGGGTACTGCGCCTGTCGGCGGTCTTGAAGAGGAAGAAGATCCGCTGAAGCAAAAGATGGATGAATTGCTCAAAGATATAACATCACATGATTCATCAAAAACGAATACTAACAAAGAAAATAACGATAATACCCAAGAAACGGAATTTTCAGAAGACGATAAACAACAAATAAAAGCTGCATATGAATATGCACTTGAAGAATTGGAAAAAGAAAATCCTGAAGCAAGCGATTCTGAACTGGAAGAATTAGCTGAAAATTATGTCAGAACAGCTCTGGGAGTTTCTTATGATGTATCATTAAGCAATATTCTTTAATACAACAGACCACTACAATAAAAAAGAGCCTCTTTTATAAGAGAGGCTCCTTTTTTTTATCCGTTAAATAAGCTTAAAATTCGTTATCAACATATTCCTGTACTTTATCTTCAAATGTTGATTTGTCAAAAATCAAACTTGAATCAATCTGTTCTTTTTTGTTTGTTTTCGGATTAACTACATAAACAGTCGGGAAGTATTGAATTTGATATTCTTCCATCAACTTTTGATTTTTTGCATCTTCAGAGTTGATTGTGACAAAGTTAACCTTGCCTTTGAATTCTTTGCTGACTTCATCATAGATTGGAGCAAGTCTCTGGCAATGAGGACACCAGTCGGCATAAAAATCAATAACGACAAGTTTGTTCTCTTTCATTGCTTTTTCATAAGAAACACCGGTTTTATATTCCGATGGGAGTTTTGTATCTCCGGCACCTGCCTGTTCATCTGATTCTTTCAGCTCAACCTTCGGCACTGCTGGATTTTGAGCCTGATATGTATATATCGCATTCAAAATCAACCCTGATGACACCAGAGCAATAATCAAAGACAGCGTTGCCAGTACAAAATATAGTGCAACTTTTTTCATATTTTTTATCCTCATAAACTAACTAATTCTGACAAAATAAATGTTTATTATTTCGCTTTCATCGTGATGATACCACATGAGAGCGAAAAATGTCTACTTTATTTATATGAACTATCCGACTTTTTTGAAGAAAGAAATACTGTTTGCTGATAAAGAAATAGAAGATGAATTATTTCCATCAGAATTAATTGCACTTCTGTTCATGTGTTTTCCTGAACCCGCATATTTGATGTCATCACTGTTAATAACCTCCTGCCAGACTCCTTGCGGGAATTTTAGGTTCAAGTTATTACTATAAAATTTATCGTCAAAATTCTTGACAACAAAAAATTCTTCGCCGTCTTTCACAACATGATGAGCATGAACACTATCTTGTATAACAGTTCCATTGTTCGGAATATAACCGTATTTCAACGCCATGCTGTTTTCGACCAAATCATTCATATCATTGCCGAAGCGTTCAAGCTGGCTGAATATAGCTTTATAATAAGGATTATATTTTATTCTTCCTGGCAAACAATCCTCATATGCAGTTGCAATATCATAACCTTTTTCTTTGATTGATTTCTCCCTTTCAGCAAGTTTTTGTTCCGGAGTCATCTTTGAATAGTCTGATGTTTCCCTGAAAAATTTGAAAGGAACTAAAGAACCTTTTTCATCTCCCTGAAAGAACATCTTTGGTCCTGGAATCGAATATGACGTTCCAAGAGCAAGTTTATGCAACGCTACAGATGCATTAAAAGCATCTTTCACTACATTCATCGGAATGAAGTTAATAATATCATTATCTTTCAAAAAAGCTTCCCATTTTGCAGAATTTGTAATATTTCCCGCAACAAGATTTTCAATAATTCTTTGTCCTGTTTGAGCCGCTCTTTGACCGACCTCCGAACTGGAATGTCCCTTGATGTTATAGAAAAGATTAAGACGCTGCGTAAAAATCTTGCTCAAAAGTCTTGTTCCATCAATATTTCCTATTTCATCATGGCTCATCATATATTTGACACGATTTGTTGAATTTTTCAGAGATGAATCAAACTCATACATATTTCCATCTCCCTTTATCATCTGATTAAGAGAATGGAAAAATACAAAATCCCACTCACTGTCAAAACCGATTTCATTCAACGGAGGAATCCCCCAGTTGCTGTTTACCCTTTCAACATCATTATCTATCTGTTTTATATAATTTTCATGGCTTATATTTGAAGGTCTTTGAGGAGTGGTTATTTTCTTGCGGTTTCCATCTCCGTCTTCAGCAATCAAAAATGTATCCGGATAGTGTTCGTTCAACTCTGCAACCATCTGCTTTAGAGTAAAATCAGACCCCATATACATAGGTTTTGTCATATCAAACCTGAGCCCGTCAACTTTATAATTTTTTACCCAATGAAGCCCTAGATTTGATATCCAATCTCTGACATATCTGTTGTCATCGCCTTCGTAGTTGAATACAGCGCCAAAGGCTCCGTGCCCTTTTTCATAAGGACCTGTTCTCGCAAGCATATCGCCGTCTGGTCCCATATGATTCGGAACAATATCCATTATCACATTCAACCCAAGACCGTGTGCATGGTCAATGAGTTCTTTTAGCTTATCAGGGCCTCCCAACTTTTCATTTACGGCAAATTTATCAACCCCGTCATAAGACCAGCCCTTTGAATAGGTACCGTCTATCGGCATTATTTCGATGGTATTTGCAATACCGCTTTTGGCTATTTTTTCAAAAGCTGCTTTTGCCGATTCAAAATCACCTTCTTTGGTCAGAGTAGGAATATTTACTTCCATAATCCTGAGAGCTCCGACTCCCTGCATGCCTGTGCCGACTTTTCTGCTTATTCTTCGAGGGTCTTTGCCGTTTATCCAGTCAGTATTTTTCCATTTATATTCCCCATGGTCATATAAAGTTGACCATCCCATAATATGCTCTTGTTTTTGAGCATAAGGGTCTTTCACCTTTTCAATAACCCCATCTGATTTGACTATCAGATATCTGTATCTGTCACCTTTTTGAGCAGGAATATCATGAGCAGAAAAAACACCGTCAGATTTGTTTGTCATCTCATAAATCTTTGAGTTTTTATCTTTAGGGCTTATTTTGACATCTCCGTCTTCTGAATTTTCTACGATTATTCCTCTTTCATCAATATTATCAAAATTCGCCGCATTCTTTTTACCGGACATAACTTCTATATAAACTTTTTTCGCATCAGGAAAAGAAAACAGTTTGAAATCAGCAGTACCATCAGAATTTAGGCGTGGTTCCCAGCTGTTGTGTTCTTCTACGCTGCGCCCGAAAGATAAAATATTATGGCGAAAAGCAGAAGAAGGAATATTATTCGAAAGAGAAAGAGGTGTTGATACAGAGTTATCAGACGATTTTATATCATTAGTTTTTGATAATTTGTTATGATTTTTATTAAAAAATAAGCGTTCTCTTAACTCGTTATCTACAAACATACACACCTCTCAAGAATTTATACAAAAATATTATTACAGTGTAAATATATAAAAAGCAAACATAAAATTATTTGCTATGATTAAAAGCTTTATTAAAAAAAATATACAAAAAAAGAGGTATAGCTGATATCAGTTATACCTCTTTTTCTCTATGCTTTTCTCATTAGAATAAGAAATTCTTTAAACTCAATCGGTTTTCCTTCTTCTTTATTTACAATATCACCGTCTTTATTAACGATATATTCTGTTTTGCTATCAGGGTTGTATGCATCAACATAAACAGTGCCTTCTTCGAGTTTGAAAGGAAGACCAACATCGAATTTATCTTTCTTATCAGAAGCAGTAGGCTTGATATATCCATGAGACATATCAATTTTATCGAGAGTAACTTTTTGAGGGTTGACTCTTCTTGTATCCGAGAATCCTTCATTGCTTGCAAGAGCAATTACATCCGTCTTATCATTGTAACGGTAAAGACCGAACACCCTCTGATCATGCTGATGTCCATGATTTTCAAAACCGTCTGCCTCAGGATTAGCAGGAGATTTCAAAACAATTGTTTCGCCATCAACAAGAGGTGACAAGCTTCCATCCAATCTCAAATTCAGAGCTCTTGAAACTTCTTTTACATTTTCTTCAGCATATTTTCTATATTCAGAATTTTCTCTGTTTCTGTTTTCGGCCTCAACCATTCCGCCTATATATTCAAAGCGGCCTCTTCCTCTGTTTTGAAGATACTGGTTTTTGGATTTTGATTCAAAACCTGTCAATCCGAGTTCATCACCTGAGAACAATGTCGGAGTTCCCGGAAGAAGAGCTTTTAAGAAATACATTGCATCGCCTTTTATCATAGCAGGTTTCAAAAATGCTTCTTCAACATCTGCTTCTTTCACTTTTGTTGAGAAAAATTCCTTAGCTTCACCTTCAGGCATTGCATTGAGGATATCTTTCCAGTTATCCTGGAATCCTCTAACGGCAAAATATTCACCGTTATTTCTTGTCTTTGCCAAATCATCAACAGTTTGTATAAACTGTGTCATATATTTATCAGGAGTGTTTTCAGGAAGTGTTTGTTTTACGGCATCTAAAATTGCAGCCTCCATAGCAAGAGCTTCCGGAGATACAATTTTGAACAATCTGTTTCCGACTGAAAGACGTTCCTGTTCTTTAAGGTTAACAAGGTGAGCTCTTTGTTCGCCTGTCAGTTCTCCTTCTTTTTCTTTTTCGTATAGTTTTGATATTTCATCATTAATTCTGACAGCTTCTTCGATATAAGGAGTATAGAACTCAGAACCTTCCATCATATCTTTGAGTTCATCGGTAACTGATGGTTCAAGCTTGCTGCCCATATAATTTGAATATGCCAGTTTGGTATTCAGAGCAAACCCATGATGAATTCTTGGTTTGTCATGGTTGCCGCCTGCGATGTGTGAGTTATTGACGTTGTATTTCGGTCCGCTGAACAAAAATCCGGGTGTACCATTCCAGGCGTAGAGGAGTTTTTCTGTCAACTTACCTATAGGCGCATTGTATCCGCCTTCACCGCTACCAAGTTCCGGGAATCCTCCGTATATTCCGTGTAAAATCGAGTATTGATAATTGTAGTTTGTTTGAGTAGTAAATCCGGAATCCTCTACAAATTTTTCTTCGACAGTTCCGGCGTTAGGATATTTGGGTGAGCCTGAAGCTAATATTCCTGCATCCGTGAATTCACCGATTTTGTAAGCATGTTTATTGTATTTATCAACTCCTTTGTTAAATTTATTCCAGAAGCTGATTATTGAATCCATACATTCTTCAGAATTTGCTTTTGTCCCGATACTTTCTATATCAGCAATATCTTTCGCTGCGTCAATACGCCAGTTCAGACCTGCTTGAGCTTTATCTGCAAGGAGTTTGGCTACTCTCAAATCATCGGCACTAGCTCCTTTGATAACATCTTTTTCAAGATATTCAACATAAGGCTGAAGTTTGTTTATATTTATTGATTTTAAACCTTCTTCCAAGCGAGCAACAAGTTTTCTTGCAACTTCTTCATGAGTAGAACCGTTAATATCAAGACTATTTAGACCTATTTGATTCAATCTCTGTACATCCTGATGGTCATCATTGTCAAAATATGAATCAGTCAACGCATTAACAATAAGAAATTTGGTAATATCATCAGAAATCAAATCATACACTTCTGCGTTATTATAATTCAATTTATTACCTGATAATAGTCTGCGTCCGGTTTTATCAGAACGGTCAAGCAACTCCAGAACTTCTATTGCTTTTGCTTTGAGAGCACCGTTATAAATTCTGTCTTCTGCAAGTTCTTTAAAGACCGGTGAACCGAGAATTGATGTTAATTCAGGAGAAAATTCTATAGCTTCAAGAGGGAAGGCTTTTAGCCCTTCTTCGATAGAAGCAACAGGAGCAGGAATATTGTAATAATCATAATCACCGCTCATATAGTTCTCAAGAGTTTTATCGGATGGATTTGAGAGAGATAAAACACTTTGAGGGAGGTTCCCTTTTTCTACAGCTTCTTTGATTTTAGCTTTATAATCATCGACCGTCTTTGCGCCATGCAGCTGTTGGGCATTATAAGAATTAATAATATTTGATGTTTTTCTTGTCCAATATTCTCCTATGCCAACAATATAATCCTGAACTTCTTTTTCAGCTTTTTTGACTGCAGCAACTTTCAGAGCACCTGCTTCTCCACCGCCGGCATTTTCATATACATCGGAAAGTTTATCTTGAGGAGTCATAAATCTTAATTTTGCAATATCCTTGTTTCCGACCCAGAGATTGGCTTTTCTGTCTTTATTTGAAGTTGTCAATGAAAATTTATTCCAATCAAGAAGAGAGTATTTGAACTCATCAGAATCATCATATTTTCTGAATTTCTGCTCTAACTCTTCCGGAGACACCTGAAATTTGTATGGTTGTACTCCATCCATATAATCTTTTATTTCATTCGGATCTTCAACATTTGCAATATCATATTTATCAAACAATTTTTGTCTGTCGAGTTGTTCTGCAGAGGTTAATCTTCTGTCAAACAGTTGAATATAAGTCGGTTGCGACGGGTCATAACTTTCGTTTTTCTCACCATGTGTTGATCTTGGCATACCGTTTTCATCGACATTCCAAACTCTCGGACTGTTGATAATTCTTATATCCCAGTTATCTTTAGCCTTTTCATCAAGAGGTAAAACGCCGTATCCTATAGGTTCATTTTCGTTGCCAAAAAATTCAAACCAGTTATAATACGGAGAATTTGCTCCATATTTATGAACGTCGATAAGGTGTATTCCCTCTAAACCTTCATTGACAAAAGCACCATCAAGAATCAAGCCCATTCCGTTTTTATACAAATCAACGACAAGGTCCTTATAATCTTTTTCGGTACCGAGCGACGGCTTCAGCTGATAAGCATTATTTGTCCAATATCCTATAGGAAGAGGACCTGATGCAAACAGCGGAGTTGTCATGATATTTTTTGCTCCGACTGATTTAATATAAGGAACAGCATCCGCAATATCTCTGATTGTTCCGCCGTAGTTTGTATAATGAGTAGAACGCCAGTTATTCGTATTAAACTCTATAAAGTCATCTTCACCAATTTTTCTGACCTTTTTGTTTTCGCCTTTCGGATTCATATTATAGGGGACAACATGATACATCGTTTGAGGTCCCTTGAGAGAAGATGCATAAAGTTCCTGAGCTATATTGTATGTTTCTCCGTCAACAGTCGCATTTTGGAGATTATCGGTATATGGTTCTCCATCTATAATAAATCTATATCCGAGAATAAAATCGTCATCCTCTGGACCGAGATAAACATCACTGTCTTTCGGGTTAAATACGGCTTTATTGTTTCTATCAAGAGGAATTTGATATTTTCTGCCGGTACCGTCTTCGTTGATATTTTCAACGTCAATTATATTTCCGTTTTTATCTTTGAGAAGTCTTACAAGCTCTACTTTTGCATCATTATATCTTGCATTAGGAAGATAGAAGTTATATAAACGTTCTCCATGGTCGTTTTCTACAATCTTATGACCGCTAAACCCTATTGACTGTCTTTTATCAGGTCTTGTTGTTGTTAAAGATTTATTTTTATTTGGATTTACAGCATTTATTGATGATACATAAAACATAGAGCTTCCCTTTTTATACACTTCCCTATAATTGTGATAACGTAAAACATGAAAAAAAATTGCCGTTTTTTAAAGAAATTATTACATTTTATTATTAATTTCTATAAATTTTGTTTATAAACACCTTTAGCTTCTTTTTCTATGTTTGGAGTATTTATTTCGAAAACATGGAAACTGGCTGGAGCCAATTCCAACTCTACTCTGTTTTCTGCGGCTGAAATATTATCACCTTTTGTATAAACGGGAGCCAAATCATTCAGCTGTTGATCCTGCTTCAACCCAGGAACGGTAACGCTTGCTTTATGAGAGGCATTTACGTCTTTGTTTGCTAAAATCAAGAGAGTTTTCCCATTCAAACTTCTTGCATAAGAGATAATTTTTTCTCCATCTCCTCTTTTTTCATCCAGAGGTATGAATGAACCCTTGGTGATAATATCATTATACTGTTTTCTGACTTTTGACATAGCTGTCATAAACTCACCGATTTCAGGATTTTCTCCGCCGGGTTTTCTTGATTTATTAAATAAATCAAGCTTTTCATTGTGAACAAAGTACTTCAGATTGCCTGTATCAGATTCTCTTGCTATTTTATCTCTGAATTTATACACATATCGATCGCCTGATTCAAACCCTGTTACAAAATACGGGTTTGTCATAGGAAGAGTCATCTGAAGCCCTGTTGTCATATTGCAATAAGGGGCACCGCCGTTTGTCATCGGGCTCTTATCATCATGTGTGGAAAATGAACCTATTAGCGACTTATCTTTTGGAAGGCGTTTTGACATCTCAAGATTTTCAATCACATAATCATTCAGTTCCTTGCCTGTTTTCCATTCGTTAAATATGTGATACTGACCATAATAAGAGTCAAAGCCTGCGGCAAGCAAATCTTCAGGTCTATCTTTAGGCATATTCAACATCGGGGATGCATCTTCGTATGTATAAGATTCTGCAAGGAATGCAAATTCAGGATCTTTGCTTCTTGCATAAGGAATGATTTCATCCCAGAATTCTACAGGTTTTGCCCTTGCAACGTCGGCTCTGATTCCGTCAATGCCAAGTTCCTGATAGAGGTCGATTACTCTTTTATGATAATCAACGAGTTCCTTATTCAAAACTCTTTTGCTTTCATCCTGCCAAGGGTCAAACATTCTGATGTCATCCCAGCCTTGAGGTGTCTTAGGATTACCTTTTTCATCAGTTGCCATCAGCTCCGGTTTAGCTTTGTACATATCAACAGAAGCACAGCTAGGTAAGTCAATCATTACGGCGATACCGCGTTTATGACATTCATCTATAAACTGTTTTGCTTCTTCTTTTACGCTGCGAGGGTCATTCGGGTCATCCAGCTTTGGATCTATTCCCAAATAATCTTTAGGCGCATAAATAGAACCTGCCGTTCCGAGAGCTACCTCTTTGCCCGGTTCATGAATCGGCAGCATATGAATTGTATTGACTCCATATCCTACCAGTTCATCAAGACGTTCTATTGCATTAATAAAAGTACCTGTTTCTTCTTCACCGTCAATTACATCATCGCCGTTTGTATCTTTTGCATTGAAAGTTCTCGGTATCATTGCATAAATAACAGCTTCATTATTCTGGAAGAGTGTTCTCAGATGATTTTTATAAGGTGTTGCTGACTTTTTCTCAGGCTCAAGAGTTACCTGTGAAACGCCGTCAGGTCTTTGTGTTTTCATAAAATTCTCCAGCAGTGGTGACATCTTTTTTTGAGGTGTAACAGATGTTGAAGCAACAGGCTGCACTGTATTCGAATAAGCATTGTTTGCAACCTGTTTATTATATTGTTCGGCAAGAACAGGAGGTTGATAGTATGACGTAATAGCAGGAATCGAATAGAATGCTTGCGTCTGAGGATTTGTCATACTAACAGTCTGATATGAAGGAGTTGTTGTTTGCAGATTGCTCTGAAACATATTGCTTGAATAATAAGAAGGAATATAAGAAATATTATTTAGCATTATTGTTTACTCCTTCCCTTTTATATTCATATACATCAGTATTAAATTTATTTTTTCTTCCCATCAGAGCTATACCTATTGCTGTAACTCCAGTTAATACCGCTGCAGCCATGCCTGCTCGTTTTAACCATATTTTGTATGATACAGTATCACTTGCAGCCTTTTTGACAAAATCAACCAAGCCTAAACCTGCAGACATCGTAGCATCATTAATAGTAAAGCGTTTAAATCCGCTCATTGAAGAATTGACAACCTGTGTTAATTCTTTAACCATCTCTGTGTTACCTTCTACCTTTTGACCTGTCTGCCACCAGAGTCTTGCTGCATTCTTTTTGAAGAAATCAACAAATTTATCCGAGTGTTTTTCCAGTTCGCCGACATCTGAGGCTTCCTGTTTTAATAAAACAAAGAAGTCTTTAAATTTGCCATTATCTGAGAGATATTGCCAGAATTTTTTAATAGTGTCATCTGAATCATTCCTAAATTCAAGACCTATGTAATCTTTAGCCATCTCAAGAAGTTTAACATTCTTAACTTTTTTCAATTCATCAAATGAAGTCATGTTCAATTCAGGCTTAATCGGATTTTCAAGAGATGAATACAATACCTTCATAATGAGATTTGAATCATCTATCTGATCAGCAACTTCTGCTGAAAGATGCTGTCTGATCTCAGGTTTAAGAGGAGCAAAAAGAACATCCATCAACCTTGATAAGCCTTCTTTATCTTTCGGTTTTAATAAATCGTATTGTTCAAACTTATTGAAGAAAGAACTGGCATCCTCATTGTTGAAGACAATATCTTTCAACATTCTGGAGACATTTGACACTTTTTGTTTATCAGCCAAATCAACAGGCGAATAAACCTCTTTTACAAGATTCATTATATCAGGATCTGTTCCGTCAGAAATCTTTGATAAAATGTTCATTGCCGTAATCGGTCTTGAGAAAGAAAGGTGAGTATTGAACACTTTATTTGCCACAAGAGTTCTATCGCTGTTCAACGATCTTATAAACCCGCTTTCAAGAGTTCCAAAGCGTTTACCTGAAAGCTGTTCAAGTTGTCTCAGCTGTTTTAACGTCAACTCTTCCGTTCCGTCTATATATCTCATAGCTTCCTGAGCCAATTTCATATCTTTTGCTGTTGATGCAGAATAGAATTTAACAATGCCTTTAATTGCTTCCGCTGATTGTTCTGGAGAAGAAACAATTTTTTTCAATCTTCTTGTCACAATATCATCAGCTGCTTTGGCAGGTGTTTTCTGATTAGCCAAAATTTGAAGCTCATCATTGCTGAATCCGAGAGCTTTCACCAACGGAGAAGATGCTTTCTTCCAGTTGTTTGCAGTCGCTGAACCGTCTACATCATTAAGTGTTGCAGATAAGAATTTTAAGAGATGTTTCTTTCTGTCATAATACGTACCGGATACTTTATAGAGATTTCTGAAATCATCATACAGATGTTCTGGAATTTCTATTTCCCTGCTGTCAGTAAACACCCCATTTGCAACAGTTTTGAGGAGAACGCTCTTATCAATATCTTTGACAGGCGTAGATTTTATAACTACTTTTTTGAGGAAACGAGAAAACTCTTTCTTCGTCAGGAATGCTTCTGTGCCGTCTGCTAATTGACCTTTTATAAATTCTCTCAGCATTTTTTTAGTTTCACTGTTAGCTGTAACGCCAAGAAGATTATCTACTTTGCCATACAAATCTTTTGTAATTTTAATTCTGTCAGAAGCACCGTCAAAAAGATGATCAAGTTCTTTTCCTACTTCATCATCAAGTTTTGTTCCTAACATAGAAGAAGATATTTTCTTAATAAGATTATCTTTTGCTCCTTCTGTGATATATGGAGTATTTTTCAATGTAACATCTATATCAGAAAGGAAATCTTTGTTTAAAGACGGTTCTTTTTCAAAACCTCTTCTTGCTTTTGCAATCATAAATTTCTCTACCGCCGGATCAAAAACTCTGCTGCCGAGTTGGTCAGCAAGCAAACTTGAGAGAATAGGAGTAGCAAAACCGGCTGTTAACATAGTCCATGTATTGCTTTGAGTTGCAATTTGCTGCATTTTGCTTCTAATCGCACCTTCTCTGTTTTCTATATTTGTCGGAATACCAAGTTTATCACCAACTTCATTAAGTTTATCATTATCATAGAGTTCCCAACAAATATATTGAGGATCCTGGAAGAACGGTTTTACTCTGCCATAGCTGTCTTCATATTTCTGATTGGGGTCAAAACCTTTTGTCAATTTAACTGCAGAACCAACCAGCTTTGGCCATAAAGCCATAGATCCGAACCATGTGGCAAATCCTACAAACTCCATTCCTTTTTTAAACGGAGATGCGGCACTGGCAGCAAGGATTGCTGCAATTCCAAGACTGCCAAGTTTCAAACCAAGGTCATTTATTCTTCCTATAGAATAATCATTGCCTTTTCCCTGAGCGGCATCAACAAAAAACTTTGCTTCCTGAAATGGCTTCTTAACTGCATATTTTGTTGATTCCCACATATTTGAAGGTATCAATCTGCCTTTTGGTTGGAGAGGCTTTGCTCCGACTTTCAATGCCGCTATTGAAGGATCATTTGAACTTGCGGCTGCTTTTCTCTGACTGATTATATCAGCTGTATAATTTTGAATAATCATATTACTCATTTCTGAACACCTCCGTTATTATCAGAGGAATGTTCCTGAAATTTATGATTTTTCAGAGACGTTTTTGCAAGAATTGTTGAAATAGCAACGGCGGGAAGAATCAAAGATGATAAAATAGCCGTTCTGCCAAGAATTTTTGATGTTCTTGAAACACCTTCTTTTATTCCTTTTGCTCCCCACAATTCTTTAAACGAGTCGACTATAGGTTTTTTCAAATTTTCTGAGAGAGAAGCTTTAAGCTCTAAAAATCTTATTTTTGGTTTCTTATTTTTGTTACCGAGTCCTTTTATTGCACTCCAGATGCCGTGTCCATTCATATCACCGCCTATTTTTTGGAAACTTTTCTGAGAAGAAAGTCCAAGACCGGTCATAACAAAAGGAGCGGTAATAATATATTTCCATCCGTTTGCCATAGCAATAGTTTCTTTGATTTTTTCACCTACAACAGTGTCAGAATCGTTTAATTTTGTTTTGTTATCTACACCGAAGCTTTTTGCTATTTCATCAAATTGAGAATTGATTTTTTCTGCCTCGGGCTTGTGGTAATTGTAGGCTAGTCCCAAATTTGTAAAATCTTTGCTTTCTAACCAGTTATGATATTCAACTTTCTGATTATCAGGTAATTTCAGCGGAGTATCAGCCCTTAAATCGACCATATGTTTATATTTCTGGTTCATATCGATATTTCTGAAAGATTTCAGAGGAATATCAATGACTGCTTTTGCGGCTGTTGCTGCAATATAATACATTGCAACCCCAAGGGCTATTCTTTTTGTAACAGCATTTGTTGCATTTCTTGCTGTAATATTATTTCCGTTTTTTCCTGCCAGAAACATGAGTGCAAGAACAGGACCGCCGATAAAATAAGGGATTTTTGTTATTTTCAAAAACTCAAAAAAGTTTGCGTCAGGATCCCCCTGCAAACCACGTGAAACATATCCCGGAAGCTGCTTAAGCTGTTCTTTATTTATTCTCATTTTTTCTGAAAAAGTATCCGGTAAAAGCTCATCCTTTTGATGTTCTTTCAACTCCGGATAAACTTCAGTTAAACTTTCTCCAAATGTGGATTTGGACTGATTTCTAACTGCTCCCAAATTGTTATTTATAGAACTTACTTGCATATACAACCTATACCTAACCTACATTTATATATAAAAATCCTCAAAAAAAAATTTGTCAAAAATAGATATATTATTAAGATTTTTTTACAAAAAACTATCTGACAATTAATTTTATATTTTCCAAATAATTTCAATCGTACACAATACACTAATAACAAACTAATTTACCGAATTATTTATTTAAGAAATACTCCATATGGGGCAATGTTTTTTCTCAAAAAAACATTATTATTTAAATATAGTTTTATATTGGATATTTTATGGATGAAACTGCTCTGAATTTTCTTTTTCAAAGTTGGGAAAACATTTCTTCTTTTGACTTTTCAAAAGAAGATAAAAAGGAAAACCTCCTTTCATCGTGGTTATTGAATGATAAATACCAAAAAATAAAAGCAAATATTAATATCTCAAAAAATAAAGTAAAACTCAAACAAATTTTAGAGTAGGCTTATTTTATTGCTCTCAGGCATTTTAAAGACCTTTGTGAATAAAATTCATTTTTTAATTTTTTGTCTTTCCTGAATTTTTTATTCACTTCTTCATCCTGTTTGATAATGCCCCAGTTACTGTTTATAGGGTTTAGAGTAGCATGCCCTTCATATGTTATGTACTTCAAAAGAGCTCCTATCATGGTTTCTGATGGAAACTCCATCAACGTTTCCGATGACAAATATTTTGCCATATTTATTCCCGCAACAAGCCCTGAAGCTATAGCCTCAGTGTATCCTTCCGTGCCTGTCATCTGACCGCAGAAAAATAAAGTCTCTCTCTTCTTCGATTGAAGTGTCCGTTTCAGAACCTTGGGAGAAAACAAAAAAGTATTCTTATGCATAACTCCATATCTTACAATATTGACATGCTCCATGCCTGGAATTGATTGCAAAAGTTCTTTCTGGGCACTCCATTTCAAATTGGTCTGAAAGCCAACGAGATTGTAAAGGCTTGCGCATAGATTATCCTGCCTGAGTTGAACAACGGCATAATTTTTTTCACCCGTTCTGTCATCAACCAAGCCAACAGGCTTAAGGGGACCATACCTCAAAGTATCAACGCCTCTTGAGGCAAGAACTTCTATAGGCAGACAGGACTCAAAAAATTTTGCTTTTTTTTCAAAATCTTTAAGCTCTATTTTGGGGGAGTTAATCAAAATATCATAAAACTTCAAATACTGGTCTTTATTCATAGGACAGTTGATATAAGCCCCTTCTCCCTTATTATACCTGTTTGCATAAAAAGCTTTTGAAAAATCAAGACTCTCTTTTTCAACAATTGGGGCTATAGCGTCATAAAAAGATAAATATTCACTATTAACAAAATTCTTAATATCATCTGAAAGTTCTTCAGAGCATAAAGGACCGGCTGCAATAATCACAGGAGTAGTTGAATCGGGAATTTTTTTTATCTCTTTTCTGATAAAATTTATCTTGGGATTTGATTTTATTTTCTCTTCTATTTTTGATGAAAAAAGCTCTCTATCTATAGCAAGCGCATTGCCTGCTGGTACAGCCACTTCATCAGCTGTTTTTATTAACTCAGACTCAAGAATTCTCAGTTCTTGTTTTAACAAACCGCTTGCCACAAGAACATCATTTGAGCCAAGACTGTTAGAACAAACCAGCTCAGCAGGTTTATCAGTCTTATGAGCACCTGTTGTATTTTCAGGACGCATTTCGTATAGGTCAACATCGATACCCCTTTTTGCCAGCTGCAGAGCAGCTTCACTGCCTGCTAATCCCGCACCGATTACAACAACTTTCATATCACTCTTCCGTAAAACTCTTAAATGGTCTTGAATCATTGTAATTTGTCATATTAATGAATGTATATAAAATACCTGACAAGAAATTTTTGGATCCTATCTCAAGTATAATCTTTAAAGCATCTTTGGTATTTTTTACAGGATAATTCAGACGTTCGGAAGTCAGATTATCATAGAAGTTGCAAATGTTGACAATTTGACTCGGCAAACCGATAAGATCCCCTGATATCCCGTAAGGATAGCCTGAGCCGTCATTATTCTCATGATGTTCAAGAGCAACTTTGCATATCGGTTCTGAGAGATGAAAATCTTTATGCAAAATCTTATAACCTATCTGTGTATGCAGGTTGAGCAAATTCACATCCTGTGTTGAAAGATTTGTCTTCTTCAATATGCTCTCATCAATACGGGTTTTTCCAATATCATGCAAAAGAGCAGCAAGAACGATATCATTCACCTCTGACTCTGTCATTTTCATCTTTATTGTCAGAGCAGCAGCCATAATCGCCACATTCAAACCGTGAATATCATCATATTCGCCTATTATCTTCAACTGTGACTTATAAATCATTGTATCTAATACGGGAATTATTGTTTCGAGGATTAAATCTCTCGTTTTCAAAAACAAATCAACCTTTTTTACAGATGTTTTTCTCTTGAAATCATTCATCGCCCGTTTGAAACTTTTTTTCATCTTTATTTGATTTTCAGGAGTAATAATCGAATAAAGATTTATTTGTTTATTAAAGAGCTGCTCGTCTATTTCTATTTCCAGCACATTATCTGATACATCATCATCGTCATCTTCTTCCGTTGAAAACTCATCTTTTGAAAAAGTTTCATCCTCTTCTTCGGCTTCAGGCAATGATTCTTGTTTTTTTGTGCCGGTTTTAAGAGTATCAGAAGGTTTATTCTCCTTTTCTTGAATACTCAAATCATCTGTATTCTCTCCGGCAGACTTGAGCGTTTTTTTCTCCTCTTCACCGTCAACTTTTGAATAAACAGCATCCAATGACCTCAGCTGCATAAGCTTACCAGGAGTAATAATTTCTCCTGCACTAAACAATTTCTCGCCATCTTCATTATACAAATCAACAGAGAAAATTTTTTGATCAGCCAGTTCATTTACGGAAACAAGTTGCACGGCTCAACTCCAATACATAATCTCTGTATTATTATACACTCTTCTCTAATCAAAACATATACTTCGTTTAAAGAGTTTTTAAGAAATCAATTCTCATGAGTTTTTTGGTCTTGTTTAATAAACTCGCACATCTTCTCTAAACGAACATCTTCCATCGAGTCAAGAATACCTTGAACATCCTTAATTTTCCCGAGAGCAAGCCCTACTTCGGCAAGGAGTACACAATCATTGCATAAAACAACCCCGTCACCATACATAACAGACCCTGCAACAGACTTCTCTTCTCCGCAGCATGTGCACACAAAATATTCATCGGCAGATGCGGGATTATCATCTATATCATCCTGCTTCATCTGGGCAACAACCTTCTGCATCTCCTCGACTATTTTCATCTGTTCTTCTTTATCCATAAATTTATTCCTCAAAAAGGATAACCATTTCTGTTTTTCATTTTAATATAAATTGATTAAAATTTTTATTTAAAATAAAATATCTTTGTTTGAGGAGTAAAAAATGAGAGCAGCTGTTGTAAAAAACCTGAAAGAATTTGATATAAAAGACCTTCAAAAACCAACGCTGAAAGATATGGGAGCTATAATAAAAATCATTGGCTGCGGTCTGTGCGGCTCTGATATAGTAAAACTCCTGCATGGTTCCCACATAAACAAAGTTCTGGGTCATGAAGTTCTTGGAACAATCGAAGAAATAAACTCAACCACCTCCTTTAAAAAAGGAGATAAAGTCGTCCTTGCTCATCATATCCCGTGTTTTAATTGCGATTATTGCAGAAAACACAACTACTCCATGTGCGAAAAATTTAAAAAAACGAATATTACTCCTGGAGGCTTTGCTGAATATATCTATATAACCGAAGACCACCTCAAGAATACTGTGTTCCACGCACCGCAGAATTTAAACGACTCAACCTCTGTCTTTATGGAGCCTCTTGCATGCTGCCTTAGAGCAATCAAAAGAGCAAATACAGAGAAAAATGACAATGTCATGGTCATAGGATTAGGTTCTATAGGACTTCTTATGGGGCAGGCAGCAAAATGCTACGGAGCAAAAGTCAGCGGATGCGATATTCTCGATGAAAGAATTGCTCTAGCCCAAAAAGTCGGATTTGACAATGTTTTTAAATCAGACTCCGATGAAAAAACTTCGTCTGAATTCAAATCGAAAACAAAAAAAACAGGAGCAGATATAGTATTCCTTACCTCGGGAAGCAAAAGCTCCCTATCCCTTGCACTGAAATGCGTTAGAAACGGCGGTGTCATACTTGTCTTTGCAAGCATATCAGATGACAACCTCGGGTTTGCTAACAACCAGATTTATTATCGTGAGCTGACTGTACTCGGCAGTTATTCTCCGGCATGCTCTGACCTCGAAGAAGCCTTAACCCTTTTAAAGGATGGCAAAATTAACGTAAATGGCTTCACAAAAGAATATTCTCTCGATAATATAAACAATGCAATATCTGATACACTGAATAAAAAAATATTAAAGGCGTACATAAAAATATGAAAATGAATGCAATTAGATTCTACGGACCAAACAATCTCAAATACGAACAGGTTGACATAAAAGAACCAAACGACGACGAAATTCTTGTCAAAGTTAAAGCTGCTCTAACCTGCGGTACGGACATAAAAACCTTCAGAAGAGGACACCCCGTCCTAATTAAAGAAATCCCGTCAGGCTTCGGGCATGAGTTTTCGGGAATAGTTGAAAAAACAGGGAAAAACATAACTCACCTGAAACCCGGTGACAGAGTCGTATGTGCAAATTCCGCACCATGCTATGACTGTTACTATTGCAGAATAGGAAAGTATAATCTGTGCGAAAATCTTGAATTTCTAAATGGAGCTTACGCTGAATATGTGCTTGTACCGGCTCAAATAGCAAAATATAATACCTACAAAATCCAGGATACTCTAAGTTTTGCCGAAGCTGCACTAACAGAACCGTTTGCCAACGTGGTTCATGGTTTTGAAAGAACAGGAATAAATAAGGGAGATACAGTAGGTATAGTCGGTATAGGACCTATCGGACTAATGTTCATAAAACTTGCAAAAGCAAAAGGAGCAAGAGTTATCGCAGCCGGACGTAACCCGCTAAAACTAAAGATGGCTAAAGAATTCGCAGGCGCTGATGAGGTTATAAACCTCAGAGAAAACCCGAATCCGCAAGAACTTGTCAAAAACTTCAGCAAAGAAGGTAAAGGACTTGATTTTGTCATAGAAGCAGTCGGGTTACCTGAGATATGGGAGCAGGTTTTTTCTCTTGTTCACAAAGGAGGAACTGTACACTTATTCGGAGGATGCAAGTCAGGAAGCACCGTTACCGTCGATACAAGAAGAATACATTACGATGAAATCAGTGTAATTAGTGTATTCCACCATACTCCGGAATATTTCAAAAAATCACTGAACCTGATAGCCTCAGGAGAAATAGACCTTAAACCTCTTATCACAGCAAAAATGCCTCTACGTGATACACAAAAAGCTCTCGAAATGCAAGAAGCAGGCAAAGCGCTAAAAGTCCTGATAGAACCGTAAAACACAGATTTATTAAGTTTTGTAAAGCTATTTTGCAAAACTAACAATATTTTTTCTTGTTTGATATTAAAATAGTTGTAGGGAATAAATGTTGGTGGATATAAATTATGCAGACTACGAGGCTACATCAATCAGAATTTTACAAGCATCGCCCAAAGAGTGTGATTAAGCGAGCTGAAAATGAAAATAAGAGTGTGCAAAATAATAATAAATCCGCAAGTATGAGTACGAGCGGATTTTTTAGTGCAAAAAATACAACAAATGCTGACACAACAAGTTTTCAAGGAAATGTTGGTCAAAAAATATTAACAAGCAAACCATTTTTAAGCTTTGCTAAAATGTCAAAAAGTCAGGCAATGGTTGAAGCCTTTTCTGCTCTGATTTTGGCAGGAGTCCTTAGACCGGCGACAATACTGGCAACAGGAAAAGGCAAAGATGACAAAGATACACAGTATGCAGCAGTTCATGGCATTGCCTCAGCATCTATCGGTTATGCCTTCACTGTTGCCATCACCTCACCAATTAAAAAAGGCGCAGAAAAATTAATGAAAAAACTCAAAGATAATCCTGATTTTATGAAAGGAAGTTATCTCAAAGCAGGAAAAGACGCCTCAGAAGAGGTAGCAAAAAAAGCGGCAAAATACGCAGACAACTTCAAACTCGTTGCAGAATATGCCCCTCAAATGGTATTGGTTCCTTTCAGAGCAGCATTAACTGTTGCACTGATTCCTCCAATTATGAAGGTGCTTTTCCCGAACCATAAAAAAACTCAAAAAGCTGAAGAAAAATCAGCCCAAACGGCACAAAATCAAGTAAAGGAGCAGGCTAATGCAAGTAAATAGAATTCAACCTAACATGTCTGCTCGAAATAAGAGCAACGTAACCTTCGCAGGAGTACCAAAAGTTCTATCACAGGCCAGCGATAAACTAAGCGACACTGTAGAACTCGGTTTGGAAAAAGTTGCAAAATCAAAAGGTATCGAAAAATTTATAAGAAAAGTTACCGACGCAGGAAAATCCGGCTGGCTCAGACAGGGATGTATCATCGGTGTAAGTACTGTTCTCAGCTCATTCTATATCATACAAACTCTTACTAATAAAAATATAGAAGAAAAGAACAAAAAACCTCTTGCAATAAACAACGCCATAACATGGGCTATTCCGACGGCAGGCGCTATCGCTCTTGATAAACCTATTCTCAAATTGTTCGGAAAACTCGGTGATGCCTTTGAAAAAGCAAATGAAGGCGGAAAAGGCAAAAAATATCTGGATTGGGCAGCAAAACATTATAAAGACGGTGATTTCGCAGCCCTCAAAAAAGGTGTTGCAAGAAACGCAGCAACAGGTTTGTGCTTCGCATTTATGTACAGATACATTACTCCTGTAATTGCGACTCCTCTGACAAAGAAAATAACAGCAAAAATACAAAAAAGAAAAGAAGAAAAAGAAATGGCTCAACAACCTGCTGTTCAAAAAATAAGCGTAAATCCTCAAGAACAGCTTGTCAAAGCAGGTCAACTCAGCAGAACAAAAAATGCTCAAGCAATGAGCACTTTCAAAAGCTTCCTAAAATAATTTTTGCTTACCCCCTTCAGCATTATTTTTGGTATAATTTCGATGTAAAAAATTTATATCAAAATTGTTATGACAAAAAAACGACTCGACAACCTGCTGATTGAAAGAGGGCTTTTTGAAACAAAAAGCAAAGCTCAAGCTGCAATAATGGCAGGAGATGTAAAAATTAACGGAGAAAAAATTACTAAAGCAGGTTTCCAAATCAAAGATACAGAAGATTTGAATATTGAAATCCAAACCATGCCTTATGTGAGCAGAGGAGGTTTCAAACTGGAAAAAGCAATCAAGTCTTTCAACATAAATTTTTCAAACAAAATCTGCCTTGATGCCGGAGCTTCAACGGGAGGGTTTACAGATTGCCTTCTGCAAAACGGAGCCATAAAAGTTTATGCGGTTGACGTAGGATACGGACAGATTGCTTGGAAACTGAGGGAAGACCCGAGGGTAAAAGTTATAGAAAAAATAAACATAAAAAACTGTCAGACTGAAGACATATATAATGAAACAGATGAAAAAGCAGAATTTGCAGTAATGGATTTGTCTTTTATCTCTATTACAAAAGTTCTTCCGAACATAAAAAAAATGCTGTCAAAACAGCAAATGATTGCACTCATCAAACCGCAGTTTGAGGCAGGAAGAGAGCAAATAGGCAAAAATGGCGTTGTTAGCGACAAAAACGTACATATAGATGTAATTAAATCAATCATTAACTATGCCAAAACCATCAATCTATTCCCGCAAAATCTAACTTATTCTTCAATCAAAGGACCTGCCGGAAATATAGAATATTTGATTTACTTAACAGATGAGCCAAATTCTCTTGATGATGATAAAATACAAAGTGTAGCAGATGAAGCATTCGAGATACTAAATTGATTATAAAATCAGAAAATAATGACTTTGTTAACATAGAAAAAATCAGCGTAATATACAATGCAGAAATCCCGCAATCTTTGACCATTGCGCAGGAAGCGGAAAAAGATTTGCTATCAAGGGATGTTAATGTTGAGCTGCAAGCTTTATATCCATCAAGAACAAAGAAAACAAAAGAATTTTCAAGAGATATCTCGCTTGCTATTGCAATAGGCGGAGATGGAACACTCATCAGCATAGCAAGATTCTATGCCCAATTTGATATTCCCGTCCTTGGAATAAACCACGGCAGACTCGGCTTTCTCTCCCAACTATCAAAGGATAACATAAAAGAAGGCTTTGACAGCTTGTTCAACGGCAACTTCCAAATAGAAGAAAGACTCATGCTAAATGTATTTGACAGCCCGAATGAGAGTTTCAACTTCAATGCCCTGAATGATGTTGTAATAAAAGGCGGCGCACTCGCAAGAACAGAAAAACTATATCTTTATCTGAATGACAGACATGTCTGTGACTACCTTGCTGACGGACTGATTGTATCAACTCCGACAGGCTCAACAGCATACACACTATCAGCAGGAGGCCCTATAGTAACTCCCTGCCTCGATGTCATGGTTATAGTTCCTATTTGTCCTCATTCTCTGAGCACACGTCCGCTTGTTATTCCGGGAGATGAAAAAATTACTGTAAAAACAGACTCTCACTGGTCAGAACTCTATATCACCGCTGATGGTCAAAAGAACTATGAACTCGACAAGAAAAATGTAATAGAAATAAAAAAACACCCCAAAAAAGCAAAACTGATTATAATAGACAGGAAAAACAACAGTTTTTATTCGGTATTGCGCCAAAAACTCCACTGGGGAGTATCTCCTAGGGAAGGTGCCGTATGATAAAATCAATCTTCATCAAAAATTTTACACTAATAGATAAACTGCATCTCAACTTTGATAAACATCTGAATGTCATAACAGGAGAAACTGGTTCGGGAAAAAGTATTATCATAGGTGCAGTTGATATAGTGTTAGGAGAACGTGCGTCAAAAGAAGTTATCAAAACAGGCGAAGAAAAAGCTTTTATCGAAATGGTTCTCGAAGTTGATGACATGAATATACTCTCTTTCATCAAAAACAATGATATAGACCTTGAATTTGACAATGAAATAATTATATCAAGAGAAATAACTCAAAACTCAACAAAAACACGTATCAACGGAGTTCTTGTCACACAGAATTTTATGCAGGAACTGAGGCATATGCTCATAGACATCCACTCCCAGCATCAGACCTACAAATATCTCAACCCGAAAACTCACCTCCATCTACTTGATAACTACGGCGATGCCGAACATCAGCAACTTATAACAAACTATAAAGAAAAATATTCACAGCTTCTGAAATTAAAAAATGAGTACAAAAATAAAACAGAAAATCTTGAAGCAGCAAGATCACAAATAGATTTTCTCAAATTTCAAATAGAAGAAATTGAAAATGCCAAAATTACAGACACAAATGAATACGATGAACTAAAAAAACAACGTGAAGTTATTGTAAACACAGAATCTCTCAAAGAAGTCAGCTACGGAGGATATTATGCGTTATATGACAGCGAAAACAGCATAATAAGCCTGCTAGATTCAATAGAAAGAGATCTTACAAAAGCTTCTCATCTTGATGAAAGACTTGCTCCTCTTGCGGAAAATATAGCAAACAGCTCAATATCTCTGAAAGAAACAGCTGACGAGCTGAGGAGTTACTCGGAAAATCTCGAAACAAACGCTCAACTGCTTGAAGAAATCGAAGAAAGAATCAATCTCCTCGATAAACTACGCAGAAAATACGGAGCAACACTCGAACAAATACTTGCGAACTACGAAAAATACAAATCCCAGCTCGAAGATGTAGAAATCTCTGATGAAAAAATTTTGGAGTTAGAGAAAAACATCAAACAAACAGAAGATGAAACAGACAAACTAGCTCAAAAAATATCAGAAAACAGAAGAACTCTTGCTCAGAATCTTTCAGAACTTGTCAAACAGGAAATCCATTCTCTTGAAATGCCAAGAGCCGACTTCAAAATCGAAGTAAACAAAACGGAAAAAAATCAAAACGGAGCTGATGATGTCGAATTTCTAATCATTACAAACCCTGGCGAACCTTTCAAACCGTTGTCAAAAATAGCAAGCGGCGGAGAAATCTCAAGAATAATGCTTGCCCTCAAAAGTATATTTGCCAAAAGTGATAAAATAAACACAGTTATCTTTGATGAAATAGACACGGGAATAAGCGGAAAAGCCTCGCAGGCTGTCGCAGAAGAACTTGTAAAGCTATCATCAGACCATCAGATTCTCTGCATAACGCACCAACCGATTATCGCAGCAATGGGACACAAACATTTTTATGTACAAAAAATTCAGAAAGAAAATACAACAACAGTAGAAGTTTCAACACTGAGCGACGAAGGAAGAATAAAAACTCTCTCTTGGTTAGCGGGCGGTAATCTCAGCGAAGACAGTAAAAACTTTGCTCAAAAACTCCTTGAGCAGGCTCGAGAGTTCAAAGAACAGTATAACTAAACTTTAAGTTTGTATCGATGCGTTTCTATCATCACGGCAAGCACAGAAATATCAGCCGGCTTAACCCCTCCGATACGGGCAGCCTGTGCAAGTGTTACAGGATTAATCTTTGATAGCTTATCTTTTGTTTCTTGAGAAACATGCTCTAAAGACTGAAAATCAAAATTTTTTGGTATTTTTATTTTTTCCATCTTTGAGAGCTGTTCAACTTGCTGTGACTGGCGTTTGATATATCCCTCATATTTGAACTCAATCTCAACCTGCTCAGCAATCTCTTTTGAAAGATTTAGCCTTTTCGTTTCAGGATCAAGTTCCTTCAACACATCATAAGTTATATTCGGACGCTTGATTATATCAGAAAGCCTGACCCCTCTGTCTATATTCTCGCCGTATTTTGCGAGAACAGAGTTTACCTCTTCATCAGGAGAAATCTTTTGTGTCAAAAAGCGCTGTTTTTCTTTTTCTATGCTTTCTTTCTTATCCAAAAATCTCTGCCATCTCGCATCAGAAATCAATCCGACTTCACGTCCTATCTCGGTAAGACGCAAATCAGCATTATCCTGCCTGAGAATAAGTCTGTACTCTGAACGAGAAGTAAGCATTCGATAAGGGTCTTCGATATCTTTTGTTACCAAATCATCAACAAGTGTCCCTATATAAGAACTATCTCGAGAAAGAGTAAGCATCTCCTGACCGCCGAGAAATCTGACAGCGTTTATCCCGGCAAGAAGCCCCTGTGCAGCTGCTTCTTCATATCCGCTTGTTCCGTTAATCTGCCCCGCACAAAACAGCCCTCTCATCTTCTTTGTCATAAGAGTATGCTCTAGCTGCACTGCAGGCATATAATCATATTCAACGGCATAAGCAGGTTTCAGAACATGCACATGCTCTAATCCAGGGAGAGTCTTTATCATCTGTAGCTGAACTTCTGCGGGCAAACTCGACGAAAATCCCTGAACATAAGTTTCATAGGTATTTTTACCCTCAGGTTCAATAAAAATATGATGAGAAGGATTCGAGGCAAATCGCACGACTTTATCTTCAATCGACGGACAATATCTCGGTCCGACACCTTTTATCAACCCTGCATACATCGGTGATTTATCAAGATTACTCTTTATAATCTCATGAGTTTTCTCATTTGTTCTTGTCAGATAACACGGTATCTGAGGACGAATTGGTCTGTTTGGTTCAAAAGAAAAGAAACTCGGATTCTCATCCCCGGGTTGAACACTCATTTTGTCGTAATCAATAGTTCTTGAGTCAACCCTCGGTGGTGTTCCTGTTTTCAGTTTTTTGACAACAAAACCATGTTCTATCAAACTCTCTGATAACCCGACTGCCGCAAATTCTCCGAGTCGTCCCGCAGAAAAAGACTTAAATCCGATAAATATCTTTCCGTTCAAAGACGTTCCCGTTGTCAATATAACAGCCGGTGCATAATACTCAAGCCCTAACTCATCAACAACACCGCAGACATGCCCGTCTTTAGCAAGAAGTTTTGTAACCATACACTGCTTCAAACTCAGATTTGTCTCTTTCTCAAGGACATTCCTCATATAAGCCATATACTCTTTCTTATCTGATTGTGCTCGAAGAGCACGAACAGCAGGTCCTTTTGAAGAATTCAGCATCTTCAGCTGAACATACGTTGCATCGGCAGCTATTCCCATAACACCGCCCAAGGCATCAATTTCTCTAACGAGATTTGATTTTGCAGGACCGCCTATCGCAGGATTGCATGGCATCATCGCAAGATTTTCTATATTCAAACTAATCAAAAGAGTTTTTGCTCCGAGTCTGCTTGCGGCAACTGCCGCTTCACAACCGGCATGCCCGCCGCCGACCACAATCACATCATATTCAAACATTGTATTCTCTTATTATTTTCTCGACTATCTCTTCCTGACTCATCTCATCGATATAATACCAGTGAATTTCAGGATTTGCTCTAAACCATGTCAGCTGTCTTTTTGCATAATTTCTTGTATGTTTTTTTATCAGCTCGACAGCTTCATCTAAGGATATTTTACCATCAAAATATTCACAAATTTCTTTATAACCTAAAGTTTTTAAAATCGGAAGAGTCCGCCCGTATTTTTGCACAAGATTTTGAACCTCTTCAACAAGCCCCGATTCAATCATCTTATCAACCCGTCTGTTCGCTCTATCATACAAATAAGATCTCTCTCTGGCATTCAATCCTGCATAAAAAACTTCATAAGGCGGCTTTGACATTGAACTAATCTCTGACATGGTCTTCCCTGTCGCATGGAAAATCTCTAAAGCTCTCGTCACACGAACATTATCGTTATAATGAAGTTTATCGGCAGTTGTTTTGTCTATTGATGCAAGCTTGTTATAAAGAGCCTGTCTGCCGTAATCTTCAACAAACTTATCCATCTCGGCTCTAAAATTCTCATCAGCAGGAACATCAGGAATGTTCAAACCACCCAAAAGAGAACGGACATAAAACCCCGTTCCGCCTACTACTATCGGCGTTTTTCCTTTTGAGATAATTTTTTCAACGGCATCAGTTGCATCTTTTTTATAATCCCCTGCACTATACAATGTTTCAGGAGGAATTATATCAATCATATAATGAGGTATAGAGCACATTTCCTCAACTGTCGGTTTTGCTGTTCCAATATTGAAATCCCTATAAATCAGCCTTGAATCTGCTGAAATAATCTCTCCATCTATTCTTTTTGCCAGCTCAACGGAAACAGCCGTCTTACCCGACGCAGTCGAACCTACTATCGCAAGAACTTTCATTATTTTCCTCAACAAACACAAACAAAAGCATCAGATAATAAAGAATAAACAAAAACATAACCGTAATTGCAATCAGCTGAAGAAGAAGATTGCTTCCGGCAACAGATGAGATAAGACTCAAAATCATATTTGCCCCAAGATAAATCAAATACAAAAGAATTACCTGAAGAGGCTTTTTCAACATAAGTTTCAAATTTAAAAAGAAAGCTTTCAGAGGATTCAGCGTACATAAAGCAATCATCGGAGCCCAAAGCATGGTAATAAGGGAAAAGAAAGCACCTGCTGATACCGTAAGCATATTCCATTTTAAATAAATTAATTTATCGGTTTCAGATAGCGAAGATAAGAACTTGTACAGAGCCTGCTTATCAGAAAAAACAGCCATAAGATTTTCAGGAACCTGAGGCACTCCAAACAATTTTACACCTAAAAGTCCTGCCAACAAAAATATCAAACAAAACAGCAGAAAATACAAAAACAATCCGCCTAAGTAAGAAAGAAAATTTTTCCCGACTCCCGGCAAAAACTCTTTCATAAGAACAAAAGAATATTCTTTTTTCCGGGCTGTTTTGTTATCTTGCTTATAAGACACTGCTATTTTCGCAAACATTTCAAACCATCCGCTCCAGAACACAACAACAAGCCCGATTATATTCGCAAAAATAATTCCAAACTTCAAAGACCGAATCTCTGCACCACTCACGGCAGGGAGAAGCATTGTGATTATCCAGAAGAAAAATATAAGAGGATACGCAAGTACCAGATTATTCTTCGTCAGTCCCCATGAATCTTTTAATATTTTTATCATTTTAATATCCTCGAACACTCCTTTTTTGATTATATCAAAAAATCTCTCCCGGAATATCCCTATAAGGATAAAAACAGTATATTACGATTTGTAAAACACTCAAACCCTCTGATAGCAAGGATTTTATTTTTTTATTGTAAACAGCACTAAAGTTAACAAAAATACGTCCGATAAAAAAAACATACGAATTAAAAAATTCACTTTTCAATTGTCTGTTGTCTTATAAGGATTATTAAAATGCAAAAGGTTATGTTTAGTCTGGTCGTTTTGGCTGTTGTCGTATTGACTTCTTTGAGCAATGCTGCTCAAGCTGCTTATGAATCAATCACATCTGATTACAAAATTCAAAAAGCTCTTATGGTTCTTGATGCACACGGCGAAGGCGCTACAGTCAGAACTTTGGTAAGAAAAAACATCCAAATCAAATTTACTGACCTGGCTATGATGTCACCTGCTTATATGAGATATAATGCGCTTGCTGCAAAAGATAGAAGAAACAACCAGTATATCTTCATCGATAACAAACACAAAAGCGCTCCTGTTGAAGCACTGGCTGCACTTCTCGCTCATGAAGCAACTCACCAGAACGTTGTATACGGTGCCTCTATTGATGAAGAAACACAGGCTCACTGCAATGAAGCTAAATTCTGGATAAAAGTTACTGCAAGCAACCCTGCTCTCAAAAACAATCCTCACCCGCTTGTAGTCAGAGAAAATACTTTAGCTGAAAGATATGGCGACAAAGGAAGAGATGCTATTCAAACAATGGTTGCATCAAACAGCAGCTATGCTAATCTTCCTCAAAGAGTTCCTTCATCTGGTCGTTAATCCTAATTCTCTTGATATATTTGAAATAAAGTCGATACAAATTTTGAATAACCAACCTTGAAAACAAAACAAGATTAATCCCTAAAACAAAAGACAAAATTGAACACAAGCCTCTTGCAGAACATGCAAAGGCTTTTTTATTATGCAATTCTTCTTCATACAATTTTTTTGAATCTTTGATATTATTTTTCAACGATAACAGTGAAAAAATCTGTGTTCTCAGACACTGCTCACGGACCTGCTCTATAAACTCTTGAGAATACTCATTTTTAGTAGCCTCAAAAAATTTATCCAAAATAGCAAGGTGCGACTTTGAATAATCATATTCATCAAACGAACGCTTGCTCTTTGAATTCATATCATACAGATAATAAAACAGCCTCTCTTTTGAATAGATAAACGGAAAATTGTCTATCAGCCTGAGAGCAAACTCATAATCCTCATGATGCACTGATTTATCATTGAAATATCCGACTTTTTCTATTACTGACTTGTTCATCATCGAAGCACCCGGGTTATAGAAATACGGGTGAAAGTACTTCACTTCTCTCAACAGCCCATGAAAATTCTGCTCCGGAGGGAAGTGAACAATCTCATAGTCTGGATTCATCATATAAAAATTCGTAAGCAAAACTTTCTCATCAAACTCAGAGTTAACAAACAACTCATAATCATGCTCAAGCCTATTTGGATGCCACAAATCATCAGAGTCAATGAAAGCTATCACATCAGCTCTTGCAGTTCTTATACCATAGTTTCTGGCTGCTGAAGCGCCTGAATTTTTCTGATGCAAAAGAACTACTCTGTCATCATCAAAAGATTTGACAATACTTACAGAGTCATCAGTTGAACCGTCATCAACAATAATAAACTCAAACTCCTTAAATGTCTGCCCGAGTACGGACAACATTGTCTTTTTGATTGTCTTACTGGCATTATATAGAGGGGTGACAACTGATATTTTAGGACATTCTATTCTTTCCATGAAATATTTTCCTTAACAATTTTTGCAGGATTACCTGCTACAATACAATTTTGAGGGACATCTTTTGTCACGACAGCTCCTGCCGCAACTATCGAACCTTTGCCTACTCTTACTCCTTTCAGGATTAAAGCCCTTGACCCGACCCAAACATTGTCCTCTATCACCACAGGAACATCTTTGTTAACTATATTTTCTCCTTGATAAATCGGATGCCCGTCACCTGAAAAAATCTGGCACTCCCACCCGAAAATACAATTATCACCAATAGTTATATCATCATGAGCAAGAATTTTAATATTAGATGTAAAAGTACTCCTGCCGATTTTAAGTGTTTTTCCTTTTCCGACAAAAACCATGGCTCCTGACTGTATCATCGCCTTGCCTGTCAAAATAAAAGATGAGTCTTCTTGCATTATCAGCTTTGATTTTCGTCTTTTAGAAAAAATATGAGTAAAAAAACCAAAGTTCAAACGAGCCCCTTTTTCTGCAACAATCTTTGATGAAGATGTTAAAAATAATTCAACATTTTTGTTTATCAATATCAACCTGTTTAAATCAACTGTTTTGTTGAACCTTAAATTCAAATAAAGCGCTCTCAATATGTTCAAAGGACACAAATAACTAAGCTTTGACATGCTCTTTTCTCACAACAATCAACGAATTTACATACATTATACCCAAAATTATCCAAAACGGAATAATCTCAACATTCATCAAATAGCTGTCAACCAAAGATGCAACAAGAGCAAAAGCTACAAGCTCGAGAAGCAACAAAGAGTTAATATCCATAAAACGAGAGTTTATTGTATTCTTGAATGCCCTCCAGGCAATGGCAAAAAGTGTAGAGAAATAAAATACAACGCCCAACAAACCGTAATCAAAGAAAATTTGAACATATGAGTTGTGCGGATGATAAATTATCGGAGAATTTGCTATATCAAACCTCTGAGAAAACAGGGTGAACAAAGTACTGCTCGCAGCGCCTATGCCATGCCCGAAAATTATGGATAAATCAAATCCCTGCTGTGAAAAGAGATATTCAAGCAGCATGGGGCGGTAGTTGCTGCTCTCCTGATCTGCAAAACGAGCAAGCATCCTATCAACAATCCCCCAGGAAAAAATAAAATCCATCGTAAAAAACAAAATACCAAGTACACATACAAAACCAAACACTCTGAAAGCTGTATGCATAATATTTTTTGACAATACAACAAAATTAAATAAATAAATCATTGTTAAAAATGCAATATTTGTACGGGAAAAAGTTAGAAGAGTTGTTATATAAATCAAAAACAATGCAAGCTTTGTCAAATTTTTCAAAAAATCATTTTTCGAAAAATAGAAAAATCTGAGCAAAAACAGGGAAACACAGACATTCAAAAAACCTAACAAATTTGAGTTCGACGAAATCCCCTTGAGCCTCTTGATTCCTGAAACAACTTCAATAAAACGAAGATCAGAAGCAACAAATCCTAGAATAGACACAAAAGCAGCACCGATAAAGAAAGTCAAAAGAATAACCGCAAGCTGATAATTTATCTTCTTCGACTCTTTCATCGCAAGATTTACACTCAAATAAACACCTATTATCAAAAAGGTCAAAAAGATAAATATATCTATTGAATAAATCGTCGGTAAAAGGGGATCTCGCTTCTGCAAATACAAATTCAAATTGTACGTAAAATTTGGAGAATGAGCATAGTTTACAACAGCATAAACAATATTCAACAGATAAAAAAGAGCTAACCCTAAAAACGGATATAAATAATTTTTCAAATGCTCCCTATTCCAAACAATCAATATTACCGGAATAATAAACAACAAAACAAGTATACGATAGTTAAACGTAATCGGAGAGAACTTGTTCAATAAATATTGAAATATCTGATAAAAAAACAGTACCCCCAACGGCAATATAGGAAACTTGTACGCCCCAAGCATACAAATATAAAAATAAACACACAAAAATAAAATTCCCAAAACTGCTTTTATCAAATTATCAGCAGTAATAAATCCGCCGGCATCAGTTATGGCATCAGGAAAAATAAGAAATAAAACACTTGGAATAATAATCCCGAGAACCAAAATCAGCAATATTCTAATATATCTGTTTTGAAACATATTTCTTACATCTTTGAAACAAACGATTTTTCATCTTCTCTGATGATAGAACCTATCAAATTAATTGAATAACTCGATAACATCTTGGTTATGAATTTGAGTTTTGATTGTTTTATCTTTTTCGAATGCAGGAAGATTACACCGTCACTCAACCTCGCAATAATCGGAAACTCAACAGGCAGCATGCCAGATGGAGTATCAACAATAACCCAGTCAAATTCTTTTCTGATTTTGTTGATAAAAAATGCATAAGCATCAGAAGAAAAGAACGCATAAGGGTCATCAACCAAATCTTTGTTTGCATAAACAAACAAATTATTATTTAGCGGTGTTCCAAATTTTTTCACATCAACTTTGATATCTTCATCAGGCAATTTCTTACTCAAAGCAGCTTCAATGCGAATCAGAGTATCTGAAAAATTCTCTTTCAGCTCTAATCCTCTTGTATTTGCGACACTCGGATTTCTGAAGTTATTATCCAAAAATGCAACCTTATAGTTTTGCATGGCAAGAATTGTCGCAAGATCAAATATTGTTCCGCCTGTATTAAACCTCACAAAAGGAGAGGTGAAAGCAATCACTTTCGTGTTGTTTTTGAGCGTTCCGAACAACAAATTGTTTACAATGTTTCTATAAGATATTGCCAATAAATCAGCACGTTCCTGTTCTGACATCATCGCATTTATCCATGGTATAGAACCAATAATGGGCTTCTTCGTAATATCTTCTATATCTTCAATGCTATCACATTCATCATTCAGCTCATTTTTCAACATCGCAAAGGCAAACCCGAAAAATAACCCCAATATTACGGATAAAATCACATACTGGACTCTCGTCGGAGGAATTGGTTCCTTTGAAAATGTAGGAGGATCAATATCAAAAATATTACTTGTTACATCAGCTTCACTCAAAGCGGCTTCCATCTGCTTAAGCTTCATTTCATCAAATGCAAGACTCAAATTCTTCTCTTTCTGCATAAGATTATTTAATGTATATTCAACCTCAGGCAATCTGTCATAAGTTGAAGCTACATTCTCAAGAGAATAACGAACAGCCTTCTCCTGAGCTACCAGTGATTGATATTCAGCCTGTCTTGCAGCAAGATTCCTCACCACCTCGGATTTTACAGGGTCAAAAACTTTCAAAGCTCCCTGTATTGTCTTTCCGTTTATATCGGCTATTCTTTCCGTCAAATAGTCAACTTTTTCGTTTATAGCAATGAGCTTGGGATTTGTATCAGCCCAAACTGATTGCTTTTCTATTTTTTCCTGCATAGCTCTGTTCAACTCAGCCTGCAAGTCTATCAAAATCTTGTTGTCATAGCCGATAAGCATATCTTTAACATCAGCATTTTTGACCCCGAGCTGTTTTTGCAGCGAATAAATTTCTCTTGATAAACCGTCTTTTTCCATCTGAGCCTTTGTAAGCAAAATTAAAAGTTCATTTTTGTTGACAACAAGTTCTTCGGCTTCTTTATCAACAATAATAACTTTATTTGCCTCTTTATATTGTTTTATCTGAAATCTGACTTTATCAAGTTCCTGTTCTATTTCATCAACTCTTACATCTATATATTTTCTGCGTTTTTTGATGTTGTTTCTGTTTGTTTCAGTAACTATGTCTTTGTACTGGAATACAATTTCTTTCAACAGTGCCTGAGCCACCTCAGGATCATTCCACGTAAAATAAAGTTCAATAATATCGGTTCCGATTTTATTTTTTATTTTCAAACTGCTGCTGAAATCAAGTATCTTCTTATCTGGATTTAACTCAGGATAATGAGCATCAACAAACTTTGTCAGCCGATCATTCATCTGACTTGATTTCAGGATTTCAATCTGCGTCAAAATAGGATTACCGGTCATTGAAAGAGGATCTACGTTGTTAAAGTTTTCAAAATTACTGTCTGTTATAAAGTTCTTTGCAGTAGCTTTCTTTACCCACAATCTGGATTTAGAAATATAATTCGGAGTGTAGAAAAACGTAACATATACCCCTGACCAGATTAAGGAGATTATCACAAATAATACAATTATCCCCTTCCCTTTATTTATTATTGATAATAATTTCTTAAAACTGTCCAACTGTACTCACCCCAATATATCTAATGGTATTATCATATGATTGTAATAATTTTGGCAACTCTTTTAAGTATCTTAAAATTAATTCTCGGCGTTGAAAAACAAAACTCGCCTAAAAGCTTTCTTGCACCTATCTTATTACCATTTCTGGCAATGTTTGAAATCAAATCCAAAAACTTCAACGATGCAAGTATCTCCCTTTTTTTATTAAGTTTCTTATCATTGAAATCATAACTGTTTATTTTCTCAACAATAAACCTGCTGCCTCTTATCAGTTTATCTTCACTATCCTTTGAATTCATCAGACTGTTTGGATTTTGCCTGTATCTGAAACCGTATTGGTTGTTCAAAACATCTATACTGCACGCTGAAAACAATCTTACATACAAATCAAAATCTTCTGCAATATCCAAATCCTCGGAAAAATATCCGACTCTCTCAAACACTTCTCTTTTAATAATCAAAGACTGAACAGTCGCAAAAATTTCAGATGCAAAAAGAGAATACACCTTATTTTGAACATTGAAATTCAATTTCGGCTGTTTTTTGAACGGAACCATAGAACTGTCGCAAAACTCAGGAATACCAATATAAATCCCGTCGATATCCTTGTTTAACAACAGATTATATGCTGTTCTGAATGACTTTTTCAAACATTCATCATCACCGTCCATAAAAGAAATAAAACGCCCTCTTGCATTTTTTATTCCGGTATTTCTGGCTGCAGACACTCCCTTTTTCGCAGAACATAATATTCTCATTGCATCAACCTGCATCTTCTTGAGAACTTCTACAGTATTATCTGTCGAGGAGTCATCAACAACTACTATTTCATAGTTGTCCAACCCGAGGTTAATTATCGAAAAAACAGCCTCTTCTATATACTCAGCACAATTATAAGCAGGTATGACAAAAGAAATATCTATATTATCCATTTTGGCAAAATCCGAACAACGCAACTACATAACCGAAATTAAAATTCATCAAAAATCTCGAATCAAATGCCTTGTCTTTGTTTCTGACAAGAGAATAAAAACAATACTCAAGAATATTCTTGAACAAAAAGACAACACGGAACAGAGAAAATCCAAATCTTCTCAAAAAAGAATGCACTCTTGTCCTGATTAAATAATCAGATACTCCATTGTAAAATGTCATAATAAAAAATGAGTCAATACTAAGCCTCTCAGGCTGAATGAGGTGTCTGACAAAAATATTCGGAAAGTATATTATCAATCTCTGTTTTTTCTCTGCCCAGAAATTAACAAGGGTTTCCTCTCCTGCCAGCATTTTTTTGCCAATTCTCCCGAGCTTCGAATCAAACCCTCCTATTGATGCCAAAAATTCTTTCTCAACACAAAAGCAAGCGCCTATCGGATAACGTACAAGCTTTTTTCTGTAATTCTTGTTTACAACAAGAATCTCTTCACCAAAGTCATATGCTCCTATCCAATCTTCACTCTTCTTTGTCAGCCAATCAGGTTTTTTACTTTCGTATTCAATAAAACTCCTGCCCCCGACAACGGCAACGCCTGCATTTTCCGAGAGGAATTTATTCAACGCTTCCAATCCTTCTTCATTCACGAGAGCATCATCATCTAAATACAACAAGTATTTTCCCCTTGCTTCTTTGATGGCTCTATTCCTTGCAAAAGACAGCCCCTGCTGATGCTCCTGAAAATAAAAAATATTGTCTGCAAGTTTTCTATAAGACTCAACAACTTCACCTGTTTTATCAACAGAGTTGTTATCTATCACAAGAACTTCATAAAGACTCTTATCAAGAGTACTGTTAACTATACACTCCAGACACTTCTTCAAATAATCTTCTCTGTTATATGTACAAACAACCACACTCAGCAACATTTCAACGCATACTCTCCGTTTTCAATCCGAGTTTCAATACCAAAATATAATAAAAAAACAAAAAATTTCCGACTAAATACCTTCTCCACAAACGCCCCGGTTCAAGACATAATCTGAATACCCATTCAAGTCCGAACTTACGCATAAACAAAGGTGCCCGCCTTATCTTTTGTGATAAAAAATCCAAAATAGCACCACCGCCAACAAACAATTTTACACAGGCAAGCTTCCTCTTGTTTTCTCTTATCCACTTCTCCTGCATAGGCACCCCCATGCCAGCTATCAAAATATCCGGATTTGAGTTATTTATCTTCTCAAGAACTCCGTCATCAAGCCCGTAACCAGAATGAACACCGACAATCTGAATTCCTTCAAATTTTTCTTTTAATTTCGAAGCCGCTTCTTCAGCTACTCCATCCTTAGAACCTAGAAGAAATATTTTGTAGCCCTTCTTTGTCGCCATCTCTGCTATTTTGGGAATAAAATCCGTCCCGTTCAGATTTTTTTTCAAAACAAGCTTTTCTATCTTTGAGGCTATTTTTATCCCGATGCCATCGTTCAATAAATAATCGCATGAATTCAGAATATCAAAGTATTCTCTGTCTTTCTGCGCTAAGTTGAAACAATGAGCATTCAGAAAAAATAACTCAACACTTCTTCTTTCATCAATATCCTTTGATAACAGAGATAAAACCTCTTCCTCACTATCAAACAAATCTATGTCTATATTCAACAGCTTGCTTTTCATGATTAAGGCGATACCACATTGTAAAAACGAGTAGGATTAAACATCATAGCCCATCCATTGTACATAGAAGCAAACATGCTGATAGGCGTCAAAATTCTTGTAGCATAGTCAAACGCTTTTCCAACAAGCGGACGCGGTTTTTCAGGAACATATACAATGTCATTAGGACGAAGCATAAAATCCCTGTGCTTCGGGTCAACTTTGATAGTTGTCAAAATACCATTTTCATCAACTCTGCTCAAAAATACATACTTCGGAGCATAAGCAATTTCCGTCAAATATCCGCCCGCTTGAGTAATGGCAGAGTTTATATTCAAAGATAAATTTGAATTCAACATAACTAACCCAGGGTTGTTAACATAACCGTAAACTTTTACGGGAATAGACCCCGGAGAAAAAGACGCAGCGGCAAACTTTTTATACGCAGCATCCGTAACGGCAAGAGGAGTGCTTACACTTGGAACAATGACAGAATCCCCTGCCATAAGGTAAATATCCTGATTTGTATTACCTTCCAATAAATCAAACAAGTTAACTTCAAACTCTGTGCCATCAGAAGAATTTTTGATTTTTATATGCTCTAAATCAGCATCATATCTGACACCGCCTGCTGCAACCAAAACGTTTGACAAAAGCGGAGATGATCTTTCCAACCTGATTTGTCTGTCAGTATTATATGACGCCTGACGTTGAGTGTTTGTGTTCATCTCATAGCTTCCAGGATTCATGACTGCCCCGCTGACATAAATCATAAAAGATTTTGTATCAGAAAGCGTTATTGTAACCTTGGGATCTCTCAAATAATAAACAAGTGCCGCCGTGATAATATCATTTACTTCACTTATTGTTTTGCCGGCGACATTTATCTCTCCAATAGGTCCATAGGTAATTATCCCATCAGGAGGTATAACTATCGACTTTGCATCATATTCTTCCGCATCAATTACACTTATTGAAATTACATCATTAGGTCCCAAAATATACTTTCTAGCAACAAAATTCTTATCCAAAGACACCCCGCCCTTTAAATTTACTGTTTTAAAATCAACGGCAGGTCGCAAATCTTCTATTGCAAAAACATCAGAAACAGATGACATCATCAATATAAATAATAAAAATAATATTCTAAAAAATGCTTTCATATTAACCTTTTTCACCCACACTTTTCCCCAGTTAATATACATTCTAACACTATTCGGTTTTTTATAAACTTTTGTAAAAATTCTTTAATATTTTACCCCTAAACTATGAATAATTCTATCTTTACGGTTTTTATATATATAAGAAGAGATTAGCAATGATAACCACAAGGAACTTGAGAAATTGGAAAAACTAATTATTAAAAAACTGAAAAGAAACAAAAAAAACAGTTTATCTTCTATCAGAGAAGTAATTAATTGGATTGAAATTAACAAAAACCATCTTCAAGACCAACCGTTCTGGTTGTCCACTCACTTCTGTCCAAAGAGTGAAAAACCGCTCCAATGGATAGTTAAAAGACTTTTTGATATTACATGCGCCTCTTTAGGTTTGATTGCCATACTGCCATTCCTTGCAATTGTCGCAATCGCAATAAAATTAGAATCAAAAGGTCCCGCTCTCTTTAAACAAAAAAGAGTCGGCAGATTCGGAAAAGAATTTTATATGTATAAATTCAGAAGCATGGATTTGAATGCGGAAGACAGACTCAAAGACCTGCTCAAATATAATGAAACAAACGAAGGCATGTTCAAAATGGCTGATGACCCGAGAGTTACAAAAGTCGGAAAATTCATCAGAAAATACTCAATCGATGAACTTCCACAGCTCATAAACGTCATCAAAGGCGAAATGTCTCTCATCGGTCCAAGACCATGTCTGAGCAGAGAGTTAAAAACTTATAAAAACTGGCACTACGTCAGATTTGCCACTCTCCCGGGTCTTACAGGACTCTGGCAGGTCAGCGGACGTTCTTCAATCAAAGATTTTGATAAAGCAGTCAGCCTGGATTACCAATATATCAACAACTGGAACATCGGACTTGATATATCAATCCTCTTTAGAACAATACCAGCTGTATTGTTCCCGGGCAAAACAGCAGCATAAAAAAATCACAAAAACTAACTAAGCACTCATATAATCAGCCTGCTGATTATCAAGCTCAGAAGGCGGAGGCCCTACCTCTTTGACAAGTTTTTTCACAACTTTATGCATCTGGCAGACAAAAGAATAATTTCCTCTGCCAATATCGCACATATCGCAGTTGCCGTTTATTTGATAACAAAAAACAGCCTGCTCGGTCCAATTTTTTGAAATAGAATCGGATATCCCCTCGTTTTGAGGAAGAAAAAGCCCGAGGTCTTCTATTTTCTCTCTACGCAAAGATCTTCTAAACATATCTTCACCTGCTGTAAGTTATTGATATATTGTATATTATTATATTCAAATGTTGCTCATCCAAATGTTGTATATTTTATAATATCTCTTGAATAATGGAAAACACCTTGTCTTTTCCGACTCCGGTCTTCGAAGAAAACACTATCGGCTCAGAATCAAACTCCGTTTTGATGATTTTCAGATATTTATTCAAATCAGAATTTTTAACTCCGTCAGTTTTATTTACAACAACAAAAAACGGAATTTCGTGATACGCAAGCCATTCATGCATCTGGATATCATTCTTCTGAATCTCATAGCGTCCGTCAACCAGATGAAAAACAAACCTGAGCTGCTCTCTCTGTGTCAGATAAATCTCAAAATTTTTCCGCCATCTTTCCTGTTCTGTTTGAGATACTTTTGCATAACCGTAACCGGGCATATCCGTTATAACAAAAGAATTATTAATAAGATAATAATTCAAAAGTCTGGTTTTCCCGGGAGTATTGCTCGTTTTAGCAAGACTTTTTCTTGAGCACAAGCAGTTGATAAAAGACGACTTCCCGACATTAGACCTCCCTATGAGAGCTATCTCAGGCAAATTATGAACAAAAGCACTCTTTATATCAGGAGAACTTTTTATGTATTCAGCTGATGTAATTTTCATTGATTATTTCTTTTTTGAAAGGCGTTGCCAGCTCGAAGTCAAAAAACCGTATAGTTTATTATCATACACATACATTTGAACTTTGTCTTCTTTGTTGTTTATATGTGCTTGCATAAAAAAACCGTCGGTAATAAAATTCGACCCTTCAACATATATAAACTGAACTATTTTCTTTTTAATAAAATCTATAGCCTGAGAATTGAATATTTCAAATGATTTCCAGATATTCATAACAACCCCGAGCTTGTGTGTTCTATTATTTCATTATAAACGAAAAAACTTATTTATCATAGCATATGACAAAAATTTTTGAGAATATCAACCATTATATGGAATGTGTTTTGAATATTTTCTGTTATTTTAACTATACAACTCTTAAAGAAATATTGTATAATATGAGTCAGGAGTCCTTTTTATAGAGCGAGTAATATGCCCCAAGTCATGCAAAATTTGGTGTTGGAAGATATACTAAGCAACACTGATAAGGAAACAAATTCAGTAAAAAAAGCTGATAACCTTATGCTTTGTGCACAAATATACAGAAACACAAAGGACTACGACAGTGCAATCAAAGCAGTAGAAGAGGCTCAAAAAATTTATTCAAAAATAAACAGCATCAACGCAACAATAAAATGCCTGCTTGAGCTGGCTTTATTAAACTACAAAAAATATCCGGACAGAATAATCAGAGCGCTGACCCTGATAAACGATGCAAAATATCTTATTGAAACAACTCCATCCGCTGAAAAAAAAGAACTCACGGCAATGCTGCTGCATTACAACGGAATTATAGAATTTCAGGAAAATCATCAGACAGAGGCTCTTGAATTATTCAAAAAAGCAGAAGAATTGATTACTCAAAAAGATACATGTGAATATGCAAAACTACTTGATGACTTTGCTCTGTATAACCTGCGCCAGAAAAAGTATCAAGTAGCTGAAAAACAACTCATCTCCTCAATAAAAATTAAAAAAAATCATGAAACAAATCCATTCCAAATAGCAAAAACAGCTGTTATGCTCGGAAGATATTTTGCAAACATTGAAAATAATGAAGAAGCCATTGAGTACTTAAACATGGCTCTCGAGGCAGCCGAGTGCTTCAGCGACCATGCATTAAAAAGCAGAATATATGATGAGATGGCAAATGTTTATCTTTCTATGAAAGATACAACAAATGCAATGGTTTTCCACCAAAAGGCTCTTGCTGAATTTAACGATAAAATGAATCCAAAACTCAGAGCTTATAACTGCTGCACCCAGATAGAGCTGTTTATTACAGAAAAAAAATACAACGAAGCAATGAATATCCTCAAACAGGATATAGAACCATTTTTTACAACTGATAGAGAACATGCTATTACCTACAGATTATATGGAAAACTCTTCGGATATCAGAAGGATTATGAAAAATCCTTGCAATATCTGCATCAGGCAATCGAGTTATACAAAAAAATTGATAATAACATCGAACTGATAAAATGCTATACGGACCTCTCTGAGGTTTATAGAGCATCAGGAGATCATCAAATGGCTCTATCAAGCCTTGAAGAAGCACTTGATGTCGCAAAGATTTATGACCTGCAAATTCTTGCTCAAAAAATAGAAGACCTGATTTTTGAAACTGATAAAGATGAATGGGCTAATATAATAAATAAAAACTCAAATAAAGAGCAATCTTCCAGCGAAGATATGGCATTCCTTGAAACAATGAACATCCTTGGTTCATTAACACAATCTGATATAACTTACAAAGATTCTCTTTTTGCCCTGTTGAGAATAGGACGTTTTATTTCTGCAGCAACAAATATAGATGAACTGCTTGAAAGAATTGCGGAAGAAACAAAAATAGCTCTCGATGCAGAAAGATGTACAATATTTATGTACGATAAAGAAAAAAATGAACTTTACTCAAAAATAGCACTAGGAATAGACTCTAAAGAACTAAGATTTCCAGCCAACAAAGGTCTGGCAGGATATGTTGCAACAACTGGAGAAACAGTTAATATAAGAAATGCTTATGAAGATGACCGTTTCAATAAAGAAATCGATAAACAAACCGGATACAAAACAAAAACTATCCTGTGTATGCCATTCAGAAACATTAACCATGAAATAGTCGGAGTATTCCAAATGCTCGGAAAAAAAGGCGACAAAATCTTCTCAGAAAAAGATGAAGACCTTCTTCTGACAATAGGTTCAAACGCAGGAATTGCTCTTGAAAATGCAAGATTGTTCGAAGAACAAAAAATGCTTTTGGAGGAGCAAAAAAAATCTCTAATCAGTTTTATAGACACTCTTGCCGCCTCTATAGATGCCCGTGACAGTATAACGGCAGGTCACTCAAACAGAGTCAGACTGTATTCAAAAGCAATCGCAGAAGCAATGAATCTTCCTGCTGAAAAAATAGAATTGATAGAGTACTCTGCAATATTGCATGATATAGGCAAAATCGGTGTTCAGGATAATGTTTTGTTCAAACAGGGGAAATTGACTGAAGAGGAATATGCCCATATCCAGCAGCATGTAAGAATAACACATGATATTCTCGAAAAAATGTACTTCCAAAAATCAATGAAAGATGTTCCTGTTATTGCAGCATCTCACCATGAAAAATTCGACGGCACGGGATATTATCAAGGACTAAAAGGGGAAGATATTCCTCTTGGCGGAAGAATTCTCGCTATAGCAGACGTGTTTGACGCAATCACTTCAGAGCGTTATTACCGCAGCAGGATGCCTATTTATGAAGCATTAAATTTATTCAAAAAAAACAGGGGCTCTCATTTTGACCCTTCACTGGTCGATGTCTTTTTCTCCCTTTCTCTGGATAAAATCCTGGATATTCTGCTTTCTGCATATAATATATCTCTGAAAACAGAACAGGGAGAATATTTTTCAAAATATTCAATCAAAAATCTTTATGATGCAATGACAAAAAAAGCAGACCAAAGAAGCGTAATTGAAAATCTCCTGATTGAAAACTTTGACAAACTCTATACTCTGAGCGAAAAATAATAGATATTGAATAATAAATATTCTTTTCGTACAATTATTATGCATAAGATAAATAGAGGATGTTTGATATGAAAAAATCCATTAAAGATTTAGGAGATATCAAAGGAAAGAAAGCTCTTGTAAGAGTTGATATGAATGTTCCTTTGGATGCTCAAAAAAATGTTACTGATGATACAAGAATCAGAGCTATTCTGCCTACAGTAAAATACTTGCAGGAAAAAGGAGCCAAAATAATCCTGGTAGCTCACCTTGGAAGACCAAAAGGCGATAACAACGCTGATTTAACTCTCGACCCTGTTGCAAAAAGATTATCAGAACTTCTCGGATGTCCTGTTATGAAATTGAATGATTCAATAGGTGACGAAGTAAAAGCAAAAGTAGACACTCTCAAAGACGGAGAAGTTGCACTTCTCGAAAATATCAGATTCTATCCTGAAGAAACAAAGAACAACCCTGAATTTGCTCAAAAATTGGCAAGTTTGGCTGATTTCTATGTAAACGATGCTTTCGGCGCAGCACATAGAGCTCACGCCTCTACAGAAGGTGTTACAAAATATCTCTCACCTTGTGTATCAGGTCTTTTGATGGAAAAAGAACTTACTGCTCTCGGCAGTCTGCTTGAAAATCCGCAGCATCCTTTTGTTGCAATAGTCGGCGGCAGCAAAGTTTCTACAAAAATCGGCGTACTTGATAACCTGCTTGATAAAGTAGATACTCTTATCGTAGGCGGCGGGATGGTATTTACATTCCTCAAAGCTCAGGGATATAAAATCGGAAACTCTCTGGTTGAAGATGACAAACTCGATGTAGCAAAAGATCTTCTCAAAAAAGCAGAAGAAAAAGGCGTAAAATTGGTTCTCGTCAAAGATATTCTTATTGCCGATAAATTTGATGCTTCAGCAAACGTCAAAACAATTAAACTGGGTGACATCCCTGACGGCTGGTTGGGTGTTGACTCAGGAGAAGAAACTAATAAAGAAATCGGAGAAATTCTTCTTCAAGCAAAAACTATCCTCTGGAATGGTCCTGTAGGCGTATTTGAAATAGACAAATTCGCAGAAGGAACAAAAGCAGTTGCTCAATATGTAGCAGAAGCTACAAAGAAAGGTGCTGTAAGCGTCCTAGGCGGCGGCGATACAGTTGCTTCTATCGAAAAATTCCATATGGATAAAGCTAATTACTCTCACATCTCAACAGGTGGCGGAGCTAGCTTGGAGTTTATCGAAGGAAAAGAACTGCCAGGTGTTGCAGCTCTTGATGACAAGTAATTTTCTTAAACAAAATTACAAAAAAGAGAGAAGAAAAATCTTCTCTCTTTTTTATTTTTCAGAAATAAGCTTATTCTTCCTCGTCTTCTTCATCTTCATCATCAAGGGCATCCGAGTTTAATTCTTCCTCAATGAACATAGCGACTCTGTTAAATTCTTCATCATCATCAATCGACTCAAAAACATAACCGTCATCTTCTTTGATGAGCTTCATAATAACAATTTCCTGTTCTTCATCTTCGTCATGTTCACCTTCTTCATCAAGATAAATCAACACACCGTATTCTTGATCGCCCATGGCAACAACATCTATCAACTCAAAGCTGTGGATGTTCCCATCTTCGTCTTCTGTTTTGATAATGTTTGATTCAAGTTCATTCAATTTTTCTTCTGACATGTTTCAACTCCTTCTATCTAAAAATTGTTGCAATATTAATACCGCTGATGTTATATCAACAAGAGATTTGTTCTTTGTATACTTTTTCCCCTGCAAAGCAAGCGCCTGTTCCGCCTGCTTTGAGGTAAGACGTTCATCTTCAAAAAAGACTTCAAGGCCTGTCATATTTTTTATCTTATCCCCAAAGGTCTTGCAATCCTCTGCTTGAGGACCAACCGTACCGTTCATATTCTTTGGAAAACCTACAACAATACCCAACACATCATATTCTTTGCAAAGAGCAGCAATACGCAAAAGTGACTGTTCCTCAGGTTCACGGGCAATTGCTTCAAGAGGCTGAGCGGTAATCAAAAGAGGGTCACTCAAAGCAACTCCTATTCTTTTTGTTCCGACATCTAGTCCTATATATCGCTGCATTAATAACTGCTCCATTTTTCTATCATCAAGTCTATCATGAAGTTGAGTTTATCTTCAGGAATAAGTTTTTCTGTATTTTTCTTATAATTTGTAAAAATATTTGTAGGCGAATTTTTATTGGTCTTATGTTTGTTCAACTCCCGCAAGAATGCTTCCAATACTGTTTTTCGCAAGATATTAAGCAAAAAACGAATATCCTTCAAAGAGTCTTTTGCTGTATTCTTTATTTCTTCTGCAACAAAAGAAACACTGTTTCTGAGGGCAACATCCTCTTGTATATCAGCAAGATAAGCACATGTTTTCATCCGGTTGAATAATATGTCAAGCTGTTTTTCATCAAATATTTTGACCAAATATTCATCAATTTTATTATCTATATCAATGACAGATAAACTTTCTTCTTTTTCGACGGCAGAAAAAATATCCTCAATCATATTCTTTGAACATTCATTATCAGATTCTTCAAAAAACCAGCTTGAAAATATATTGCTCTGCTCTATTAATTTGTAATCAGGTAAAACGATTTCATCAGCCCATTTTTTCACACATCCGTCAATATCTAAATCAGCAGGATGTATATCATAGAGTGTATGTTTCCAACAGCTGTACTCATAAGGTATTGAATATTGCTGTTTCTTAGTCAAAAGTTCAGCCTCAGAGAGTATCTTCTTTGCATATTCAGGAGTAATTTCAATAGTAATTGATTGATTATTTAGCCGGTCTAAAATTTTGTTGAAATCAAACTCTGTTATACAGAAAAAACCAAAGCAGTCGATAACTCCGTCTATGTCATCAACAATTGTATTTACAACAGATAACAGTCCGTTTGAGTCAATTCGAGAACAAACTACACACTGGCTGCCGACTCCATCAGGATAAGTCGTAAAAAATGTGTAAGGTTTGGAATCCTCGCACATTCTTTCTCCTCTGTTCCCATAGTTTCCTTCTTCAGAAGAAATACCAAGCAGCTTAAGTTTTTTCAAAGCTAAAGAAGCCTGCTTACGCAAGTTTGCATTTGTGGAATAAGTCAAAATATCTTCAAGACATCCAAGAGCATTATGGGACTTCGTTTCGCTCAAAATATTAATACACAGCTCTTTAACACTTTCATCGTCTATCGACTCGGCAACAGTACTCAAGATATTAGCAAGACTATCTCCGGGATAATCATAAACAAGAGATTTTATAAGAGAAATTTGTTCCTCTTTGCTCACAGCAAACATAAAATCGATTAAATCAACCTGAGCCTCAGGGTTGCTTAATGCTGTTTCCATCAATTTCTGAGTTTCCGAATCAATAAGCTTTTGCGGGTCATCCATATAATCAAGCAAATCTTCTGCCGTAATATGCTCTCCAAGAGATTTCAGAAGAATACAGGACGCCTCTTTTAGCCTGTCAGAAGAGTCTGAGGATTTTATATATTCCCAGAGAATATCTTTTGAGTGCTCAAGAGAGTTCATCTCAAGAAGCAAAAATGAAACTTTTTGAATTTTATTCTCATCGTCAGTATTCAGTTCTTTCAGAAGAGTATGAACGACAAGTTCAAGATTTCCAAGATTTTTCAGTTCTTTTGTCAACTCCATCTGATGTTGTATATCAGATATATCAATATTCAGCCGGTCTATAATATCTATAACTTTGGCACGAAGTTCAAGTTTTGATAGACTCATGATTTTTTTCCCTGCCAGAATATCTGTAAAAGTTTTTTTGCATCATCAGATAAAGCACTTCCTTCTATAATCAGGTACTGGACACAAATCAAAGTGCACTCAGAGCAAATATTCACACCGGGACCTTTAATCATCTTCAATACAGAGGTATTAGGTCTTCCGCAAAAAGAACAATAAACAGGCGGCTCACTCTGTGCTGAGTCCTCTTTGTGATGAACTTCTTCTTTCTTATCTCTTGCTCCGCTCAAAGAAACTACTTTGTTCTCTTCTTCGCTCATTTGTTTTACCTGAATATGTAGCTAAGTATCATTTTATACGATTTTTCAAAATTTTAAAAGCATAATACAAAAAAATAGAGCGTTTATCATATAAACGCTCTATTTTATAACTTATTAAAATTCTATTTATTAACGATAGAATTTTGTTTTTTTGCTACAGCCCCAGGAATATTCTGCCAGTTAGCAGACATAATTTTCTTGAATGCCTTGAGAGCTGTATCTTCCAATTCACCGAGTTCGTCAGCTTTCATAATCAACTCTCTCAAAGGAAGCAGTGCTCTCTGGTCACGGAGAAGTCCGAGAGCAGCAGCTGCACCGGCTCTAACGAGTTCATTTTCGTTTTCTTTCTGCATAACTTCAATCAACGCAGGAACGGCTCTTTGATCGCCAAGTTTACCCAATGAAGTAACAGCATAAATTCTAACATTTACCCATTCATCTTTAAGCATTTCGATAACAGGTTCAACAGCTTTTTTATTGTTCAATTCACCAAGAGCTCTTGTTGCATCACATCTTACATTAACTTTTTCATGAGAAAGAGAAGCAATCAATGCATCCGTAGCGACATCACCGATTTCAATCAACGCATCTGTAGCAGTAATGCAAACCTGAGAGTTTTCATCATTCAACGCTTCAACAAGAGGTTCAACTACTTCAGCACCGCCGAGTTTGCCCAAAGCTCTTGCTGCACGAACACGAACATCTACGTTACGATCTTCACGAAGAGATGTAATCAACGGCCATGTTGCTGTTTCATCTCCGAGTTCACCGAGAGCTCTTGCTGCATATAATCTGACAGATCCGTTTTTGTCATTTTTTAAAACATCAATTAGTGGTTCAACAGCTCTTGAATCACCCATTTCACCGAGGATTCTTGCTGCATTGTATCTAACTTTTTCAGAGTTGCTTGTTTGCAATTCTTTAATTAAGTCTTCAAATGATTTTTTTACTTGTTTTTTTCTGCTATTAACACTAATTGTCATTAAAAATTTTCCTCCGACATTTGTTATCCATTAACAACAGCCGACAAACATTAGAGTAAAAAACTCATAAAACATTCATCAACCTTCACTATACCTTCATATCTATAAAGTATTTTTTTTTGATTTTATTGCCATATTTTTTTTGTTTTTTTAAATTTTGTTAACTTTTTCTGTAGAGTGATTAAACGTAGATTGAACACTTAATGTGTTTGTATATTATATAATAACATATTTTGAGAAATTGTCTATAGTTATATCAGTCATTAAGATAATTGTTTTTTTATTTTTATCTGTGTTTTAGCTTATTTCATAAAAAATTTATTAATTTTTTTTAATTTTTTACCGGAATTTTTATCAAAAACTCGCTTCCTTCTCCATATTTACTTTTTACATCTATAATACCGCCGTGTTTTTCAATTATTTTGAAACAAATGGAAAGCCCAAGACCAGTTCCGACACCGACACCCTTTGTTGTAAATCCCGGGTCAAATATTTTTGAAAGGTTTTCTTCTTTAATACCGGTGCCATTATCTTTAAAGCTCAAAACAAGCGTATTTCCTTCAAGAAAAGATGAAATGATTATTTTCCCTCCGGTTTCTATGCTTTGTGAAGCGTTTATAAGCAAATTCATAAAAACCTGATTTAAAAGGTTAGGATGACACTTAATCTTAGGTATGTTTCCAAGATGAGTTTCTATCGCTATTCTGTTCTTGAATTCATGATTCAAGAGTTCCAGAGTACTCAAGATTCCCTCATTTATATCAGCATCCTGCATATCTGCTTCATCAAGACGTGCAAAGTTTTTCAAGGATTTAACAACTTTATTTATTCTGTCTATGGCTTTTGTGACTATATCAAGAGAATTCTCAATAACACCAAACTTACCTGCATCTTCTTCTTTGTGTTCCAGAGATAATACACATTTTTTTATCAAATCGTTGTTGCTGTTTATCACACCTATCGGAGTATTTATTTCATGGGCAATTCCCGCCACAAGATGTCCGAGGGATGCCATTTTTTCACTCTGAACCAACTGAAGTTGTGTATCTCTAAGTTCTTTCAATGTATTATCAAGTTCTTCAAACAAATAAGCCTGATTAATTGCTATCGCAAGCTGAGAACAAATATTCACAACCAGTTGTATTTCTTCATCTCTCCAGAGTTTATTTTTCTGAGAATATTCAATCAAAAGATAACCGATTGATTTTTCCCGGTATTTAACAGAAACAAAAAGTTTTTGTCTGTCAGGACTGAGGACAAATTCTTTTTCCATCAATTCTTCTGCGTTTCCAAACAAAGATGTATTATCGTCTAAGCCAAATAGAAAAGTTTTGTTTGTTTTATTTTCATAAAACCTTGCAGAAGAAGCACCAAGGGTATAGATTGTTTCTTCTATTGATTTTTCTATAATTTCATTCTTATCTATCGTATCTCTGATTGAAGCAGAAACACGATTAAGCAAAGAAGCCTTTATTGTTTGATTTTCCGCTTCTTTTTTCATAAATTTATACAAATTTGCCTGAGTTTTCAGTTCATTCAATTCTTCTTTGATTGTTGAGAGATCATCAGCATAAGATATTATAAAAAGTTTTTTATCATCTTCGGCATTCAACACTTTGAGGATAACTTTTCTAAATTGTCTGTATGATTCTTCAAAGTCGACAACGGCAAAGTACTGTTCTTTGGATAAAAGTGCCGATTCAACTGGAGAATACTGCAATATATCAGAATCATCCAACACGCATATATCAACGGAGAAGAGATGTTTTATTTCTCTAATATTTGAGACTTTACCGAATTTTTTCAAAAAGCATCTGTTTGCAAAATGAATTGCCCCCTTCTTATCGCATAGAAAGACAAAAGAATCCAATTCATCAAGAAATGTTGCATCAAATTTGTTCATAAGAATATTATACAAAAAGCAGGAGCTTATGTCCTGCTTTATTTTTTAGTCTTCAAAATCTTTCATATAATTTATGTAATCGTCGATAAAGTCCAATCTCATCCTCCATTTTTTTGAATTTTTCTTCATCTTTGAAGAATAAAAGTTTGCCATAGAAATGTCTTCGCGTGCTTTTTGAAATTTTTTCATCCGATTTTCTCCACATTAAAAACAAACTAAACAAGCGCATAGCACCAAGATTTTTTTAAATTTTAACTACCTCCTTTTTTCTGCATAGAAAGTATTTTATCATTTTTTCAAATTTATTACAACTGTAGTACACAATTTAATGTAGAAAAATTTTATTTATTTCAAATCATTGCGTATTCTTCTTACAGAATGGGTCAGAATTATTTTCGGCTCAAGTTCAAGAAATCTGTCAAAGCACTCAACAGCCTGTTTTTTATTGCCTTTTTCTTTGTAAAAAATACCGAGCATAAGCCAGTTTGAAGAGACATTAGGCGAGGTTGAACTCTGCTGTTTGTATTTCTGAATTTGAGAGTTCAGACGACCTGATTTATTCAGAGCCTTTGCATAGTTTTCATAATAATATATAAAATTCGGATTATACCTCAACGATTGTTCAAAACAATCAACAGCCCAGGAATATTGACCGAGTTTCATATAAGTTTCTCCAAGATTGTTGTAGAAAACACCTGAAGAAGGACTGTTATCGTTTAGAAGTATAGCCAGTTTGAACTCCTGAACAGCACCATAATAAAACCCCTTCTGCAAATAATCTATACCCCGGTCATTGTGCCAAACAGCATTTTCTCTCGGATCAATAGGATTTATCACATCTCCCCTAAGAAACAGAGAAAAAATTACAACAAAGGCAATTTTACAAAAGCGAAACACTAAGTCCTTCATAAGCCACCTGTGTGTTTTTGAAGAGTTCTTTTGTTTGTTTTTCTATTTCATCTACCGTCTCATCGTTATAAGACGGACCGATGTGGAAGAGATATAACTTCGAAACATTTGCCATCTGGGCAACTTTAACAGCCATATCCGGCGTACTGTGTCCAAAGCCCTGTTTCGGATTTGTTGCACTAAGATAGTCCTCTTTTGTATAGTTTGCATCATGTATCAAAACATCGGCATTTCTGCAGAATTGTATAAGCTTTTTATCACCACCTATATAGCTTTCTTTATCGCTTGCATAAATCAGTGTTTTGTTCTTGTATGATATTTTGAAAATCAAAACCCCCTCTTTAGGATGAGCATAGGATTTGAAGCATCTGATTTCTATCATATCAGGATTCTGTATGTCATCTGAGGTAATTTGTTTTATTTCCGCAAGTCTGTCAGAATCTGGATCGAGAGACAAAAAAGTTTTTTCATGAAAGTTCCTGATATTTATATCAGCAGGCATTTCATCAAAAGTAAGCGGAAACATTTTATCAAAAGTGAGCAAAGAAAGCGTGTTTTTCAGATTATTATTCTCATTATCAGACCCGAATATATCCAAATTTGTTGACCCTATATAAATAGGATTAAAAAAAGGCAGCCCCTGTATATGATCCTGATGCGTATGACTGAGAAGGATAGTTGCATTAATCTTCTTTCTTGAATATTCATCGGAACCGCTCAAAAGATGTTCTCTCAAAAGATTATCCCCAAGGGATATAATCCCGGTCCCGGCATCGATTATAATAAGCTGCTTGCCTATTTTCACTTCTACACAGGCAGTGTTGCCGCCATATTTCAGTTTATTTTTCTCCGGTGTAGGATAACTTCCTCTAACACCTCTGAATGTTACACAAAAATCGTTCATAATTCCGTACTTTTATCCCAAACTAACCATAGGAAGATTATACCATGCCTTACTGTATAAAAAATAATAAAAATGACCGAACTAATCCGGTCATCAAAAATTTATATTTTATGGATTATAAATAAAATTCTAAACAGCTAAAGCTTCGTTTGAACCCTGAATTTCGTTAATGACATAACGAATAACCCAGTTGTTTTCATTGTCGTATAACAATTCATTTTTGAGAGCTTGAATAGATGCGCTGCCTATTCTAATCAAACTCATAGCTACGACCGATCTTTTTACACCTTTTGCATCAACCAGATTTCTAACCAAGTCAGCTACAGCAGCTTGCCCCAAACTTACGATTTTATTTTCTATTTCGTTTCTCAACTTTGCATCCGATGTTTCAACTTTTTTCAACAAATAATCTATTGTATTAACAGTGTTGAATGTTGTTGAGAATTGAACATTTTCTATTGCCGCTTGCATTTGAATAATAACTCCTTAACTTTTTATTTATCTTTCGAAGTTTATTATACATGCAAAAAAAACAAAACCCGTTTTTCCTTACATTTTTTTTATATCTGTGTAAAAATCCGCATCAATACTGGATTATATTATCTATAAACTGAGTAATTGCATCAAAGTTCGGGTCATTAATTTTATGTCTGAACTCCGTATCAGCAATAGTAGCAAGGAACATGGTCACAAGGTTCTCATTCCACTTTATACCTGCGCTTTTTATAAATATATCTATAATCTCATCAAAACGGAGAGCTCTTCTATGAGGTCTGTCCTCTCTAACAGCCGTATATGTATCAGAGATAGAAAGCACCTGTGAATAAATTGAAATATCCGTACTTTTCTTTCCGAGAGGATATCCTGAACCGTCAATATACTCATGATGGTCTTTAATTATGTCAAGACAATCATTAAAAACCGGGAATGGCGGCAGTATAATATTCGTTGCAATATATGGATGGCATTTTATCTGCATCCACTCTTCAGGAGTAAGCTTTCCTGTATTTTCTCTGTCAAAGTTAAGATTCAAATACCCGACATCATGAATTAAACTTGCTATAATCAAATTCTTCTGACCTATTTTGGGCAAGCTCAACTCTTGTGAAAAATAAATTACACATTGAGCAACGGCAAGAGAGTGTTTCAAAAGATACTTGTCATGTAATTTCAGGCGTTGCAAAAGCGTATGTATTGCTTCAAATAAATCATTTTCATTTTTGTTAAAAAACGTTTGTTCGTCTTCTTCATTCGTAAAGGAATAATTCAAAGAATCATCTATTTTATATGTAACTTTCTTCTCTTGAAGAAGAAACGGAACTTCCAAATAGTCAGTGGTTTCAAACGGATACTTTACAAAGCTGTAAGAGAGAGAAATATTATTCTTAAATTTATTATAAACAGATATCGCAAGATGATTGACAACATCCATTATTTTTTTCTCATCAGGCAGATATGAAAGGACAAAAACCTTGTCCTCATCTATTGTAAATAAATCCCGCCCATTAAGCAGATGCATCGACAGAACTTTATGAAAAATATCATATATTAACTGCCGTGTTTTGTTATCCAACGACTTGTTATTTATTACATTAAACTCTATTTGACAATAATAAAAAGATTTATCATACTCCCGTACAGAAGAGAATTTTCCTTCTACAAGAGCATTAAAAATATCTTTCTCAACATAACAAGAATTTGATGAATTACTCACTGACATTCGGGGATAGTTTCCATCTTCTCTGGCTGTAGATAATTTTATTTTAGAATTTTATCTCTAAATTTGCAAATAGCATCATCTATTTTATCTGTATTTTTGATACCGGCCTGAGCAAAATTCGGACGTCCTCCGCCTTTTCCTCCGCACTCAGCAGCTATTTCGCTGACAATTGACGAAGCATTATACCCGAGTTTCTGCATATTATCAGAAACTCTGACGAGGATAATTCCCTTATCATCAACAACAGACGCAAGAACTAGAACACTGTCTTTTAAACGTGATGCAATATCTTCCATCGATGATTTTAATGCATCGGTGCTGACCCCTGAAACTTTTTCACACAAAAGTTTTCCGCCTTCAATGCTGACTGCTTTTTCAGAGATAGAACTCATCTTATATTTTGCAAGTTCGTTCTCAAGTTCTTTTATTTGCTTATGCTGGTCTTTATTATCGGACATAAGTTTTTCCACACGAGAAACAACATCTGCTGCAGGCGTTTTCATCATAGAGGATATTTCATTCAATAAAGAATCATGTGCAGAGAGATATTCTATGGCACTATCAGAGCAAACTGCTTCAATACGTCTTGTTCCTGCAGAAATAGCAGACTCTGATACAATTTTTATTAAACGAATATCACCTGTAGTATGAACATGGGTTCCGCCGCACAACTCTTTGCTTACATCTGCAATAGAAACAACACGAACCTTATCTTCGTATTTTTCACCAAATAAAGCAATAGCGCCCTGATGTTTTGCCTCTTCAATGTCCATAACTCTGGTAACTTGAAGCAAATTCTGAGATATCCATTTATTAATCAGACTTTCTATTTCTTTCAATTCTTCTTTTGTAATTGCTCTATCAAAGCTAAAGTCAAATCTCAACCTTGAATCATCGACATAAGAACCGGCTTGGGCTACAGACTCTCCTACGACTTTTCGCAGAGCCGCCTGCAAAAGGTGAGCAGCAGAGTGATGTGCTGTAATACGTTTTCTGTTTTCTTTGTTTATCAGTGCAAAAACGTTATCACCAAGATTGATTGAGCCCTTTTCTATTTTAACTTTGTGTATAAATATATTGCTTGATTTCACGGTATCAAATACATGTGCCTCTGCTACAACACAATCATTTTGCTTAATTTCAATAATACCTGTATCACCTACCTGACCGCCTGATTCAGCATAGAAAGGAGTTTTATCAAGAACTATTTCGCCCTCTTCTCCTTCGTGCAATACATCGGCTTCTTTTGACTTTTTCAAAATAGCAATAACTTTTGCATCTTCTGATGGTTTGTCATAACCAACAAACTCTGTTTTCCCGTATTTTTCAAACAAATCAACATAAATCAGCTCTTCAGCAAGATTTATCTTTTCCTGTGCTTTTTTGGCACGTTCTTTCTGTTCTTTCATAGCGGCTTCAAAAGCTTTTTTATCAACTTCTATGTTTCGTTCTTTCGCTATCTCGGTTGTCAGTTCAACAGGAAATCCGTAAGTATCATAGAGTTTGAAAACATCCTCTCCTGTTATATTTGCATTATTTTTGATAGCCTGAATCAGCATATTATCAAGAAGCGCCTGACCTCTATCAAGAGTTTGTTTGAATTTTTCTTCTTCATTCTTGATTGTTGAAATAATTTTATCTCTGTTCTCTCCAAGTTCAGGATAAGCTTCCTTGTAGTTATCAACAACAACATCTACAAGTTTATGCAGAAAAGGAAGCTCTAACCCGAGCATTTTACCATGGCGCAGAGCCCTTCTCATAATCATACGCAAAACATAGCTTCTGCCTTCATTTCCGGGGATAATTCCATCAGCAATCATAAAAGACACACATCTAACATGGTCTGTGATTATGCGAAGACTGATATCATCTTTCTCATTTGCTTTATAAGTTTTACCTGCCATTTTGCATACGGCATCAAGAATTGGTCTGAGCAAGTCTGTTTCAAATGTGGAAGCAACACCGTTCATAACCATGGTTATACGCTCTAAGCCCATGCCTGTATCAATGTTCTTATGAGCAAGCGGGGTATGGTTCCCTTCTTCATCCTGAAATAATTCTGTAAATACAAGGTTCCAGATTTCAACATACCTGTCACATTCGCAGGTTGCTATAGAACAGTTATCACCGCAGGCATACTGCTCACCCAAATCATAGTGAATTTCGCTGCAAGGCCCGCATGAGCCGCTTACTCCGACAGGTCCCCAGAAATTATCTTTTTTCCCTTTTCTGATAATTCTTTCTTCAGGAACTCCTACTTTATCTCTCCAGATTTTGAACGACTCATCATCTGTTTCATAGATAGTTATCCACAACCTTGATTTGTCTATACCAAGTTCATTTGTAATAAAATCCCACGCCCAGGGAATAACTTCTTCTTTGAAATAATCCCCGAAGCTGAAATTCCCGAGCATCTCAAAAAAAGTATGATGCCTTGGGGTTCTGCCGACATTTTCTATATCAGAATCTTTACCGCCTGCTCTTGCACATTTTTGTACAGTAGCGACCCTTGGCGGTGTAGGAGGTTTTTCATACCCCAAAAAAATAGGAATAAACTGAGCCATGCCGGCTGTTGTCAAAAGTACCGTCGGATTATCCGGGATAAGGCTTGAACTCGGGTATATTAAATGATTATGCTTATTTTTGAAAAATTCCAAAAATTTCTTTCTTATCTCTGCTCCGCTCATCTTCTTCTGTGTCATTATTTATTCCTTTTTCATACAAATTTTAATCTAATATCATATCTTTTTAATAAAATTCTACATCAAACAAAAAATTTTTTTGCATACCGATTTGTTAAGAGAAAAATTACAAATAATAGCTTCCAAAAATTCATCATAATATAATAAATTGTAAGATTTGAAAAAGAGGAAAAAACATTGTACAACGTAGCAATCATCGGAGCAGGCCCTGCGGGGATTTTTTCTGCGCTTGAACTCGTCAAAAAACATCCTGAGTGGAAAATTTTGATTCTTGAAAAGGGAACAAGAATAGAAAAAAGAAAATGTATGATTAGAAACGGAGCCCCGAGCTGTCCTCCTTGCAAAAAATGCGGACTGCTATGCGGCTGGGGCGGAGCAGGTGCGTTCAGTGACGGAAAACTCACCCTCACTCCTGATGTAGGAGGTCATCTTTCCGAATATATGCCTAGACAAAAAGTCGAAGAACTCATCAAATATACTGATGATATATATCTTGAATTTGGAGCAACTGATGTTGTTCATGGCACAAATATGGAAGATGTCGCTGAAATAGAAAGAGCCGCCACTCTTGCGGAACTCAAGCTTGTTTATTCCCCAGTTCGTCACCTTGGAACAGAAAGAAGCCTGATTGTCCTGAAAGCAATGCAGGACTATCTGTCTGAAAAAACAGACATAATTACTGATGAAGCAGCAAAACATCTTATTATTGAAAACGGAGAAATAAGAGGATTCACAACAGATAAGGGCAACACATATTATGCTGAAAATGTAATAGTTGCTCCGGGCAGGGAAGGCGCAGACTGGTTGAGCCATGAGCTGGCTAATACCGACGCCGAACTAGTCAATAACGCAGTAGACGTCGGAGTGAGAGTAGAAATTCCGGCTGCAGTTATGGAGCATATTACCGATAAATTGTATGAATCAAAACTGATATATTATTCTCCAACCTTTGGTGATGAAGTCAGAACATTCTGCATGAACCCTCATGGAGAAGTCGTATGCGAAAACTACAACGGAATAGCAACAGTAAACGGTCACAGCTATGCAGATAAGAAAACAAAAAATACAAACTTCGCACTTCTTGTAAGCAAACGATTCACAGAACCGTTCAAAGAACCGATTCAATACGGTCAGCATGTTGCAAGACTTGCGAATATGTTATCAGGCGGAGTACTGGTGCAGAGATTTGGAGATTTGCTTGATGGACGACGTTCAACACCTGAGAGAATGCGAAACAGCATACTGACTCCGACACTGACATCTGCAACACCCGGAGATTTGAGCCTTGTTCTTCCTCACAGACACCTCAGCAGCATAATAGAAATGCTGCTTGCGCTTGATAAAATTGCCCCCGGTGTAGCTGCAAGACACACGCTTTTATATGGAATAGAGGTAAAATTCTACAGCTCGAGAGTAAAGATTGATAATAACCTTGAAACATGCGGCGTAAAAAACCTTTATGCCATAGGCGACGGTGCAGGACTGACAAGAGGACTTATACAGGCTTCAGCCTCAGGAATACTCGCTGCAAACAGCATTTGCAACAAATAATTTCAAAAGCCTTATACCTGTAATATTCGGGCGTTTTACCCGATTATAACCTAATAGGCATGGTATTTTTTTGAAAAAGGGTATTGCGTAAATCTCGAAAATATGTATAATTAAACTTGTTCAGTGTAAGGAGGTTCATTTATGAACAAAGAAGAATTAGTAAAAGAAATAGCTAAAAAAGCAAAAGTATCTCAAAAAGATGCAACAGAAGTTTTGGGAGCAATCTTGGACACTATCGAAAAAACTGTAGCTAAAGGTAAAAAAGTTACTTTGGTTGGTTTCGGTACTTTCGAAGCTCGCAAAAGAGCAGCCAGAACTGGTCGTAACCCTCAAACTGGCAGCGAAATCAAAATCCCTGCTAAGACAGTTCCTGCTTTCTCTGCTGGTAAAAAATTCAAAGAATTGGTTAACTAATTCTTTTTTATCAACAAAAGAGGTATCCTATACAGGATACCTCTTTTTATATATTTTTAATTTTAAATCTTGCCTTTCAATATCTTCCCGAGTTTTTTCAGAGCGCTTGAAAGATTATCTTTGTATGTATTTGCTGATTTTTTGAAATCTACTTCAGTTACGACCATATTAATCCCTTTAGGAATTTCAATTTGTTCGAACACATCCCGTTCAAGTTTACCGGGTTTTAAATGATAAGAAAATACTGCAGTATCTTTCCCCTTTGGAAACAGCTCAAAACCTCCGCCGTTTGGATAAAATTTCTTATTCAAAGCCCATCTTTCAGACGTCGTCAAATCAGCATCGTCTACAGCTTTTTCAAGAGTAGCTCTCAGCTCAACATTTTCATATGGTGCTTCTGTCTTAATAGAATCAAGCATTAAACCAGAGGGAATTATTTTCATAATAAATTCTCCATAAAAAAATTACTGTCAGAATATTAAAGTCGCATAAAAAAAATTTTTGACTTTTTCCATGCGACTTCTTTAAGAATATTAACTATTTTCTAAATCTTGCCTTTCAATACCTTCCCGAGTTTTTTCAGAGCGCTTTTCAAATTGCCTTCATAAGTATCTTTCAAATTATCTTTTATGTTTTTATCATCAAGAGTGCGCAAAAAAGTATCGGTAATATTATCAATACGCTCAGGTACCTGTGTTTTCATACTCAAATAATGATGCTTTTCAGGTGAAGAATACAAAGAAAACTCGGCAACATCTTCTCCTTTTTTCAAAAGAGGAAATCCTCCTCCATCAGGAAAGAATCCTTTATTCAACGCCCATCTTTCAGTAACATTCAAACCAGCATCATCAACCGCTTTTCTAATAGTTTCCCTTAGTTCAACATGCTCATAGGGAGCTTGTTGAACTATAGCATTTTGCATCTTGCCGACAGGTATTACTTTCATAAAAATCCTCCATACCAAAACCATTATACTAACAGGATAGTAAAATCCTTAAAAAAATTAAACATAATATTAACAAAATTAACAGTTATACTTATTTTTATTTTTTATACTTTTCGGGCATTAAACTCATCTCAAATTAATTTAATATAATATTAAATCCTCAACCCTTTAATCTGCTTGCTACTCGCTTTATATCCGTAAATCATTGTATTTACGGATTTTTATTGCAAAAAAGAGAAGGATAAAAATCCTTCTCTTTCTGTTTTTTTATTACAACTTATTTCTTCACAGGAACAAGTTTCAACCTTAACTCTTGCAGCTGTGATTCATCAGCCTCAGCAGGAGCATCCGTCATAAGGCATTTTGCCTGAGAGTTTTTCGGGAATGCTATTACATCACGGATTGACTCGCTGTTTGTCAAAAGAGCGACAACACGGTCTAATCCGAGTGCAATACCGGCATGCGGTGGTGTTCCATATCTGAATGCATTAATCATAAATCCGAATTTAGCCTGAATTTCTTCCTCTTTCAAACCAAGAGCATGGAAGACTTTTTCCTGCATCTCCGGAGTATGTATTCTAACGCTTCCGCCGCCGATTTCATTGCCGTTGTAAATAATATCATAAGCCAATGCACGGCAGTTTCCTTTGTCTGACTCAAGTTTATCAACATCTTCAGGGTTCGGAGAAGTAAAAGGATGGTGCATCGCCATATATCGTCCTTCTTCCTCGCTGTATTCAAACATAGGAAAATCAGTAACCCACAGCAAGTCATGTTTTGACTCGTCAATCATATTGAGTTTCTTACCGAAATAGAGTCTGAAACGTCCGAGAACATTGAATACAACACTTGCTTTATCGGCAACAAAGAAAACAATATCGCCCTTTTGAGCTTCGGCACGTTTTTGAATTTCAGCCATCTCTGCCTCCGTGAGGTATTTCAAAATAGGAGACTTGACACTTCCATCTTCACAATATGTTACCCACGCAAGTCCTTTTGCTCCGAAAGAGATTGCCATGTTTCTGATATCATCCATATCTTTTCTGCTATAACCTGCAATCCCGGGGATTTTGATTGCTCTTGCCGTTCCGCCGTTTTTAATTACATCAGAGAATGCAACAAAAGAACTCTTTTCCATAATATCCGATACATCAAAAAGTTCTAAACCAAAACGGGTATCAGGCTTATCTGAGCCGAATCTGTCCATTGCTTCTTTGTATTTTATGCGCTTAATCGGTGTTTGAACCTCAACTCCTGCAGTTTTGAAAATATTTTTGATAAGACCTTCCATCATAGAAAGAACATCATCCTGCTTTACAAAAGACATTTCTATATCAACCTGTGTAAACTCAGGCTGTCTGTCAGCTCTCAAATCTTCATCTCTGAAACATCTTGCAATCTGGAAATATCTTTCAACTCCGCCTACCATCAAAAGTTGTTTGAAAATCTGCGGTGATTGAGGAAGAGCATAGAATTTGTTCGGATGAACACGGCTCGGAACGAGATAATCTCTTGCTCCTTCAGGTGTTGTTTTTATCAGGATTGGCGTTTCAACTTCCATAAAATCAATCGAATCAAGATAATCTCTGATAGTTTTGGTTATTTTATGTCTAAGAGAAAGATTGTTGAGAATCTTACCTCTTCTTATATCAAGATAGCGGTATTTCAATCTCAAATCTTCGCTGACTGTTTCATCATCAAGCTGGAAAGGCAGGACATCTGCTTTTGACAAAACTTCAACACTGACAGGATACATCTCAATTGTACCTGTTTTCAGCGTCTCGTTGTATGTATCCTCAGGACGTTTTGATACAACACCTTTTACTGTAATAACATCTTCACTTCTGAGCTTTTGAAAAACGCTATGAACTTCAGGATTAATATTAGGATCTGATACAACCTGAAAAATTCCGCTTCTATCTCTCAATTCTACAAATTTTATACCGCCTAAATCTCTAACGATAGAAACCCATCCTGAGAGTTGAATTTCTTTTGATATATCCTCTTCACTCAAAGAAGCTGCCCAGTGGGTTTTCATTGTGGTTAACTCACTCATATTTTTTCCAATTCTTAATCTTCTTCACTAACACTACATTATATTATTATGCAATAAAAAAAAAATTGTGTTACCACAATTTTTAAAAAATTAATAATTAATGTAGAGTTATAGATTTTTTCATAGGATAAATTAAAAATTTTGATAATATTTTCCCACTCTTGCAACAGAAGTCTCACGATGTTCAACTTCTACCTCTATTACATTCTTTAAATTCTTCAGGAAAAACAACTGCTTGTCATAGTCATAGCTGTTAATCTTCCTGTTCACCATATCTATATGATTGATATAAAAAGAAATTTTCCGCAAAAAAGAGTTGAGATGAGATGACGGAAGCTTTGATAAAATCATCTTTGTTTTTTCATCAACATCTTCTTTGGTTTTTATATCGCAAAAATCTACAGCATTTTCAAACTGCATATAGTATAACCTTCCAACCGAATTAATTAACCTTCCATATTAATATAAAAACAACCAATACAAAAAAATTGCTTTTTTCAAAAAAATTTTTTGTAACTAAATATTAAGATACGTTTTTATTCATATATCAATTTTTAAAAATAAAATGTTTTTATATAAATACAAAAGGTAGAAGGTTATAACTATGAATATTATTCCAAATAATAATCCTGAAAAAAAGGTAAGAAATCCAAGACTGTCATTTCAGCCATGTACGTCAAATCAAATGGTTCAACCGCCTTATTTTCAAAACTACTACCCCTTTGCAAACTATCTCAACGCACCGGTGAATGATTGCTTTGGGACACCAAAGCAGAAAAAAAGTTCAAAACTCCTATCAGCACTCAAAGTCCTCGCCGGAGTCGTTGTCGGATTCACTGCAGTTCGTTTCGTTGCAAAAAATTCAAACGGCATCAAAAACTTTTTCACAAAACTAATCGGAAAATAAAAAAACCTCCTGTATTTCTACAAGAGGATATAGGCTAAGAATGAAATTCCAAAAGAATTTCATTTTTTTTGAGTTAAACTTATATATTTTTATAATAACAATTATTATGCCTCATTTCAATATAATCTAAACTTTTTTTATTTAAAAATATAAAAAAAGTGTTTTATAATTATGCATATATAGTTATTTTGAGATATTTTATGGCAAAGAAAAAAACAAAATGGGTATGTCAAAACTGCGGATATGAGTCACCTGCTTACCTCGGAAAATGTCCTGAGTGCAGCAAATGGGGAACTCTTATTGAAGAAACGGATGAAACTGTTTCTGCTTCATCAATCAAAAAACAAAACAAAGTCGCAACATCAAAAAGCGAACCGACACTGCTCAATGATATTACTGCTGACAAATCAGAACGTTTTTCCTCAGGTTATGAAGAATTTGACCGGGTACTCGGCGGCGGTTTCGTGAAAGGTTCGCTTATTTTAACGGCAGGTGAACCGGGCATAGGAAAATCAACGCTTATTCTGCAATCCTGCGGATACCTCTCATCAAAAGGCAAAAAAATTCTCTATGTTTCTGCTGAAGAATCGGAAAAACAGCTCAAAATCAGAGCTGAACGTCTGAATATACATGCTGACAATTTGTTTATTCTCTCAGAAACCTGTCTTGAAAACATTTTTGAAACAGTCAAAGACCTAAAGCCTGATTTCCTTGTAATTGATAGTATTCAAGCAATTTATTCTCAGGAGATTACAAGCTCATCAGGCAGCGTTTCGCAGGTAAGAGAATGCTGCTATTCTCTTATGAATCTTGCAAAATATATGAACATTACAACGGTCATCATCGGGCATGTCACAAAAGACGGGACAATCGCAGGACCCAAAATTTTAGAACATATGGTTGATGCTGTTATATGTTTTGAAGGAGACAGATACCGAGAATATCGAATTTTGCGCTCAACCAAAAACCGATTTGGGTCAACAAATGAAGTAGGTTTGTTCAATATGGGCGAGCACGGACTCAAAGAGGTAAAAAATCCGGGAGAAATTTTCATAGCGGAACGCAGCGAGGACACTGCACCAGGGAGCATAATCGTTGTTGCGAACGAAGGAAACAGACCTCTTCTTGTAGAAATTCAGGCGCTCGTAAGCCAAACTTTTTATCCTGCACCAAGACGTGTATCAACCGGTATAGAATACAATAGAGTACTGAAAATCATTGCGGTCCTTGAAAAAAGAATAGGGCTCAACCTCAGCAAGCATGATATCTATGTAAACGTTGTAGGTGGAATAGACATCGATGATTCTGCAGCTGATTTAGGCGTTGCTCTTGCAATTATGACATCATTCAGAGATATATCAGTTGACCATAAAACAGCTGTCTTTGGAGAAATAGGTCTGACAGGGGAAATTCGTTCCTGTACTCAGGCTGAAATAAGAATAAAAGAAGCATATAAACTCGGATTTGAAAAAATAATTATACCAAAGGGCAATGCTCCATCAAATTTGAACCTGAAAAACTTGAAAATAGTATGCGTATCAAGACTTATTGAAGCTGTTTCATCAGCTCTGCAGCAGGAAAAACCTTAAACATAAGATAACAAAAAGACGGAGAAAATTCTCCGTCTTTTTGTATTTTATCCAATCAAATTTAGTTTGTTCCGACAGTCCAGCTGTTCAAATACTCTATCATCTGAGGAGTAAGAGTATCTATTTCAACACCAAGTGATTTGAGTTTCAATTCGGCAATTTTTATATCATTCTCTTTTGAGAGAACATGGAATTTATTCTCAAGTTTGCCTTTATTTTTCACAATAAACTCAGCACCGAGAGCCTGATTTGAAAAACTCATATCCATAACGCTTGCCGGATGCCCCTCTGCTGCGACGAGGTTAACAAGACGTCCTTCGCACAAAACGAGAACGGATTTACCGTTATCAAGTTTATATTCATCAAGATAAGGTCTTATTCTTTTGATTTCCTTAGCATGAGGTTTCAAACCCGCTACATCAAATTCATGGTCAAAGTGTCCTGCATTGCAGACCATCGCATTATGTTTCATGCTCAACAGGTGCTCTACACTGATAACATGCCTGTTACCGGTAACAGTAATGAACAAATCTCCGAGTTTTGCGGCTTCTGCCATCGGCATAACACGATAACCTTCCATAACGGCTTCAAGAGCTTTCAGCGGATCAACTTCCGTTACGATGACATTAGCACCGAGCCCTCTTGCTCTCATAGCGCAGCCCTTGCCGCACCAACCGTAACCGACGATAACAACAGTCTTGCCTGATATAAGGATATTTGCAGCCCTCAAAACACCGTCTAAAGAACTCTGACCTGTACCGTATCTGTTATCATAGAGGTGCTTTGTCAGCGATTCATTAATCCCTACTGCAGGAAATGCAAGCTTACCTTCTCTTTCAAGAGCTTTCAGCCTGATAATTCCCGTTGTTGTTTCTTCCGTAGAGCCGATTATCTCATGAAGCTGCTCAGGTCTGTTTTGATGAATAAAAGACACTGCATCACCGCCGTCATCGACAAACATCTGAGGATGCCAGTCAAACATAATATTCAAATGTTTTTTATAAGTTTCAATATCTTCGCCTGCTTTTGCAAAAACTTTTACACCATAATCACGATATAAAGAAGCAGCCACATCATCCTGGGTTGAAAGAGGATTTGAAGCAATAGCAAGAAGCTCAGCCCCTCCTTCTTTTAAAGCGATACCCAAATTAGCCGTTTCTTTGGTGATGTGGTTGCATATAGCAATCTTCATCCCTTTGAAAGGTTGTTCTTTTTTAAATCTTTCTTTTATCTGGCATAAAACAGGCATATCCTGCATAGCCCATTCAATCTGTTTTTTCCCCTGGTCAGCAAGATTTATGTCTTTTATGTCACAATCATTTTTTGTAATCATTCTGTATTTCCCTTCTTTTTGTAAATAAAAATCCTAAGATAATTCTAACAAAAAAATTCCACATGGTCTAAATTTCCGCAAGCTCCATTATATGTATGATGACTATTAAAACCAGTACTTTAAAATTATATATAGGAGTTTGTTGTTGCAAAAAGAGACACACTTTAATGAGCGTTTTTCAAAACCTTGAGCATACAAAAAATCAAAGAAAACTTTCAGAGAATGAAATACAAGATCTCTGGAAAGAGTTTTTGATTGATAAAACAAACAAAAAAAATAGAGAAGCTCTCATCATGCAATATCTGCCGCTTGTAAAATATATCGTAGGGCGTATGAGGGTAAATCTCCCATCAACAATTCTGACAGAAGACATTGCCGGATATGGGGTTGAAGGTTTAATAAGTGCAATAGACAGATATTCCAATGATAAAAATACAAAATTTGAAACATATGCGATTACGAGAATAAGAGGAACCATCATCGACAAAATCCGTTCACAAGACTGGATTCCTCGAGGAATAAGAAAAAGATTCAAAGACATACAGCAAACAAGCCAGCTTCTTCAGGAAAAACTCGGAAGGCAACCTTCAAATCAAGAAATAGCAGACCAGATGGAATTACCTCTTGAAAAAGTCGAAGAAGCAATTGCAGAAATGAGCAAAAATTCGCTTATGTCATTATATGACAAAAAAGGCTCATCAGAAGACGGTGTCGAGATTATCGATACAATAAAAGACGATAGAAAAGCAGAACCGTTAGAAAAACTTGAAGAACAGGATGTAAAAAAAGAATTGCAACAGGCTCTTTTAAGATTACCTGAAAGAGAAAAGGTTATTTTAACGCTTTATTATCACAACAACATGACTCTCAAAGAAATAGGCGAAGCAATAGATGTATCAGAATCAAGAGTATGCCAGCTGCATGCCCAGGCAATCGTAAAATTAAAGAATTTGCTCAACTCAAATAGTCAAAGGTTAAAAAGAAGCATAATATGAACACAGAAAACACAAAATTAGCATACGCTGATATAATTATCCTCGATAACGGAGGATATCTCGGAGCTGTTTTGATAACAGATCAAAAAGGTTTTCCTGTCGAATTCAGATATACGGATCCGATTATACCGACAAAAATTCAAAAAGTCCTGTATGGAAAAGGAATACAAAAATATTTGAAAGTTGATGTCATATTAGACAGTCTGCTCAAAATTTTATCAAACAACTTTGAGCTGTTGATAGTCAGTGATGAAGAGTTATTAAGCTATGAGGGAGAGCTTTCGGCTCCTATTTTGAGAATATCACAGACAAAATCACCGATTATCGGAGAAAAAGGCGCACTATCAAAAATAAAAGATACGGAATATCTCATTCAAACAACCTCATCACAATCACCAATAAGAGTACAGCTCAGAGAGGGTGATAAAAATTTGTCTGATGAAAATGCAATAAACACTATGGCTGAATTTTTATGTAATATGAGCGATTTTATTGATGTATATGAACCTCTATCAAGAGTAAAGCAAAGCATTGACCTGATATGTCAAAAAGATATTCAATAAAAGAAATATTTAGGGCTATCAACACAAATCTTACAAAAAGATTTTATTTCAAAGATTTGTACTTTTTTATGCTGAAAAAATTTTTGAAACAACCAGAGATAAAAATTTGCTTTCTGCCCAAACAACGACCTTTCTCAAAGGAAATACCCCTGATTGAAAACATAAAAACAAAAACTCTCCCAAAACAAAAACTTATAGTGAGAGAAACCAGCTTACCAAAAAACGCCAAAACATCAGACAACCTGACCGGAGAAAAACCGCTTGTAACCGTCAAATCTGCTCTGGACTTTGACTACAGCATAAAATGGATTACCCTGAACCTTGAATCATTAATAGTCAACAGACTCTATGAAACAGACCTTTCTTCAAAATTTAATGCGGAAGATTTTGAATTGCCTGATTTCAAAAAAGAACTAAATATAAATAACATTGATAAAACAGAACTGACTCTGCCCCAAAAAGCTTTTGTAATAGAAGAACTGCTAAGATTCATTCCCTATAAAAATAAACTGCCGGTTGATTTAATCTACAATATCCCCCAACAAAAAGAAGCAGCAATCTCAAGCGAATTTGATTCAGATATGATGACATTGTTCAAAAATTCTCTTGCTCAAAGCGCCAAAACAACCCTGCATAATGTAGAAATTCTATCTATCTACGAGCACTTCTATCCGAATCTGTACTCAATGATTAGAAGAGATGGAAGAACTAAAAAGCTATTATGTTTTTTGGACAAGAAAAAATCAAAAACACCTCCCGGAAAGAGTTATTATTTCATAATGGGTAAACGTCTTGATACAAAAAAAACCTATACAACATTAGTAGAAAATTAATAATCTATTGAAATAAGCCGAAAAATTCTGTATAACTAAAGTATGTCAAGAAAAATCGTAATAGTACTATTATCTTTACTGATGTTAATGAATATTACGGCTTCAGCAATAAGCGATGATGAAGCTTTTCTCAACAACGCAGAAAGAAAGCTGTTTAATACAACATATCAAAAAAATACAATCACAAAAAGACTCTCACGTCTTGAAAAAAGTATATATGGAGAAGAAAAGAATAACCTCTCTACAAACATAAGAATAAACAATCTTAAAAAGGTTTCAACCCTAAAAGAACAAAAAAACAAGCAAATTCCTGCCGTAGCACATCAACCTCAAAAACATACGGAAAAACAACGTGCAGAACAAAAACAACCGCAAATAGAAATAACACTGCCGCCGACTCCTCAGGAAAAAACTCAGGATATAGGATATTATCCTGCTATTGACAGATTGGAGCAGCAGGTTTTGAAAACAACTTATAAAACAGAAGATATCTATCCAAGACTAAAAAGACTAGAACAAGCTGTCTACAAAAAAACATTTGAAGACAAAGATTTGGCATGGCGAACAGACAATCTCAATTCAACGATTTTCAAAGAAGCACCGCCAAAAGAAATCTCTGAAGAAGAATATGATATGAACGAACAAACTCTTTCCGCACTAATCAGCGAACTTGAAACAGCTGTTCTAACGCAGACATATCCGCAGGAAAACTCTTTGAACAGAATAAGACGCCTTGAACGAAATATCTACAATACAACATATGAGGATGATAGCACTTATACCAGACTCGAGCGAATTGTTACAACAATCGAAGCAACACAGAAACCGAGAACATATGAATATGCCTATCCATCAAGAGGTTTTGGCTACAACAGCCCGTACCACACAGTAAGCCAATCATCAGGAAGAGCCTCATCAAACGATATGCTTCCTATGATATTTCTATTTCTGTTGATGGGGTTGTTATAATTTAATCAAACAGATTATCAAGACGATTTTTTATTTCTTCAGGATCCATCTCATTGGTAATTTTATTTAAGTCAAGAGCAATTTGATAATATCTTGCCGCTTCGATATAATCACCTCTGATTACAATAGCACGTGCCTTGTTATAATGAGCAAGAGCATAATTAGGATTGCATTTGATTGCCTCATCAAACATAGTCAGTGCATTCATCACCATACCTTTATCATCAAGATAAATAACACCGAGATTATTATAAGCAATATCATATGTCGGGTCATATTTTATAGCAAGCTCATATTCCGAGATAGCTTCATCAATCATCCCTTTACCGCCGTAAAGATATCCCAAATTACAATGTATTTTGGCATTCTCCGGTTCCAAATCCAGAGCAAGTTTATAAACAGCAAGCGCACTCTCAAAATCGCCCTTATCATAAAATGCACTGCCAAGATTGATGTATATATCAATGTTCTTAGGCGTGAGAATAAAAGCATTCTGATAAGCAGAAATTGCTGCATCATAATTCCTCTCAACCTCAGAGAAAATATACCCTAACGTCTGAGAAACAACACTTGTCCAATCATTATTCGGATTGAGCATAATCGCATGGTGATAGTTCAAAATTGCTTCTTTAACTTCACCTTTCATATACTTAATACCGGCAAGATTGCTATAATATGAAGGGTTATTCGGATTCAGCTCGATTAACTTCTTATACATCAATAAAGAGTTGTCATAATCCCCTCTTTCTTCATAAATCGCAGCAAGAGATTTGTACGCCTGCAAATTGAGCGGGTCATACCACAAAGCCATTCGATACTCGTTAATCGCCTCCTCATAACGATAAGTTTCCGCATATACATCAGCAAGAAGAAGATACATAGGAACAAATCCCGGCGCCTCTTCAATTGACTGCATATACAAATCTATGGCATTCTGGTATTCCTTCTTTTGTGTATAAAAATATCCTTTCATTATTACTCCGAAAAACTTGAAATAACCGAGCTTATAAGCAAGTTCCTCCTGCGCCGCTTTATCAAAAGGAAGCAGCAATACAGACATCAGAAAATAATAAAAAGATTTCAAGTTATTGCCAAAAGATTTATTTGATACAACACTGTTAAGGATATAAAGCTTATAATAAGCCTGAGATGAGCACAATCCGCCATAATCAACAGACAGTTCGGCAAACTCAACAGCTTCTCTGAAACGGTCTTTTTTTACAAATATGTTGCATTTCAAAAGATAAGCCTCGGCAAGATTTTTTTTGTACTCAATCGCAAGATTTACATGACTGAGAGCTTTATCAAGCTCACCCTTCAAATAAAAAGCAAGCCCCATCTTATAATGTATGCTGCCAGAATCTATATCAAGCTCAAGTGCCCTTTGATATTGGGTGATTGCTTCGTCGATAAAATTAACGGGCTGGTATATGTCCTTATGCTCTTTCAAATACAAATCGCCAATTTGAACATGCAACTGTGCATTATCAGGATTCTTCTGCAGCTCTGACATATATTTATCAAGTGCCTGCTTAAATTCGCTTGTTTTAGAGATATCTTTACTATTATCAGTCTTGTTCATTGCTTTCCTTTTATCTGAGCGATTCTGCTTCTTTCATTGCCTGATGAACTTTCATCTCATGTTCCAAGCATAATTTTATTATCTTATTTCTGTCTTCTTCTTTGATGTTCTTTATTTTAAACATCGACACAAAACTGTCATTATCTTCTACAGTCTGCAGAACAACCCCGTTGCCGGTAATTTCAAAATCGGTATTTGGTATCTTGAAAGAAAATCCATATACACTCTCAGGGGATATTGTTCCGTCAGAAACCATCTTGAAGCCGCCGCCGCTTATATTCAAAGTTTTGGTAACAAGACAAAGACGTCCGTCTTGATACAAAGATATATCAAGAGGAATATCCGCTCTGACATACTGACGGCGCTGAATTACTATAAACTCATCACTCAATTCAAGCGTAAAAGATTCTTCATAAGGGGTATTTATGACCAAAGATGCCATAATAATTACTTTGCTGGAAAAATAAATTGATAACTCTACTTCCTGACCTTCTCTGAAATAATACATCTTTGAATTATATTTTTCAGGAAACATAATCCTCAATCTGTCTTTTTCTACCCCGACTATATGTGATTCTATCTCAATCTCTTCCGGAAAGCCCGTCAATTTCATCAGAACTTTTTGACCGGTTTTAAGATTCTTGATTTTCATTAAAAATACCTTTTACAAACCATTATACGTTTATTTTAAGGCATTCAAAACTTTTTATCAACAATATAAAAATATTAATACAGGTTTTTCCCCTCTTTAGAGTACATATTTTTTCTGTCTTTGACTATCTTTTCAAGAACAGACCGCTCATAGTTATCCAGCAGATTTTGCTCATATGAAGAAAATCTGTTTATTGCCGAAAATATATTATCTTTGTTGTACTCAACCATATCAGTAGCCATCTTTATATTTGAACAGGCAAGGCGGGTCATATCACGAAATCCGCTTGAAGCAAGCAATTTTGCTGCTTCGCCTATATCAGGTTTCTCATAGTTTGATATCATATAAAACAAACTCTGTGATAATATCATCGGTACATGACTAATCAATGCCACTGCCTCATCATGCACATCCGGTTTCATAATAACAGCTCTGGCTCCTGTTTTTGATATTACGCTCTCGAGAAGCGCTATTTCATCTTTTTGTCCTTCTTCATCATCAGGCGTCAAAACCCATTTTGCCCCCTCAAAAAGATGCTCATCTGCCGAATCAAAACCGCTGTTTTCTGTCCCGGCCATCGGATGAGAGCCGATAAAGTTCAGATTCAAATTTTTTGCATATTCGCATATAAAACCTTTTACACTCGCAGCATCTGCTACAACTGTATCTTTTGACAAAATACCTGACAGCTTGGATAAAATATCACAAACAGTTGAAATAGGAGTACAGACAAAAACTACATCACAACCTGTTGCCGCCTCCATTTCGGATGTTACCGTCCGAGCAAGAGATAATTCCTGTATTTTTTTTACGGTCTCAGGGGTAGAAGATATTGCAATAAGTTCAACCCCCTTATTTTGCAGAGATTTTAGCAAAGATGCACCTATCAGACCGAGACCTATTATTGCTATTTTTTTCATAAATTAAACAACCGCATGTTTGTTACTGTAGTCAATTCTGCCTATCAGCTGATTAATAGATGCCATAACTTTTTTGAACTGCTCTATGTTCAAACTCTGAGCCCCGTCAGAATAAGCTCTGTCAGGATCATGGTGAACTTCCATCATAATCCCGTGAGCACCCGCAACCAAAGCAGCCTTGCTCATCGGCTCTATCAAATATCTCTTGCCAGTTCCATGACTCGGGTCAACAATAATCGGCAGGTGGGAATATTTTTTGATAATCGGAACGGCAGCAAGGTCAAGAGTATTTCTTGTATAAGTCGAATCAAAACCTTTTATTCCTCTTTCACAGAGGATTACATTAGGATTTCCATTGTACAAAATATGTTCGGCAGCAAGCAAAAATTCTCTTATCGTAGCGGCTGGACCTCTTTTTAGCATAACAGGTTTGCTATACTTTCCGACTGCTTTCAACAGCTTGAAGTTCTGCATATTTCTTGCCCCGATTTGGACTATATCGGCATAATCTTCAACCAACGGCAAATCAAGAGTATCCATAACTTCCGTTACTACAAGCAAGCCTGTTTTTTCTCTTGCTTCAGCAAGATACTGCAGCCCTTTTTCTTCCATCCCCTGAAAATCATATGGTGATGTTCTCGGTTTGAAAGCACCGCCTCTGAGAATCTGGCACCCCATCTCTTTTGCCGCATAGGCAACTTCCAAGAGTCCGTCTATTTCTCTTTCTACGCTGCAAGGTCCCGCCATAATAACAGGACGTTCAAGACCTCCTATTTTCACACCGTTAGGAAATTCTATTACGGTATCCTCTTTCTGGCTTTCTCTGCTTGCGAGTTTGAAAGGTTCCTGAATAAGTTTTACTTCTCTAACACCCTCAAATGAGTTCAAAGAATGCGGCTGCACAAGTCTTTTATCACCTATTGCAGCAATAACAGTCATAACATCACCATAGTTCAAATTAATTCTAAAACCATGACTTTTAAGATGTTCTACAACATTGTCAATCTGTTGCTTGGTAGCACCGGGTTCCATAATAATAATCATTCTTTGACTCTGCCTTTCTCTTTTTCACAAAATTGCTGTATAATAAACTATTCTATTATAATATTAAAAAAAATAAAAAGCAGATAAATAATGAAATCAAAAAATAAAAACACAGGACGCCTTGGTGAAGAACTTGCCGTGGAATATCTTAAGAAAAAAGGTTTAAAAATTCTTCACACAAACTGGCAAATACACAATCAAGGTGAAATAGACATAATCGCAGAACAAAAAGACACTATTATATTCATCGAAGTAAAAACAAGAACCTCGCTTAATTTCGGTTATCCTCTTGAATCAATAAATAACAAAAAACTTGAACAATTGAAAAAAACCGCCCTTTTGTTTTTATCACAAAATAAAAATCACTATGATAACATTCGCTTTGATGCAGTATCAGTCATTCTCAAACCTGAGATAAAAATATATCATCTTGAAAATATAATTTAGGATTTAAGAGAAAGAATCTCATTTCTTCTAGGATCAATTGTTTGTGTATTATCTTCTTGTTTTGAATTTTTAGAAATAATATGCTGCGTAAGCTTCTTATTAATAATCGGCAGCAATATACCGAGAGCTACCCCTGAATATATATATCCGCTAAGCTGGGCAATATTCAGCTTCTTAATCATCTTCCTCGTCGGTTCATCCATCCGTCTAAGTATATCTTTCATATTTAAAGAAGAAACATCAACTCCGTTTCTTAAAGATTTTTTTACATAATCAGAGCCGTATATCAAATCATTATGATTTTTCATCTCCATAGAAAGATATTTTTTCAAACCTTTCTTGCCTGATATTGACTCAGGCTTAATCAGATTTTTATCAAGTTTATATGCAACAGACTTAGATACAATGCCTCCGATAATAAGCCAGTTCGCAAACCCCATAAAATCTCTGAAGACAGACTCTCTCAGCTCATGTTTATCTCTCGCTGCCAAAAATCTGCCGATAATTGTCATTCCATAAACAACTTTCAGCTGCGGAACATTTGCAACGGGCCCGTTAAATTGAAGTTTTTGAGGAAGCTGTTTCAAATTACCGATGGTCGATACAACGAAAGCCGCCATGCCGGCTGATGCAGCACCTTTAAGAGCTTTAAAACCAAAGCTCTTATCTTTCTCTGATTTTTGTCCCTTAACAGCAGAAAAACCGTCTTTACCTGTTTTTTTCTTTGTTAACCAGCTGTTCAAAGGCTGCATAGACATTGCTACGGCTGATGCAATAACAAGCCCTATAACAGTTTGTTTTCCGGTCATTTTTTTCAAATATTTCAGAAAGTTATTATCTGCAATATTATCAGCCTGCTTAAATTCTTTAAGCACCTTATCCTGCAAAAAAGCACGCCCCATTGAATAGGTATCTTTTATCAGAGCTTTTGCCCCGATATCAATAGTTTCCCCATTTTTTGCAAGCATTTCTATGCTGTCTGTTTCTCCTGTATACGCAACCAGTTTGGTAAAGAGATTTTTTTGCGAGTCCCTTGATAAAATATAATCATTGCTTTCAACGAGATATTTCGACATTGTATCGATAATATCTTCTTTTGCAGGATTAAGCATCGTATCGCCTGAGATACCATCAAAAATATTTCGCAAATATGCTTTTGCAAGAGCCGGTTTGTCTTTGCTTCCGACACTGTTGACAGCATCCGAAAAAGCTGAGGCAAAAGCATCCATTGTCTTATTATTCGCTTCTATTTTATATAGAGGCACATCGTATTTGTGCTTCAAAAAAGGAGAAAGCATGACAGCCGCCAGAGAACCAAATAATCCGACTCCGGCAAGCAAAACAGAAGAACTGGCTTCTCGTCTTGCCGTTTCTATTCCAACTTCAGGAGTTCTGCTCATATCAATAATGGTTCTCGGTATAACCATCGACGCAAGATCAACAAAAAAGGCACCGAATATCTTCTGATTGTTCAAAAAATTCATTGTATTAGTCAATGCAGCTGAATTTTTGAAACTCAGATTATCCTGTTTCTTTCCTCTGTTAATATATTGATTATTTCCTACCGGAGTTATCTTCATATTTTATTCGTTTGATGCCCTCATATCATTTGTTTTATATAACATAAAAAAATTTTTGTTTCACAGAAATAGAACCTGCTTTTTATTATATGACTGTTTGAATACTCAAATTCATTTCATATAGCGAGTTTCCAGTATTATACCAATTCTGCTGCCTTTCGATAAAAAATCTCCACATCATTATAACGGAGCTGAAAAAATTTTTTTGCTATTTTGACAATAAAAAGCTTAACATTGCAGTTAAATTATTAAAATATTTCTAATTTGCAAGCCAAAAATAATACAATATCTTTCTGTTTTCAGAAATTGTTTTTATAATCTTAAAGACATATTGCGCATATTTGCAAAAAATAGTATTTAATATTTCTTAATACGAAAGATTATATATAAATCACAGCTGTTTTGCTCAAAACCCATCTGTCCTCATCAGACGTTGAAGTATAAATCAAAATTACAACATTTCTGTCATTATTGATAACAATAGGTTTTGCTTCAACAGAAACAGAACTTGTATAAGAAAGTTTTTCAAGAGGATGTTTTTTATTTGCAATATAAATATCACGAAAATCAAACACTTTACCGTCATTTGCAAAAATTACCCTGATTTTCAACTTTTCGACAGATTTTTTAGAAATATTCATCACCTGAAACTTCAATACTGCTTCTATCGAATTTTCGGGACCTGAGCTTCTCAAATATTCGGTATTAACATTTGATATACGAACATCTTTCAACAAAACCGTCTTATTAACAAATTTATCGGTATTTTTGATAAAAAGCCCGTACTGAACAATATCTTTTTCGGAAAGAGTTTCTCTGTTCGCTGATATTCGTTTGCGAAGAGCATTATTAAAAACATCGGCATTCACACCTTCCTTATTCAAAAGATAAGCATCCGTATATTTTTTTACGGCTTCATCGAGATTGCCTTCTATTTCCGAAATCAGACCAAGTTTGAAAAATGCTGACGCAGTCTTTTTCTTCTCTAGCGAGCTGTTCAAATATTCAACAGCCTTTGAAATCTCATCCCCAGAGTAATAATAATCAGCTACCCGTTCATAAACAAAAGCCAGTTCATTTTGTATTTTTTTATACTGAGTACTTTCAGGATTATAAAAACCAAGAGCAGATTCATACATCTTTGCTGCATCAAGATATTCACTCTTATCTACAGCCATTTCAGCCAGCAAAATCAGCAACTCGGCTTTTTTCATCTTATCATTATTCCTGGTATTCGGTATTTCTGATAAAAGAACTTTCGCTATTTGATATTCATCTAAATTTATATATAATCTGACAAGCTCATATTTTGCAAGAAAATCTCCCTTTTGAGATAAGCCGACAGCCCTGTATAATTCAACTTTTGCCCTGTTTTCCTCTCCTATTTCATAATAAAGTTTTCCCAAATCTATATGAAGAGAAGCATTATCGGGATTTTCTCTTACTTTATTCTCGAGTATATGCAATTTGTTAAACAACTCTTTGGGATCAGCAGCTTTTGTCTGTGCGGTTTCAACTTTTTCTGACTTGCTATCAACAAAACCTGAAACAGTCTTGATTGTTAACCCAACAGCAACAAGAGCAAGCAGACAACAAATTATAAAAAATATTCTCAGCTTGACATCACGTTTTAATAATAAAATAAGAACTCTTAACATACTATTCACTAAAATCCTGCTGTATTGAAATAGAATCGACTTTATCTATATTATACACAACCTGAAAAGCCGTTTTGGTAGGATTTTTTGAACTCACATCAGCCTTAAAAGAAATTTTTATTTTGCTTTCTTCATCTCTGAGAGTCTTTTTTACCGTCATATCAAGAATATTATCAAACTTATCATAAAGCTGACCGATAACAGCACTTGTATCAGCTTCATCAACAATAAGCAAAACCTTGATTGTCGCAAACTTTTTCCTATTAGGCTTTATTACGACATCCTGAAACTTTCTGACAAAAACAAGAACAAATACACAAAAAATAGTGGCAACAAGTGCAATATAATAATCACCCGTTCCCAAAGCCATACCGACACTGGCACTGAGCCACAAACTTGCCGCAGTAGTCAGACCAAACACCGATGCGCCATGCCTGAGCACAGTTCCCCCGCCTATAAAACCTATCCCCGTAATAATCTGCGCTGCTACACGAGCTGAATCGCCAACAGCCATCTGAGCTCCATTTACCATAAATTTTGGAAAAGCATAAATTGACAGAATAGTAAAAACACATGCCCCCATAACAACAAGAATATGTGTTCTCAATCCTGCCCACTTGCTTGTGTATTCTCTTTCAAAACCTATAATAAAGCCGCATACCAGTGCAGCAAACAAACGAAGGGTTATATCTACCGTGTTATATTCGGTAAAAATCGTCTCAACATTTGGCGATATCAAGTTTCTCTACCTTTCTCTGCTTTTCGGATCAAGAATATCTCTTATTGTATCACCAATCAAATTAAATGATAAAATTGCAATAAAAATTAAAAAACCGGGGGTCAACAACCAGGGGCGATATAAAATATTTATATAATCCTGCGCCTCTTTCAACATATTACCCCAGCTTGCATCAGGCTGTTGAATACCAAGCCCCAAAAAACTCAAACTAGACTCTGCAAGAATATACCCTGGCACACTCAATGTTATTGCAACAATCACATAACTAAGAGTCTGAGGGAGAATATGCTTGATAATAATCCTCATCGAACCTGCCCCGAGAGTTTTTGATGCCTGAACAAACTCCTGTTTCTTTATCGACAGAACCATTCCCCTGATAACACGACTAAAACCTGACCACCCTAAAAATGCAAGAATAATGACAATAAGAGTAAATCTCTGCGTACTACTCATGCCGGCTGGCAAAAGAGCCGCAAGAATTATCAGAAGATAAAAACTCGGAATAGACATTATTGCCTCAGCAAAACGCATCATAAGCGCATCAACCCTGCCTCCGAAATATCCTGAAATTCCTCCATAAAGCATCCCTATCGGGAAGGATATGAACAAAGCAAGAAACCCTATTGTCAGAGAAATTCGCCCGCCATATAAAATTCTCGAAAAATTGTCCCTCCCGTTTATATCAGTCCCGAGCAAATGGATTTCTCCGCCATTATCAACCTGAAACAGATGAATATTGCATGGAAGAAACCCCAGTATTTTATATTCATAGCCCTTTGAAAAAAAATGAACATAATATTTTTTCGTACGATCCTGATTGTATTCAATCTGATATGTTTCGGGATTAAAACTCCGCACATAGTTATAAACATACGGTCGGGAAAGTTTATAATCTGACGTAACATTATAAACCTTCGTAGGCGGCGCATAAGACAGCTGCCTGTTTGAATAACTTTCCGAATACGGTGCAAGAAACGGAGCAAATATTATAGAAAGATACAACACTCCAAGCATAATTAATGCCCCAAGTGCAAATTTGTCTTTAATAAGTCTGAGGAAAACACCCCTGTTTAGCTCTTTATATTGTTCTTCAGGCATTATCCCCTCCTATCCTCGGGTCAACTATCCGAAGAACAATATCCGCAATCAAATTTCCCATAACAAGCATTATAGACCCGACCATCAAAGAAGCCATAACAAGATTTATATCAGATTTCATAACAGCCTCCAAAACAAGCCTGCCTAACCCGGGATATTGAAATACATATTCTGTCAGTGCAGCCCCGCTTAATAACGAAGCAAACTCAAAACCAAGCAGCGTAACCATCGGGTTGATAGCATTTCTCAATGCATGTTTATAAATAACCTTATTCTCGCTCAAACCTTTTGCTCTCGCCATTTTGATATAATCAGACTCAAGTACATCAAGCAAATTTCCCCTCATCTGACGTTGAAGTCCGGCAAGACTGATAGTAAACAAAACAAACGTAGGTAAAATAAGATGATGAATTATATCAACAATTTTCATAAACCAGTTCATTTCGCTAAAATTCGATGAGGTTAAACCACCGGATGGAAACCATCCTGTTTTTACGGCAAAAACAAGAAGCAAAAGAGCAAAGAAAAATGAAGGTATTGCCATACCTAATGACGATAAAAGAGTCATAAACCTGTCAATAGGCTTACGCCAGTTCATCGCAGCATAAATGCCAAGAGGTATCCCAACCATCCAGCTCATAAAAATAGTCGTAAACGCAAGCAATAATGTATTTGGAACTCTCTCCATCATCCTGTTTATTACTGGTTCTCCAGATGTAGAAATTCCCAAATCACCATGCAAAAAACTCCACGCCCACTTGAAATACTGCTGGTAAACAGGCAAATCCAAACCCAACCTCTGTTTTTCAGCTTCGAGAGTCTGGGCTGTAATACTCGGGTTCATCCTTAATTCTGCAAGAGGGTCTACAGGACTCAGTTTTATAATTACAAAACTGATTATTGATACCATAATCAAAAGAGGTATCGCCTGAAGTGTTCTTTTCAATATGTAAGATAAAATACTCATTTTACATATATCTCCTCAAGATTGTGAACTATCCCTCCAAGAGGTGTCGGATGGAGATTTCCGAATTTGTTTCTGACAGCAATAATAATCAGTGGAGAATAAAGATAAATCAACGGTTTTTGCTCATAGATTATTGCCTGATATCTGTCATAATATTTTTTACGTGATTTAAAATCTATAACCCCGGCCCCTAAATCAAAAATCTTATCCATCTCTTTTTCCCAAGGAGCAACATCTGCCATATCTTCTTTGCTTTTTCTCATATTAAAAAGGTGCAGAGTACCGTCGCTTGCCCACACATTACGCCCGCTGTGAGGTTCGAGAGGACTTCCTGTCAGACCCATAATACAAGCGTCCCAATCATAGCTGTCGGTTAACTTTCCTATAAGTGAGTTATATTCAATAGGCCTAAAATTCACCTTCATACCTATATCGGTGAGGTCTTGTTTTATCATAACACCAATAGACTCTCTTTCCGTATTTCCTGCATTTGTAAGAAGATTAAACTCAACCCGTCGCCCGTGTTTATCAAACAAATATCCGTCTTTATCATAATAAAAACCGGATTTCAACAAATATTCTTTAGCTTTTTCTATATCTCTCTTATGTCCTTTTGCTACCTCTTCATTCAAATAAATTGAAGATAGCCCTTCTGCTCCGAAAGCTTCCGCACCTACACCGTATAAAATATTTGATACAATTGTTTCTCTATCAATTGCATAGTCAACAGCAGTCCTAAAATTCAAATCATTGAACCATTCCTGCTTATGAGAAGGAACATAATATTTTCCGTTTTTATCTTTCCTTTGATTGAGATTGAATACAACAAAAATTGTTCCCGTATTAGCTCCAAGATTGTATATTGTATAGTTTCCCTTCTTCTCCATCTGCTTAAATCTTGCAACACTGTTGCCTCTCACGTTTAGAACATCTATCTCTTTTGATTCAAACTTCAACAACTCATTGTTCAAATCTCCGACAATATAAACAATATACTTATCAAGATAAGGAAGCTTATTACCGTCTTTATCCATCATATAATAATCGGAATTCCTCTCAAATATAACCCTCTGAGCCGGGATATATTCTTTTAGCCTGAATGCACCGCTTGTTACAAAACTCTCTGGCTCTGCAGATGTATCCCAAAATGAGAAAAATGCATCTTTTCCTTTTTTTACTACAGGCTCAAGTATGTGCTTCGGAGCAATTGAGGCTGACAACTGTCTGAGAAAAGGAGCAAACGGCTTTGGTGTTCTAAATTTCACAGTATATTTATCTATTTTCTCAACACTTGGCAACTTTCCTTCTATGAACAAGTTATCCCTCATACTTGTATTGCCGTAACCCGCAAAAATAATATCTTTCCAGGTAAATATGACATCATCGGCAGTAATCTCAACACCGTCAGACCACTTCATTCCCCGTCTTAAAACAACCGTGTATTCAAGCTGGTTGGGATTAATGATAATTTCTTTTGCCATCTTTGGAATAACTTCTCCACTATAGGCATCCGTTGAAACAAGCCCGTCAAACATAAGACTGCCCATATCAGAAGAGGTTGAATCTTTTGCATTCCACGGATTAAAAGTCTTCGGACCTTCTCCGATTGTCGAAGTTTTGAGTTCTCCGCCGTATTTTCCGACTTCACCTCTTGCAACAAGAAAATCTCTCCCGTTCTTGAATACGGTTTTGAATGGTGGAAGACTCTCCCCTCTATAAGAAATCAAAGAAGATGTTAAAGCCCTATCGGCAGTTTTTTCACCCGGAACTCTGTCAACAGAAATACAAGCCCTGAGAATAAACAACAAAATTATTATTAAAAAAATTATCTTCAGATACTTTCTCATCAAAAACCCTCTCCTTTAATTATTATATACTTTATTACTTTTGAGCAAGATTTTTTATTGTTAAGTTGTTTAAACTTTTTATCAATTTTTTAGGATTATTTTGTCAATAATTTTCGACAAAATGTTTTATTAAATATATAGAGATTATATGCAGGGGATATAAATGAGAGAGATAGAATTAAACACGGTATTGAACATTATTCCAGATCCTGATAAAAATGTTTATGATATTTCAACAAGAAAATCAGTTGAAGAAATAAAAAGAATTGTACGAATTTTCAAACTGGCAGAAGCTCAAAAAGCAGAAAAAATTCTCACTGCGACAGAAGATGCTATCTGTATGAATCTGGTACTCAGCATAAACTGATTCTAGAATTCATAGAAAGAATGAATATAACTCACGTCTTCTTTGAATCCAAGTGAACGATACATCCTCATTGATGCATTATTTTCGGAAGCTGTCGTCGCATTAATCTCGACAACAGAGAGTTTTCCTTCGACTACCCGTTCAATAATCGTCCCAACTGATTGTTTCAGGAGAAAAGAGCCCAAGCCCATTGAAGTAAACTTTTCCCTGCAGCCAATCAGCGGAATATTTGCAATTTGAGGACTGCTCAAATTCGCAAAACAAAAAGCAACCGGACATTCATTATCTAATAGTAAAAATGATGCATCTTTAAGCATATCACCGTATATATCTTTTGTAATTTTTTCCAATACATCACGACAACCGCTCAGACTCAAAAATCTTCTGTCATAGAGTGCATCGGTTGTATCTTTGAAAGCTTTATGTATTAAAACAACAGCTGACTCATAATATTTCTCGCTCCATCTGACAAGTTTCAAATCAGATGGAGTTTTCACATGTTTATTTTTGAATATTTTCAAAGAAGTTGTATCATCAAGGTTAAATCTGAATATAGACTGCGAAACAAGTTTGAAGCCGAATTTTGTAATATATTTAGCATATTCGCTCTGTTCTCCCAGCATAGGATAACTAATCAAAACGATTTCTTTCGGATCAGTAAAATTTATCAATGCCTTAATCAAAAGATTGTTTTTCTCAACAAGATTCTCAAAAGACAAAGAATGAATGACATTCAGCTCAATTGTTTCATCTATTTCAGATATGGAATAAATCAATATCGATTCAGGGATATCATCGTCATATAGAACAAGAGCATTCAACAGCCCCTGAGAGAGTGCCGCCGAAAAAGTATCAAAATCAATCGGATAAAACTCAAAGCCGTAAACCCCAACAGCTTTTGATTCAAAATCTTCATAGATTTGTTTTATCTTATAACTGTTTTTCCCTGATAGTTTATAAACACTATAAGCCATTTTTCACCGAAAAAATTTTAAGCTGCGTTTATTATAAAATTATTTTTTTATTAATACAAATACATTAAGGGTATTTTACGAAAATAAAATTTGATATAATAAAAAAGCATGTCTAGGATGTTTTGAAATGGCAAAAATCAAAAAAATTCCAAAATCAAAAATCAAAAATCTGAAAGCAGAAATACAACTCGGTTTTGAAACAAATCTCATCAAGTCAAATCCGATGATTGTTGATTTGCTGCAAAACAACAGACAAATATACTATGCTTCTTATGACAGCAATGAGCTCCTTGGTGCCATATCTCTTTATTCCGAAGGATTAAAGAAAACAAAATGGGAGTACAAAGGTCTGTACATCGGAGATTTTCCGCATGAAATAACAAAAAAACTGATAAATTATACCGTTAATAAATACGGAGGCGCAGGTGCAGAACGTTTTGTTGTCTATATTCCGGAGCGTTACAACCAGCTGATTGAACTTCTCAAAAAAGAGTGTATGTTCAGAGGTTGCGGAGATATAGATGTTTTCAAAAAAAATATAGAAAACTATTCTGATGAATTTCCTCAAATAGCTCTGCAGGATTTCAAAGAAGAAGATACCGTTCCTCTACTCGAATTATACAACTACTGTTTGTTCCCTCAGTTCAGACAGTCACTTTCAACAGATAAAAACTACTGGAAAAAACGTCTTGCAAAAGCCTGCGATAAAAAAGTTCTTTATATCAGCAATATTATGGAAGGATATTATTCCCTGCATAATCCATCCGAGAACGTTTTTTATGCCGATATACTTATGTCAGAATTTTATCAAAATATGTACAACTCTCTCATTCAATATGCCATCGCAAAAGTCAAAAGCATAAATCCAAAAGCCGACTTGTATTTTGCCGTAAAAAAATTCCATCAAAGTTCAAAAAACTATCTGACAGTAATGAAAGATTTTCAATTTGAACTTGATGAAAGTTATGCAACGATGGTTCGGGATTACTGGGATTTGATAAAACAAAATACAAAAGAAGAAAAAGCATCATCACTGCTGTTTGATAAAATGGGAAGCCCTGCATAATGCCTTATTTCATATTTTTTCTTCTCAGTGCCGGATGGGTTTGTTTTCTTCTATTTATGGCTTACATAAAAAATTCTTCAATCCTGTATCAATTTGTCTTTTATATTATCGGCATAACCTGCCATCAGGCACCAGAAAAGAGTTTTTATTTTATGAATAATCAAATTCCAGTATGCGGAAGATGTTTCGGAATTTATGCAGGACTGGTAGCAGGATTGTTAATATACCCGGTATTCAAAAATATCAAAAATACATCAACACCGAGCATCAAACTCCTGCCCGTTTTTATACTGCCCGTATTAATAGATGGAGCATTCAATCTTCTTGAAACAAATATCGAAAGAATGCTGACAGGCTTGATTTTTGGAATAGGTGTTGTCTTTTATCTTCTTCCGCTGATAAATGATATGTTTTATTCTAAACGTTAAGGACTTCTGATGGTTTCAAAAACACACATTCTGATGAAGAATTTTTATCAAAATATCGTTTGATATCTTCTTCATTTTGTTTTATGACATCAAAAGTATTGTAGTGCATTGGAATAACTTTCTTGGCATTCAACCACTTTGCCGCAAAAGAAGCTTCCTTTGGTCCCATTGTATAAAAACCGCCCACAGGAAGCAGCGCAACATCAGGAAAATACATCTCTCCTATTGTCTTCATATCCTGATGAAGCCCAGTATCTCCGGCATGGTAAATTGTCTTGCCGTCAATATTCATAACAATGGATGCAGGTACTCCTACATAATCATCAGAACCGGGAACGGCACTTGAGTGAGTTGCATTATAAAACCATACCTCACCCCATGGAAATTCAAGTTTTCCGCCAATATTAACACCGAGAGTTTTTACACCCTGTTTTGCACACCATGAAGCCAGCTCCACAATAGCCGTAATTTTTGCTCCTTTTGCCTTTGCAATGGCAACGGCATCTCCAAGATGATCCCCATGCCCGTGAGTTACGAGTATATCATCAACTTTAAGTGAATTTATATCAATATTTGCAAGAGGATTGTGAGATATAAACGGATCAATCAAAATCCCGTAGCCGTTATATTTAATATAAAAAGCGCTATGTCCGATATATTGTAATTCAACAGTCATATTTAAGCTCCTTATGTCAGTTACTTAACAACTATATTCACAAGTCTGTTAGGCACAACAATAACTTTCACGACCTGTTTGCCTTCCATAAAAGCCTTTGCTTTATCATTTTCAAGAGCGAGTTTTTCAAGGATTGATTTATCCAAATCAGGTTCTACTTCAAGCTTATCACGGAGTTTACCGTTTACCTGAATAACAACGGTGATGGACTTCGTTACCGCAAGTTTTTCATCATACTTTGGCCATTCGCTCAGATGAACAGAATCTTTTCCACCCAAATCACACCAGGCTTCTTCCGTAATATGAGGAACAATTGGTGACATGAGCTTGATTAAAGACTCCATAGCAAAGCTCAACACGGCTTTATCTACATCAGTGTATTCCTTTTTCGAATTTGTATACTCATAGAGAATGTTCACAAATTCTCTTATCTTACTGATAGCAGTATTAAACTGGAACTCATGAGATATATCCTGAGAAACTTTTTTGATGGCAATATGAGTTTCTCGCAAAAGATTTTCACTTTCCTCTGACATATCTTCTAATGCAGGCAATTTATAATTCAAAGATACAACATCTTTGAGAGAATAAATCAAACGCCATACACGGTTGAGGAATTTGTAGCATCCGTCAACTCCTGAATCAGACCAGTCCAAATCTCTCTGCGGAGGAGAATCGCTGAGAATAAACAATCTTGCTGTATCTGCACCGTAGTTTTTGAATATTTCATCAGGGTCAACAGTATTGCCCTTTGATTTACTCATCTTTGACCCGTCTTTCAAGACCATCCCCTGAGTCAGGAGGTTTGTAAACGGTTCATCAAAATTCAACAGCCCTCTGTCTCTCAGAGCTTTTGTGAAAAATCTTGAATACAACAGGTGCAAAATAGCATGCTCTATACCACCGACATACTGATTCACTGGAAGCCAGTAATTTACTTTATCCTTGCTGAAAGGCATCTCCGTGTTGTGAGGGTCTACATATCTCAAATAATACCAGCTCGAGCAAATAAATGTATCCATCGTATCTGTTTCTCTCGTTGCAGGACCGCCGCATTTCGGACATGTTGTTTTCATGAAAGTAGGAGATGTAACAATCGGAGACTTACCCTGAACGGTAATATCAATATCCGTCGGCAAAAGAACCGGCAAATCTTTTTCATCAACAGGCTGGATACCGCAGTGTTCGCAGTACACAACAGGAATAGGAGCACCCCAGTACCTCTGACGTGATATCAACCAGTCACGGAGGCGATATTGAGTCTTCGCTTTTCCAAAACCTTTTTCTTCAGCATATTTGATAATTTCTTCTTTTGCTTTCGTATTTTCAAGTCCGTTGAAAGATTGTGAATTAACGAGAACACCCGGGTCAATATAAGCCTCTGTCAGCTCTTCAGATGAGTTAGAAGGATTTTCTATAACTTTTTTTATCGGGAGGTTGAATTTTTTTGCAAAAGCAAAATCTCTCTCATCATGCGCAGGTACAGCCATAACAGCCCCTGTTCCGTATTCAATCAGTACATAATCTGATGTCCAGAGAGGAACTTTATCACCGGTAAATGGATTTATAACATGAGTTCCGAGAGGAACACCCGTTTTGGTTCTTTCTGTTGATAATCTTTCTATTTCGGAAGCTTTTCTTGCATAAGACTGATATTCTTCTACAGCCTTTTTATTCTCGGGCGTTGTCAGCTTATCAATATCTTTATACTCAGGAGCAACAACCATATATGTAATACCATATACGGTATCAGGTCTTGTTGTGTAAACAGGAATTTCCAACCCGTCAACTTCGGCAACCTTAAATTTGAGAATAGCGCCCTTTGACTTTCCTATCCAGTTCTTCTGCATTATCTTGACGCTCTCAGGCCAGCCTTTCAAGTCATCTATGCTCTGCAAAAGCTCTTCAGCATAATCGGTAATTTTCAAAAACCACTGTGAGAGATATTTTTTCTCAACAACATCATCACATCGCCAGCACTTGCCGTCGATAACCTGTTCATTCGCAAGAACAGTCGCACACTTGTGACACCAGTTCACTGCAGCTTCTTTTTTATAAGCAAGTCCGGCTTTATAGAGCTGCAAAAACAGCCACTGCGTCCATCTGTAATATTCAGGCGTTGATGTTGAAATTTCTCTCGACCAGTCATAAAACAAACCGAGAGTTTTGAGCTGATCTCTCATATAGTCAATATTTTTATTTGTCCAAATTGCAGGATGACTGTTTGCTTTAATCGCCGCATTTTCTGCAGGAAGCCCGAAGCTGTCCCAACCAATCGGATGAAGAACATTGTAGTTATTCATTCTGTAATAACGAGCAATAACATCCGTAATTGTATAGTTTCTTACATGCCCCATATGCAAACGTCCTGATGGGTACGGAAACATAGATAATGCATAATACTTAGGCTTATCAGACACGTCAGGCGTTGCGTTTATATTTTTTTCTTCCCAGATTTTCTGCCATTTTTTCTCAATTTGCTGTGGAAAATATTGCTCTTTAACCACTTGATGCTCCTTCTTAATTCCATTTTTTATACAGAAAAATTATACCCTAAAAAAATAAAAAAGTATTGTCTATGACAATACTTAAAAAAATTAGTTTAACTCTATTTTCTCTCTCTAATATATCTCTGATTTATTTCTGAAAATCTGCAAAAGCCGCATTTGGTGCCGATGCTTGTCCGACAGCAGAAGCGGTATTTTCTTCAGGAAGTTGAGCTAAAGCCTGTGTTTGTTCTTCTGCATCATTTGCTTCTTCTTCAACGCCATTGACCGGTTCTTCTCCGGCATTGACAACCTCTGTTTGTTTTTCATCTGCTTCCTTTATTTCTGCAGAAGGAGCAGGTTGAGGAGATTTAGCTGGTTCAGCAGTCTCAACAGGCTGTTTTCTATCTTTAATGACATGCGATGCAGCCAGTGCAAAAGAAGCAATGGCACCTATAGTACCAACTGTCCCTATAGCTTTTATAACATTATGATTTTTACCGACATGATTCAACACTCCTGAAACAATTCCCATAATTCCTGAGGTCAAAAAGAGATTTGTTGTATTTTCAGGTGTTGATTTTGAATAAGTATCTTTTGCAAGCTGTTTCAACTCTGCAAATTTTGACTTTTTTTCTTTTGGCTGAGTTTGAACAACCTCTGGTGTTTGTTGAGGTTGTTGAGATTTTACCTCAGCCGGTTGAATATTTTCTCCGGTAAATTTTATAGAAGAAACTGCCGATAAATTCATTTTTTTACTCCTATTTGAATACCTTCTTATTCTATCATAAAATCAAACATAAACGAAATTTGCCAGTAGTTGAAGAAATATTAATAAAAATCTGTATGTAAAAAATAATTTATCATATATAATAAACCTGTTGTAAAAGTTAACAAGAGATAAACAAATGCTCGCAAAAAGAATAATCCCCTGTCTTGATATAAAAAACGGTCAAACAGTAAAAGGTGTCAATTTTGAGAACTTGCAATACGCAGGGAATCCCGTTGAGCTAGCAAAAAGATACTCTGATGAAGGTGCAGACGAGCTTGTTTTTCTTGATATTACCGCCACAAATGAAGGGAGAAAAACAACTGTCGAGCTGGTAAAAAAAGTAGCCAAAGAAGTGTTTATCCCATTCACAGTAGGCGGAGGCATAAACACAATTGAAGACATAAGAAAATTATTATTAGCAGGTGCAGATAAAATTTCTCTCAACTCGGCAGCCGTAAAGAATCCTGATTTAATAAAAGAATCATCAAGAACTTTCGGCTCTCAATGTATAGTAGTTGCAGTTGATTCAAAAAGAGTTGATGGTGACTTTTATGTTTTTATCAATGCAGGTCAAAAAAATACGGGAATAAAAGTTCTGGACTGGATAAAACAGGTTCAGAACTATGGAGCAGGAGAAATTCTTCTGACATCTATGGATGCTGATGGCACAAAACAGGGTTTTGACATTGAGGTAACAAAACTTGTCAGCAAACACTCAAGAATACCTGTTATTGCCTCAGGAGGAGCAGGGGCTGATCCAAAACATTTCGAAGATGTATTCAAAAATGGTCTTGCTGATGCGGCACTTGCTGCGTCAATTTTCCACTTTAACCTTCTTCCGATAAAAGAACTCAAGTCTTATTTGAACAGGCATGACATATCAGTCAGAATTTAGCTTTTCTTTGTTTTTGACGCCTGCTTTTCAGAAAGGGTTTTCTTGCCTGTAATCGTCTTCATCAATCTGAAGTACTTACCTTTCAATCCGTCGCTTTCAAGATTTTCTTTTTCTACGGCAAGGATTTCATCTTTTGATTTTTCCCCAAGAGGCAACCCCGTTGATTTTCTTGTTATTGTTTCATTGATGAGAGCATAAGCAGCACCAATCAGGGACATATTAAACAGAGATTTGCTATATGGAACTTTGAACACATTATTCAATAAAGATAACAGGAACGAACCGTAGAGAATTCCATAACCTCTTTGGATAGCTCTTTCTTTTGCCTTTTGTGTAGCTTCTGTTTTATCCTGATTTTTCTGCATAACAAGGTTGTAGTTATCAGCAATCAAGAAATAACTGGTTGCAGCACTTGCGCTGAGTTTTGTGATTTTTGCAAGATTATGATTTGAATAGTTTGACTTGGTAACATTATCAAAAGAACCCAAGAGCTGTTCGTTAACTCTCTTTGAAAAATCTGCATCTTCAGGAATTTTTTTGATAAAGTTAATGTTATTTGAAATCATCTTCTTCTGAGAAGATATTTCATCTTTTGCTTTTTTCAGAATGCCTGATTCAAGTTCTGACAATTCAGAAGCCGGTTTTGATGACAGTTTTGACAACTCATCTTTTGACATAGTTCTGAATGCTTCAGAAACAGCCTTATCAGCATCACGCAATTTTGCCGATTTATGAGTTACCATATCAGCGATATTCTTAGTAAAGTTATAAGGAATCATAGCCCACTTCCAGACGGTCCTTACCGGGAATATCAAAATATCATTAACAATAGGATTAACAACTTTTCTGTCTTTTTTACCCAGATTAATCATATCTGACGTCTGGTCTTTTACTATATCATAATACTTATCTGCGACTTTTGAAAAACCGTTTTCTCTCAGTCTTGTCATAGCTTTATCAAAATCTGCCCGAGAAATAAGGTCATCTTCTTTGATTATGTTATTATATCCTTTTTTAATCGGCTCAATAATACTTTTACCGAAATCAGTTGCTTTAAACTTGTTAGCTGCAAAACCTAATGCCCATAACCCGCCGAGAACGGCACCAACCTTCGGCCATATAGAAGACTTTTTCTTTTCGTTCGTTTTATTATTGCCTTCATTCTGCTCTTTTGAGTTTGTAAAATATACCTGAGAAGGCTGATTTGTTCTTTCAAAAGGTCTGAAGACCTCTGAACGTGAATTTTTATTTATACCTTTTGAGCTCTTGAACACAACAGGATTGTAGGAGTCTGCTTTTGATATATTCGACGAAAAATCTTCCACTGACTTTTTCGGTTCAACCTGCTGTTTATTATCATCTTTTTTAGCACTTTCCTGTTTTGAAGCGAGTTCTTTTGCTCTTTTTTCCGATAAGAAAGTTATCGGCTTGTTAGTTAACAAACGGGAGAATACTTCGGCAACAAGAACAATGCCGGTTGATACAGTAGCTGAAAGAGCCGGACTCTTGTTGATGACCTTGCCTAAAGCTCCTAAAGATACAAATGTTGCATAAGCAGTGAACACAACTCTCGCAACTTCCTGTTTGATACGTCTTGTCTTCTCTTTTGATGCCTCTTTGTCGTCATCATTTATCAATCTCGTCAGGTTATACGCATCGTTCCCAAGATAAACGGCAGGAATCAATCCTGTAACAAGTCTGTTGAGTCCTCTTTCTTTATCAGTACTATAATTTGATATGAGAGGATTCAATCTGCGATGACCGGCTTTAAATAAATCATCCGGAGTAGCGCCATCCTTAACTTTCTCAAGAAGAGAAGAAATTGAAGCAACTTTTGCATTGTTTGCAATATCTGTTCTTCTTTTTTGTAAAAAATTTGAGTTTAATAAATTATTTACAGTTTTTGACTCAGCCATGCCCGGGAGTTTTTTTGCTGATTTCAGAATAAATTCGAAAATATCAGCAGGCATACCTGTGATTGGATAGAGTAAAGATTCTCCAAAAGATTTTGCAACTGATTTTTGAGAAAGCGTGATGACATCATCTTTTACACTGACCAAATCAGTATTTTTGGCAAGATTGTCTATTTCCTTTCGCAGAAATTTCCCCGCATCATCTCCAAATGCTTGAGAATATTTTTCAATCGCAGGGGTCAGACCTTCATAAACTTTTTTGACGGAAGATAAAGAAAAGCCCTTAAATGACAATTCCGAAGAATTTGAATTTAAGGGCTTTTCTTTAAAAGAATTATTGGAACGGGTGTACATCTTACTCTCATAAAAAGAGGGACTATGACCCTGGGACTTTTGACGTCCCTTAGATAAAAATTTTTTATTAATGTCTACCGAATTACTTATTTGCATATCTCATTCCTGTACTCTGATGTAAGAATCACATAAGAAATTTCTTTATGCAAGTAACAAAATATTAAAATAAAATTACTTGAATAGGCTTCTAAGTGACCCCGAAAGATAAAACACCTCTAAATAAATTTTTTTGACAGTCTGTATAAATATTTAAAAGCCAATTAAGCGGAAAACCCGCATTAGAGAATAGTTTTCATAAATATTTTTATATTACAAAATGTAACAAGTTTTTTAATATCAGGCAATTATATATTTGATATATACTTTATATATATGTAAGGGTTATTTAAAAGATTTCAAAACAAAAACCTACTACCTAACCTAACTAACCTTCCCTAACCTAAAAACCCTAACAAAACTTTTACTCCCAGTCGGGAGCTTTTTTTTTGCCTATTTTTTGAAAATCTTTGAGCAGGCATTTTTTATCTTTGAAGCAACATCAACAATGCCCTCAACAATTTTTTCTTTTGTTTGCTCACGTTTAAGTTGTTTCTGGTAGTCAGCCATAAGCCGTTTATATCCGGGAGAATTATGATTTGCGAGCGTAAATATACTTACTTTCTTTAATCGTTTTCCAAAACTTACGGATGATACAGGCGATAACTTCATACAAAAACCTTTCTTTATAAAATATCAATATTAATAATAAATTAACTACAAAAATATATTACAAAATGTAACAAGTTTTTTAATGTCAGGCAATTATATATTTGATATATACTTTATATATATGTAAGGGTTATTTAAAAGATTTCAAAACAAAAAACCTACTACCTAACCTAACTAACCTTCCCTAACCTAAAAACCCTAACAAAACTTTTACTCCCAGTCGGGAGCTTTTTTTTGCCTAAAAAAGGAAGAACTTTTTAGTTCTTCCTTTTTTCCTAAAATGGTCTTGTTTGATTTAACTTGTTTCTCAATTCTCTGAATCGGTCCATATCTTCTTGGGTTTTTACGGCTTCTTTGAAGATAACCTGTGTTGATGGATGAACCATAAGTATATAGTCAATATGAACTTCGAGAAAGTTATATTTTCTCGGCGGTCCATGCCCGTCTTTGTTCATAATCTCAGCATCAGTAACAGCCAAAAATCTTCTTTCACGGTCATTCAACAAATCCGTCAGCTCTCTGTTCGTATTTGTATACTTCGAAACATAAACAGTTCCTTTTATATTATGATCAACCGTGAGTATCAAAACCTCAATAGGTATTGTATCTGCGTGTTTTGCCATCTTAACTCGTTAAATAATATATAAACTAACTATCACTCACAATAGTATAATATAAAAGTAAATATAAGGCTAGATATTTAATACTTATAAAGTATCTTTTTCTTCTGCACCTTCATCATCTTCGTTGTATTCTTTTTCCTCGTTATCAAAATCATCTTCATCTTTGATATTTTCTTCGAGAGATTTTTTCTTGATAACTTTAGGCATATTAATCATCGCCAAAGAAGCAAGTGCGGCACGAAGCTGTGCACTCTGGTCAACATAAGGCTTTTCCTGAAAAGTTTCTTCTGTTTCCTGACCGCCTCTTACATCAATATATTCATTTGATGAATATTTTTGAGAATTTGTCTTAGAAGCAATTCCCGTATCATCAGAACTCTTGAAGCTCAATGCACTTCCAGAGCCAACGCCGATTGCTCTGTTGTCAACCATTACAAACCTCTTTTTTGCCCACCTTACTAACTATTATACCAGTAGCAGAAAAATAGTTCAAGACCTATTCATCAAGTAACAGGATTGTTCTATCTGCAATATTTGTATTCGTAGTTGAATTTTTGTCTCATTAAGTTTTTATAATATGTAAGCTCTGACTCTGGCGGGGTATTTCCTGTTTTTAGCAAATCTGCCATAAAAGCATTAACTTTTAAAGAAAGTGATACATAATTGTTCATTTCACTCATAGGAATATAACAATTATCAAGCTTAACAGACCTGTTTGTATCCTGATCTGTAACTTCTTGTCCTTTCATTGAAAAATGACATCTTCCGTTTGCAATTCCATGGATTATATTGTGAGATGTATTGTTTGTTGGATTGCAGACTTTCAATTTTTGATAAAACTCATCAGACGTAAAAAAAGCATGTGCACTAAGCGTTCCTAAAACAAACAAAGCACAAAATAATATAATTTTTTTCATAACATTACCTTTCCTAATATCAACAAACTTTATTATATCATTCCGTTTTGTAACAAACTATTTAAATTTAATTTTTCAACTGTTTTGTTGATATAATATCAATACACAGATAATCTTTAATGCTCTTGGGAATTAGTATGTCAAAAAAAGTAAAGTTTTCTCTTATATTCATAACATTTTTGCTGATAGTATCAATCATCGGATTCTGGCAGGCAAAGAAAATTACTGCAAATTTTGAAAAACCTCAAACAAATACAAATCAGGAATCCGAAAAAATCAAAATAAAAGATATGCTCATCACAGAGACAAAAGACGGACAAAAATACTGGGAAGTCTTTGCCGCCCTCGGAGAATATACAAACACAAAAAATAAAGCAACTCTTACGGATGTCGTCGGCAATTTTTACAAAGAAGGCAAGGTATCAGTCAGTTTTAAAGCCGATACAGGGATGTATGAAAGCGATGCAAAAAGAATTACCCTCGATTCAAAAGCTCTAATAATTGCTGAAGACGGAACCTCTCTTTCGGCAGACAAAATCGTATGGGAAGGAGCTACCGATAAAATAAATGCCTTCGGGCATGTCCAAATAATCAAAAGCGATATGCTTTATGCAACCTGCGACAGATCAGAGTTTACCTCTGACTTTCAAAAATTCAAAACCTTTGATAACACAACAACAAAAGTCTATAGCAAATAAAAGAGAACCTGGAATATGAAAAAAAATATCAAAGATACAATAATAATTACACTGCTGGCTCTTGGAATAATCCTGCCCGCTCTCGCTTCAAATGTTGAAATAGAATCGGCAAAACAAACCTATGATGCAGCAAACAACGCAACGAAATTTACCGGTAACGTAAAAGTCAAAATGGATGACATCACAATCAAGAGTCCTACTGCAGACATAAAGATGAATTCTGAAGGAAAACTCGATGTTGCAACATTCAAACCAAATGCTTATGCAATAAAAGACAACGGAGTAAACCAGCATGAACTCAAAGCAAACACAATGAGCCTGTCTCTTCTTGCAAAAAAAATGAAAGCTATTGGAAATACAACATCTATCTTCAGCGAAAAAAGAAAACCGATGGTAACAGTACATGCGGATTCTCAGGAATTTGACATTAAAACAAATTTGATGAAAGCTATCGGCAATGTAAAAATCGACTATAAAGATGTAAAAGCATCTTCAAATGAAGCACAGGTTACCGTTGACTCAAAAGGAAACGTCAAAAAAGTAAAACTTATCGGCAACGGCGTCATCATCCAGGATCCAAACGTAATAAAAGCAGATAACTTCTTATATAACCCCGTATCAAATGATATAGTAGCAACAGGAAATACTTATACAAAAGCTAAATTGGAAGACGGAGAAGTTGTTGATATCTATGCAAACTACCAGCAAATGGACAGAATATCAAACACTTTTATGGCAAGCGGAAAGGTAAAAATTGTCTATCAGGACTATGTCGCAGTAGGTCCTAAAGCAACATTCTTTCCTGATAAAAAAACAAAAAAACCGAATGAAATAGTCTTCTATGGCAGAACAAAAATAAAAGAAGGCGACAAAGAGGTCGAAGCTGATAAAATAGTAATTACGATGAACCCAAAGAACTTCACTGCCGAAGGTAATGTCAAAACAAGCTTCGCAAACGTAAAAGGATTGGATTCTTCTGTTGAAGAATAAAAGGATTTAACTATGTCAATAAAAGCACTTAATCTTAAAAAAATATATGATGACAGAACAGTTGTAAACGATGTTTCTTTCAACGTTGAACGAGGTGAAGTTGTTGGACTGCTCGGACCGAATGGAGCGGGAAAAACAACAACTTTTTATATGCTTACGGGACTCGTAAAAGCAAACGAAGGAAAAATTCTTATCAACGGAAAAGACCTCACCTACGCTCCAATACACGTAAGAGCAATTGCAGGAGTAGGTTATCTTCCGCAGGAAACCTCAATTTTCAGACAGCTCTCGGTTGAAGACAACATCAACCTCGTTCTCGAGCTGAATAAAAAACTGAATAAAAAACAAAAAAAAGAAAAACTTGAAGAACTCTTGGAAGACTTTGGCATCACAAAACTGAGAAAAAGCTCTGCCATACAACTTTCAGGAGGTGAAAGACGACGTGTCGAAATAGCAAGAGCCCTGGCAGCAAGCCCGCAGTTTATCCTCCTTGATGAACCGTTCACAGGTATTGACCCCATTGCAATTATGGATATACAACAACAAATCAGAGGGCTGACAAAAAAGAACATCGGTATACTGATTACCGACCACAACCCTAAAGCAACCCTCTCAATCACAAATCGGGCATATATTATCTTCGATGGAAAAATTAAAGTCCAGGGAACAAACACAGAAGTAGCAAACGACCCGATAGCAAAAAAATTCTATCTCGGAGAAGACTTTGAGTTATAAATTATGAAACTTCTTGATAAATACATCCTAAAACAAATATTTGCAGCAACTCTCGTAGGGATTATCCTCTTCATAGTTGTATGGATATCGCCTGAAATTCTCTTCAAAATAATCAAAAGAACAGTAGCCGGCGAATATACAATCGCCGTTGCAATAAAAAGATTTATTTTTGAAATCCCTGAAATTCTTGGCAAAGCCATCCCGGTAGGTTTGCTGCTCGGGAACTTGTTTATCTTTGATAAACTGAGCAAAGACTTCGAGCTTACTATCCTTAGGAACATAGGAATAAGCCTAAAGCGAATACTGGCCCCTGTTATTGCACTCAGTATTATTTTCAGCATACTTTGTTTTGTTACTTATGACAAACTAATTCCTATTGCTGCAAAAAAACTCGAAGCGCTCAACAACGACAGAGAAACAATACAGTTTGTTTACATGAAAAAAACAAAGGAAGAAAAACCCGAGCAAATAATAATTGTATCAAACTACAGTGACTATAAAATCAAAGGTGTTACCGTCCTGAATTTTTCCCAACATAACCTGAGTAATAAACCTCTGATGGACAGGGTTTACAGTGCAGAATATGCTCTTTACACGCCGGATTACTGGGAATTGAGAGACGGAGTCGAATACTTCATCAATGATGTAAACATCTACGAAGATATTACCAAATTTGATTCCATAAAAATCCTCGATAAAGAAACATCAGCAAGAGTCTACAAAATTATGCAGCTCTCGACAAAAAAACATGAAACCTTCACAAATGATGAGTTGAAAGAATATATAAGCCTGTTGAAAAAAGAAAAGCTTACTGATGAATATTTATACAATCAAAATAAACTATACCAGCGTTATTTTCAGGTCATAAGCTGTATATTTCTTGCTATATGCGGGGTGGTGCTCGGTTTTGGACGTCCGAGAGAAAAAAGACTCATCGGCTTTACCTCTGCAGTAGGCGTAATATTTATGTACTATCTAATCAACCCGTTTCTTGATTTACTCGCTCAATACGGTGTTCTCCCTCCGATGCTGACAGCAGCAATCCCATGCCTGCTGGTTATTGCAGCAACGCTTACCGCGGCAAAATTAAAACAACTAATCTAATCCACATGGACTAAAGCTTTATTCTGCAATAGTGACCCATGGGAGGATGATTGTTTATATAAAAAAAGTAAAAATATAAATAACAGGTTGAGGCAAATCTCAATGAAATAAGCTAACCTGTAGAGTGAATATCTGCATACGTGCTTATAAAAAGGAGAGTTAAGACTATGAACAAATTATTAGACTTATTAATATTTGTTGAGTATGAACCTCAGCCTGTTTCCTACAATTTTTGCGAAGACAGGATGAATAATATAATCAAAAACTACATCTATTATCCGCAAAAGAGGTTTTTAGAGATAACAAGATAAGAGGAGGTTGGGGGAGGAATAGAGCACCCGCTTGCTTTATCATAAGCGGTTTTAATAAAACAAAGACCGGGTCGGTTAAATGGTCCCGGTCTTTCTATTTGCCTCCTGAACACTTTTTAGCGCTGTTTTTCCGCTTATATGCTCAATGCAAAATTCAAGAATACAAACTCTATCCAACAATTTTTCTATCTCTGCATAACCGTATTCAGAAAACTCCGGAGCGAATTTTTCAACAAATTGAAGAAGAACTCGGCGTTTTTCATCATCACCGGAAACAAAACCGACACGACCGAAAAGAATAACACTGCAAAAATCAGTAGCAAGCATGGAAGGAACAACATCATCTTTTTCAACAACACAAAAAGATGCTCTATCATCGTTCTTTACAGAATCAATCTTATGCCCTTCTGAGGCACAGTGGAAATATACTTTTCCATCGCAAAAAATATAATTCAAAGGTACTGTATAAGGATACCCTCCATCGCCTATAAGCCCGAGAACCCCATAAGATGAATTAGACAACACTTTTATTGCTTCTTTCTCAGACATTTGCTGATTTTTTCTTCTCATATCCCGGAACATAAAAACTCCTCCTCTAAAAAAGCGCCGGATTAGAAATCCAACGCTTTTTAATGAAAAATAATTTAAACTACTTGCCTGCTTTCATCAAATTGCAGTTTTCATCTCTTTTTCTTTCCTGATCTTTATAAATCTTGAGTCTGTTAATAACTTCATCAAAATCAACTTTATGCCCGTCAAAATCAGGACCGTCAACGCAGGCAAACTTAACCTCACCGCCGACTGTAACACGACAAGCACCGCACATGCCGGTACCATCAACCATAATGGGATTCATACTTACTATTGTTGAAATGTTATAAGGTCTTGTCATATCTGCAACTGCCTTCATCATAGGCATAGGTCCAACGGCAATAACCTGATTTATTTTTTCTTCCTTAATCAATTCATCAAGAACCTGAGTAACAAATCCTTCACGACCTAAAGAACCGTCATTTGTCGTAATAAATACCTTATCACAAGCGCTTTCCATCTTCTCTTCCCAGAAAATAAGATCCTTATTTCTTGCCCCCATAATCATATAAACCTTATTTCCTGCTTCTTTATAGGCCTTCGCCATCAAATAACACGGAGCAGCGCCATATCCTCCGGCAACACAAACAACCGTACCGAGTTTTTCAACATGAGTAGGTACTCCTAAAGGTCCTACAATATCTTCAATTTCATCACCGACATTCAATTTTTCAAGCTGCTTTGTGGTATAACCTACGGCCATAAAAACAATCGTCAATTCATTTTTTTCTTTATTTACGTCTGCAATCGTCAGAGGAATTCTTTCCCCTTCCTGATTGACTCTCAATATAATAAACTGCCCTGCCTTAGCATTTCTTGTAATATAAGGTGCATCAATTCTGATTTCAAACTGATTCGGACAAACTTCTTTTTTGTATAAAATCTTATAACCCACGACTGAAACTCCTGTCTTAAATTAACCATTTGTTTACTACTAATAGTATAACCGCTCAAGAGAAAAGAACAAGTTTTTAATATTGCTCTTTACTCTGAATTTGGCTATCATAATAAAAAATAAAAGAAGAGAGGACGCTCTTTTGAATATCGCTCAAGTAACAAAAATTCATTCTGATTTCTACTATGTCAAATTTTCTGATAAAGTATACGAATGTAAAATACGCGAAATTTTGAAAAAATCAAACAAAGAAATCTTTATCGGAGATTTTGTCAAATTTGAAATAACAGACGAAAAATCTCTTACCGGCATTATATTTGACATAGAAAAAAGAAAAAACTTCATTCCCCGTCCTGCAGTCGCAAATCTTGACCAGATAATCATAATTTCAGCAATAAAAGAACCCGATTTTGACTACACCCAGCTCGATAGATACCTTGCGTTCGCAAACCTCAACAACATCAATGCAATAATCTGCATAAACAAAACTGACTTATCATCTGACCATCAAAAACTATCAGATATCAAAAATCTCTACGAGTCGCTGAATTATAAAATTATTGATGTTTCAGCCAAAACAAAAGACAATCTTGACTCCCTCAAAAACATTCTCAAAAATAAATTTTCCGTATTCTGCGGACAATCAGGAGTAGGAAAATCAAGCCTGCTCAACGCAATATCACCCAATTTGCATCTGAGAGTAAAATCTGTCAGTACAAAAACAACAAGAGGCACTCACACAACACGCCACAGCGAAATTCTTGAAATAAATTTAGGGTCTGAAAAAGCTTCAATCGCCGATACTCCGGGATTTAGTCTTCTAAAATTTGACTGCATTCTACCTCAAAATATAACAAATTTATTTCCTGATATACTTGAATTCAGTTCTTATTGCAGGTACAATAATTGTCTGCACCTTGAAGAAGACGGATGTCATGTAAAAAACAATTTAGAAAAAATTGCTCCATCAAGATATAAAAGTTACAAAAACTTTGTCGAAGAAGCACTCAAATATAAAGAAAAACTCTCAAAAGAGGGAAATAAAAAAGAAACAACAACAAAAACCATTGATAAATCTCAGAAAAAAATAGAAATAGCCAAACTTGGCATAAAAAAACGGGAAAAATCAAGAAGATTCAATAAACAAAATCTGGTTTATGAGCATATGGAAGATGAAGAACATGAATAAAGAATTTGAACAAGTTTTTGAAAACTACAAACAGGATATCAGACAAAATCTCAAAAGATATTTGTCCGTAAGGAAACCTGAAAACCTCTGGAAATCAATGTATTACACGGTTTCAGCAAAAAGCAAGCTCCTCCGCCCGGTTATGGCGCTTGAGTGTTGCAGACTTTGTTCAGGATCTTATGAACCTGCCATGCCATCCGCCTGTGCAATAGAAATGCTGCACTCTCAAAGCCTTATTCATGATGATCTTCCATGCATGGATAATGATGACTACAGACGAGGACAGCTTTCAAATCACAAAGTTTTTGGTGAAGCTGTCGCTGTACTGGCAGGTGATGCCCTTTTGAGCTACGGTCCTCAGATAATAATAGAACATACCCCTCAAGACATAGACCGTCTTGCCATTGTTCACAAATATGTCCAAACAGCAGGTGCTTTCGGGCTGGTAGGCGGACAAGTAGCCGATATCGAGGCTGAAGAAACGGAAATAAACACAGATGAACTCAACTACATCCATGAGCATAAAACAGCAAGACTCTTTGAGTTCGCTGTTTATGCAGGTGCTGTATGCGGAAAAGCAACACCTGAACAAACAAAAGCTTTCTTAGTTTATGCACAAAAAATGGGTCTGGCGTTCCAGATATCTGATGATATTCTCGATATTATCGCAACAAAAGAAGAAATCGGAAAAACTCCTGGGAAAGACATTCTCAGCGGCAAAAAGACTTATCCGCATATCTATGGTATTGAAGAGTCAAAAAAACGAACTCTCGAGCTGTGTGAAGAAGCATCAAATATACTAAATGTAAACAATTTTGATAGTTTAATATTAGAAGGTATACTGAATATAATAAGAACAAGGATAGAGAAGAATAAATAAAAATGATTTTGGATACGGGAGCAGAAATAGCATTATCAGGTCTTTTTGGAGCACTTATCGCTCAAATTTTGAAATTTATTGTGTACTTAATCAAAAACAGACACATCAATTTTAAAATACTATCAACGACCGGTGGTATGCCAAGCAGTCACAGCGCAATGGTTTCAGCTTTAACCACATCCGTAGGACTTGTTGAAGGCTGGTGGAGTCCGCTTTTTTCGGTTTCACTTGCATTCTCTCTCGTTGTTATGTATGATGCTGCGGGAGTTCGTCTTGCTGCAGGCAGAATGGCAGCAACTCTCAACAAACTTGTTGAAGATATCTACGAAAATAAAGGACATACAATAACAAAACTGAAAGAACTCCTCGGACACACTCCAAAAGAAGTTTTCGCAGGAGCCATGCTCGGGATAGCAATAGGTTTATATTTCCACTACTACCTCATCAAGCACATGTAAGTTTTTTCACTGTTTCAATTATTTTATCCGTATTGATATCAAGACATTTCAACTCTTCGCAAGAACAGCTTCGTTTATCCCACAGGCATGGACGACAGTCAATTGAAGAATTAGTCACAACTTTGAAGTTTTCATCCTCTGCTATCAGCTTTTTCTCGTCTGTTCCAGCAAAAATGGCACATAATTTTGCCCTCACACAAACACCTATGTGCATCGGAGCAGAATCAACACAAACAACAGCATCAGAGAGTTTCATCAATGCAGCAAGTTCAATAAGATTCTTTGTCTTCCCGAATAAGTTAAAACAGCTTACTTTAGAAGAAATATTATCAATAATCTCCTTATCATCAGGACCGCCTGCAAGATAAACATTAAATCCGCAGTCTTTGAGTTTTTCTATAATCTCGCACCATTTTTCGGCTGAAAAACTCTTGATTATATTCTTTCTAATGCTCATCAAACTGACTCCAGGATGAATCAGAACATTTTTTTTGCCATTTTCTTCAAAGAGATTTCCGACCGAGTACAAATCGGAGTGCGCAAGTTCAATAGTCGGAAGATTAAATTCTGCACCATCCTCCAAACCTCTGACAAGATCATGATACATTCTCGCTGCATATTGTTTTTTATTCAATTTTACCGCATTAGAAAGCAGCAGACGGCTCATAAAACCGCATTCATATCCGATACGTTGTTTTATACCCATCAAAAACAAAATGACGGAAATAAATGGCGACGCCCCTGAAGATAAAGCTATATCAAAATGTTTTTTTCTAACATCAAATATAAGTTTCAAAAGCTCGGTATACTTATTCTTGTTTTTTATATCACAAGGAATAACCTCATCAATAAAAGGCGTAAGATTTTTTATACCTGCACTCCTCGGTTCAAGGACAAGAGAAATAGACGACTCAGGATAGAGAGTTTTTAGAGAATCAATAACAGGCAAAAAAAGTATTTCATCTCCCAAACCTCCGAAATTCATCAGCAAAATGTTTTTATGCGGCATCTTTTCCCTCTTTATTTTTATTCATAACAACAACAAATAACGCACTCATAAACCAGAACAAAACCTGAATCTGAGGGCGAAACCAAATAGTATCAACAAAACCGTGTGTCATCATACCGACTATACCGACAAGAACCAGCACAAAAAGAATTTTATCGGAAAAAGATACAATCTTTGCCCCCAAACTCTTCACAGCTGACACAATCATAAACAATATAAATGCTAACAGAGCACTTAAGCCGATAATCCCTGTTTCAACAGCTGTTTCCAAGAACACACTGTAAGCTCCTAGAGCATCAAAACCGCTGCGCATATACAATCCGTAAATCTCACGAAAAACCTTATTGCCAATGCCTATACCAACCCAGAAATTATCAAGGAACATCCGAAAACTCGACTGATAAACATTCATTCTGAAAGAATTGCTGCTATCTTCCCTCATTGCAAAAATTGACATAATACGAGCCTGCAGAGCCTCAGAAGAAGCAACAAGAAAGATAACACCTAAAATACTAATCAAAACAGAAGCAATCCAAATCTTCTTGAGATATTTTTTATCACGAAAATCATTCCATACAAAATAAGAAAAAACTGAAAACAACACAACCAACTCCGCTAATAAAGCGACATAAGCCCCCCTGCACCCGCTGAATAATATACCTAAAGCACAGCAAACAAGCATCAATAAAACAACAAAAGACATCCTGTATCTCTTATCTTTCAACAAACTAAACAAACCGCCTGCAAGAATCGGAAACCCGGAAAGAAGATACCCCGCCAATAAATTAGGATTAAACGGTTTCAATGTGCCATAAACTCTTGTCAGCACCTGCTCTGCATTCAGATGACTTGTATCCTGCCACCCTGAAATTTCTTCAACACCAACAAAGTTCTGTCGAATTACATACAACGACTCAAAAGAAATAACAGCACACAAAAGAAAAATAAAATAATACCCTCGCCTAAAATCCTCCGATATTATATGCTTCATCACACAATAAAACATCAAATACGTAATCATCTTGCTCAGCCCCCACAAACTCTGCGGCAACAGAGAAGCAAACGCCGTAGACAAAAACATGGCAAAAAACCACGCCAAGATGAGAACATCAAGAAAATCAACTCTTATTCGATATTCTTCGAGCAAAATTTTGACTAAAAACAACGCAAAAGACAGCCAAATAAAAACACCTATAATTGTCGAAGAAGCAAACAAAGAAGATACAAAAACCAAAGAACATACAACTACAATTAAATAATCCAAATTTGATAAAATAAGACTGTTTTTCAATCCGCTTGGAATAATCTTCTGCAAAAAAAACAAACAGCTGTTCAAAAATTTCAGAATAAAACAGTTGTTAATATCTGACTCGGTTTTTCGTATATCAAACATCTATTCTTTTACCCTAACATCAGATACAACACCGTTTATTCGATATTTAAATCCTTCCATTATAATCGGCAGCCCTATTTTTATTTTATTTCCGCCAATTACGGCACCATCATCAGTGATTATTGCATCATCTTTCACCGTAACAACATAGTTGTATAAATAAGGCATGGACGGGTCATCAACGGCAACAGCCTTCTTTGTTCCGTCAAATATCACAACTTTTGAATGAGTCTTCTTAACGTTTACTATCTCAAGTTTCTTATATGGAACATTCCTTATTGTCAAAAACGCTTCTTTTTCCGCAGAAATCGGATCTTCATCGCTCGTCAAACGCACCGATTGAAACGTTACATCAAATTCAACAGTTGATTCGCTCTTGATTGCTTTGTCTGATGTTTTATGCAAATTCATCTTTACAGACAAAACGCCAACAAGAAGCAAAAAGATTAAAACTAAAACAGTATAGTCAACCCAATTAAATTTCTTGCTCATCTTTTTTATAACCCTTTTCTAAAATTCTATTTCTTCAATCTGTTCTTTCAACTCTTCTCGAGATGTTGTAGCACATCCAAAGTGTCTGATTACAATACTTGCAGCCAAATTACCCAAAATCATCGCTTCTTCGGGGCGTGCTCCGGCTGCCAACGCAGCAGTGAAAGTAGCAACAACGGTATCACCGGCACCTGTAACATCAAATACATCCGTCCTGTTAAATGCCGGTATCTTGTGAGTTTCACCATTTTTCAAAAACAGCATCATACCGTAAGACCCTCTTGTAATCAGTATCATATCTGCATTAGTCTGGGCAAGCAGGTCCGCACCGGCTTTATTCAGAGTTATATCATCAACAATCCTGTATCCGACAGCTTTCTCAGCATCAGGCTGATTTGGCGTCAACACGGTTGCATTTTTAAAACGGCGCATATCACTCTGAGCATCAACGGCAACAATAATCCCATGTTCTCTTGCCGTATCAATTGTTGCCTTGATTATACCATCTGTCATCATCCCTATTCCATAATCAGATAAAATAACAGCATCAAAATTAGGAATGGCTTTCTTTATCTGGGCGATAACTTTTTCTTCCGTTTCTTTTGACACGGGGTCATTCATCTCACGGTCTATTCTGACAATCTGCTGGGTAACAGACTGCGTAGAAGAACCTGAAATTCTTGTTTTTGTCGTAGTTGGTCTGGTCTTATCCTGAACCATATATCTTGTATCAATATTCGCCTTCTTCAGTGCATCCAACAAAATCGGCGCATGATAATCATCCCCATAAACTCCTATTGCACCGCATTGCTCATCGCTAAGAGTCGCTGCATTGTGTATAGCATTTGCTCCGCCACCGAGAATAACTTTTGTTTCAGTATGTTTCAAAATCAAAACAGGAGCCTCTCTTGATATACGGGAGGCAACACCGTACATCATCTCATCAATTGCCAAATCACCAACAACAAGAGTCTTGACTCCTCTGAGAGAATCTATTCTTTTTTTTAATCCCGCTATATCTAAATTAGGCATATTTTTCTCCAATTATCAATCCAATATCAAATACCATAAATTATTAAACTAATATAATATATTGATGTATTCGCTTATATATTTTAATATAATGATTATAAAACTAACATAGAGAATATAACAAGTTATTTGGAGCAAAATATAATGCAGATGACACCGGACTACGAAGTAGACAGTGAAACTCCTTTCAAATCTAAAAAATTTGTGTTCAAAATATATCCTGAATTTGTCGAATACATCGACCAGATGGATGTATCTCAAAGAAACGAGTTCATTAATCAGGCAATCGAACAACATCTCGCCGCCTACTCAAGATGGCAAAAATACGATACTCTCATATCAAAACTCCGCCAAATAGCTGTATATTCCCTAATAATTGCCATCTGTATACCAATTTTGATTTTTTCCTTCAAACTTTTGGTTAACGAATCAAAAAATACAGACAGGAAAATGCAATATAATTTTGAAAAAGTTATAGAAAGCTATCAAACAAGATAAATAAAAAAGACGCATAAGCGTCTTTTTTATTTTGCCCTAAAACTTTGATACCCACTGATTATTTTTGATATAAAATCTCCATTTCAATTCAGTTCCAGAACTAATACCTATCCTTGTCGTACAAACAATTTCAGACTCAGGAACAGTTTTTCCCTCCTCTATTCTCAACGCTGATAAAGGAGAAGTCAAATCAACCTCATTCAACTCACGGGTAATCTCCATTGCGCGGCACAACTTTCCGGGGCCATTCGTTCCGCCAAAATCTCCGATAGGTTCAATCGCCCTGATTAAAACGGCACATCCCCTGCCTTCTTCCTCCGTAACAACATTCATACAGTTGTACATCCCGTAAATTAAATAAACATAAGCAAGTCCAGGCGACTTGAACAGCGTTGCAGCCCTTTTCGTTTTACCTCGAAATGCATGACAAGCAGGATCTTCCTGAGTATATGCCTCAGTTTCAACAATCATTCCTTTCAAAACTTCTCCTGAGTCAAACTCCCTGCACAACACACACCCCAAGAGAGATTTTGCTACATCCAAGGTATTTTTTGAATAAAAACTCTTACAAATTATTGTCATTTTTACACTTTTTCTTTTCTCTTTCTCATACCATAGTACTATTATCTTCAAAAATCTACTACTTTTTTAATTTATTATTATGAAACAAAACCCGTTTTTTTAACCAAAAACCTCCCGAAAAAACTCCTTAATAAAAAAATAATATTCCTCTTAAATACTGAATTTTATTGGGCTTCTAAACTTTTTGTAATATTTGTTAATAATATCTATTGACATTCGAAATTATATAGTGTATTATGTACACATAATCAAGAGTGTTTGAAATACACTAAATAGAAACGGAGATGATTCTAAATGAATATCAATTCAATAAATACATACCTGAACACAAGGATAGAAAGAAATACAAGAATGGAAAGAAACACCAGAATGGAAGGTTCTAGAAATACAAGAATGGAAGGATCTAGAAACACCAGAATGGAAAGAGAAGCAGTTATGAGCAATGGATGTGGCTCAAAGTTAAACATTCTAGCATAAATTTACTCCATACCTAATAATAAACTAAAACCAAAGAATAGAATGCCGTCTGAACAAGACGGCTTTTTTTTATGAAAATGCCTGATGTTCAGCCAATCTTATCTTTTCATCACCGGCATAAAACGCTGTACCGCCTACACAAACACGGTTAATTTTACCATCGAAAAAGCCCAAACAAACTTTTATTTCAGAGGGTCTGTTCATTGAATACCCTTGTTCAAAAACAAGCTTATTAGCCTGTGCCCGAGTTATTTTATTATATCTGTAAAGATAACACGCAAGAGCTCCGTTTGATGTTCCGGTCGCCGCCTCTTCATCTATATCATAAAGCGGCGCAAAATTTCTGCAATGAGCTGTTCCTCCGTACTTTGTCTGCTCGGTAAACACATGAACGCCTACCGTATCATATTTTTTGCTGACAGATGATATTTTTAAAAAATCAGGTCTAAGATTGAACAGAACATCTAAACTCCTGACAGGAAGCAATATATCTCTCAACCCCGTAGAAACTATTTGTACCGGCAAATTTTCAATCAAATCAGACTCTTTTAATCCAAAACACGGTAGAATTTCTTCTTTAGGAATCTCATCATAGAACTCTGGCAAATTCTGGGTCATAAAAACACTTTCGTTCTCTACATTTATATCTATTTCTCCTGCCTTTGTCGACAGAAAATAATTCCCATCCTCAAGAAGCTCCTGTTTTTTCAACAGAGAAAAAGCTGCAATCGTCGCATGACCGCACAAATCAACCTCTGCTGCCGGTGTAAAAAATCTGATTTCATAATGAGAACCATCAACTCTGTTCAAAAATGCTGTTTCAGAAAAACCTGCAATTGATGCAATCTTTAGCATTTCTTTTTCCGAAAAATCAGACCTTAAAACAACACCGGCAGGATTACCTCCCTCCGGTGTTGTTGCAAAAGAATTCATAATAAATACTTGTATCATAACTTATCCGAGAATCAGCCTGCGAGCAAACTCTACAACACTGTAAATAACACAGGCAATCATCATACACACTGGAATTGTCAAAACCCAGGCAAAAACAATATTTTTGACTATACTCCATTTTACTGCCGAAGCTTTAATTGTAGAACCTACACCCATTATTGATGAAGAGATAACATGAGTCGTGCTGAGAGGGATACCAAAGTGCGATGCAGTAAGTATTATTGATGCTGCAGATGTTTCTGCGGCAAATCCATGGATTGGCTTCAGCTTAATAATCTTGCTTCCCATCGTTCTGATAATCTTCCATCCGCCGGACATAGTTCCTAAAGCAATTGTTGCCGCACAAACACAAATTACATAAATAGGTATCTCAAAATCACCGTCAGGACTCTTCTCAAGTACACCTCCGACAAGCAAAGCAAGAGAGATTATACCCATCGTCTTCTGAGCATCGTTTGACCCGTGAGATAAAGCCATCAAACCTGAAGACAACAACTGAAAGCGTCTGAACCTTCTGTTAACCTTATCGGGATTTTTCTTATAAAACAATCTGAGCAAAAATAACATAAAGATAAAACCTACAACAAAACCGACAATCGGTGATGCAAACATAGGTATAATAACTTTATCTATAAGTGTTAAAAAACTCACACAGCCGATACCTGAGTGCATAACCCCGGCGCCGAGTAAACCGCCGATTAGGGCATGAGAAGAACTTGAAGGCAACCCCAAGAACCATGTGAACAAATTCCACACAACAGCAGCCAAAAGAGCACATAATATAACCTTCAGCGTAACGGCATCAGGATTAACAATCCCGGAACCTATTGTTTTTGCAACGTGCGTTCCAAGCAAAGCGCCGACAAAATCAAGACTACCGCCGAATATTACCGCTGCCCTCGGAGAAAGAACTCTTGTCGATACGATTGTGGCAATAGCATTCGCCGCATCATGAAAACCGTTAATATATTCAAATACCAACGCAGTCACGATGACCATTATCAAGAAAATTACCATTAAAGTCATAACCGTTTCTCTCTTTAGTTTTGTTTCAATACTACATTAACTACTTCATCAGACACTGAGAAGCACAAATCAAGCGCATTCTCTATATCTTTGTAAATATCTCTGATTTTGATTACATCAAGAGCCTCATATTTACCTGAAAAGAGCTCATCCATCGCATGAAACAGAATTTCATCACCATGGGCTTCTATCTCTTTCATTCTGATATTGCTCTCCGTGATGTCTTTTATCGAGCTGACTTTTCTCAGATGCTGAACAATATAAATCAACTCTGAACAAGCTTTCACAAGAGTTTCGCCCTGACTTTTCATATTGCCTGTATAACGTTCAAGACGATAGACCCTCAAATTCATACAAGCTTTCACTATCTTCTTTGTTATTTTATTCAAATGAGTTGCTATGCTCTGAATGTCTTCTCTGTCTATGGGTGTAACAAAGGTATTGTTCAACTGGGTTAAAGTTTCTTTTGCAAGGTCATTACTTTTATGTTTCAACCCTTTAGCTTCAATAATATGCTTCTCAACCAGACCATCCGTCATAATCGCATTGAATAAACGTGCTGCTTCTTCACAAACCTTTGCACTGTCTTCAAACAGAGCATAAAAAACCTTCTCTTCAGGAGGTAATATATAACTCAATAAATTAAATTTTGACATATTTTTCCCTTTCCATTTTTTCTTAAATTACCTAACCAACAAGTATACCTGCTATCGCTGCAGATAAATATGACGCAAGCGTTCCGCATATCAATGCGCGAACACCGAGTACGGCCAAATCTTTTTTCCTGTTTGGAGCTATCTCTCCAATACCACCAACCTGAATTGCTATCGAGCCCAAATTTGCAAACCCGCAAAGTGCAAAACTCGCAATAACAATCGACTTCTGCGACAACAAACCGCTGCTGTTCATCGCAAGCAAATCAATATAAGCAACAAACTCGTTCAATACAAGCTTTGTCCCCATCAACCCTCCGACAGAAGCTGCCTCTTTGAAGGGAACGCCCATCAAATATGCAAAAACGGAGAATATTGCACCAAGTATCTCCCTCAAACTCAAATGAGCAAAATCAAGCCCAAGGAATGAAGAAATATGAAACCAGTTCACAACCAGACGCCCTGCAAAACCGAGAATCCAATCAATCATCGCAATTAGAGCAATCAAACCGATTAACATGGCAATAATACTCAAAGATATTCTCATACCATCGCTTGCCCCATGAGAAATAGCATCAATCAGATTGACATAAGTCTTCTCAACTTTGAGTTTGACCTCTCCTTTTGTTTCTGACTTCTCTGTCTCAGGATAAACTATCTTCGATATAACCAATGCCCCCGGAGCAGCCATAATGCTCGCAGCAAGCAGATATTCGGCAGGCACGCCCATTGATATATAAATTGCCATAACTCCGCCCGCTATACAGGCCATAGAACCTGACATGGAAGCAAGAAGTTCTGAGCGGGTCATCCCTGCCACATACGGCTTTATCATAATCTGAGCCTCAACCTGACCGACAAACGCACTTGCCACATTCGACAACGCTTCTGCTCCGCTTACTCCCATAATCTTATACATCAACTTGGCAATCACTGCGATTACTCTTTGCATTATTCCGAGATGATAGAAAATATTTACCAAAACAACAATAAAAATTATTGTCGGGATTATTTTTATTGCAAAAATAAAACTGCTTCCGAAAATTGATGTCAATAAATCAGGTTTATCAGCAAGAAAACCAAAAACAAAACGACCGCCGTCATCGGAAAAATCAAGCAATTTCTTTATAAAATACCCTATTCCTTCAAAAATCGCCTTTCCTAAAGATGTCTTTAAAATAAAAACGGCCAGGAATAACTGCAATCCAAGACCGACCAATACTGTTCTTAAATTAATAGCTTTTTTGTTATTTGACATCAAAAACGCTATACCGAGAATAAAAACTATCCCTATCAACCCAAAAAAACGATCCACTCGTAATTCCTCAAAAGTCTTTATTCTCTTATTCTACTAAAAAATATTTTTTTCATGTGCGTTTGTTAAGTTAAGCAAAGAAATTTCAAATAAAATAAAGTGTCTGAATGAGTTCAAATATTGCTGAAAATTATATACTAAACAAATAAATAGTATAATCACGGAGGATGTAACTGTGGCAAGGAAAGCACTTAAAATAAAAGAAGAGATACCTCAGTTATACGAAGTCAAACCGATAAAAACAAAACCATATAACGATATAGACCTCAATCACTGGAAAGATTATGACCATATAGATACAGGCACTCTATGGATGTATCAATCTCGTGCAAAAGGAAACGGACACTCCTTTGACTACCACGGCAACTACATTCCTCAAATTGCCCAGCAGCTCTACGAAAGATACACAAAAAAGGGAGATGTTATCCTCGATATGTTCCTCGGCTCAGGGACATCTGCCATCGAAGCTTTGAATATGCACAGAAGATGCATTGGTATAGAACTGAATCCGAATGTTGTAGAATATACTTCCTCAAAATTTTCTCAAAAAGATTTATGCACTGATATCAGAATAATAAACGGCGACAGCGCATCAGAAGAAATTAAAGAAAAAATTCAGACAAATCTTGAACTTATGACAGAAAAAAAGGCACAATTTGTCGTTTTGCACCCGCCTTATGATGACATAATCAAATTCAGCGACAACGAAAAAGACCTTTCAAACTGCAAATCAACTCAGGAATTTTATGACCTCTTCGGAAAAGTTGCCAAAACAGCCTACGATTTCCTTGAGAAAAAAAGATTTGCAGCCCTCATCATCGGTGATAAATACGCAAACGGAGAACTCATTCCGCTTGGATTCAAATGCATGGAAGCAATGAATAACGCAGGTTTCACAACAAAATCAATTATTATAAAAAACATCGAAGGCAACGAAAAAGCAAAAGGAAAAACTGCAAACCTCTGGAGATACAGAGCTCTTGCAGGCGGTTTCAATATCTTCAAGCATGAATATATCATGGTATTCGAGAAAAGATAGCTATTTTTTCTCTCTTAACTTGAATCTGAACAAATAAACCAACGCCCCAATCCCGACAAGAACAAGCCCGGGGATTGTATACTGCGACTTGTGTATCAAAAGATTTATGCAGATGAACGTTGCCATAAAACAATACGCAAGAGGCAAATAAGGATATAAAATCGCCTTGTACGGACGGTTTATATCAGGATATTTCTTTCTGAAATAAACTAATCCGCCTATTGTCAAAATATAGAACAATAAAGCAACAAAAATAACATAATCCAATAAATCAGAATAAGACCCCGTCAATACAAGGAATGATGCCCATATCCCCTGCAAAATCAAGGCATTTCCGGGAACATGATTTTTGTTTAATTCGGCAAGATAGTTGAAAAACAATCCGTCTTTTGCCATTGCATAATAAATTCTTGCTCCCGAGAGAATCACGCCGTTTACACATCCGAGCGCAGCTATCACAATTATCACAGCGATAATCATTTTACCCCATACGCCGAATATCTCTCCCATAAAAGCAGCTCCGACAATATCTTCAGGAGCATGTTTTATTGCATCAAGAGGCAAAACACCGAGATATATGACATTCACAAGAACATAAATCAAAACAACCCCGCCTATTCCAAAAAACAAAGACAAAGGAAGATTTCTCTCGGGATTTTTTATCTCAGAAGCAATCAGCGTAACATTATACCAGGAATCAGCCGAAAATAACGCACCTACCATCGCAACAGCTATGGCTGAGGAGATGCTGATATTCTCTGGCATTGAGAAAGTCGTAATATTTTCTGTAAATACATGAGGATTGAATCCGAGGAAAATACCGCATAAAATCATACCGACAAGAGCAAGAATCTTTGCTGAAGTAAATATATTCTGGATTATTACCCCGTCTTTTACTCCTCTGATATTGAAATAAGTCAAAACAACTATCAACAAAATAGCCAGCGCCTGCAAAGAAGAAACTGATATCCCATGAAAAGAAATAAGCTTTATATTTGAGCTGATTTGAGGGAATAACACTCCGCTGAATTTTGCAAATGCAACAGCAACAGCAGCAATAGTTCCTGTTTGGATTACAAGAAAAGAAACCCATCCGTAAAGAAAACCCGCAAATTTTCCCCAAACTTTCTTCAAATAAACATACTGACCGCCTGCCTCAGGAATAGATGCGGAATACTCCGCATAACATAATCCCGCTATCAACGTCATAACACCTGCAACAATCCAAACAAGCAAAAGCATCAAAGAAGAGTTGACCTGACGGGCTATATCCGCTGATACAATAAAAATCCCTGAACCAATCATAGAACCTGCAACAATAGCAATTGCATCAAACAAATTCAACGAACGTTCTAAAGCCACTTCCTTCTTTTCTTCCATATCCACCCCTTTTGCAGTGCTAAATATTCTCAAAATATAACACAATCAAAAGTAATAAACAGGATTTGTTACATTATCTTGAAAAATATTAAACAAAAAAACTTGAATACAGACGATAAACAGTATCTGAAAGCAAAATAATAAGAAACAGAATAGTTGAACCCTGAATCAAAAAACAACTCTTCCTCGCTGGCAGCATAATCGAGAAAAAGGCAGCAGCCGGCAAAAGAACAGATGCAAAATACCTTCCCTGTATGCCGTCTATCAAATCTGCTCCCACATGACTCCATACAATGTACATATTGGTGCTTACTACAAAAATAATCAATAAACTCAAAGACAATATAATCAATTTCTGCTTCAACGAAAACATCTCTCTGCCCTTGCTTTCAACATCTATCGAAAAAAATACATTCAACACAAAAAATATATAATATAAACCATATGCCCACCAATCGAGTCTTATGTTCAACCACCCGAGAACCCCTACCATCTCTCTCAGCATTCTCGAAAAAATCCTCGATGTTCTGAAAAAAGTCTGCAAATACTCAATCGGATGACTCAAAATATAAACCACCTGTTCAACAGGCTTTGCTCCGTTACCGGGAACAAGAACACTTGACGCTATCTTCCCCCACACCAGAGATAAAACTACCGACGGCACAACAACTGTCGCCATTTTCACAAAATATCCGCCGCAAAATTTTTTCTTTGGAATAAGAAAAACAAAAAATACTATCAAAAAATTCTGCTTTACCTGCCCTATAATAAACGCAAGAACAGCAAGCAACACAACCTGTTTCCATCCTATTTTTGAATCATCACCAACACTGTATTGCAAAATTTTGGCAAAAAATAACATACTCGACGACAACAACACAGGATCTGTCGATAAAGACCCTGCAAGCGACAGATTAATTGGCGCAAGCAAAATCAAAACTCCGACCCACTTCAAAAAAGGGAGAGAGCGTATCGCAAAAAAGCCAAGGATTAAATAAAAAAGAAAATTAAAAATCTTTCCTCCGAACATAATATACAAAAGAGATGGCGTAAACATCTCCATAAATTTCATCCCTGTTACCTGCGGCATATATGCAACAGGTGAATACAGAGCAGTTTCTCTTTTAAGCAATCTCTATCAGTCAAAAAATCATAAAATTTAGTAGCTTTTTCTAACTCATGAACAGATTTAGGCAAAAATGAACCCGAGTGCTCTTCATCAGGCTTTTGAACAACTATCTGCCCGTCAATAATCCCCAATGTCCTGTAAAAATGAGCATTCTCATCAGGATACAAAAACGGCGGCGTAAAAATCATTATCATCACACCGAAAAATATCCCCAAAAAGAGAAATACCCGCTCAGGACAGAAAATTTTATTCATCATCAGAACGGCTCTCTTCGACCTGAGATTTGTTATAAAGATAGGATATCAACATCAATACGGCACCAAGAACAAGTAATACAAGAACTTTATATACAGACGCCAAACCTGCTATATCGTAGAAAATTATTTTGAAAATAGCAAGTATGCTTATATATATAGCAGAATTTTTTAGGCTCTTCACATTAAACGCAAGCCCGAACAAACTCAAAGCCGCAAGATAGAAAATCCACATAATCGTAATAATAAAACCGGAACTATCATATAATCCGAATTTTATTAAATAGTCAGCTGTTTCATAGGAAATGAGAAAAAATCCGAGAGTTATCGCAAGATAATCAAACAAATATTTTTTCTCCATCTTCGAATAAACAAGAGCACATGCTATCCCAACAGCAAAAGCAAAAAATCTCAAATTTAATATCGGCAAAAATTCTTCAACAGGAACATATCTTACTCCAAGAAGAACTAAAAATACAGCACTCACACTCCACATCAAATAACTCAACAACCGAAAAATATATGACCCTTTTATATCAGCCAAGAATTTCAAATGCAGCGCATAAATAAACCCGATACATACATTGACCATCGCCTTCAAAGTAACAAACATATCATCAACAGAGTTTGAAACAAGCGACGAATGGGTCATCCATGCGTTAAACTCAAAAATTACATACAAATAAATCATAGTTGAATACAAAAAAGTCAAAAATAATGACACTTGAGAATCTCTGCTTTTTGGACACTTCGCCAAAATCGATGAACACCCGAACATAACTAACGCAGGAACACCAAACAACACAAGTCTTGAATTTAATAAAGGAACATAACCTTCAACAGGTACTATCGAAGTATTCAACCTCAATATTGACACAATACATGTCAACGAGAAAAACAACACCCATTTTGTTAAATACTTTAAATCAAGAAAATATCTCAAAGATGTTATGAACAAAGTTTCAAAGGTCCAGAGAAGAACTCTCGTCATTCCTGCAGAAACAAAAAACGTTCCCATATATACAACAGCTATCAACGCATAAAAATAAGGACGCAATATCTTTTTTTGATTTCTTGAAAGGAAATAACATACAACAGCCAAATAAATAAAAGCATAAGAAAATAAAACAAGCCCAAGCAGCATCCTCTCTCCAGAGAAAACAAGCCAGGATAAAAACGCAAGAATACCAAGATTGATATAACTCGACATATAATGCTCTTTCTCATGCTGAATTTTGTTTGTAAGTATCCTCAACAAATCAAAACTCAAATACATAACCCACAAAATAATCGGGCATATTATGCTGAATTTATCATGTGCAAAAATAGAAGTTCCAAACAAAAGAACGGTTGTTAAAACCAGATTAACAAAATTCAACCACCGCTTGTCAGAATTAACATAGACATAAACTAAAGCTATTGCATTCATAAAAAGCAAATAGCAAAACAAAAAATTCTGAGATAAATTATCATTCAGAAAAAATGGAGTCAAATAACCGCCAAACAGCCCTATACCTAATGCTGAATAAGACTTGTATCGTCCCGCAAGAAAATACGTAGATAAAAGCAGAACGCAACCGATACCAAGCCCCAGATATGTCGAAAACAGATGAAACACCCCTGTTGCACAATAAGTTGATATGAACAACACAGCAAGCCCTACTCCCAATAAAACTTCTGCATAAGGTTTCATATTATCACTCTTTTTATGCATATTTAAAGAAACAAAAACAAATGCCAAACCGGCGACAAAACCGGCTGCTATTCTCATCAGCGGAGTAAAAACAATAAATTGAGATACAACGGTGATAAATATACCAATAGCTATAACAAGAGCAAGCGCACCTATTTTATTGAAAAGACTTCCAAAAAATATATTCTCAATACTTCTTTTTGACTTTTCATCTTTTTCGAAAACATTAACTGTATGCTGAACTTTTGCAGATTGTTCATCTGCATTACCATGTTTTGCAGCATCATCTTCAAATAATGGTGTTTCTTTTGGCTTCTCCGCTGATAATTCTTCTTTATACATAGCAGATTCATCAATTCCAATTTTTGATGAGTCAAGACTGTTTATTTGCTTCTCAAGCTGTTCATATTTTTTTGTTAAATTCTTTTTGAATTCATAAAAATCACAATGAATCCATAATAACCAGAAAATCATTATTAAAATAAATAAAAAAAGAACTATCATCAAATATCTCCAAACACTAAAAAATCCGCTATAAAGAAATAATACAAATATTTTTTACTAAATGCAAATTAAAAAAACTCTTCAATTTTTAATAAAAACTGTATATTCGAACTCAAAACCTGCTGGAATCAAATAAAAAACAAAATTTGAACTTTTTTCACTATTACTCGTTATTATAAGTAAGTGAATAGCTAAGAAAATTATTTTAGAGGAAAGGGAATTTTTATGAAAAAGAAATTATTATCAATCTTGCTTGCAGGTATTTTGCTGACAGGTTTGACGCTGAATGCAGAGAGTTTCGCAGGTCCTAGAGATCACCACGGACAAAAATACTCTCAACACAAAGAAATGAGACACAACCAACACAAACAACCTGTTAAATTTAACAAAAAAGGACCAGATAAACATCACAAAAATTTCAAAAAAGCTAATGACAAAAAGAAATTTGCTAACCACAAAAGCAACTCAAGATTTGAACACAAAAAAGACCACAAAAAATTTCATCAAACAAAAAAAGTAAACCATAAAAGACCTGTAAATCATCACCAAAAACATGGAAGAAGATAATCCTTTAACTTTTCAAAAAACAGAGCATATTTATAAAAATATGCTCTGTTTTTTTGTTTTTTAATTTTAATTTCCCACATCCTACCAACTCAAACTATTGCAGTTGTTTGTAATATTTTTTTTTGTTTAATTGTAAAAACTATTTTAAATTAAGAGTTTTTGCTATACTTTCCTCATATTGTATGATTACTATAAGTAATACAATAAAATGAGATCAACCTATGTTTAATTTCTTTAATAAAAAGATAGAAAGTAAGTTCATTGACAATTTATTGGTCAAGTTTTACATTTTCATACTTTTTTTTATGCCTATTATTGTGTTGTTCTGTTTATTGCTAAATTGTCCTTATAAAGAAGTATTAATATGTAATTCAAGTAAATGTAGTCTTGAACAGCATTTTTTATTTTCTAATTCAAATATAGCTGATATAAATAGGCCCATAAATGTAACAGTCCGTAGTGGAGGTGCTAACATTTTAAGGTCATATTGGTTAATGATGACTGAATATAATAGATTATTTCAGTCATCATACTATATTCCATATTTTGCATACAGTGATAAAGATTTAATAGAATCAAGTGATGAAAAATTAAAAATAACTAAATATAATCCTGATATTTTTATAGTACTAATCTTTAACATAATGCTTGTTATTCTGCTAATTTATGGAAGAATAAACTATCTAAAGAAATATAAAAAAATATCGGACCAAATATCTGAGAATAAAAGTACCAAATAAAGGGCTTAGCCCCCTCAAAAAAAGCAAGGGAGGTAAGTTAGTAAGAAACCTCTTTTTTAGAATGGCTTGTGAGTAATTTTATCTTTTGCACTTCCCTTATTATAATCATACCAACCTTGCTCTATTAAATATTATTGTTTGGATAATCATATGATATAATGACAGTATGAGGGTTCATGATTTTGAAAATGCGATTAGTGACGTTATAAAAAATAATCAAGCAACATTTAATTTTTGCGAAGAAATAAGAAAAAAGAAAATTAAAGAATATATAATAGATGTTTGTTTTATTATTTTGCTAGCAATTATTTCTCTTAAAGTTTTGTCTTTACCAATACTTTTAGCTTTATTTGTAATTCCAGTCGGTTCTATTTATTTTTTAATGTACAAAATACATGAATATCAAATAGAATATAAAAAGACCTGTTTCCCTTTAATAGCAGAAATACTTGGATTTAAAAGTATAGTATTTGACTTAGATAAAACTGAACATGATAAAATTTATTTTGACTCAAAACTGTTTGACAACTTTTCTTTTTATACATTAAGTGATTTTTTTGAAGCAAAACACAATTCTACTTTGTATAAGTTAATAGAAATTACTTTATTTGCAGGGGAAAAATACTATAGTAAAATTTTTCAAGGAATTGTTGTAATATATCCGTTTAAATACTCTAAAGAACATATTATTATTACAACAAAGGGTAATAAAATAGCATCTAAAAGTAAAAAAATAAAAATATCAAATCAAGAATTCAAAAAAAAATTTAATTTTTATTGTGTAAATAGAGAAATAACTGAAACAGAATTGTTCAGAAATGTTCCTACTTATATAACTAAATGTCTAATTGATTTACAAAAAAGCTATTCCACTAAAAAAGTTAAATGTGCAATATTTCAAGATAAAATCATGGTAGCAATCAGTTTAAATACATATCTTTTTCTAACGGGAAATTTATTTAAGTCTTGCTTTGACATAAAAAGTCAACTAAATCTTCTTAAAAATATTCAACCTGTATCAAATTTTATTAAATATTTAGATAATAAGTCTGTGGAACAAGGTGAAATTTTATAACAGTAGATTAGTAATCTATACATCAACATTATAATTTTGTGAAAAATAATATTTTATTGAAGTAATAATTTTGGGATAATCTTTAATATTGCAAGGATTTAGTATTCTATGAATATGATTAAAAAGAACACATATTGATACAATTCTCGATTAAAATATTAATATAACTTTTGTATCCTTCGTTAAGTATTGTTTTATGTTCAAATTTTATTTTTAATTTTGGATAGCTCTGACTAATTTGTATAAATACACTAAAATAAATACATTTATAAAATTTTTCACAAAAAAAAGAGGCGTTCAGTAGCCTCAAAGTTTCACTCTAGCAGAAAAAGGAGGAGGTGGGATTCGAACCCACGGTGCGCTCGCACGCACGACGGTTTTCAAGACCGCTCCGATAAACCGCTCTGGCACTCCTCCGTGCCGATTTATTAATTTTATAATACTATATAAATTTTTTTATGCAATCTTTTTTTAAATTATATATTTATAATATAATATTGTTATGGACAATAAGATTATAAAAATAACCAAAAATAAATTGAATTTTGTCGGCATATCAGTCAAACCCGACACAACCGAAGACTCGGGGATTGCTGTTCTTGATGAAGATTTGAATATCAAATACATAGATAAAGCTTACAGACTCAACGACATAAAATTCTTTGTAGAAAATCTCAGCAACAAAGACAGCCTGATTATCTCTATTGATATCCCGCTGAATAATATGTTTCTCATCGGAAAATGGAGGCAGGAGTCAAAACATTATCATTGTTTTACTGTCGGAACATCTTACAGTTCAAAACAAATTTGGAGCACAAGGCAGAGCTCAAGAGGCTCAGAAATTGCTCAAACATTGAAAGAAGAAGGATATGACGTATTCAGATACAACTCATCCTATTCAAAATGTGCTCTCAGCCTGACATATCCGCTGAAATCTCGTTCACCTGCCGGATGTAAATATTTTCAGGAAATGCTCAAACAAAAACTTGGTATAAGCGGATTAACAAACAATATAATGTCTTTTTCTGCTCTCGATGCCATATTAGGTGCATATACAAGCTGGCAGATTTATTATGGTGAACAAAATAAAACATTCAAAATAGTCAACAACTACAAAGACATCCCCGTAATAAGCCCTATTGAAAAGATATCGTGTTGAACTTATATCCCTTCAAAATAGAGTTCTCTTTCAAATTGTGATTGGGACTCTCCAGAGGTAAACTGCCGTATTTTTCATCAATTCTTTTCAACAAAGCTGTTTTTTTAGGGTCTTCATCAAAAAACAACTTTGAATATAAAACGACTCCGTCATTCACTATGTTTGAAGATGATGCTTCAAATACATACGGATATTTCCTCGAATGATAACGATTAGCGAGCGCATTCATCGCCAGAGCGTCAAATTCTTCCTGAATTGACGCCTCAACATCATCATCCTTTGCATGCGTTGTTTCATGCAGTACCGCTTCTGATATTGCCAGTATATCAGCAAAATTACGGGTATTTGAGTATGCTTCATTAATCAATATATTTTTTTGTCCGTTATCTTCCTGAAACTGGGCATGGTGTCCGAGTGAGGGAAGCGGTGCGAATTTTATGGAAATATTTTCATCTCTTATATAATCTACAGCTTCCTTCCCTGAGTTGAAAGCAATATTAACTCCTATATTTTCCATATGGGCCATATCTTCCTGAGAAAACTCAACTTCTGATAAAAAGTTTATAGCCTGTCCTAAAATAAAATTATCCATCCCGGGATTGAAATAATTCATACTTACAGGAGGCATCTCTTTCATAGCAAAAGACTGCACGCCTGGTGAACTTACCTGCCTTTCCGGCTGATTTTTGGCGAAATATGGATTTGAATTGTATGAAACGGGATATATTTTATTTATAAACAAAACAGTTTCTCAAAAACTATACACAGTTTTTTTATTATATCCTTTTTTAAATATTTTTCAACAGCCTGCAAACTAAACCAAGGAACTGCCGGCTGTCTTTATTTTATCTATGCATTTCTTCTGACCGGCAAACTCAATTGATAACTCTCGAACCATATCCAAAGCATCCACATCACGAGCTATTGCGTCTTTCAATGATAAAATTTCTGAAACAGAAAGTTTCTTAATCTCTTCTGACTTTTGCAGCTTCCAGATATTTCTGAAATTACGCTGAGTCTGCTCATCGTATCCAGGAAGCGATGATTTATAAGCCATCCAGTGATAGAATTGATGAGCCAGAATATAAACATTCGGCGTATTTACGCCAAGCAAAAACATATCAGGCAGCTCTGAAGATATTTCAGCATTCTTATCAGAAAAGAGCCTTATCATAACTGACAAACAAAGTGTTTTAAATCCTTTTTGTTTAGGTAAAAAACCTGGCGCAATATTCAAAAGAAGACAAACTTTTTCAATATGCTTCATTCGAACAATAGTTGTTGAGTGGTTTTCAATGTATCTCAATATGTTATCAGGTTCTTTGATGTGTTTTTTCAAAAACTCTTTCGCCTTATGATAAACATTCTTTGCACGCTGCTCATCATGCGCATTGAGTTTCACAACACCTGATTGGCTCAAAAATACATTTGAACTCTTATTTTTCAACGACGAATATTTACGGTACTTAAACATATAATACTTCTGAGAAACAATGCTATATATAAGTTTCAGAAAATTAATAACTTTAAACAATATAAAAATCCTCAAAATAATCCTTATATATAAAAAAACATACAATACAAAATAATTGCTATATCTCAAAAACAAAGGGAACAAAAACGCAGAAAAAAGCGTCTAAAAATATGAAGTGCCGTATTTGTACAGCCGTCTTAGAGTGTAAGACGGCTTTTTTTTACGTCCAAAATCAAAGAATCATACACCTCAACAGTCTGAGGGTGTATTACCAAATCATTATCAATCAGCTTTTTTATCGTAGCCTTATAACACAAAATAATAGCATCATCCATATTTCCATGCTCACTCAGAGCATCCCACAAAAGTTTTGATATATCTGGTCTTCGAGTTCTTGATTCTATTTTATCAGCAAGAAACACTATCTTCTCAGTCTGAGTCATATTTATTCTGCCAATTGTATGAAATCTGATGGCATCCAAAATTTCTTTATCCTCAATGTCAAAAACTGTTTTTGCAACATAAGCTCCGACCGGAGCATGAAGTGTTTTGAAGTTCTCAAGCTCCATCTTCGTAACATCAATATTATTCTGCGATATAAGCCGCAACAACTCATCATTTGGCAAACATTTCGCACAATCATGAATTAAAGAAGCTATCTCAGCTTTTTCATTTTCAACTCCCAAAAACTTACATATTTCACAAGAAGCTTCATATGCACCGAGAGAATGTTCATACCTCTCGTTTGTAAGATTCTGCCTCAAATAAGTTTTAAAAAAATCAATATTCATAACAAACTATAATATACCAATAATCGAATCACTTCTTTTGAAGACCATCTCCCTGAATTCAAGAGGATTGCTGAGTTCAAAATCAATAACCGATGATACCTCAGAGTCGAATATTGAATCCTCAAATTTATCCTGCGTAATTTTTTCAGCGACATAAACTATTCCGGTTACTGATGAAGCTGATGAGTTTTGCAGAGAATGATGATATCTTATTGAATCGCAAATAATCGCCGGCAACTGATATTTCTTTGCAAAAGCATACCCCAGCTCGGCATGGTCAACCTTGTAGACACTCTGCTCGGCAGTAAGTTTGTCAGTTCCTTTGTTAATCAAAAACTCAACATCTTTGTACTTGCTGAGGTTATAAATATAAAAAATTGCTCTTCCAACATCATGCAAAAGTCCTATGACAAAAGCTTCTTCAGGACTTGCTATTTTCAGATTTTCGGATAAAATTTCACTTGCGACAGCACAGCGAATAGAATGCTTCCAGAGTTCATGTCCTCTTTTTGTCATGACCATGGGTTTCATAGCCATGCCCATAATAACGCCTTTTACCGTCTTTATACCGAGAAGAGATATCGCATCATTAATCTTGGTAACAGGATTTGGTATACCAAAATATGCTGAATTTACCAAATTCAGAATTCTTGCAGACAGAGCAATATCTTTTGAAATTGTTTTTGATAGTTTCGAATAGCTGAACTGGTCGTCTTTCATTATCTCCATTGCTTCAAGAAAAACTATCGGCATAGCTTCCAGTTCAACAACTATATCCAATATTCTTTTTGATACTTCCTCTGAATTCATAAATACCAATCCTTCAAATAAGTTATATTTTTTAATTATATATTAAGATGTTTCTTTATGGAAACAAAACTTCCGCATGCACAGAAAACAACCCCCATAAAAAGTATCGTCGCAATGACAACATTTATTGTCATAGGGTTCTGCGGCACGGCAAAAAATTCATACGTCTTATCAATATACCGCTGTAATATCAAAACGGGAATAATCGCAATCAATGTACCTGATAAACCGTAAAAAGCACCCTGCAAAACCAGAGGCATTCTTATATACCAGTCGCTGACCCCCATAAGACGCATTATCTCTATTTCTTTTCTTTTTGAGGCAATTACTATCTGTATTGTATTGTTTATTATGAACATCGTCAGAAATCCTGAAACAATAAGGATTATAATAGTAGCTGTATGACTGATGTCACTGACTTCTCTCATTTTCTCGGCAAGCTCATGAGCATATTTGACATCCTCAACCTCTTTGAGTCCCTCGATGCTCTTAGCAACCTGTTTTATATCTTTCTGGCTTTTTACCCGCACATGCAGCGTGTCAGGCAGAGGATTCTCGATGTTCGGCAAATCTACCGTTTTTCTAAAATTTGTCCACGCCTTCTGCTTCGGTATAACATTTATTCTGTCAACAGAAGGAATATTTCTTACTTCATATACGGCATCTTTCAAATTGGCATCCGGTTTGAGATAAACAGATATCTCAAGCACCTTTCCGAGTTCTTTCACTACAGAACCAAGCGCAATACTCGTTCTGAATATACAACCGAAAATAGTCAAAATAGCAGCCATAGTTCCGATGATAAATATATTCATCATGCCTGCCTGTGTAATTCCTTTTATCGTTTCCATAAGGACTCGATAAAAGATTATTATATCCGTAACGATTATGGATGCTTTGCTTCTTCTGTTTGAATTAATACTATCGTTATTCATAAGTTCCCTGTTGAACGTCCTTAATTATTCTACCGTGCTCAAGAGTAATTACTCTTTTTCTGAAATGATTAACCATTGCATGGTCATGGGTTGATATCAGTGTCGTAATACCACGTTGATTTATTTTTTCCAAAATCTCCATAATTTCAAGAGATGTCTGAGGGTCAAGATTTCCTGTCGGTTCATCAGCTATTAATATCGAGGGACCGTTAACAAGTGCTCTTGCAATGCCGACTCTTTGCTGCTCTCCGCCTGATAACTCCGTCGGCTTTGATGTCATCTTATGGCTCAAACCGACTATTTTCAGAGCACTCTTTACTCTGTTATCAATATCTCTCGAGCTCAACCCGAGCGTTCTGATTACAAAGGCAACGTTATCATACACATTCTGCTTTTCTAACAGCTTATAATCCTGAAAAATTATCCCCATGCAGCGTCTTAAAAGAGGCACCTTGTGTGCGGGCAATCTGACAACATCAATTCCGGCAACAAGCACATTTCCGACACTTGGTTTTTCTTCTCTGTAAAGAAGTTTCATCAAGGTGGATTTTCCTGCTCCGCTTGACCCTGTCAAGAAAACAAATTCACCCTGTTGAATATCCAAATCAATGTTATTCAGGGCAAATGTTCCTTTATATTGTTTACAAACACCTCTTAAATTTATCATTATTTTATCTCTATAAGTTTCAATGCTTCACTAACAAATTCTTCAGCTACCAACCCATATTTTGACATCAACTCTGAGGATTGTCCACTTTGACCGAAAACATCATTGGTCCCTATTCTCTTCACCCAGGTCGGCATATTTTCGCTTAAACACTCGCATACAGCTGACCCTAATCCGCCGATAACGGAATGATTTTCAATTACCATAACTTTTTTTGTTTTTACCGCACTCTTAAGAAGAATATCTTTATCAAACGGCTTCACAAAAGGATAGTTGATTATATCAGCCGTAATACCTTTATTTTTCAAAAGCTCTGCACACTTGAATGCTTCTATCAAGGTTTCTCCGTTTGAAACAAGGGTAATATTCCACCCTGTATTCAAAAGCTGAGCACGTCCGTATTCAAGGTGATAGTTCTCAGGATTAAACAACGTAGGCAGAGAAGTTCTCGATATTCTTATATAAACAGGTCCATTATGTTCTATCGCAAATTTTACGGCAGCACGAACCTCAACCTCATCAGACGGAACAAGAACGGTCATATTCGGAATAGTACGCATAAGGGCAACATCTTCAAGCGCCTGATGTGTTGCTCCATCTTCGCCTACTGTAATACCGCCGTGAGTTCCGACTATTTTTACATTAAAATTCGGATAACATATACCGTTTCTAATCTGATCCCATGCCCGCCCTGCAGCAAAAACAGAAAAAGTGGCAACAAAAGGAATTTTACCGCATGTGCTTAAACCTGCTGCGACCCCCATTGCATCCTGCTCTGCAATCCCTGCATTGAAAAATCTTTCAGGAAACTCTTTGGCAAAAAGTTTTGTTTGAGTTGAACATGATAAATCAGCATCGATTGCCACAATATTCTGATTTTCACGTCCGAATTCAACAAGGGCCTTTCCGAAGGCTTCTCTGGTTGATTTTATTTTTATATCCGATTCATTAACCATTGTAATCACCTCTCAGCTCTTGCAGCGCTCTTTCGGTTTCTTCTTCTTTAGGAGCCTTTCCATGCCAGTCAGGGTTATTTTCCATAAATGAAACCCCTTTACCTTTTACTGTGTCACAAATAATCGCTACGGGACATTTGTGTTTTTTGCCCAGTTTGTGAGCCTTTGACACTGCCTGAAAAATTTCCTGATATTTATGCCCGTCTATCTCCATCGCAGCCCAGTCAAATGCTTCAAACTTGGCTTTAAGATCTCCCAAGGATTTTATACTGTCAACCTGACCGTCTATTTGCAGATTGTTTCTGTCAACAAACAATATCAAATTATCAAGCTTATGCTGGGATGCCCCCATAATCGCTTCCCATATCTGCCCCTCCTGCATCTCTCCATCTCCGCAGTAACAGTAAACATAAGAATCTTTTTTATCAAGTTTTAACCCAAGAGCCATACCGCAGGCCATAGATAACCCCTGACCGAGTGAGCCGCTTGAAACTTCAACACCCGGGAGATAACCATAAGAGGGATGCCCCTGCAATCTTGTTCCGAGCTTTCTGAATGTCATTAACTCTTCAACGGGAAAATATTCAAATTCAGCCAGCACTGCATACAATGCTGCTGATGCATGTCCCTTTGATAAAACAAACCTGTCTCTATCCTCAAACTCCGGATGTTCACTCCACTCCTTATAATGGCGCATACACTTTCCATACAGAGTAACAAGAATATCAACTGCCGATAAGGAACCTCCCGGGTGACCAGATTTTGCATTTGCAATCATGTTTATAACATGCATTCTCACCATTGTGGCAATAAGCCCGAGTTCTTTTATTTCCGATTTTGAGAGTTTATCATGATTAAACATTTCTATTTTCTTTCTTTATCTTATTACTATTTAAAATAACTCTAAAAACAAATAATGGCAATGAGGGGAACATCCTCGAAAATCGTTTCGGTTCTTTGAGCAATCTGTATAACCACTCACAGCCCAAACTCCTGAAAATTTTCGGAGCCCGCATCACTCGCCCCGACCAAACATCAAAACTGCCTCCTACACCTATCATCAAACATCCGAGATTTTCTTTATACTTTCTAATAACAATCTCCTGTTTGGGAACGCCCATTGCGACAAACAAAATCTGCGTACCTGCTGTCTTTATATCGTCAACAATAGCAGGTTCTTCCTCTTCGTTGTAATATCCGCTTCTGACATATGATACTATAAGCTTTGGATATTTGTTTTTGAGATTTTCAACAGCTTTCAGGACCACATCCTCTTTGGCACCCCAGAAACCCACTTTCCATCCCTGTTCAGCAGCCATAGAAATCAAATCTTCGCTGAATTCAATCCCAGGAATACGATGAACATCAGCTCCGAATGACTTTACAGCCATAACAAGCCCTGCTCCGTCAGGAAGGACTATATCAGCTTTTTGAAGAGAAGTTTTTAAATCAGAGTTCTTCTCTCCCATCATTATCATCTCTGGATTAAGAGTAACAACCTGAGCCGATTTCTTTTCTTCAATATAACTCTCTGCACATGACAAGCCTTCTTCTTTTGTTATCAAATCCAATTCATAATCAAATATCTTGAAACGCTTATTCACTTCTTCTTCTCTAATCACTTGTCATCACTTAATATTTTACACAACAACTCATTATTTTGTCGAGATTTTGTAACTTCTTTTAAGCAAAAAAACGAACTGCCCTGTTGCGAATAAGCTTTCATATTCTCAACAGCATTTGAAAATCCCCTGTTAATTATCTCTACAGGTATCAAAGGAATATTTGCCTGACTTGCAAGATTTTCAACTTTTATATCATAAGATACCGCCAACACTCTTGCACCGCTTTTTATTGCAACCAAACAGGCATGATAGCGCATGGCAATCACAAATCTGCTCTCTGATATAACCCTGATAATATCATCGCATGAAAGATTGATGAACAACTCGGCATCGATATTTCGAAGCTTCAGTTCCTGCTGCATCTTTCTGCATACATTCATATCTGAACTAATCTGAAGAGGAAGAATCTTTATGTTATAACCGCGAAAATCCTCTGCAATAACATCAGCCATATTTTGAATTTTTTCTTTGTTCATACCGCTCCAGCTGCGGAGTTGTATAACAACCTGATTTTTCTTTTCTCTCTTGGGAAACTCGAGTCCCCAAAGAGCATCAGCTGTCAAAACAGCATCAATTCCCGCCTTTGAAAGCTCATTAAAACTTCTTTGATCTCTCACGGCTATTTTATTTACACGCTTAAGCAAAAATTTTGTCCACCACCTCCCGATAGGAGTTCTAATTGGGCCAATTCCCTGCGAATAGAGCATAACTTTTTTTCGGAACAATAACCCCAGAAAAATTATCCCGAGATAATAAAAAAGACTCTTCACGCTTGTCACATCCTGCAGCAAGCTCCCGCCGCCGCTGACAAGGACATCACAGAACATTATCTTCTGCAGCAGGGCAATCGGATTAAAAGAACCGACACTCTCAACTCCGTATAGAGCTGATGTTTTCTTTGGATTTCGGGATAAAACTGTAATATAAGCTCCCTGAGATTTCAGAGTATCAACGATAATACTCAAAACTTTTTCATCGCCAAAATTATCAAACCCGAAATATCCCGATAAAACAACCTTCTTCATATTGTAACCAACTAAATTTTATTTCTGAATTCTGAATAAATTTCATCTTTATACGGCAAAGATTTTATGGCGCCGATTTGCTTAGCCTGATATTTTGCTACAACAGATGCAAGCTGTGCAGCCTCAAACGGCGGATATCCCGAAGCTATACCATGCAAAAATCCTCCGTTAAAAGCATCGCCGTTATTTGTCGTATCTACGGGATTGGTTATAATACTCGGGAAGTGTTTTATCTCTCCGTTATAACCAACCGTATAACCTTCTTTTCCGTTTCTTACGACAACAACGGAAACACCTCTGTCATTCATATACCTGATAATTTTCTCGGGCGCAGGCAGCTCTATCAAACTCTGAGCATCATGCTCGGCATTCAAAAGCAATATATCTACATACTCAACTATACTGTCAAAATAATCTCTCGCACCGTTTAAATCAACTGTTGATGAAGAATAATTCGGGTCATAAGCTGTCAGGATTCCGTTTTCTTTGGCATATTTGAAGGACTCCCTCAATGCCTCATCATAAGACGGAGATAAAGATTGTATCATGCCCGAAGAATACAAAATTCTTGCCTTCTCAAGATAATCAAAAGAAATATCATCAACAGACAAATTTAAAACAGCCGTTTTCTTTCTGTAATACGCAAACTCTTTTGTTTTATCACAATCATTCGGTCTTGCAACAAAATACACACCGTTTACACCTTCAACTATTTTGATGTGGCTCGTATCAAGACCATCCATCTGCATTGACTCAAGTAAAAAATCTTTGAAATAATCATTTCCTATTCTTGATATAAAACCGACTCGAGAGCCCAATCTCGCAGCAGCAACAGCAGCGCACAGAGCATCCCCTCCGTAATATTTATTAAAACTCTGGGCATAAGTAAGACTATCTTGTGCCGATAACTCGACCAAACCTTCGCCTATGCATATAATATCAAAATTTTCGTTCATAAATAAATTGCCTTATTCAAATACCGACAAATTAACATAAAAATCATGACACGGTCAAACATTGCCATTTTCTTCCAAATAATCTTCAAGTTTTTTTACAATCTGCTCTGACCTGCTCTTTATCAACTTGTAGTCAGCTCCGTCATAAAGATTTTTGCCTATGCCGACAGCTTTTGCCCCGGCTTTAATGTATTCTATGCAATCCTCTTCATCAACTCCGCCTGCGGGGATAAGACTCAAAAAAGGCATAGCTTTCAATAAATCAGCAATATAATCAACACCGCCTAAAGCTTTTACGGGGAAAAGTTTAATAAAATTAATTCCGTATTTCCAAGCCTGATATGCCTCATTTGCCGTTGATGCACTTGTTATCAGAGAAAATCCGTAATTTTTGCTCAGCTTCAACAAATTCAACTCCATAACAGGCGAACTGATTAACCTCGCACCTGCAAGAATCGATTTTTCAACCTGCTGGCAGGAAATAACAGAACCTGCAGATACAACAATTTCTTTGTTCTTTGAGAGTTCTTCTATTGCAACAATCGATGCCGTATTTGAATAAACTATCTCTATAATTTTTATTCCGCCGTCAATCATAGCATTGGCTATTTCTATAGCACGCTTTGAGTCATTTTCACGAATAACGCCGATTATTTTATTCTTCTCTATGCATTCTCTGATATATTTTGACATTACATCTCCCCGATTAAATTTTTTCAAAATTATACCTCATTCTATATGCTAAACAAAAAATAGTAAACAAAACCCGTCTTTTTCATATTAAAAAATATTAAGCCGCCATCTTTTGAAATAGTACTCTAAGGCTTTTATTTTATTAAAATTTAGTGTATTTTAAAAAAGTATTATCCTAATGAAATCAAATACCATGAGACTAGACAAATTTTTGAAAGTATCAAGACTAATAAAAAGAAGAACAGTAGCAAACGAAGTTTCCGATCAAGGACGTGTTCTTGTCAATAACAATCAGGCAAAACCTTCAAAAGATATAAAAGCAGGAGATATTATCACTATCGAATATTTTTCAAAAAATTTAACCATAAGAGTTCTCGAAGTCCCGGAACGAAATATCTCTGTTCAGCAGGCAAAAGAACTCTATGAAATCATAGAAGATACTACAGATACAAAATAAAAGGAGGAAAGAATATGCCGACTTATATTGAAGACGTACAAGCTAGACAAATCTTGGACTCAAGAGGAAACCCTACGGTAGAAGTAGATGTAACGCTTTCCTGCGGAGTAACTGGTCGTGCAGCCGTTCCATCAGGAGCATCTACAGGTATTCATGAAGCACTCGAATTAAGAGACGGCGACAACTCGATGTATGGAGGGAAAAGTGTTCTACAAGCCGTCGACAATGTAAATACAATTATTTCAAAAGAACTCATCGACCTGGATGCAAGCAAACAATATGAAATTGACCAAACAATGCTTGATTTGGACGGAACTCCAAACAAAAGCAAACTTGGCGCTAATGCAATCTTAGGGGTTTCTCTAGCCTGCGCAAAAGCTGCCTCTCTGGCTTATGAAACACCGTTATATCGCTACCTTGGAGGGATAAACGCCACAACACTCCCTGTTCCAATGATGAATATCCTCAACGGCGGTGCTCATGCTGATAACAACGTTGATGTGCAGGAATTTATGATTGCACCTGTAGGCGCCTCATGTTTTCAGGAAGCTATCAGAATGGGAGCAGAAACTTTCCATGCTCTCAAAGCTGTACTGAAAGAAAAAGGTCTTGTCACGGCTGTCGGCGATGAAGGCGGTTTTGCGCCAAATCTTTCTTCAAATACTGAAGCGCTTGATGTTATTCTCAATGCAATAGACAGAGCAGGATATAATACAGACAAGATAAAAATCTGCCTTGATGTTGCAAGCTCTGAACTGTATGATAACGGGAAATATAACCTTGAAGGCGAAGGGAAAATTCTCTCAAGAGAACAGATGGTTGAGTTTCTCTCTGATTGGGTAAATCAATATCCGATTATATCAATAGAAGACGGTATGGCAGAAGATGACTGGAGCGGATGGAAAATGCTTACGGAAGCACTCGGAAATAAATGCCAGCTCGTCGGAGATGACCTTTTTGTCACAAACACAAAACTTCTCGAAAAAGGCATAAAAGAAAACATCGCAAACTCTATTCTCATCAAAGTAAATCAAATAGGTACACTCTCTGAAACGCTTGCAGCAATCAATATGGCACAAAAAGCGGGTTATACTGCAATCTCTTCTCACAGATCAGGTGAGACAGAAGATACATTCATAGCAGACCTAGCTGTCGCAACAAACTGCGGACAAATCAAAACAGGCTCTGCATCAAGATCTGATAGAATTGCAAAATACAACCAGTTAATCAGAATCGAACAGGAACTCGGTTCTGCGGCAAAATATTTAGGGTTGAATGCGTTCAACGGTCAAAACAGCCAATGCAAAGTCTGCATATAAAAATTCATTCAAAAAGTCCCGAAGAAATTCGGGACTTTTTGGTTTAGTGATTTCTTGGTGCTTGTTCCGACTTTATGCTATCATTGAAGAATGAAAATTGAGATAAAAACGAAAATAAAAACAGATTCGCCTGAAATTCTCTCAAGAGTTTATACTCCTGGAGTTGGAGAATGCTGTATCGAAATAAAAAAAGATTCCCAAAAGCTGATGGAGCTTACAAATTATGCAAACTCTATCGCTGTTCCGGGATTCGAAAGAGACAAAACGAATATAGAACAAACTGTTCTGAAATACATAAAAAAAGGATTTTCTGCTTATCCTCTGATTCTGAAAGAAAATTCAAAAATAACGCCTCAAAAGATTTTTGAAAGCCTGACACCGACTTTTTCAGCTTTCGATACAACACATCTAAAAGCCGAAGGAAATTTCATACAAACGACTCCTGATGAAATTTCCTTACCGCAAAAAGAGGATGACTATAACCAAAATAAGCTCTCTCAAGATGTAAAAAAAGATTCAATAGAACTTCATTCAAAACTAAGAGGAGTTATAAAATCAGAAGAATCATCATACGATAGAAAACTAATAGGAGTAATCAGCGACGGCAGTGCGGTACTCGGTTTTGGCAACATTGGAGCCAAACCGGCCATGCCTGTAATGGAAGGAAAATCAGCTCTGTTCAAAGAACTCGGAGGAGTAGATGCATTTCCTATCTGTATAAACAGCAGCAATACAGAAGAACTCATAGACATCATCGATGCAATATCGCCTACATTCTCAGGAATAAACCTCGAAGATATATGCGCTCCGAAATGCTTTGAGGTGGAAGAAAGCTTAATCAAACGCACAAACATACCTATTTTTCATGATGACCAACATGGAACTGCCATAATAGTCTTAGCAGCAGTCATCAATTTTTTGCGTCTGACAAAAAAAGATAAACATAAAATAAAAATAGCAATGAGCGGAGCGGGGGCGGCTGCACAATCAGTGGCAAAACTTCTGCTCGAATACGGAATCAACGACATATCCTTATCAGATATAAACGGAACGGTTTATGAAGGAAGAGAAAACAACGATAAATATCTTGAACAACTTGCACAAAAAACAAATCCCGAAAAAATAAAAGGAAATCTGACCGACATAATAAAAAATGCCGATATATTCATAGGACTCTCTGCTGCAAATATAGTCACACCTGATATGATAAAATCAATGGCGCCTCAATCAGCAGTATTTGCTCTCGCAAATCCGACGCCTGAGATTATGCCGGATCTTGCAAAAAATGCAGGAGCTCTTGTAGTAGCAACAGGCCGTTCCGATTTCGAAAATCAGATAAATAACTCTCTTGCCTTCCCGGGGATATTTCGAGGAGTGCTTGAGTCAGGCATAAAAATTATTGACAACAATATCAAAATCAATGCAGCAAAAGCAATAGCTTACCTTATCAAAGACAACGAGCTTGCTCCAGATTATATTCTTCCGAAAGCTCTCGATAAAAGAGTTCCTGATGCTGTAGCATCATCGGTAAGCAAATAATTACGCCTTTTTTTTCGATGATTTTGCACTACTCTTCTCTTCATAAGGAACAGTATCAGCATTTTCTGCTTCTTCTTCTGCAAGCTCTTCCTTCAGCGTCTCATCCGAATCATCTTCGGATGTATGGTCAATAACTTCAATAACATCCTCTTCCGACTCAACAAAAAAATCATCCCAATCATCATCTTCTTCTTCATCTGAAAAAGGCTCGTCTATAGAATCTTCTATAATCACATGTTCTTCATCAAACTCATCATCTTCATGGTCATACAAATTCGGATGATTTTCATCAGATGACACGGATGTTTGAGATTCAGGAAGCTGTTGTTTTGCTCTGATTACAGGAATGCTTGCAACAAGGGCAATCTCATTTCCTTCACTTGCCAAATCAATATTCAAGAGCTCCTTGTCTATTTCTACATATTTAGAAATAACCTCCACAAGCTCATCTCTCATACGTTCAAGCGTAGCAGGATCAAGTTTCGTTCTGTCATGCATAAGAACAAGCCTGAGACGATTACACGCAGAGTCTTTAGGATTTTCGGGACGGGTAAGCGTCGAGCTGATAAGTCTGTTACACCCTGATATAATATCTTTAAATATATCACTCAACATTTTTTTCATTTTACAATCCACTCCCTACAGTTTATTTATTTTTCTTCGACAATCCGAAAAAACTTTTCAATTTATCTACCCAGGTTTCAGGTTCTTCAAGATCCATAAGAGGAACATCTTCGCCGGCTATACGTTTTGCAACATTCATATAAGCCTGTGAAGCCTTTGCCTTATCATCATAAACTATAGGTTCACCTTTATTTGTACTTGTAATAATTCCTGTATCTTCAGGGATAACACCGATTAGATTGACCGAGAGAATTTCTTTAACATCATCTACACTCATCATATCATTTGTTTTTATCATATTCGGACGAACTCTGTTCAACAAAAGTTTGTAACTTTTTATTTCTTCCTTAGCCTCAAGAAGTCCGATAATTCTATCCGCATCACGAACAGCCGACATCTCCGGCGTAGTAACGACTATAGCCTCTGATGCCCCTGCTGTTGCATTCAAAAAGCCCTGTTCAATACCGGCAGGAGAATCAACAATTATAAAATCAAATTTTTTCTTAAGTTTTTCACATATATCTTTCATCTGCTCTTCCGTAACAGCAGACTTATCTCTCGTTTGAGCTGCAGCAAGGAGGACAAGATTCGGATTTTTCTTGTCTTTAACAAGAGCCTGTTTCAGCTTACAGTTGCCTTCAACAACATCAACAATAGTGTATACAATTCTGTTTTCAAGCCCGAGCAACAAATCAAGATTTCTCAATCCGATATCGGTATCGATAAGAGCTACCTTGAAACCGTTTTTCGCAAGAGCTGTTCCGATGTTGGCACTTGACGTAGTTTTTCCTACTCCGCCTTTTCCTGATGTAACAACTATTACACGACCCTCTGTCATTTATGCCTCCTCAAATTGTTATTTTATTTTATCGCTATTCATTGTGAAAACTATTATTTCACCATCGCAAATTCTTGCCTCTTCAGGTGTAAATGTGTCTGTCGGAGCACTCACAAATTCTATATTCGCTCTGTCCGGACGCCGTGCATAACACCCAGAAATACGAAGCTGTATAGCATCAAGTTTTAGTGCTCTGATTACAGCACTTTCATTACCCTGCGCACCGGCATGGGCTATCCCTTTCAGCTCGCCCCAAACAGTAATATCTCCAGACGCTATAATCTCTGACCCCGGATTGCAATCACCGATAATAACTACATTTCCGTCATGAGAAACAATCTGACCTGAGCGAATTGTCTGTTTGACATAAACCGTTTCAAATTTCTTCGTATCTTCTGATAAAACAAATTCCTTTTCTTCTTCATCCTCTTCCTGAGCTTCTTCTGAGTGTTGTTCTGAAGACATTTCCGTATTTTCTTCTATTTTATCTTCTTCAGAAGGCTGCTCTTCTTCTGAGTTTTCCTCATCAGAAGGCGGTTCAAGAGGAATATATGACACCATCTGAGAATTGTTCGTTTCTTCGTTTTTTTCTGTTTGCATATTTTCGACAAAAGCAGGATTAGACGAAAATAATATATTAACAGCCTCTTCTTCGCTCATTGGAGTCTGTGTTCCAGATAAGTCAGGATTTTCAGATTCGACTTCTTTCGGAACTTCTCTGAATACGCCGTTAGCAACAGAAATCCCCACACTCAATGCAGCGCCTCTGGTCAAATCAGACTCGGTGTATATAAAATCTATTTCCGAATCAACACTGCTGATTAGAGATTTTAGACTCAGAAGCTGAGGATGATTTACCTCTATTTTTCCCATATTCAAAACAATTTTTTTTGAATTGAAATTACCGGTTTCTAACTCTTTGCTCAATAAAAATAACATCTCTGATGGCGATTGAGCCTGTGATATGTCAATATACCCCGTTGTCATATTTCTCCCGTCTATTCCTTCTTTAACATACGTTAATTATAAATCAAGAAAAAAACTTTTTTCAGTTAATATTAAGTTTTTCTAACATAACATAAAAAAAGCAGCTGTAAAATACAGCTGCTTTTGATATTTTAATTAATTTTTATCAGTCTTTTTTGTTCTTAATCCAGAAACCTTCTGTTCCCTTAGGAACAACTCTCGTAAATCCTAGGATATTATTCTTTACTTCATATCCTTCAGGCAGCTCTCTTGTTCCATTTGTAAGCTTAAAGATATTATTTTGAATTGTATAAGAATATCCTGCCTCTGCCATAGCATTTCTTCTGAATTTTGCATTCTTCGGAAGCATACCGGTTTCATTAATCTGCTTTACCTGCTCTTTTGTAAGACGGCGGAACGCCAGTCTGAAAAATCCAATTTTTGGAGGTTCTTTTTGAGTGGATAACTCAACACTATCCCCCTTGTTTTCTGCAGGTTTCGGAGCAGGAGCATTGAATGCATCAAACGGAGTTTTGGCAACTGCCTCTGTACCTTTGAACGAAGCTGAATTTACATTTATTCCATCTACATTCATAATTTAATATCTCCCTTTTTATTAATATTATATACAATTTTAACGTTTAAATATAAAAAAAATTGACACTTTTTCACAAAATTGTTTAAAAACTTTAAATTAAAACCAAAAGACTGTAAATATTCTTGTATTATAATATAATTTTGATATCGTATCAATTAATACCTTTAAAAAATTTATGTATAAATATCTCAAAATACTCTTCATAAGCATTCTACTTATTATATTGGGGCAAAGTTTTAATAAAACCTGTGCCCAGGATAACACTTCCAATAATTTTATAAATATAGTATACCCGGCGCAAAATGCATCAATAAAAGCATCTTCAACATTTTTTGTCGGAAGCACGCACCCGAAAGCCACGCTAAAAATCAACGGAAATACGGCAAAAGTACATCCTAACGGTGCTTTTGTCGAAATAGTTCCTCTTATGCAAGGAGAAAACTCTTTCACTTTTCACAGCACACTTGATGGAACAACAACCATAAAAAACTATAAACTCAAACGCCCAAATACGCTAAAAACACTTTCAACAACAACTCTTGAGATAGATAACTCATCAATATACCCGAACAAATCACTCACGCTTACCCCTTCAGACACTCTTGAAGTAAAATTCAGAGGAACGGGCTCAAAAGACTTTATCAAAAAAACACCGATAACTGCCTATTTCAAAATAGGAAATACTACTGTCAATATGATTGAAGAGAAAAACGGATTTTTCAAAGGGACATACAAAATCAAAAAAACTGACGATTTTGACAAAACGCCCATAAAAATCTTTTTTGAAACAGAAGGAATAAACATTCAAAAAACGACCCCGGGAACACTCTCAACCATAGACGAAGACTTCTATGTCATCGGAAGGGTTATCTCGGATGATGCGGTAGTCAGATTGAATCCGGATACAAACGCAGCAAGATTATCACCCATGAAAAAAGGAACTCTTCTCCCACTCAACGGAGAATATGGCGACTACTTCAGAATAAAACTCTCTGACAGAAAAAAAGTCTGGATACTCAAAAAAGATATAGAAATGGCTGAACTGACCGACTGCCCTCCTATAAGCGATTTATCAAAAATCAACATCTACTCTGATGACTCAAGTTTTTTCATAGTTATTCCCGTTGAATATCAAGCGCCAATACTTATTAATAACATCTCTCAAAATAAACTCATACTGGATATCTACGGTGTCAAAGAAAATATTCTTCCAAAAGAAACAACAACCATAAAAAACAACATAATCACTCTCAGCTACAGCCAGCCTGATCCAAAAGCGGCAAGAATCAAAATAGACACTGATTACAAACACCTATGGGGATATGACTATTTCTTCAAAGGGAAAAACCTGATTATCGAACTTAAGAAAGAACCTCAAATAGATACAAAAAAGCCTCTTGAAAACCTTATTATCGCCATTGACCCTGGTCATGGAGGAAGCGAAAAAGGTTCTCTCGGACCGACAGGCGTCCCTGAAAAAGACATAAACCTACAAATAGCAAAACATCTCAAAAAAGAACTCGAAACAGCAGGGGCAAAAGTTATTATGACACGTTCTCAGGATGTTGAAGCGGCACTTAGTTCAAGAGTAAATACAGCAAACGACAACAAAGCTCTTTTACTTATCAGCCTGCATAATAACGCACTTCCTGACGGACAAAACCCTTATATAACTCATGGAACATCAGCTTACTACTACCATCCGCAGTCCTTCGGACTCGCTCAAAAAATACAAAAAAATCTGGTCGCTGATTTGGGTCTTATGAACAATGGGATTCATCGCCAGAGCTTTGCTCTAACAAGACCGACAAAACCAATCTCAGTGCTGGTTGAAATAGCTTATATGATAAACCCTGATGAATACTCAAAACTCCTTGACGACAACTTCCGCAAAGATGTGGCAAAGTCAATAAAGAAAAGTCTTGATCAGTATATGATTTATTCAAGAATAAATTAATTTTAAGAAAGGTATTTATTTTAAAAATTTTCCATGTATAATGTTTCTATAATCAAACTTTGAGGATATTCAAAGTTTCACATAAATCACTTTATGCCTTGGTAGCTCAGCTGGATAGAGCAACCGCCTTCTAAGCGGTAGGTCATGCGTTCGAATCGCATCCAGGGTATTTTTTATTTCAATGGTTTTCAGAAAATCTGAAAACCATTATTTATTTTCTGCTCTTAATTTGCGATTTTGAACACGATTAATACTGGTGCGACGGCGTCATCTGGGATGAAACCGCACAAAACCTGATTACAAACAAAGGCTGGAGTGTTTCTTGCTCTTATGATGTAAAACTGGCAGACGACGCAGGCGGAACAGAAAATAATATTCCGTATGATATTGAATTCTTGGATGGAATATTTACCCACCTTGCAATCGTTGACAATCCGCGCTATGAGCGGGCAAATATCGTTTTTAATTCAAAGACGGTAGTGAAGAACGAAAATCATAACGTACAGGTAATTGAACAACTGTTCCAAGAGGCGGTTGACGAGGTCTTGCGGGAGATAGAACAAAATGAAAAATTTAACACCTGAAAGGCAAAAAGAGTTTAGAGAATTGCATTACAAATTATTAGAGCAAGCATTATTAGAATTTAAAAAACATAATTTCGCACCTGCTCCATTGAGCTTGACATTTAAAGAAGTTATAGATTTATCTATGCAGGAATAATATCTTTTATTGAAGGATATAAAAACATTTTTTTATCATATTCAAATATTGCATCAACAAAGATATATTCTTGTTCTTTATTATTTATCACTTGTTTATAAGGAACTTTAAAATAAAAACCTTCCAGTGTTGTGATTGCAATATTTTCACAATTCTTCAGCTCGTTTAATTTGTTTTCAATTTCACTAGTCTTCATGTTCTCACCACCTTTCATTGCAATTGCGGTTAATTACATGAAACATTACGGATGAGGGCATGGGAGATTATTTAATAAAATTTTAAGGTTTGGTATGAATACAATAAAAGAATATATTAAAACACTGTTAAAACTTGCTATAAACAACAACCCCGAAGTTTTGAAGGTTATAAGAAACTCTAAGGCGGTTATAGCGAACTATAGACCAGATCAAAAAAGAATTAAAGGTCGTTTTGCGTATGAAGGGGGAAATGATTTAAAGGTTTTGTATCGTAAGGATAATACTCCTATAGATGTTACTTATTATAAAAATGATATAGAAGAAATCCCTGCTTTCAATATAAGAGATTTAAGATTTATAGGAAGAAGCCCTGAAAGTGTACGCAAAGACGAAATTAAAGACGCTGTTCTTTTAGGAATGGAAAAAATTTATGCTACGAATAAAATTTCTAATATTGAAGCGGCCATAACAAATAACGGCTTAAAAGAAATGGTCGGAGAGATTTTCAAGAATAAGGATGAAAAAGAATACTCTTTATTAAAAAAAGAAATTATTGCCAAAGTCCAAAATATATTTGAAGAATCAATCCCAATTTTAAAACATAATGAACTTAAAAATCCGAATTTATTTGATAACCAAATTATTCATAGATTCGCTTTACCTATTCAAATAGGACAAAACGAGTTTTTAACAATGCTCACAGTAAAAGAAAGGGCTGATTTTGAAGAATTAAATATAGATGAGTTCTCTATTTATGATTTGAATTCAAAAAAACAGACATCTGACCGTTACTCCTCGCTTGATGATTCAACCGATGGCCGTAGTCAAATGTCTATCTATAGTGTAGACGATTTGAAACAATTTGTCAATACTGAATTACATAATAAATATGGAGAAAATCGCAATATAAATATAGATAACGACAAATGGATAACTATTCACCCGAACGGGGAAGACAGCAAAGGACGCCCGCTTTTGCTTAAAGACGGTGAAAATGTCTACGAAGCAATGCAACGGCAATGGGGAATTTCTTCCCCCGGTCAACTGCATTTATTTTCCGTAAGCAAATATAAATCCGACAAAAATTATAAAAAAGAACTGGATACAAAAATTGCCGAACTTAACAAAAACATAGAAACATCAAAGAGGGATGAAGCATATAAAGAAGCAAAAAAAATAAATGATGAATGGGAATCTTCCGATATGCCCGTATCCGAATATTCAGCAAAGGCAAAACGATTTGAAGAAAGATTCGGACGCTCTTTAGCCGAAGTTACAAGAGAATTAAGGAGCAAAGAGGCTTCAATAAAAAACTATAACAAAGATCAACCGAGAGTGCCTAAAGGGAATCCCAATGGCGGGCAGTTTGTACGGCAAAATGGTACGAATAGCCCTAAACCCAAAATAAGAGATTATAAAACATATTTAAATAAGCATAAATCAATGGGGTTAGTTGAAAAATATCCACCTGATTTTATGGGCATTACCGATGATGATATAGCAAATTTTCTTGGGATAAAAGAGAATAAGCCGGCGGTCTTTCATACACCGGTTGAAACTGTAAAGATTTATAGAAATAATTTCAAACATATAAGACACGAAACAGATAAAAGCAGGCTTTTAGGACTAGGAAGAGCCATAAGAACATTACAAGAACCAAATCTTATTATCCAAGACGGGAAAGAAAATTATTATATAAAATTCTTTGATAAAAGCAGTAATAATAAAATTCATTTACAAGTTATAAAAACTACCCAAAATGGGGGCTTTTACAAAACTAATTTCCCAATGAGCATAAACAAATTTGAGAAATTAGAAGGACAAGTCATTTATGACTTGTCCAGCAAAAGAGGTTTAACCTCTATACCCACTATAACAAAAGTTAAAAGCAATTTCAACCCTGATATGAAGAAAAATGTACATAACAATAAGGAGCAGGACATGGCACTACTGGACGAACTTAAAAAACTGATTACTAAGGTCGAAAACGACAAAGGAGAAGATATGGACAAAGAAAAAGCAAAAAATGAAAAAGTCGACAAGCGTAAGCTTATTGACGAAGTAGCAGGCATTATGAAGTCTGCCGGAGCTGACGACGAACTTATCAGAACAGCAATCGGAAAAATGGAAAAACTCGCTTACGATAAATCCGAAGCAGGCACAGCCGACAATGCCTGCGAAGAAGTAAAGAACAAGATAACCAAGTCCCTCACACTCAATCAAGAACAGTTAAAAAAATATTCAAATATAATCTAAGATAAGATATTATACTCTTATGCCAATTCTGAAAAATATATTGCTAACTTCTTTGTTACTTTCTTCGCTGATCTGTTTTGCCTCTACAGACAAGACATATCGTGTTATCAAGGTTATAGACGGAGATACGGTTTATATTGACTTCAACAAAGACGATTTTCCTCAAAAAGAAGAAAAAGTCAGACTTAACGGCATTGATACATTTGAAGTTAAACCATCAAAATTTCTTGAATATCAAATGAAATCAATGAACCTCTCTCAAGAGGAAGCTCTCGGACTGGGATATCTCGGGAAAGAATTTGCGAAAAAACACCTCCTCAACAAATATGTACGGGTTGAGTATTCAGGAGATAAAAAATTTTGCGATATGGGCAGACACCTCATATCCATCAGGTATGACAGAGGGAAAAGCTATGAGCAGGAAGTGCTGAAAGCAGGGCTAGGTGTCGTATATAGAGATTCAAATATAGCTGATGAGCTTTATCAATATGAAGATATGAACAAAATAAAAAAGAATGCCCAAAAAGCCAGCTCACTCAATCTTGTACTGCTCAATAAAAAGAACGGAAAGTATCATAAACCGACTTGTGAATATGGTCTGATGTCCTCGGATGTAGAATTGATAAAAAAGCCCTTCTTGAAATACCATGGAGCAGGGTGTTGTTTTGATGTTAAGAAAAAAAGGAAAATACAATCAACTGCTTCATTCTCTAGTGATAGCATTGAGATTTATTTTTTAGACCCTACTGTTGACTATGATAATATTGAGAATGCCGCTCTAAATAGGCTATTAAATCTAATTTACAGTGCAAAAAGAAGAATATATTTTGCCATCTATGGAATATCTGAAAATAATGTCATAGATGCACTAATAAAAAGATATATTGAAAAAATTGATATAAAATGGATTACTGATGTCAATAAATATGGAAACAATAACTACAGCAGAACTGCTTTTTTGCAAAATAAAATTCCTGTATTCAAAACAGATATTACAAATGAGGAGTTAAAATTCAGAAGCAAACAGAATGTTACATTTTATATCAAAAATCAAGAAATTAATGCAACATTCAATGATTCAGAAATTCAATATTTTACTGACCAACTTATGCACAATAAATTTTTTATCTTTGATGAAGATATAGTTACGACAGGAAGTGCAAATATTTCCACCTCTGGTATTGGAGGGAGTCTAAATACAAATGCAAATGATTTTATTGTAATAAATTCGTCAGAAATAAACAAAATATATTCACAAGAATTTATACAAATGTATCGTGGACAGTTTCATCGTTCTAAATCAAAAATAGAAGGCAAAAAGAATTTAAGGTTATTTGATGGCTCACTCATTTCTATTTATTTTGCACCTATTGATAAAGACTTTATGGCTGATGTATCAAATATAATTAATTCAAGCCAAAAATTTGTATATGTGCCAATGTTTTATCTTACAAATGAAAGTTTAGCTCAATCGCTTATAAATGCAAAAGAAAGAGGCGTAGATGTTAGAGTTATTCTTGATGCATCTTCAGCAATGAGTAAATATTCCAAACATAAAATTTTAAGAATAGCCAATATTCCTGTTAAAATTGAAAACTGGCGAGGAAAAATGCATATGAAATGCTTAATTACCGAACGTTATGTTGTCACCGGCAGTTTAAATTGGACAAGTAGAGGACAATATTTTAATGATGAAAATTCTTTAATAATAGAAAATCCACAAATATCAGAGGTTTATAAAAATCACTTTCTTTCCTTATATAATCAAATACCTGATAAATGGTTGTGGAAAGACCCTAAACCAGAAGGAAAAGATACCCCGGGTTCTTGCTCTGATGGTATAGATAATGACCATGACGGATTCACAGATATGGGGGATTATGATTGTAATCCACATGCGCTGCAAGGTAAACCATATGAAGACTATTATGAGAAACAAAAATAGTTTAAAGATGACAAAAATTGCATTTGTTTTATTCAAAACTATCTATATCTAAAATTCCAAAAAAATTTTTATCTTTCTTTTCTTTAAGTAATTTTTGTGCTTTTTTTTCAACTAAATTTTTGTAATCATTTCTTATTTTCTGCATATTCTCAGGTTTTATCATATCCTCTAATGCCATATCACAGTTCCATCCAAAACGACTTTTTCTCTCTGTATTTTCTACCTTCTTTTCATATTCCATCGCTTTAAAAAATAAGTCTTTATGATTTTCATAAAGATTTAGCCAATCATTTTTAGACTGATACATACAGAAATAGCACCCAGAACGTTTTCTCCATTTATAATAATCAGGATAGCCTATTCCAAATTTTTCAAGAATATTTTCAATATCTTTTCTTCTCTGCTGATTTTCGACAAAAGGATAAATTGCTTTAATTATACTATCATTATTCTTACTGCTTAATGTTCGTTCTTCTTCATCAGCTCTTATTCCAATATACATATTTACAACCCCTTCCCAATTTTTTTGAAATAGGTCATAGACATATTTTCTAAATACTTTTGTTTTCATCTCAACAGTACACCATCGCTGATGAACAGAAGGAAGATAGCCATAAATTGTCATCAAATGCTCAAAACTTTTTTCAGGCTTTATTCTTGTTATCTTTTTCCCTAAAAATACTTCAATTTTGTTCAAATAATCATATGTCTCAGGCAACTCGCATTCTGTATCACAAAAAACAAGCTCCGTATTCTCAAAAATTTCAGGCATATTCTCTTTCATGAAAAATGCTAACGCCGTAGAATCCTTCCCTCCTGATAAACTTAGTATATGATACTCTTTCATCTCCTGCTCCTTTATACAAAAAAGTTCTGTAGAAATTCTACAGAACTTTTTCTTTCAAAATAAGAAGCTAAAAACTTACTAATCAAAAACTATCCATTGAATAATATTTAATATAAGATATGATATGTCATGATTTCAAAAAAAACATTACTCTTATCAATAATACTTCTATCATCTCTGACATGCTCTGCTCAGGCCACAGTCATTAACTCTAAAAAATATACATCAGCTAACTTTTTACAAAATAAAGATTATAGCATAGACCTGATGTTTAACTATCCTTATTACAAAACCCCATCAACAAAAGCCAGAACTAAATCAGCTAAGGTTTTGCTTTATGAACTGAAAAATGAAACAAAATCTCTTGATTTTATGATGTATGGAATATACGATCAACCAGACATTTTTAATGAAATTGTTTACTTATGTCATAAACCAAATATAAAATTAAGAGGAATTGTTGATGTAAATACAAAAGGACAAAATGATTATGCAGATACGCATAAACTAAAATCTTTGTGTTGCAAGATTAAAACAGATTTTTCCCAAAAAGATGAAATGAAAAATTACTATGATAAACAAAAGAAACTTGGTTACCTAATGCATAATAAAGTTTTTGTCTTTTCAAATAACCATGTATGGACCGGCTCTACAAATATAAGTTCAACATGTTCTGGAGGCTATAACGCAAATGTTGCTTATCTTATAAAAGATAGACAAGTTGCTGATTTATATAGACAGGAAATCGAGCAAATGTATGAAAGAGAAAAATTTCATACCGATAAAGAAAAAATTGCAAAAAGAAATATTTCATTATCAGATGGAACTCTTTTGAGCGTATACTTTTCTCCTAATGAAAAAATTATGAATGAATCAATTCTACCAAGCTTTAGAAATGCTAAAAAATATATTTATATAGGGATGTTTTACTTTACCAACCAAAAACTTGTTAAAGAACTCATTAGCGCTCATAAAAGAGGTGTTGATGTAAAAGTCATAGTCGATGCATCTTTTGCCAATAACTATAGATACAATATAGATATTATGAGGCAAGAAGGGATAAAAGTTAAAGTAGAAAATTGGGGAGGAAAAATGCATTGCAAAATTGCTGTAATAGATGATGAAAAAGTCCTTACAGGTTCGTTAAACTGGACAAAATCGGCAGTTAATTTTAATGATGAAAACTTTCTTGAAATAAAAAGTAAAAGGATAGCAAATGAATCAAAGAATTATCTTGAAAATCTTTGGATGTCCATTCCAGATAAATGGCTAAAAGAAATACCTTATGCAGAGGGACTTGATTCAAAAAATTCTTGCAATGACGGAATTGATAACGACCATAATAACTTAACAGATAAAGAAGACCCTAAATGCATTAAAAGCTCAAAAATATTCAATAAGTAAATTATTTTGCATTTCTTTTGAAGAATTATTCAGATATTTTTCTTTAATTTTTTTTATATTATAAGGCTTTATCATCTCTCTTAATGGAGCAAAAGAACACCATGTAAAAAGTTTTTCCTTTGACTTCCTTCCTTTCTCTTCGTAGTACATTGCTTTTTCATATAGCTCAGGATGATGTTCATAAAGATTTATCCAATCAATCGGCTTTTGATAAAAGCAAAAATAACAACCGTTTCGCTCTCTCCACTTGTAATAATCAGGATAAAAAATACCATTATCTATAAGAATCTTTTCAACATCTTTTTTACAAATATAATTCTCTACAAAAGGATAGATTCCTTTTGATATTTTCTTCTCCTCTTCCGTTTTTGGAGAAAGCCCTTTCCTCCAGCTTTCATCAGCTCTTATAGCTATATAAAAGTTAAAAATACCATTTCCTTGTTCTTGTATTCTTTTAAAGATATAATTCCAAGATGTTTTTACTTTTAATTCTATAGTGCAATATCGTCTATGTGGAGCAGGAATTAAAAAACTTGTGTGAAAAATATGGTCAAAGCTTTTTTCAGGTTTTATCCTGATAATTTTTTTATTTAGGAATACTTCTATTTTATTCAAATAGTCATAAGTTTCAGGCAAATCGCAACCAGTATCATAGAACCAATATTCTATTTTTTTATGTATTTCAGGCATATTCTCTTTCATGAAAAATGCTAACGCCGTAGAATCCTTCCCTCCTGATAAACTTAGTATATGATACTCTTTCATCTCCTGCTCCTTTATACAAAAAAGTTCTGTAGAAATTCTACAGAACTTTTTCTTCAAAAATAAGAAGCTAAAAACTTAGTATCTCATCATCCTGTTCATATAATCAGCGGCATCACGTCTTCTCTGCTGGTCAAGATACTGCTGTTGTCTGCGTTCCATCTCAAGTTTTTTCTCTTCCTGCTCTTTTTCCCATTTTTCGTTCTTTTTCTTTTCTTCTTCTTTCAGTTTTGTATAACACTCATTCAGCTCATCATCTTTATATTTTGTCTGGCAGAGGTCAACAGCTTCTCTGAACTGTTTTTTTCGTTCGAACCAGTAATCATTATCTGGACCGAGTTTTTTTGCATCCCAAAATCCTGTGCTTTCTCTTGCATCAAGATATTTATCAGGACAAAATTCACTCCATTGAGGTACAAGCACAATATCAGCATTAGCATACCCCGAAAATAAAACAACACTGCAAAGAGTGCAAAATAATATAACAAAAATCTTTTTCATATAAAACTCCTCATAATATTGTGTAATCATTTTATATTTTTAGAAAAATACTGTCAATGAACATACACCAAGACGCAATAAAAATTATTCATAAACTTAAATATTATTAAAGGAGATTAAAACAATGAACGTGTCAAATATTTCTTTCGGAAAAGTCTTATACTCATATAAAGCAAAAAAGGACAAATTAGAAGCAGAGAGAACAGAAATAGAACGACTCTGCAAAGATAAAAATATCAGCCTGAAAACAAGTACCTGCAAAATCTACGATGATATTTACTAATTCAAACAGAATCATCAAGCATATCTGTATTTTTTAATTTCACTGACTTTATATCTTCAAGAAGCGCCTCCATAAACTCTCTTCGATAAAGAAAACCGAGATGTGACCCATGATCAAACATAATTGTTTTTTCTCCCGTGTATTCTTTCAATTTCTTAAGCTGTTCCTCAGTTACAAAATAATCATCAAGCGCATGATAAATTTTATAATTGCTGCAATGTGTAAGATAATGTGATATATAGTGAAGACTGGACTTAAAATTAAGACTGTCATGAGAATACCCCAATTCTTCAACAAGATATTTTTCGGCATAATCCTGATAAGACATACGATTTATTGTTTCATAGATATCTGTTTTCTTTGTTGTAGGCGTTTCTTCAAGAGTAAAAATCAAATCAGACAGCTTCTGCCTCATAATAAAACCTGATATTAACTTAGCCTCATCTTCAGAAAACAATTGAAACTTATCTGCAGATATACCCTCAGACTGAAGAATACCAAACACTTTTGCCGCAGTCAGTGCAACTGTTTCTTTTATATTACTTTTGATAAAGCCTTCGTTGTTTTTATCCGCCTGCTTCATCGAATATGTCAGCTCGATAGGTGGACAGACAGCTATAAACTTTGATATCCCGAGAATGTTCTCTTCATCTTCCATATTTGCAACAAACAATGCCGCCATCGCTCCGAAAGAGGTTCCTAAAAGTATCTTGTTTTTAAACTTGCAGTTGTATTTCTTCTCCAGAACTTCAATTATTTTCGCCGTGGTCATTCTGAGATAATACGCATCTTGAGGAAGTATCCCCGGTTTATAACTCTTTGGCATACTTTTGACAAAAGCCCAGTGAAAATGACTTCCCTGTATTATGACAGAATAGCCCAAATCATAAAAAATTTTTGCAAAAATACCGGAATGATGAGACATAGCACCCTCGCCTATTGAGGGATAAATTATTGCAACAGGAGAGTTTTTGTCCTTTTGCATAATATATCTGAAAGAATAGTCTTCTCTCGGGGGGATAATATTAACCGAAGATGTTTTTATGCGTTTGAAAAAACTCCTGTTCCACAAAGACAGCTCATTCCACATCGAATTATCCACTTCAGGAATATTAAAAAGAACGGTTCTTAATGAGTCTGATACAGGTCCCTGCGGATTATAATCATTGAGAATCAAATCAGCCTCAAGGCTGTCTTCTTCCTCATTTTGAGATAATATCTCACTGTTATCAGATACAGGAATTTCAGGTTGAATAATTTCCCTCTGTTTTTGTTCTCTGAATAAATCCTCAAAAGAGCAGTTTATCTCATCAGAAATTGTTTGCGCTATTTGATTATCAGAAATATTTTGAATACTAAAAAGTTCCGTTTTTTCATAATTTTCAAGGGCTTTTTCTTCTTCATAAAAAGCAAGCGAAGTATCATCAGCATTTTGAACTGTTTTTATAATATTTTCTTTTCTATCAAGATTGTTGTTTTTAATATATCGTTCTACAGCATAAAGTTTTTTCATTACCTCATAGGGATCTGCGTATGTCGAACCCATAAGGATATTCATCGGCTGGCTAAGAGTCAGCCTGTTAACAACCAAACCGGCTTTAACCATACCGAGAACGGGAGTTGCAATATATGACGACGGATCAAGTGCAGCATCAAATGCTCTGCCAGCTGCACCCCTCGGAGTTGTAGAAGAAAGAACAGGAAGAACAAGATAAGACCCCTGTTTTACCTTGCACTTTGAAAGGGCCTGCTCCATATCTTCGTCACGTGGTTCTATTTTAAAAATTTTTTGAGCAGGGTCATACAATCCGCCGAGCCCGATTGTTGAATTAGCTAAAAATCTTACCGACTCACTCTTCGTTGTCTTAAAATCACGCTGTATCAAAGAGCTGACAAGACGCCTCGGATATTCGATATTTTTATGTGCGGAATAAATCCGGTTCATTACATACTTTGGAAAAATCGAAGACCACACAACATTTATCGGACAAATAACAAATTTATTAAGCTTCGAGTTGAAGGCAAACATCTTCCTGTTAAAATTCTCATACTTGTCTTCTCCGATAAACTCATATGAAAAATCAGGATATTTGCAATCTTTAGAATTTTGAGCATACGACGGATTTAAAAAATTTATATACAAAAAGGCAAAAAGAGCAATTAGAGCCAGTACCCTGTTTATTTTCGACATATTTAAATCATCTCATTCTTATGTGCTTCATATTGTATTTTGGAAAATCAAAAAAACGCATTCCTCATCAGGGTATTAAACCGGATTATTCACCTCATCAAATCCCTTTCTTCACAAAAACTTGTTTTTTTCTCCAAAATCTCCGATAATTTTCAGATGGAAAATCTTACTCAAAAATTCAAATTTCTGATAAGCAACAGAAACAACTCATCTTATAAATACGTCCTTGCGCTGTCATTTATCTTCTGTTTCAAAAAAGGAAAGAAGAAATACCGTTTTGAAGAGATTATGAGGTTTGTCATTCCTTTTTATTTCAATATGACGAGATATAAAATTACGGAAAAATCCTCAGGCAAACCTCCGAAAGTGCTCCAAAATATCAGCGATTACTCGGAGAAAAAACATTTAAGATATCTCTGTGAAGATGACTTCAAATATCTTCTAAAACAAAATGAAAAACTGTTTTTCGCATGCCCCTTAAACTGCTTTAATAATACAGCCCTTTCAAGCTTTGAAGGAAGGAATGAATTTTTTTCTTACTCAATGAAAGAAAAATACATTGTCCTATCAGAAAAATTTTTCTCTCTACTCTCTGAACGACATGCCCGTGAGCTGCTCAAGGACACCGTATTTCTTTCTCTTTTGAAGTTTCTTGAAAAATACAATTCAATCCCGAATCTCTACACAAAACTCTCAGGAAGCTTGTGCAAGAAAGATCTGAAGAAATACAAAGAACTCTTCACCAACGAAAAATCTCCTCTGTTTTCTGATGCCTGCGGAATATGCGGTGAAAAAATCGGCAAGAATTTGAGCATAGACCACTTTATTCCCTTCAATTACGTTGCATGCGACGAAATCTGGAACCTTATTGCAGTACATAAATTCTGCAACTCTTATAAAAATGACCGGCTGGGAGATGAAAGAACCTACAAAAAACTCTGCAAGAGAAATAAAAAGCTCTATGAAATCACCGAAGATAACCCTTATTTTAATTTTCTGAAACAGGAATTGTTCGATAAATTTCCGACCTATCAATCACTCAAAAAAGAGATGGATGACATCTACGCATCATGCCGGTCTGTCGGATACAGAGAGTTCTCCTTCAGGATACAAAAATAGCCCCCATCAATCAGCCTGTTAGGCAGTTTTATTTCTTCAATCCCCTGCATAAACTTTTCATGCAACACATGGTTTTGGAGGTTTTGATGACAAAAGCAGTATTTTTTGATGTAGAAGACTACGAAAAAAACTTCCTGCAAAAAAAATGCAACGGAAAATATGACTACTACCTGCTTCCAAACCCTCTCAACGATATCTCAAAACTTGACGATGACATAAAAGACGCTGACATCATATCATGTTTTACAACCTCAAGAGTAAGCGGAGATATCCTCAAAAATTTCTCAAACCTCAAACTCATAGCGCTCAGATCGGTCGGGTTTAATCACATCGACCTTGACTACTGCAAAGAACATAACATCACTGTTGTAAATACACCGAATTATGGCAACAAAAGCGTAGCGGAGTTTGCGTTCGGACTTATGCTTGATGTTTGCAGAAAAATAACAAAAGCCTGCATTGATTTTAGGGATATGAATATCAATCCTCTTGAAACAATAGGTATAGAACTTGGAGGAAAAACAGTAGGAATAATCGGACTCGGTGCTATCGGCGCTGAATTTGCGAGGATATCCTACGGATTTGATATGAATATCCTCGGATATGACATAAATCAAAGGGATGAACTTGTCGATAAATATGAAGTTGAATACACAGACTTTGACACCCTGCTTTCAAAATCAGACTTTATATCCCTGCACTCGCCTCTGACAAAAGACAACTTTCACATGTTTTCAGAAGACAGCTTCAAGAAAATGAAACCCTCATCAATCATCATAAATACGGCAAGAGGAGAGCTTATTAACACACAGGCACTGTATAATGCGCTCATAAACAAAGAAATATCAGGCGCAGGACTTGATGTCCTCGAGTCAGAAGAAACAATCTCAGACACAGACTATCTCTCTGATATAAGTATGCTAAACTCTGAAAAACTAAAAGACACCGTACTCAACACAAGACTCTTCCAGATGGAAAACGTTATAATCACTCCTCATATTGCTTACAACACAAAAGAGGCAATCAACAGAATACTTTCGACAACAATAGAAAACATCGATGCCTTTATCTCAGGAAAAATAAAGAATAAAGTCAGCTAACACCCGCACCAACCATTCAAAACATCAACGACATAACCCGCCTCATCATCCTCAAGTACCTGCGACATCGGAAGACTCAACACTTCGTTGTGAATTCTCTCGCTGATAGGGAAACTTTCTTTTTTCATCTCTTCATACGCAAGCTGTCTATGAGGAGGTATCGGATAGTGTATAAGCGTTTCAACTCCTTTTTCTTTGAGATATTTTTGAAGTTCATCTCTTTTTTGACATCTTATAACAAACAAATGCCACACATGCGCCGTTTCTTCATAAATTTCAGGAAGAATCAATGCGGGATTTTTTATGTTCTTACGATAAAATGCCGCTATCTGCCTTCTTCTTTGATTATCTTCATCAAGCTTTTTGAGTTTAACATCAAGAACAGCAGCCTGAATCTCATCAAGACGAGAATTAAACCCTTTTGCAATGTGGTGGTATTTTCTATCAGAACCATAGTTTCTCAAAATTCTTATTCTTGATGCGAGCTGCTCATCATCAGTCGTCACACAACCGCCGTCACCAAGGCATCCGAGATTTTTCCCGGGATAAAAGCTAAATCCGGCAGCGTCCCCCATCTTCCCTGTTTTCATTCCGTTGAAAGAAGCTCCATGAGCCTGAGCGGCATCTTCTATTATTTTCAAATTATATTTTTTTGCCAATTCATAAATCTTTCCCATCTCAACAGCCTGCCCGTAGAGATGTACGGGCATTATAGCTTTTGTTTTTTCTGTAATCTTGCTTTCTATAAGCTCAAAATTTATATTGTAAGTTTTCTCATCAGGCTCAACAAGAACAGGAACGCATCCGTTTTGGGATATTGCAAGAATAGAGGCGATATAAGTATTTGCAGGAACGATTATTTCATCTCCCGAGCAAAAGCCGTATGCAGCTATGATTAACCTCAGTGCATCAAGCCCGTTTGCACACGAAACAGCAAATTTTGTTCCGCAATATGCGGCAAAATTTTTTTCAAAATTTTCAACCTCTTCCCCAAGGATATACCACCCGCTTTTGATAACTTTATTTACTCTTGAGGTTATCTCAGGTTCGTATCTTTCATTAATTTTTTTCAGATTCAGAAACCGTATCATCCGTCTTTGTTATTTCCTCTTTTTCTTCATTGTCTGTATCTTTCACTTCTTCTTCATAAACCAGAGTATATCCCTTGTTTGCTTTCAATGTTGCTGGACCGCCGGGAGAATACATAATAAACGTGCTCGCCCCGAAAGTAAACGGAATGCCTGCATAGCTGATAATATGCTGAAAGAAAGACGTGTTCATCCCTTTGACAACAATTTTCCCGTTGAGCTTTATTTCATTTCCAAAGACATCCTGAGTCTTAAAATTCTCTAACACAAGTTCAGCCCCTCCGCCTCCAGATACAGGGGGTGTAACATTGCCTATAATCCCTACAACTTCAGTCCCTTCTTTGATAAAAACTTTTCCGTCTTTTTTGACGTCTTCCTCTGTTTTGAAAATTATTTTATCTCCAATATCAGTTGCATTCAGATAAAACTTCGGTGCTCTCCCTTCTTTTTTCTTCGCTTCATCTTTTGCAAGAATACTGACGACATAAGAACTCGGAGCAGACACCCTCACTTTTATTTCTTTTGAGTTTTCATCAATTATTCTAGGAGTGTATGTAACTTTATCAAGACTCCTGTCCTTTGGAACAAGGAGGTAGTTGTCTTCTATAGGTGGAAGGTCAACATGTCTTTGTTTATAAACTCTGCGCCCTGCAAATTTTTCTTTTACTACTTCATCTTCTATAATATCCTCTTCGGGATTATAAGTTCTCTCAGGCTCAACAGGTTCAAATTTTATGTCTCTAAGCTGTTCAATCAGTTCATCATCATAAACAAGAGGAGTATAAGACTTTTTGGTAGTCGAAAAATCTTTCTCATCAAGCAAAAGAATCAACTCATCCTCTATAACTGATGATTCATCGACCTCCGGAGCCTGGTCTTTTGGCTTTTCATTTTCCGGCTCTGCAGGTTGTTCCTCTTGATTTTTTGGAATCTCGGGCAATATTATATTTCCGTACAGACGGGTTTGAGAAGCAAAAGCCTGATGATGAAAAAATACGGAGAAAAAAATTATCAAAGAAATATAAAAAGTCTTCTTATTCATTTTTTAGACAGCTTCTTTTTTTTCGTTCTTTTTTATGTTTTTTTCTATTTTTTTTAGCTCTCTCTCTCTGATTTTTTCACGGTCATCCTTTGATATCAAAAGGAAATTCTGATAGTACAAATTTCTCCTGTAATCGTTGTCAACAAGATATCCAGGGTATTTTTTGTATATATATTCATAAATTAGGACAAGTCTTCTTGAACCTGCAGGATGAGTCGAAAACCATGAAGATATTCCCTTTTTCTCCCCTGATATTTTATTAAGTACAATAATCAATGCAACCGGATTATAACCGGCTGTCACCATATAGTCGACAGCTTGTTTGTCCGCTTTTTCTTCATATTTTTTCGGTGCAAAGCCCATAGCCACCGATTTGAAAAAACCGTCATGATAATCCATTCCATGGGCAATTTCATGACTCAATATTGCAGCCAATTCATTATCATCATCAAAATAAGGCAGCAGACCTTTGCAAATAACGATGTTTTTTGCCCCGCCGTAAGTATAAGCGTTCACATCCTTATTTGTATCATAGCTGAAGGTCATTCTTTTATCTATTCTGTTTGCATTAAGAATGCGAAAGCCCATCTCCATGATTTTTTTCTGATATTTTGTTTCCTTATCCAAAAATAAATAATCAGAACCGGCATAAGCACAGGAAGTCGTAAAAAACAACAAAAACAATAAAACTAATAATTTCTTCATACCAAACCCATCTTTCTTTAACTCATTTCTAGATTATATTTAAATCAATCTTTTTTTGTCAATTTAAACGCACTCTCTCAGAAATAATTTTAAATTTACAATTGTTTGTGATATAATTGACCCCGCGAAAAATGCTAAGGAGTGAGAATAACACATGGATAGTTATTTAGAAAAAGTTTTGAAAGAGACAAATGAAAAAAACTCTCATGAACCGGAGTTTTTGCAGGCAGTTGAAGAAGTATTAACCAGCATAGAGCCTGTATTGAAAAGGCATCCTGAATATAAACAGATGGCTTTGTTAGAAAGAATTGTTGAACCTGAGAGAATTATCTCATTCAGAGTTCCCTGGGTCGATGATGCTGGTCAAACAAGGGTAAACAGAGGATACCGTGTTCAATTTAACGGTGCTTTAGGACCTTACAAAGGCGGTTTGAGATTTCACCCTACAGTAAACCAGAGCATTATGAAATTTCTCGGATTTGAACAAATTTTCAAAAATGCTCTCACAGGTCTGCCTATCGGCGGCGGCAAGGGCGGCAGTGACTTTGATCCGAAAGGAAAATCAGATGCAGAAATCATGCGATTCTGCCAGAGTTTTATGACGGAACTGCAAAGACATATCGGACAGGATGTTGACGTGCCGGCAGGTGACATCGGAGTCGGTGCAAGAGAAATAGGTTATTTATTCGGTCAGTACAGAAGAATAAAAGATGTATACGAAGCAGGTGTGCTGACAGGAAAAGGTCTTGATTACGGCGGCTCGCTCGTCAGAAAAGAAGCAACCGGCTACGGGCTGATTTATTTCATGAGAGAGATGCTGAAAGCTGATGGTCAGTCATTCAAAGGAAAGAATGTTATCATCTCCGGTTCAGGTAACGTTGCAATTTATGCTTGCGAAAAAGCTCGGGAATATGGCGCAAATGTTGTTGCCATGAGTGATTCTAACGGATGCATATATGACAAATCTGGAATCAACCTTGATACAATAAAAAAACTCAAAGAAGTTGAACGTCTGAGAATAAAAGAATACCTGAAATATCATCCATCAGCGGTTTATACCGAGAATAAACCTGGTGAAATACCTGCTGTTTACAATATCAAAGCAGATATCGCACTTCCATGCGCTACCCAAAATGATATAGAACTTCAAGCAGCAGAGCTGCTCGTTAAAAACGGAGTAATAGCAATCGGTGAAGGTGCTAATATGCCTTGCAGCAACGAAGCAATCAAATACTTCATAGACAAAGGTGTTCTCGTTGCTCCTGCAAAAGCAGCAAATGCAGGCGGTGTTGCTACATCAGCGCTTGAAATGAGCCAAAACAGCATGAGATATTTCTGGACATTTGAAGAAGTTGATAAAAAATTGGATGATATTATGACAAATATCTTCAAAGCTTCTCAAGAATCCGCTAAAGAGTACGGATACGGAAAAAACTATGTAGCAGGTGCCAACATAGCCGGTTTCAGACGTATTGCAAAAGCAATGAAGTCACAGGGAATTATCTAGTTTCAACAACTCCAAAGCAAAAAACATCCTGTTTTTTACAGGATGTTTTTTGTTATAAAAAGGCGGACGTTCCTGCTAAATATGCGGAAGATAAAAAAGAATGACTTCTTTTGATGAAGTCATTCTTTTTTTATAAGATTTGAATTTCAAGAACTACAGAGCGATATCAAGACTCAAATCTTGTGTAAGTTCTACCATAATTTCATCGCCCTGATTAGCTTTGTAAGGAACACCAGGTGTAATCAACCCCAGCAGCAGACCTGTACCGGCACCGATACAAAGACCTATGATAGCGCCTTTACCGGTGTTATTATCATTAGTGCTCATTCTTCCGATAGCAAGACCGCCTACAGTACCAACTGCTGTTCCGATGGCGGTAAACTTAGCAACTTTTGCAGCGCTTGCCCATCCGCCTCTTTTGAGGATATCAACATCTTTTGTTTCAACAGCTCTTCCTTCAAAAGGAACAACCTGACCGGAAGGAAGAACCATATCTTTGAAGATAAGTCCTACAGCACCGCTTTTGTTCAGCATCTTCGGTTTTTCAAGATAATTAACCTCCGCAACAAGAACAGTTCCTGCCGGGAATGTAAGAGTTCCTTCATCAGTGTAGATATTTTTAGGAATATCAAATTCAACAAGGTCACCCATTTTCACTTCATTTGAGTTGAATTTTTGTTTGAAGTTAGCCTTGATAATATTTTTTGCAAGAACAATCTGTCTCAGGTTTGTAATCTGAACAATATGTTCATCAGCTTCAGGAACCTGATTCAAGTGCTCTGTTCTGATGAGGTATTCCTTTTGTTCAACTGGAGCAGCATCTCCTTTGTATTGATCTTCAACAAGGTTCATTGCTTTTCTTATTTTGTATAGCAAAACAGCTATCTCTGCTCTTGTTGCATCTCTATTCGGAGTCAACATATTCTCATCAGGATAGTTTACATACAAATTATTTTCTACACACTTTGTATATGCTTCAAATGCCCAATTCGGTACATCATTTTTATCAAAGAATCTATCAAGAGTTGCAGGATCCTGAGCTTCACCTTTTGTGATGTGGCTGAGAATTGAAGACACTTCGGCTTTTGTAATATTCTGAGACGGTTTAAATTTCTTATCCGGATAACCATAAACCAAACCGAGTTGTTTTGTTCTCATGATATCTTCATAACCGTAGTTACCTGAAGCCAAATCCTGGAAAATATTGTTTGTTTCAATATCTATATCATCATGCCCGATTGCCTTAAGGAGCATTTTGGTAAAGTCAACCCTCTTAACAGTTCCTTCAGGTTTGAAGGTGTTGTCTTTATAACCGTTCATAACCTGATCATTAGAAACGGACTCAATTGCTTCATAAGCCCAATAATCTGTCGGTACGTCATCAAACGCAACCGCAAGTGCCGGCGTTATGTTTATCATAAGCATAAAGAACGCCAGAACCATTGAAATACACTTTTTCTTGAAATTCATTTTTGTTCCCTCTTATCCAAACTTTGGTTAATTTTATATTCTGATACGTAACATATTACTATATTTTATTAAATAGGCATATTTTTTTTTCATAAATACATATAATGCTGTAAATATTTAAACTTGTGTAAAGATTTGTTACAATTATCGGCAAATAAAATTTTCTCTGATTATAGTAGTATTTTTATGAATATTTTAATGTTAAAATTATGAAAAATCCGAATAATTAAGAAGAAGGGACATGAAATAATGAGCGTAAATCAAGAAATTAAACCTATAACAACAGAAATAAACGAAAAAGGTCATCTCTGCATAGGAGGATGTGATCTTGTTGAACTGGCTGAAAAATATGACACACCTCTTTATATCTATGACGAAGATACAATCAGAAGTATGTGTCAAGAATACAAAAAAGCTTTTGCAAAATACGAAAAGTCTAATTTCATGTTCGCATCAAAAGCTTTCATGACAAAAGCTTTATGTGCAATTCTCAAAGAGGAAGGTTTCGGTCTTGATACAGTTTCAGGAGGAGAAATGTATACAGCTTACAGCGCAGGCTTTGATATGTCTCATGTTCTTCTCAACGGCAACAACAAATCAATAGATGAACTAGAGATGGCGCTTGACTACAATATAGGGAGATACTCCGTCGACAACTTCCTTGAGCTTGCGCTTCTTGATAACCTTGCAAAATCAAAAAATAAAATTGTTGATATATTTCTGAGGATTACGCCTGGGATTGAATGCCACACGCATGAATACATTCAGACAGGACACCTTGACTCAAAATTCGGTTTTGACTTAACACAGCTTGATGAGGCAATCGACCTGATAAAAGAACAATATACAAACCTGAATCTTGTCGGTTTGCATGCTCATATCGGCTCTCAAATTTTTGAAACGCAGGTTTATTATGATGAAGTCGGTGTAATCCTGAAAGAAATCAGGAGAATAAAAGAAGTTCACAACATAGACCTTAAAGAAATAAATCTTGGAGGAGGCCTCGGTATAACTTATACCGAAGCGGATGTGCCGCCGTCCGTTGAAACAATAGCCGATGTAATAATCCGCTCAATAGAAGTACACTGTAAAGAATATAATCTCGAATACCCTGCAATATATCTCGAACCCGGAAGAAGCATCGTAGGAACTTCAGGAGTAACAATATATACGATAGGCAGCTCAAAACAAGTTCCCAAAGGCAGAAGATATGTGGCAGTGGATGGAGGAATGGCTGATAACCCGCGTCCCTCTATGTATCAGGCAAAATATACGGCAGTAATTGCGAATAAAGCAAACGAAGAAAGCAATGAAGAAGTAACAATTGCAGGCAGATACTGCGAATCAGGAGATATTTTGATACGTGATATCAAACTTCCTCATCCAGAAGAAGGAGATATTTTGTGTGTTTTCAACACCGGAGCATACGGATATTCTATGTCCAGCAACTATAACAGAACACTTCGTCCGGCTGCAGTACTTGTAAAAAATGCGCAATCTGATATCATTATAAAAAGAGAAACTTATGAAGATCTTGTTTCGGATGATGAAATTCCGCAACGTCTTTCAAGTAAAATTATGATAGAAAATTAATTAAGAAGGGATTTTTAAGTTGTTTGAGAAACTTATTACTGTTACAGATATTTCAAACATAGATTTCTCAACACTTGCTAGCGGCTTACAGCTCAAAAGTATTCTGGAAGTCGGTGTTATAATCCTGATTCTTTATTTGATTTACAGGACATATATCAGAGGAACTCAATCAGAACGTCTTGTCAAAGGGATTGTCAGTGTTCTGATTATGCTCCTTTTGAGCAAACTTCTCATTTTGATGGATTTTCAAATCATTGGAAAATTTTTTGAAACAATCGTCAACATAATCCTCATCGGTCTGGTAGTCGTATTCCAGCCAGAATTGAGAAGATTTCTCGGGTATCTCGGCCAGCAGGGATTTTTGACAAAAAATATATTTGCAAACAACCACAATGACGACCATAAAAATCAAACAGACGTTGTAAACGAACTTACCGATGCCGTAAAATATCTTTCAAAATCACGAACAGGCGCATTGATAGTTATGCAGGATCACAACGACAGCTCAGGGTATATTGATGTCGGAACAAAAATCAACGGCATATTATCAACAGAATTATTACTAACAATATTCCATACAAACACGGCACTTCACGACGGAGCCGTGATTATAAGCGGAAACAGAATTTTATCTGCAGGTGTTCTTCTCCCTCTGACGGAAGACCCGAAACTCAGCTGGCAGTATGGAACAAGACACCGTGCCGCAATAGGTATGAGTGAAGTGTCAAATGCTTTGTGTATAGTTGTTTCCGAAGAAACAGGCAACATCTCGACTGCCCAACTCGGCGTATTGACAAAATGCGAAGATTTGGCGCATTTTAGACAAATAGTCAAAGATTATCTCGGTCTGGATGAAAAAGAAGAAGTTAAACAAAAAAGCGGCGATAAATATTTGAATATGCTGAAATTCTTTAAGCACACGCCAAAGAAAGACTCAACAACAGCCGTATCAAAAACTCAACAAACTCCGACAGAATAATCATTTGCAGAGGAGGCATTCATGGATATTTCTAATTTTAAAAATTATAAAATGATAATATTCTTCATTTTAGTAGTTATCACGTTATTCGGGATGTATTATTTCAAAGATGTGTTTATGCTGTTTTTTGCTTCTTATGTAATAGCAGCCTCTCTTATGCCTCTTGTTGATAAATTATCAAAAAAAATTCCGCGCTCAATAGTTGTTTCATTAATTTATCTTGTTGGTTTCGGATTGTTCACGCTCATCCTGATTCCTCTTATATCTTTGTTATACAAAGAAACAGTACTCTTCATAAAAAATATTCCCGAATATTTTCAGATGATTATGAACTATCTTTCCACAACGGATTTTATGGGTAAAAAGTTGATAGAAGTTATCAACACAGAAAATGCTCTTATGTCCTCAGCGAGCTTCGGGTCAACAATAATCGACAAATCAATAAACTTCACTGTAAGCTTGATATATGGTTTTACAATAGCATTTACACTTGCAATTATTGTATTGTATATGCTTCTTGACAAATCAGAAATAAAAGATTATTTTCTTGCTTTATTTCCAAAAAATATGAGAAATAAGGTAAAAGAACTATCATCAAATATATCAACAAAAGTCGGCGGATATGTTGTCGGACAGCTTTTGATGATGTTTGCTGTAGGGCTGATTACTTTCATCGGGCTTGCTATTTTCAAACTTCCGTTCTCTTTATTGATTGGATTTATTGCAGGGGTTCTTGATATTATACCGATAGTAGGACCTATTATAGCTTTTGGACTGGCAATAATAGTAGTATTCCCTAAAGGAATCGCTGCAATCATTGCTGTATGTGCAGTATTTGCTTTTGCGCAGTGGTCAACAAATACTTTTCTAAAGCCCATAGTATTGGGTAAGATGCTTGATTTACATCCGCTTATTATCATATTTGCAATTTTTGCCTTTGAAAAATTCCTCGGAGTATCAGGTGTTATCTTAGCCCCGGCTATTGCGGCAACTCTTTGTGTCCTGTTTGATGAACTCTATGTAAAAACAATTAATAAAGAATAACAGGTTGCTCTGATGAATAATAAAGAAATATTTCTATATAAACCTCAAAAAAAAGATGACGATGCAATAAAAGTGTGGTTTTCTTTTCCTTGCAACTACAACATAGGAATGTCAGCACTTGGTTATCTGCATCTGTTTCGTCTTATGGATGAGAATCCCAAAACCGACGTTGAAAGAATATTCACAGATACAGAACGTTCAAGACATAATCTGAAAGATGTTGATGTTTTCGGATTTTCTTTTTCTTTCGAACTGGATTTTTTGAATATATTCAAAATTCTGCAAAAATATAATATCCCGCTCAAAGCAAAAGACAGAGATGACTCATATCCGCTAATCTTTGCCGGGGGGCCCGTGCTCTCAGTAAACCCTGAACCGTTCAGCGACTTCTTTGACTTTATTCTGGTCGGGGATGGAGAAGTTATGATGAATGAAGCTATGAACTTTATTCAGGATTCAAAAGGAAATAAAACAAAAGCAGAAATTCTTGAAGGACTTGCCTCAATAGAAGGCGTTTATGTTCCATCTTTATATAACTTTAAATATGATAAAGACGGCGCAGTTTCTTCTGTATTTCCGAATATCCCCGTTAAAAAACGTGTAATGACAAATATGAGCTGTGTATTCACTCCGATTATCACAGAAAATACAATGTTTTCAAATAACTGCCTTATAGAACTCTATAGAGGATGCCCAAACAGATGCGCTTTTTGCCTTTCGTCTTACCTGAATCTTCCTCCGAGATATCCATCTTTTGAAGAGATAAAAGACATAATCGATATGGCTCTTGCTAATACAAATAAAATAGGTCTTCTCGGTGCACTTGTCAGTGCACATCCAAAATTTGACCAAATTTGTGATTATATCCTCGAAAAGAAAAAAGAAAAAGACTTCGAAGTTTCAATATCATCGCTGAGAGCAGACAGACTAAGCGCAAAAACGGTAAAAATGCTCACAGAATGTCATCAAAGATCATCAACAATTGCAATGGAAGCAGGCTCTCAGCGTCTTAGACAATTTATAAACAAAAATCTTTCAGACGACCAGATAGCCGCATCAATAAAAACAGCCTCAGAAAACGGACTCAAGGCTCTGAAAATTTACGCAATGATAGGACTTCCAGAAGAAGAAGATAAAGACATTGAAAATATGGTGACCCTTGTCAAAAACTTACAAAAAGAGAACAAAGACATATCTCTTACCCTAAGCACGTCTTCATTTGTGCCAAAAGCTCAAACACCGTTCCAGTGGTACGGAAGAGAGGAAGAGAAAATACTTGAAAACAGAAATAATTACCTGAAAAAACACTTGCATATCTCCGGCATAAAATACCGTCCGACAAGCATCAAATGGGATGAAATTCAAGCAGTAATCTCAAGAGGAGACAGGCGTTTGAGCGATTTGCTTATAAAAGTATATGAATATAAAGCATCACTCGGAAGCTGGCATAGAGCGTATAAAGAATTATCAGAAACAGAGAGCATTCCGCCTCTTGAGTTCTACTCAAAAAGAAAAATTCCTTTTGAAGAAACTCTTCCTTGGGATTTGATTGAAAACACTGTTTCAAAACAACAACTTGTTGATGAACTGAAGCGTCTTCAAAACATTCTTTACACTTCTTCAGGCAAATAAAGAAGATTATCTTCAAGAATGTTTTTGGCACTCAAAAAATCAAGAGTTTTGTTGCGGCAAATCTGTTGATACTGCTGAACAACCATGATTATGTCATCTGAGGATAATCTTATCATTCTTCGTCCAATATGATTTTCTATTATCTTTGCCATAATATCTCCGAGTGTGCTGATACTTTACTTATCGACATAAATTGTTTTTTTATAAATAAGTATGTTAAATATCATCCAATCGGAGGACTCTAAAAAAACTAAAGTTGCTGTGTCTTATCAAATATCCCGAAACGGAATAAATCATTATTTGACATTGGTATTATTGAAAGGTGTTTTATATCACCAAGGTTTTTGCAATCGAGTTTTGGCAAATCAGTATAACTCTTGAGGCTGCCGAAATAATTTTGCATTCCAAGACGCTGAACACAGAATTGAATAGGATTAAAACCTTCAATTCCCCATTCCTGCAAGTGAGGATAGGCAGCGAATAATCTTTCATTTATGCCGTCAAATTTTACATTATCAAGGTTCAAGCCCATCTCATCGCTTCTCATCAGCTGCTCAAAGACCTCAAGACTTCTGCCGGAGTCGCAATAGTCCTGAAAGATATAAGTCTTACCTGAGCTTTTCATCTTCTCAGGAGACAAACCAAGACTGTAAATATACTGTTTGTAGTCTTCAAACCCTGCCTGAGATGTAAGACTCTTTATATCAGACACATTTGTCAGTCCTGATATGGGAACACTCTTCGCTTCTACACCCATTGCTTTGAGGGCTTCAGAAATATTGGCGCATGACCTGCCAATTGATACATATTCCCAGTTTCCTGCTCCAAACTCATCATCATAAGATTTTTTCAGCGCTTTAGCAGCGTTAACACAATCGGTTACAACCTCTCCGACATATTCATCAAGCTCGGTACGAAGGATATCTTTATCAGCGGCACTCATTGCCTTGTATTTCAAAGCATCAATCGGTGCAATGTCTTTTAGAATTGCATAAGCTCTGTTTGAACCGAAGGAAACATTACTCTTGCTCTTCTCAAAAGTATCTTTCACAGGCTGTTTCTCTAAAGAGTTATATCCCCTTGTTTTCACGGGGGATGTCTGATTTATGCCGTTTAAATTCAAAATCTGTTTTGTAATATTCATCATATTATTTTTAAAACAAAAACCATCCATAAATTTACAAAAATTTTAAAACTCGGATAAACATTTCTTATGATATAATTTGAAAAAGTAAATTCTACGGAGGTGAGAGTCTTGAATAACCTAAAAAAAGTAAAATTGGGAAATATAGAGTTCGGAGGTAACAAACTCGTCATAATCGCAGGACCATGTGCAATAGAAAATGAATATATTCTCTTCAAAACAGCAGAAAAACTGAAATTTATCACTCAAAAACTGGGAATAGATTACATATTCAAGGCATCGTATGATAAAGCAAACAGAACTTCTCTGGATTCCTATAGAGGAATCGGTATGGAACAGGGGCTTGAGCTTCTGAGCAAAGTAAAACAGGAATTTAATATTCCAATTCTTACGGATGTTCATCTTCCAGCCGATGCAAAAACAGTGGCGGAAGTTGTTGATATCATACAAATTCCCGCATTCTTATCAAGACAAACAGATTTGCTTGTTGAGGCAGCGAAAACAGGAAAAATAGTTAATATCAAAAAAGGACAGTTTCTATCCCCGCAGCAGATTATTCTCTCAGCACAAAAAGTTGAAAAAAGCGGCAATCCGAATGTAATCATCACGGAAAGAGGAGATTCTTTCGGTTATAACAATCTGGTTGTAGACATGAGAGTATTCCCGATAGTACACAGCTTCGGATATCCGATTATATTCGATGCAACACACAGTGTACAATTACCGGGAGGCGCAGGAGCTTGTTCTTCAGGACAAAGAGAATTCGTTCCGCCTCTTGCCAATGCATCACTTGCAGCAGGCGCTGACGGTGTGTTCTTTGAAGTACATCCCGACCCTGATAAAGCCCTCTGCGACGGACCGAATATGATAAAACTTGATGATGCATACGATATCTTTGCTAAATGCAATGAAATATTCAATATAATGCACTAAAATATTCGATAAAAACAGAAACAGCCCGTCTTTTGATTAATAAAGACAGGCTGTTTCTTTGCTTTCAAAAATTAATTTGTAATTTTTGAAAATATTGCTAAAATGTTTATTATATGAGATGAGGAATTATGTTAATAAAAGATTAAGAATGAGTAACTAATTTTTGTAAAATTCTTTACTAAAGGATTTATTTCTCATATATTGTTAAGTAGAAAAATTATAGTTAGTACATGATATAAAGGGGTCAGTTAAGTGGAAAACAACTTTGGACCGGTCAGCTCAGCTGATAGCGATACACAAAGAAGCGAATTAATTAGTCAGGCAAATATAAAAGTTGTCGGAGTAGGCGGCGGCGGCGGAAATGCTGTCAACAGAATGATAAGATCAGGACTCAGCGGCGTTGACTTTTGGGCAATGAATACAGATTCTCAGGTGCTTGAGATGTCTTCAGCTCCAAACAGAATTCAACTGGGTTCAAAACTTACAAACGGTTTGGGCGCAGGTGCAAATCCGAGCGTCGGAGAAAAAGCGGCCGATGAAAGCCGTGATGATATTACAGTTGCTCTCGATGGTGCTGATATGGTATTCATTACAGCAGGCATGGGCGGTGGAACAGGAACCGGAGCTGCTCCGGTTGTTGCTCAGGTTGCAAAAGAACTCGGAGCACTGACAGTAGGTGTTGTTACAAAACCTTTCAGATTTGAAGGTAAACACCGTATGAATCAGGCTTTGCAGGGTCTTGAAAAACTGAGAGAAAACGTTGATACCTTGATTGTTATCCCTAACGATAAATTAATAGAGGTTGTAGACCGCAGAGCAACAATGAGAGAAGCTTTCTGTGTAGCTGATGAAGTCCTCTTAAGAGGTGTTCAGGGTATTTCTGATATTATCACCGTTCCCGGACTTATTAACGTTGACTTTGCTGATGTTAAGGCTGTAATGCAAATGTCTGGTTCTGCTCTGATGGGTATCGGCAGGGGAACAGGCGAAGGCAGAGCTCTTGAAGCAGCAAAACTCGCAGTAAATTCTCCTCTTCTTGAAACCTCAATTAACGGAGCAAGCGGCGTAATCCTTAACGTAACAGGCGGTTCTGATATGACCCTTCATGAAATATATGAAGCTGCAGAAATCATCCACAGCACAGTTCTTGAAGATGCTGTTGTTACATTCGGTGCCGTAATTGATGATAGAATTCAGGGAGAAATACAAATTACGGTAATTGCTACAGGTTTTGATTTGAAAGATTCTTCTCAAAATCCTGAAAAGGCTTTGTCTTTCCCGAATCTTCCAAATTCAACAACATCTGATTTGAAAGCTGACATAAATGACTTCTTTGCAAACAAAAAGTCACCTCAGGAAGTAGCAAGCCAGATGCTTGATTTGCCTGATTTCCTGAAAAATAAATAATTTAAAAATATTAATTTAAATACAAAAAAGCTGTCAAAAATTTTGGCAGTTTTTTTGTATCAAAGACAATTTTTTTATTCTTCCTGTTTTTATATTATTAAGGGAAGATTATATAAAGGTAGAATAATGACGGTAAATTTTCAGGGGAGAAATATATATTCTCAAAACACTCCTCAACAGAAACAAAATGACACAAAAAATTCCGCAGCAGGTGTCGCAGCAGGTGTCGGAACATACCTTTTCGGGAAACAGTTCATAGCACTGCCGGCAAACGGGATTATGCTAAATATGAAAAAGATTAACTCATCTCTTAGTGCTGATGAGTCAAATCTGTTATCTGACTCTTTTGAAACAGCTTTCAAAAAAAGCGGACTTGAAGGAAAAGGCGTTCGGGTATTAAGGGTTAACCCTTCAAATGTTGCCGATACAGCAGCAAGTATGACAGATGACTATTATGAGCAAATAAGTAAGAAAATTCCTCAAAACTTAAAAAATCTCGAAGGTTTTGGTGATGGAGTAAAAATACCGCTATACCAAAAGGTATACAAACAGCTTGATACAGTAGCAAAAGGGAACAACGCCTTCTTTCAGCCGAAAGTAAATTCTATACTGTTGCCTGAAAAAGGAACAGGTCTGCAGCTCTCTTCTTTCCATGAAATGGGACATGCAGTTAATAAAAATATAAACAAAATAGGAAAAGCACTCCAAAAACTAAGACCTCTGCAAATTATTGCTCCTCTTGGAGTAATGCTTGTAGCAATGACAACAAAAGAAAAAGCAAACAGCGCAGAAGGAGAAGGCGGAGCAAGACAATTCATCAAGGATAATGCAGGCGTTCTTGCTACAATGGGCTGGATACCGACAATAGCAGAAGAAGCGCTTGCTACAAAGAACGGAAACTCTATTGCTCAAAAAGCACTTTCATCAGCTCCTGATATTTTGAAGAAAGTCAAAAAGACAAATGGTCTGGGGCTTGCAACATATGTAATTATGGCTGCGGCAACAGGAATAGCGACAACTCTTGCTGTAAAAGCAAAAGATAATATTCAAGCCCAAAAAGAACAGGAAAATAAATAAACAAAAAGCCGATTTCAAAAGAAATCGGCTTTTTTAAGAATTAAAAAAGATTATTAGTTAAAGTATCTCTTCAACAAACCTTCAAAAGCTTTACCATGGCGGGCTTCGTCTTTGCACATTTCATGAACTGTATCATGAATTGCATCATATCCGAGTTGTTTTGCTTTTGTAGCAAGGTCTTTTTTGCCTTGAGTTGCTCCAAATTCAGCTTCAACTCTCATTGACAGATTTGTTTTTGTGCAAGGAACAACAACTTCGCCTAAGAGTTCAGCAAATTTTGCTGCATGCTCTGCTTCTTCAAAAGCAATTCTTTTGTAGGCTTCAGCAACTTCAGGATATCCTTCTCTGTCAGCCTGACGGCTCATAGCGAGGTACATACCAACTTCGGTGCATTCGCCTGTGAAGTTAGCCTTAAGACCTTCAACAACTTCAGCATCAAGACCTTTAGCAACTCCGATTTTATGCTCATCAGCCCATACTCTGGCTTCTTCTTTTTGTTCAATAAATTTATCAGGACCAACTCCGCAAGTAGGACACTTAGCCGGGGGAGTATCACCTACATGTACATAACCGCATACACTACATACGAATTTTTTCATTTTTAAATCCTCCATTACGTTTGCTCTATTATAGTATATTAAATTTCTAACCAGCAAGAAAAAATACATTTTTTCTTAATATTTCAAAAAAAGCATGCTTGTTGTATTATGTATTATTATAACAACGTAGAATTATAGAGGATCGAAGAATGACATTAATGCAAGGGAAAAAGGGTATTATTTTCGGAGTCAGCAACAAAAGAGGAATTGCCTATGCCATAGCTCAAAAGCTTTATGAAAATGGCGCAGAAATCGCATTTACTTACGCAAACGAAGCGATGAAAGACAGAGTTACTCCGATAGCAGAAGAAATGAACTCAAAGTTAATCATCGAATGCGATGTAACAAACGAAGAACAGATGAAACATGTTTTTGAAGAATATCAAAAAGTCTATGGCACCATCGACTTTGTAATCCATGCAGTAGCTTTTGCAAACAAAGAAGACCTCCATGGAAAATTCTCGGATACAACCAAAGCAGGTTGGGATCTTGCACTCGGAGTCAGCGCATATTCTTTAATTCCAATGGCAAGATATGCAAAACCGTTGATGAACGAAGGAGCTACCATCACGGCGCTTACATATCTGGGTTCAGTCAGAGCCGTTTGCAACTACAACATTATGGGCGTTGCAAAAGCAGCTTTAGAATCTACAGTCAGATACCTTGCTTATGAATTCGGCAAAGACGGTATCAGAGTCAACGCACTCTCAGCAGGACCGGTTAAAACACTTGCAGCAAAAGGAATCGGTGATTTTGACACAATGCTCAAAGTCGCAGCAATGAAAGCTCCTCTCAGAAGAAACGTGGCTCTCGAAGATGTTGGCAAAGCAGGTTTGTACCTCGCTTCTGATATGTCTTCAGGCGTAACAGGAGAAGTTCACTATGTTGACTGCGGTTTCAACATTATGGGAGTATCTGAGGCCGACGCAGGACTTGTGAAACAATAAGAAACAAACAATCTCAACAAAAAAGATAAGGTGTAACAAAACCTTATCTTTTTTTTACAATCTGTCAATTTTTTTGCATTTTTGATTTTTAATATTATTGTAAGGTTATTATGGTAAGGAAACTAAAATTATGACAATGCCGGTAGGAAATACAGTTCCAACAACAGAACAAATGCTTATGGCTGCAAGCCAGCAGGGACAAACTCAAGGACAGGCAATTGCTGCACAAATGCCAGCTGTTGAACAAGCTATTGATAAAAACATAGCAATGGCTACTCCTAACCTCGGTCCTATTGATACATCAAAATTGGCAGGACAACCGCCTCAGGATACTTTTGTGCCATCAAAAGCAGCTACTGCACCGCAAGCATAAGCCAAAAGACTATATAAAATTTTGAAAATAGATAAAGTTTAATAAAACTTTATCTATTTTTTTAAATATATCAAAAATTTTTATACTTTTGTTTTTATTTATATGTACTTTTTTAGGAAAGGATACATGGTTATGAATATTTCTGCAAATTTTTCTGCTGGTATACAAGAAAAAAAAATATCCTCTTCCCTCCTATCCGCTGCCTGCACCAGGGCAAAGCACTAAACCGAGCGAAACAAAGAATAATAATAAAAAAATTATTGCAGCACTTGGAGCACTTGCCGCAGCTGGAGCTGCTGCAGTAGCCATAGCGGTAAACCTGAAAAAAGGAAAAGCTCCGGATATTGAAACATCTGATGTAGCAAAAGCAACACAAAAATTAAGTCCTGAAAAAGAAGAACTCTTAATGGAATTTCAAAATTTATATAATGAATTCTTAGCTTGTGGACCTGAAAGAAATGAAATAAATAGAAAGTATTATTTAAAACTACAAGAAACCATAGAACATTTCCAAGAACCTAAATTTATAAAAGAAAATATAGAAACTGTAGGAGGCGTAGAAAATGCCCCATTGCTTATCAACACCAGCATTCAAGTCCTTTCTTCTAATATTAAAGGCTTAAATAAAAAATTAAACGATAATATTGATGCTCCAAAATCTTTCAATGATATTATCGATAAGTTGAAAGCTGTCTATCAAGTAGAAGATATATCGGAAGTTCCTGGTAATAAAATTAAAGCGTTAATATCCGGCATAAAAGGAGATATAAAAGCCGAAATGTACTCTACAGAAAAACGGAAACAGATATTTGAGCCTTTCATGCAATCTCTTCAGGAAGAATCTCTGACAAACAAACTCAATATATTAGGAAATCCTCCTAAAGATATGAGTCTTGACAGTTATGCTGCAACTTATGAAGAAGTGTATAATACACTGCAAAATTTAAGAACAAAAACTTACAATGCTCTTGAAGAGTTTAAGAAATCACATTAAATTTCAAACTAATTCAAATATATCTGCTCGAAGAGCAGATATATTTTTTATGCACTCAAATTTTCGTCTTCGCCTTCATCAAGCAGGTCATTGATAGTCATCTTCTTTGAGTTTTTGACAATCTTCGGAGTAAAATGCTTCAAAGCAAGCATCTGATTTACATCATTGCTCAGTGTCACAAACGTTTTTTCAGGATGTATCAGCTTATCTCTGTTTGTGACAAAATTCTCGACAGTAGAGAGAATTTCAAGCAAAATCTCTTTGTCAATCAGCTCGCTTTCAAAGTCTTCGAATACTTCCATCAAAAACGGATAAGCATCTTTTGCCTCTATATCATTTATTGCCTGTATGTGCATACGAACATCTTTATCTTTTAATGTAGCTGAAATCAGCTTTACATAATACTTTGAATATTTCACAAGATGTTTTACAACAGTACTGCGGGACTGAAGTTTGAGCCTGTTCATAAAGAACCTGCAAAACTCTTCATAGACAGATTCTTCCTTCGGTATAGATCCGTTATTTTGTATAGTAAGATAATCTCTGATAAAATCACTCAAACGATTGCCGCATCCGACACTATCAAAAGACTGAACCATCGGGTTCCAGTATTTTTCAAAGAGTTCCGCCTGTTCTTCTCCGGTTGTTCCAAGCAGAATAAAATTCTTTATCTGATCAATCTGAGAGAGCCTTACTCCTGTTGAATTCAAGCTGTCAAAAATCAGCTGAGAATTATCAACTTCTGACTCAAGAGCCATATCAATAATTTCAAGTTTCTTTATTGTTTCAAACAAAACACATGGTAGAACTTTTGTTGATTTTATCTGATTTTTGAAAAATTCATAAGCCTTAAAAATCAAAGCATCCGTTTTCAAATTATCTTCGCCGTCAAGCAAGGATGAATAAATCTCCTCATCATTGCTGTTCAGCATAATTTTGTAAGGACAATCTCTATCATCGTTAAATAACAAACTTCTTATTTCTTCGCTAAGACGGATACTGTCTTCATCGCTTTCTTCATATACCAAATTCTGCAATGCCGCAAGGAACAAAGATAAAGTAATAATTCTCTGCTGTCCGTCTATCAACATAACCCTGTTTGTCTTAGAAATTTGTATAATGTTTGTTGCTTCATAGACTATAGTTCCAAGGAAGTGTCTTTTCATGTTTTCATAACGTGAAAGGCTCAAAATATCATCAAAAAGCTGCTGCCACTGTTTTAAAGACCACACATAATTCCGCTGAAAAGCTGGTATTTCAAAACATCCCGCTTTTTTCAAAAAATCCGTAAAACTTGTATTTGTTACTTTCATGAGCTTTCTCTGCACTAACTTCCCTTTTGATTATTTTATTTGATTTTGCTTAATCAAACAAATATATTAAGATTTCTTATTACTGTTCATATGCTATACTTTAGTTTATGAAAAGAAGAATTTTAATTACAGGAGCAACAAAAGGTATAGGAAGAAGCATCGCAGAAGAGTTGTCTTCTTCTCACAGAGTTTTTATCGCAGGACGGGACGAAAAAAAACTCGAGGAACTCTGCAAACAAATCAATGCTCACGGATTCTTTTCTGGAAATTTGCTCCTTGATGACAATTATAAAAAACTTTTTGAAAAAGCCTCTTCCTCTCTCGGGGGAGTTGATGTGATGATTAACAACGCAGGAGAATATATCTGGAGTCCTGTAGAAAAAACTTCAAACGACGATATCGAAAGACTGCTCAAGTTGAACCTCGAAATCCCCTACAAACTCTCAGCACTTGCAGCAAAAGAAATGAAAGCTCAAAGATGGGGAAGAATTATCAACATCGGGTCTATCAGCGGTGCAGTCGGCGAAGCAAACGCATCTTTGTATTCTGCTTCAAAAGCAGGCTTGATCGGAATGACAAAAGCTCTCGGACTTGAACTGGCAGAATATGGAATAACCGTAAATACAATTAACCCGGGGTGGGTAAAAACAGACCTGACAGAGCAGGCTTTATCAGACAATCTCAATGAACAAGAAGAACTTGACTGTATTCCGCAGCACAGATTTATCAAGCCGGAAGAGATAGCAAAACTCACAGCTTATCTCATTTCAGATGATGCAAAAGGAATAACCGGTCAAAGTTTGAACCTGTGTGCAGGTCTGAGTCTCGGTTAACAATTATTTTTCAAAGTCTTCTTTTTTATGGACTTTCGGAACATCCTGTTTGATTACAATCAAATTTTGAATAATCTTCATAGCACAGGTAGGAAGAACAACATCATCAAGCCCGCCTGCAATGCTAAGGATGCCGCCTGCTTTCAAAACTGTTTCCTCTCCCTTATACAAAAAAGTATAATCGGTATCTCTGTCTGAACGGATTGTTATTTTGTCCATTGCTCTTTCCCTTTATATAAATTTACAACTTTTCCGATAAAAATTTTATAATTCTCTCTGAAGCTCGTCCATCCCCATAAGGATTCTCTCCTGAGAGCATTTTTTCATAATGCTGTTTTGAATCAAGCAGCTTTTGAGTTTCGTCAACAATTTTCTCTTTCGAAGTGCCGACAAGCTTGACTGCTCCTGATTTTACAGCCTCAGGTCTTTCTGTCGTATCTCTCAGAACAAGCACGGGCTTCTTCAAAGATGGAGCTTCCTCCTGAATACCGCCTGAATCGGTAAGAATTATATCAGCCTTATTCATCATCGTCACAAAAGGAGCATACTCCATAGGTTCAGTAAGAATTATTCTTTCATGATTAGAAAGTTTTCTGAAAACAACATCTCTAACGTTCGGATTGAGATGAACAGGATAAACAACCTGTATATTACTGTTTTTTTCAACCAGCTCCAAAATCGCATCACAAATCGTTTCAAGAGGTTTCCCGAAATTTTCTCTTCTGTGAGATGTCATCAATATAGTTTTCAAATTTTTATTCAAATTCAAATAGTCAAGATTTGATGGTTTATTCTCTGCAGTATAAAGCAAAGCATCAATAACAGTATTACCGGTTTTAACAATATTTTCAGAAGAAATTGCCGATTTTTTGAGATTTTCAACAGCTTCATCAGTCGGAGCAAAATGATAAGATGACACACTATCAGCGACCACTCTGTTTATTTCTTCGGGGAAAGGATAGTACTTATCAAAAGTTCTCAATCCCGCTTCAACATGCCCGATAGGCACCTTTGCATAAAAAGCCGACAAACTTGAGGCAAGTGCCGTTGTCGTATCACCGTGGACAAGGACAACAGCAGGTTTTGTCCGTTCTATTACATCCTTTGTTTTCAAAAGTATATCAGATGTCAAACTCCAGAGGTTTTGATTTTCTTTCATAATATCCAAATCAAAATCAGGTTTTATATCAAACAACTCAAGAACCTGATCAAGCATCTGGCGATGCTGTGCACTTACACAGACTATGGGTTCAAATTCGTCATGTTTTTTCAGTTCTATAACCAAAGGAGCCATCTTTATCGCCTCTGGGCGTGTCCCGAAAATTAAAAGAACTTTTTTTCCGCTCATCAAAGATACCTTTGTTTTAATGCCATCGATTATTGATTATAAAACAAATATATATTTTTATAAAAAATCTTTTATAAAAACTTTTTCACGCTATAATATTTGTATATGAGTATCAGAGGGTAACGGAATTATGGTAGAACAGAAAAAAAGACAAATTCAGGAAGCTTTAGATCCTGATTACAGAAATAAAAACTTTGAAGAAGTAGAAAAAAGCTTCACAAAAGAACAGGCACTCACTGAAGCCTCAAGATGCCTCAACTGCAAAAACGCAAGATGTATAAAAGGATGTCCTGTTAATATAAATATCCCTGCGTTTATAGCAGAAGTTAAAGAAGGCAATATTCAAAAAGCAGGCGATATAATCAGAGAATCAAGCCTTCTCCCTGCCGTATGCGGAAGAGTCTGCCCGCAGGAAAGACAATGCGAAGGTCAGTGCGTCCTCGGCATAAAAGGTGAAGCAGTTGCAATAGGAAACCTCGAAAGATTTGTCGCAGACAACTCGGAAGTTGAAAAAACACCAATCACGCCAAGCGGCAAAAAAGTCGCAATCATCGGCTCAGGATGTGCAGGTATAAGCGCAGCAGCAGACCTGAGAAAAGCAGGACATGATGTTACTGTTTTTGAAGCTCTGCATGCCTTCGGCGGTGTCTTGAGATACGGTATCCCATCATTCAGACTTCCAAGAAATGTCCTCGATAGAGAACTGGAGTCGCTCCGTGAAATGGGAGTTAAATTCGTTAAAAACGTTATTATAGGGCGCTCGCTTTCAATCAATGACTTGAAAGAAGACGGATTTGACGCAATCTTTGTATGCAGCGGCGCAGGAACACCGAAGATGCTTCATATAGAAGGAGAAAACCTGAATGGAGTATACTCGGCAAATGAATTTTTGACACGTGTAAACCTGATGAAAGCAAATGATGAAAACTCTCCGACACCTATCAGAGTCGGTAAGAAAGTTGCCATAATCGGTGGTGGAAACACTGCAATGGATGCGGCAAGAGTCGCAAAAAGAATCGGCTTTGATGAGGTAACAATTGTCTACCGCCGTTCGGAAGAAGAATTGCCTGCAAGAAAAGCAGAAATAATCCACGCAAAAGAAGAAGGGATTATCTTCAAACTTCTGCACTCACCTGTTGTAATCGAGGGAGAAGACGGATATGTCAAAAACCTCAAACTTCAGGTAATGGAACTAGGAGAACCTGATGAAAGCGGAAGAAGACGTCCTGTTCCGGTGGAAGGTAAAATTGTTGATATGGATGTTGATACTGTCGTTGTTGCTCTCGGAACAAATCCGAATCCGATTATCCAGCGTTCAGCCGAAGCAGACCATCTCAACCTCCAAACAGACAAAAAAGGTTACATTGTTATTGACCCTGAAAGCGGCAAAACCTCTATCGAAGGAGTATTCGCAGGCGGTGACGTCGCTCCGACAGGAGAATCAACAGCTATCAATGCAATGGGTGCAGGAAAACGTGCTGCTAAAGCAATCAATGAATACCTCGCAGCCCAACCCGTTTGCGCAAAATAAAATTGTTCTATTCAACACAAAACAAGACCTCAGAAAATTATTGCTGAGGTCTTGTTTTTAGCAGTATTTTTTTGAATTTTTATATTTTTGAACGAACCCACTTATTTCCAATTTTCAAAAAGCAGTCATTCAATCTAGAACGTCCTTCAGAGTCATTATTATAATCTGCATAGAAAGTCGGTTTTTCATGTCTAAAAGACAAAATCTTATCAGAATCCTTGAACAAGGGTTTAACACCTTCCTGATAAGATGAAACCGCCCCTTCTTCATCATATGTCAGCACCCTATCAGCTACTCTGTTTTTAAAAAAGCCATTTGATACCCCTTCTTTATAAAGAATAGGTATACCTTCATCAAAACAAAGCTCACTCGATGCTTTGACATATCTTTCTCCTCTCAGAGAATAAGACTCAACCCCTTCTTCATAGATGCCCGGGTTCCATGATTCATCAAAAGACAACTTCTTTGCGGCTCTTTCCAAATTAGGGCTATATTCTATTCCTTCCTTATAGAGAACAGGTTTGCCGTTTTCAAACAATAAATCTTTTTCTATGGTGTCTTTTCCACCGGGAGAATAGTCATAAACAACTCCCTCTCTGTATTCGACTATTTCATTGTTTTTTAAAAACAGCTCAATGTTTCCTTCTTCAATCCCAATCCACTCATTCCCCAAAAAATAAGTTTTTCTTTTTTGGGAACCGTCTTGAGCATATTCTGTCATTGAGGCAGGTTTTTCACCGTTCATCTCAAAACTTCTTCGAATTACACCGTTTTCATCTATAACAACAGAATAGTTGTTCTTTTTTCCTTCTCTTATTGCCGCAAGTGTTTCCTCAGCCATTTTATTGGCTCTCTCGGTAATTGGTTTTATTGTATGCTCTGTAAGTTTATTTATTTTTGACCTTTTTTCATTGGCGTTATGACGCATATTATCTGCAGCTTCTATTGCAGAACTGACTTTTTGCGGAATAAAAACTCCCGAAAAAGATATAGACGCCGACGCCATTGCTCTTGCTGCAGATGAAGCCGAAGCACCAAGGCTTGTATTGCTTGCAGAATATGATGAACTGATATTCTGTTGAGTTATTTGTTTTTTGAAAACAGGAGCAGAAGAAGTTTTATAACCGCTGAATACCCGGGTGATTTGTTGAACCATTTTTTAGAAAATCTCCATTGTTTAACATGACTATATTAATAAGGAACATAAAAAATTTTTGACACCTGCAAAAAAATAATTTACAAAAGATAACGCAATAATATTAAGCCTTTTCAGTACTTTACTCCTCCATATAAATGATATTCAAGTCAAAAATTAAATATTATTCACAAATCATCCGATAACCAAATTGTGAGTTTTATAAAGGACAAAAAAATTGGATAAAACAGTTGAATATCCCGCCCTAATCTATAAAACCCGCACCAACAACACATTCGTTGCTAACTGCATAATGCTGAACCTCATCGGTTTTGGCAAAACGGAAAAAGAAGCAATATCAAAGTTATACAAGTCCCTTAGTGAGATCAAGAAAGGTTACTCTGTAACCATAAAACCTTTGTATAGCATATAAAAATATATTTTGTTGACTGTATTTCCCTTGAGCCTTTTATATTTTTAAAAGGCTTTTTTTTTATCGAATTATTAATACATAATTAAAAAATAATTTCCTGCATTTATTTTAGAGTAAAATTAGATTAAGGATTGAATAAGAAGGAAAAAAATATTATGTGGGAATATAGCGAAAAAGTAATGGAACACTACAGAAATCCTCACAACGCCGGCGTCATGGAAAACCCGAGCGCTGTTGGCGAAACAGGCAGCATCGCCTGCGGGGATGCGCTGAAATTATATCTTAAAATAGATGAGAACGGTATAATCACCGATGCAAAATTTCAAACTTTCGGCTGCGGCTCGGCTGTTGCCTCATCAAGTATTTTGACCGATATGGTTATCGGAAAAACCGTCGATGAAGCAAAAAAAATTACCAACGAAGATATTGTTAAAGCCCTTGGGGGTCTGCCTGCCGAAAAAATTCACTGCTCAGTTATGGGACAGGAAGCCCTGGAAGCAGCCATTAATAACTACCTCGGCATAGAAGAAGATCACTCTCATGAAAAAATTGTATGCAGATGCTTCAATGTTTCCGAAGAAAAACTTGTTCAACAAATTAAGGAACACAACATCAAAACAGTCCAGGAAGCGACAAATTACTGTAAAGTATCTGGCAGCTGCGGAAGATGTGCTCCTGAAGTTCAACATATTATTGATAAAGTAAATGCCATAAATGAAGCCCCCAAAAAACCAATGACAAAAACTCAAATGATTGTTCAAATAAGCAAAGTATTAGATAACTATGTATCAGATGAACTGAGAAAAGACGGAGGAGATATAGAACTTATAGATGTTGATGAAAACAAGGTTTATGTCAAACTGCAAGGAAGCTGCAGTGCTTGCCCGAGCAGCCATCTTACCCTCAAAAATTTTGTTGAAAATGTATTGAGAGAACATATTTCAAAAGATATAGAAGTTATAGAATACAAAGAATAGAGAATGGAATTAAAAATGAACAAAGTTATTTATCTTGATAACAACGCAACAACAAAAGTTGACGAGCGTATTTTCGAAGAAATGAAACCTTATTTCTGCGAAAAATACGGAAATCCTTCAAGCATTCATGCTTTTGGAGGAGAAGTTTCTCATGCAGTCAAAAAAGCCCGCAATCAGGTAAAAGAAATGCTCGGAGCAGAAAACGAACGGGAAATAATCTTCACAGCAGGCGGATCTGAAAGCGCAAATATGGCAATTAAAGGTGTTCTTGACCTGAACAAAGATAAAAAACATATCATTACATCAAAAGTAGAACACCCATGCGTTTTAAACCTTTATAAATGGCTTGAAAAAAGAGGATACAGAGTAACCTATCTCGGTGTAAATTCAGAAGGGGAACTTGACCTCAATGAGCTGAGAGAGTCGGTTACAGAGGATACAGCGCTTGTCAGCGTTATGTATGCAAATAACGAAACAGGCGTTATCTTCCCGATAGAACAGATGGGAGAGATTATCAAGAGTAAAAATAAAAACACAAAATTCTTCGTAGATGCCGTTCAGGCAGCAGGAAAAATACCTATAAACGTATCTGATATGCAAATTGATATGTTAGGAATTTCCGGTCACAAAATCCATGCTCCAAAAGGCGTTGGTGCTCTGTACATCAAAAAAGGTACAATGCTCACCCCGCTTGTTATGGGAGGACATCAGGAATTTGGAAAAAGAGCCGGTACAGAAAATGTCACAAGCATAATAGGGCTTGGAATGGCTGCAGATTTAGCCGTTGATGCACTCAAAGAAGAAAACACAACAGTAAAAGCACTCCGTGACAAACTCGAAAAGGGACTCTTAGAGAGAATTTATAACGCAAGAGTCAACGGAGGAAAAGCAAACAGAGTACCAAATACTTCGAATATAAGTTTTGAATACATCGAAGGCGAATTGATACTTCTGCACTTGAGTGATATAGGTATCTGCGCAAGTTCAGGAAGCGCCTGTACATCAGGTAGTCTTGAACCAAGCCATGTGCTGAAAGCAATGGGAATTCCATTCACTTCTATGCATGGAAGTGTAAGATGGAGTTTGAGCCGTTTTACAACAGAAGAAGAAATCAATTATGTTCTTGAACATGTTCCTGACATAATAATTAACAAGATAAACAAGCTCTCCCCGTACCAACAACAGCTTGAAGATTTAAAAAGACAGAAAAAATAAACTATTTCGCTTCGCTAAATATGACATCATTCAAGGGCTGAAAGGTTGTACCTCTGGTATGGTACAACCTTTCAGCTGCGCTCAGAGTAACATATTTTCTACTCTAAAGATGTGTAATTCTATAGACTTATTGATGTACTCATCGATTTCGTCCAAGTTTGAACCAAAATTCATTACTCTTTTAGCAAAAGACGCTCATTCTAGTTTCAGCAATCTGAATCTATTTGAAAATATATGCTTTTTTGGTAGGAGAAAACCAACCAGCACCAGTAGAACCTCCTGTATAGAGATATGTTCCATCCTTCAATTGTATAAAATTGCCCGCTCCCGTAGGCGTCATATATGTTTTTTTGTAAAATTCATTTTTTGTTGTATCAAAACCAAACAAAGGATCATGGTTAACAGGATATACCTTTTTAACCATAACAATATCATTTTCTTTTCTCTTTATTGTTAATATTTCATTAACAAATCCCATGTTAATAATATCGCTTTCAATCATTGAGAAAGAGCCGTTATTTAAATCAAATATTGCACTTTTATATTTATAATAACTTTTTTTTTCAACAGAATTCCAGGAAGAATTCGCAGCCAAAATCAAAAATTTCCCCTGATTAATTTCTATTCCTGTTTTGTAATCATTGTAATAAGTTGCACCAGGTATTTTATATACAGATGATTTCAGTGTTTTTTTATCAACACACAAAACTCCATCATCTGATGCAAGAAAAATCAATTTCTCATTATCGTTATGCAGCTCCTTAAGATATGAATAATATGAATAATCTATCAGTCTATCTGTTTCTTTCCACGTATGATCTTTTGGATTATATAAAAATGCCAATTTTTCATTATTTTGTAGTAGCAATGTGTTTTTATTTAACTCTATGATATAGTATTTCCAAGACATACCAGGCATTGCCGGAAATGATGTATCTTCAGGAAATTTTGCCCCTAAGGATATTGTATTTGTCTTCGGATCATAAACTTCTACTGTTCGTGCAAGATCTACTTCTTTCTGATTTTGATGATTTTGTGCAGAATCACATGGAAAAATCAAAACTTTACCATCCTCACAAAGATAGAGAAGAGGTGTAAAAAATCTTCTGAAATTTAGTTTTGGACCGAGAGAAAAAGTCTGAGTCTTTGGATCATATATCTCTGTTGTCCAGGATGCTTCTTCTCCTTCTCCTCCTCCTCTTCCTCCGACAATCAGAACACGACCGTCTTTCAATAGAATTGCACTATGACCTGATCTTGCATAGTGCATATTTCCGGTTCTAAAAAATCCTTCTTCGCCATCAGAGATTTTCACTGCATAAGAACATGAAAAAATAGAAGACAACAGAAAGAATAAACAAAAACAAAAAAATACCACATATTTGGTTTTTAAAAACTTCTTGTACATTCAGACATACCCCTAAAAAACTAATCCAACGCAGATAAAAATTTATTTATGCAAATAAAATTTATATTTTCTATAATAGAACTTTTTTTCTTTTTTTACAAACAATATGAAATAAAAATTATAATTTTTATTATATCAGCTTTCAGATAAAGCAGACAAAAAAACAAGCTCTGTAGACCCGTAAGTTTTATCCTTCAAAACCTCATATGTCTTATCAGTATTAAGTTTCAATGATACGGGCTTCTCAACAATAAGAATTCCATTATCTAAGAGCAACCTTCTATCAGCAACAAGCGCTAAAACCTCATGAAACAACTCATCTTTTGCATAAGGCGGATCTGCAAAGATTACGTCAAAACGGTCACTCGTATTTCTAAGAAATCTGACAGCATCAGCAACAACAGGCTTTAATGGAATTTTCAGTTTTCTGAGATTACTCTCGATAAGTCTTGCCGTAGATGGATTTTTTTCAATAAAAATACTTTTTTCAAATCCACGGGAAAGAGCTTCTATTCCCATAATTCCACTTCCTGAGAACAAATCAAGAAAAATCCCGCCGCCATGCCCGAGCGAAAAAATCATATTGAACAAACTCTGTCTGACTTTAGACGATGTAGGACGGACATCGTTGTTCTTCATGGTTTCTATTTTTTGTCCTCGATATATCCCGCCTGTTATAATCATATTACCTCTTGAAAAAAGTCTGACCATCAGGTCAGACTTTAAATTAGACTTAAAAATTATACATTAGCCGTTTCTTTTTTCTCGCTCATATGCTCCTGAATAAATCCCGTATTAAAATCACCCTTGATAAAATACGGATTTTGCAGAATTTTTTGATGGAACGGGATTGTTGTTTTCAATCCTGTTATGGCATATTCATCGAGAGCACGGAGCATTCTTTTTCTTGCTTCTTCCCTGTCTTTCCCCCAGCAGATAAGTTTTGCTATCATAGAATCATAGAACGGAGGAATTTTATATCCCTGATATACATGGCTGTCTATTCTAACACCAAAACCACCTGGAGCGACATAACCTTCGACAAGACCTGCTGCAGGCATAAAATCTTTATCAGGATCTTCTGCATTTATTCTGCATTCGATAGCATGCCCTCTCAGTTCAACATCATTTTGGGTAAACGAAAGTTTTTCTCCTGCTGCCACTCTTATTTGTTCTTTTACCAGATCGACAGAAGAAATCATCTCAGTAACACAATGTTCAACCTGAATTCTTGTATTCATCTCCATGAAATAGAAGTTTTTATCTTTATCCAATAAAAATTCAATAGTACCGGCACCTTCATAATTAATGCTCTTAGCTGCCATAATAGCTGCCTGTCCCATTTTTCTTCTTATATCCTCGGTAATAGCAGGTGATGGAGCCTCTTCAAGAAGTTTTTGATGTCTTCTTTGAATACTGCAATCTCTTTCTCCAAGGTGGCAAACATTTCCGTACTGGTCAGCTATAATTTGAACTTCGATATGTCTTGGATTTTCAAGATATTTTTCTATGTAAACAGCATCATTTCCAAAGGCAGAACGAGCTTCATTTTGAGCGAGGTTCATCATATCTTCAAGTTCATCCTCACTTCTTGCAATTCTCATGCCTTTCCCGCCGCCGCCTGCCGTTGCCTTAATAATTACGGGATAACCGATTTTTCGGCAGAAAGCTCTTGCATCTTCAACACTTTCAATCAAATCGGTACCTGGAGTAATCGGCACGCCGTTTGCTCTCATAGTAGCTCTTGCGCTTGCTTTATCACCCATTTTGTTAATATGTTCCGATGTCGGTCCGATAAATTTTATATGATGGTCACGGCATATATCGGCAAAATCAGCATTTTCAGCCATAAACCCGTACCCGGGATGGATAGCGTCAACACCTGCCATAATCGCAGTTGAAATAATATTAGGCACATTCAGATAGCTTTTTGATGATGCGGCAGGTCCGATACAATATGCCTCATCAGCAAGCATAACATGCAAAGAGTTTTCATCAGCCTGAGAATAAACAGCAACTGTTGATATTCCCAATTCTTTGCATGCTCTTATTATTCTTACCGCAATTTCAGAGCGGTTGGCTATTAAAACCTTCTTAAACATTATATAAATTCCTCTTAGGTGCTTTTAACTTAAAAACAGGCGACCTCAAAGAATCAGAGAATCGCCCGTTTCTTTTATAATAAATTATTCCACATACATCAGAACTTGTCCATATTCAACAGGCTCACCGTCTTTTACGCAAATTTCGGTAATTTTTCCTGAAACTTCAGACTCTATCTCATTCATAAGTTTCATAGCTTCGATAATACAAACGACCTGACCTTTATTGATGGTTTGTCCGACTTCTACAAATGCAGGTGATGTCGGGTTTGGCGCCTGATAGAAAGTTCCAACCATAGGTGCGGTAATAGGTGTTCCCTTTGATGCAGGAGCGGATGCTTTTTCATCCTTCGGCTGGGATGCAGGGACTGCCTGCGGAGCTGCTGCAACAGGTGCTGCCATTGTTTGAACAGGTGCCCCCTGAGCTATCTGGGTGATAACTTCCTTTTCTTTTCTCACAGTAATAGCTTTATCGCCTTCTTCAAGACAAATTTCTGTCAGGTCATTCTTGGCGACTATTTCTGCAAGTTGTTCTATATAGTCTATTTCAAATTTCATTATTCCATATGTCCTTATACTCTGTCTAAATATTCATTTGTTCTTGTATCAACTCTGATTTTATCTCCAATGTTAATAAAGAACGGAACGTTCACTACGGCACCTGTCTCAAGAGTAGCCGGTTTTGAACCGCCCTGAGCAGTATTTCCTTTTTCACCGGGAGCTGTTTCTGTAACTTCCAATTCCATATGATTTGGCATATCAACACCGATAATTCTTTCCCCATGTTTGAGGATGCCTACTACAGTATTTTCTTTGAGATATTTAATACCGTCGCCTATTTGAGCTTTGCTCAGAGCTATTTGTTCATAAGATTCATTATCCATGAAGATATAATCTTCACCTTCTGAGTAGAGATATTCCATCTCTCTTTTATCAACAGTAGCTTTAGCAATTTTTTCACCGGCTCTGAATGTTTTTTCAACAACGTTGCCTGTTTCAACATTTTTGAGTTTTGTTCTTACAAAAGCTGAACCTTTACCCGGTTTTACGTGCAAAAATTCAACAACGGACCAAATTCCGTTATCCAGTTCGATGGTAACACCGTTTCTTAAATCATTTGATGATATCATACTCTATTTACCTTTATCTAACTCACTTATCAATTTATTATAATATAAACATGTCTAATTATTACGCAAATAATTAACAATTGCCCTCAAACCGAGCATATAACTGTTTTTTCCGAAGCCGCAAATCTGTCCTACACAAGCCGGAGCAGTCATGGACTTGAGGCGAAACTCTTCTCTTTTATGCAAATTCGAAAGATGAACCTCTGCGCATGGCAGCTCAACCGCCAGCAAAACATCTCTTAAGGCTACGCTTGTATGAGTGTACGCTGCAGGATTAAAGACTATTCCGTCAAAATTATTTTTTGCCTGCTGAATTTTATCAACGAGTTCTCCTTCAATATTGGACTGATATGTTTCTATTGTTACATTCAGCTCTTTTGCAAGCTCGTTTAGTTCGTCATTTATCTCTTTAAGCGTAAAAGTCCCGTATTTATCAGGTTCCCTTGTACCGAGCAGGTTGAGGTTCGGACCATGCAGAACTAATATTTTCATATTCGATATTCCTTATCCCTGTTTAGTTTATTTTATCAGGATAAGAACGGATGTGTAAATATTACTTTAAGATAATTTATTACTTCTTTTTAGAAGTGACAATTTCTCTTCTTGGTGCGCTGATGATTAAGGCAGAAAAAATATCGGAAAATTCATCATAAGATATAGTATATTTTTTTTCTTTTGTATCATGAGGATCAACAATACCAAGCATTTTGTTCTCAGAATCAATATCAGTAATTATGAAAGAATGACTTGCCGGGAATTTAAAGTCTTCATCACAAAAATAATAGTCCTCGCCGTTTACAGTTTGTTTATAATTTTCTGAATTTTCCGTTTCTGCAAGGAGAATAACTTTTGATTTGACAGGAGCCAATTTATCAAAATAATGAGAAAATACTCTCTTTTTCTTATCAGAAACCGGAGTAATTTCATCAGCTTTCCAACCGCAGATATCATTTATAGTAACAGACTGCCATCCGTCATTAAGGGCATCTTCTATTGAAAGATTATTTTTGTACAATTTTTCGTTCCTTGCTTTACCAAACGCATATTCAAGGAGCTGCACAATTCTGTCCCCATCAGAAAAAGCGTTTTCCTCAAGTTCTTTTTCGGAAACTTTTACTTCATCATAGTTGTGAAATTTAATGACATAATTATCATCATCATCAAACTTGATAAGGTTTTCCAGAACCTTCTGACCGTCCTTGTTGCGCGACAGGGCATAAATAACACTCAACAAATAACAGTCGCCTATTCTTTGCTTAAATTCAATCTGACCTATAGAATTTTCTTCATCCTCAAGAGTTGGGTTAGAAACTTCTTCTTGGCTTGCATTTGTTTTCTCAAAGATATCTCTTTTTAGCTCGCCAATTCGTTGTATATCAAATACGGGCTGAGAAAATCTATATGACAGCGTTTTTGTATAAGCATCTATTAATCTTATTTTGTCAGAAATATCTATGCTCATAATATCTCTCTGTTTTTTTATATATCAAATAAGACTTATGAAAAAAATTTTTGCCTTTATTTTCTATATATGTAACAAAATATTTCATTTCAGAAAATTTTTCATAAAAAAATAACAAATATATTAAATATATTGTTTTTATATATATAAGAGAGAAAACCACATAGAGGATAATGGAGGAATCATATGGGATTCGCACCAAAAGATAATATTGATCGTCTTTTGCTGAACAAATATCAAAAAGCACAGGTTGATAATGTTGAACTGAGCAAAAATATGACCGTTCCGGCAAAAGAAGTACTTAATGCAATGAATGATTTTGCCGATGTTCAAAGAACAATGCTGTTTGTTCAGGCAAAACTGAACGATGTTTGCTCAGAATTGAACTCAAAATCGGCACGTTATAAGAGTTATTCGCTAAAACGACGGAGGGCATAGAATAGTCTAGGGAGTTCTTAAAAACTGAATAGTTGGTTTGCATTGGAAGTTGTCACTCTGGCAACTTCCTCTTGCGTTATACCTTTCAAAGAGGCTATTTCCTTTGCTACAAGAGGAATATAATAAGGAGCATTTAATTTACCTCGGAAAGGGTGCGGGGTAAGATAAGGTGCATCTGTTTCAAGAACAATTTTCTCGAGAGGAACAACTTTAGCGGTCTCTTTCGGCTTGATAGCATTCTTGAATGTCACAACCCCTCCGAATGCGATATAAAAACCTTTTTTTACACATTCAAGAGCGAACTCAGGGCTTCCTGAGAAACAGTGCATAATAACAGGCACATCAGACAGGTCATAAGACACAAGCAAGTCATATGTATCCTTATGCGCTTCCCTGTCATGTATGAGAAGAGGTTTCTTCAGTTCTATAGCAAGTTCTATCTGTTTTTTGAAAACTTCTTTCTGCAAATCACAAAAGCTCTTATCCCAGTAATAATCAAGCCCAACCTCTCCTATTGCAACGACCTTTTCGTGTACGGCAAGCTTTCTTATCAGCTCAAAAGTTTCATCATTCATCTTTTTAGCTTCAGAGGGATGAATGCCTATAGCGCCGTAGAGATTGTCATATTTTTCTATGAGAGATATTATCTTTCCATAACCATCAGGTTCCACCCCGGGGATAACAATTTTTTCAACCCCTGCATCCTTACACTTTTGAAGGAGTTCATCAAAGTTATCCTGAAAATCTTCAAAGTCTATATGTGAATGAGTATCAATAAACATTTTACTTTTTCTTATCGCCTGCGAGTTCTGAGTCTATTCTCAAAAATACGGGAGTTAAAGAAGCCTTATCAATGATTTTCTTAGGCTGAATCATTCCCCATTTCAAATCATCGAGTTTTATATCAGCGATATTCTTCTCTTCGCCAAGTTGAGAAAGTATTTTCTGAGAAATATCAGGTATAACAGGATACATCAACACAGCAACATGATACATAACTTCTGCTACATTATACAAAACTTTTGCGCAGTCAATAAGAGTATTCTCATCCTTTGCAAGCGACCATGGGGCTGTTTCATTTACATATTTATTTGTAAGGTTAACTAAAGAGATAACCTCTTCTATTGCCTCGGTAATCATATAAGAATCAAAGTTTTCAACAACTTTTTTCTTCGCATTAAGAGCGGCTTCAACGAGTTCTTTAGCATCATCGTTAACAAATTCTTGTTTTATCTCCCCGTCAAAGTATTTGATTAACATGCTCAAAGAGCGGTTAAGAAGATTACCTGTATTATTTGCCAAATCGGCATTTACCTTGCTTTTGAAATCTTCATCGCTGTAATTCCCATCTCGACCGAAAGATGTTGTTGTCATAAGAAAATATCTAAGAGCATCCGGACTATCAAGATGGTACTGCTCCAATATGCTCTTATGACTGATTACATTACCTAAAGACTTACTCATCTTCTTCTCATCAATCGTAATCCAGCCGTGAGCAAATATGGTCCCGGGCAATTCTACACCGAGCGCCAGTAAAAGACCTATCCAGTATATTGAATGGAATTTTAGGATATCCTTCCCTATCATCTGGCAGTTTGCAGGCCAGTATTTTTTGAACAAAGAGTCGTCTTCGCTCTCATATCCTAATGCAGTAATATAGTTAGAAAGAGCATCAATCCACACATAAATTACCTGGTCTTTATCCCCCGGAACTTCTATCCCCCAGCTTACTGATGTTTTCGGGCGTGAAACACTGATATCCTGAATATTCTCAAGCTGGTTCAATATCTCATTTTTTCTATAAGACGGCAGTATAAAATCAGGATTTGCGTTAATGTGGTCAATTATCTGCTGTTTATATTTTGAAAGCCTGAAGAAATAATTTTCTTCCTTAACTTCCTGAGGCTTAGCCATATGGTCAGGGCATAATCCGTCTTCGGTTAAATCTTTTTGTGCAAGAAAACATTCGCATCCGCTGCAATATAAACCTGTATAAGACGCCTTGTAAATATCTCCCTTCTCAAGAAGCTTTTGGAATATTTTCTGAACAGCTCGTTCATGATACTCATCAGTTGTTCTTATGTATTTGTTGTAATCCAGATTCAAATCCTGCGCCAGCGCCTGAAAATCAACAACGTTGCTGTCACAAAATTCTTTCGGGGTCATATTGTTTTTCTGAGCGGTCTTCTGTATTTTGATGCCATGTTCATCCGATCCGGTAAGAAAATAAACATCATCACCCCGTTGTTTAAAATGTCTTGCTATCACATCAGATGCTATTTTTTCATAAACATGCCCGATATGAGGCTTACCGTTTACATAGTCAATTGCTGTTGTTATATAAAAAGTTTTACCGCTCATAAGAACCCTCTTTTCTTTTGAAAATTTTTATAAAAAAACAATGTTTGTTATATACTTTAGAGTATAAAAAAATAAGCAGAAAGGCAATAAATATATGAGAGCAAATCGAAAAAACGATGAGTTGAGAAATATAAAATTTACCCGCCATTTTACAAAACATGCCTCAGGTTCTGTTCTTGTAGAATGCGGGGATACAAAAGTTATCGTTACGGCTACAGTTGATGAAAAATCGCCAAAATGGATGGATACTCCATCAGGATGGGTCACGGCGGAATATTCTCTTCTTCCCTCTTCTACAAATACAAGAGTCAGACGAGAAAGAGGAAACAACCCGGTTTCAGGACGTACGCAGGAAATCCAGCGCCTCATCGGAAGAAGCCTCCGTGCCTGCATTGACCTAGAAAAACTGGGAGAACGAACCATTACTATTGATGCTGACGTAATACAGGCTGACGGAGGAACGAGAACAGCAAGTATATCAGGCGGTTTTGTAGCTCTCAGTGATGCCGTGAAAAAACTTATGGACGAAGGACTGTTGAAAGAAAATCCGATAATAGAACCTGTTGCAGCAATCAGCGCCGGAATTCTCGACAATCAAATTCTTCTTGATTTGGAATATTCTGAAGACTCAATTGCTGATGTGGATGCAAATATTGTTATGACTGCATCAGGAAAAATTGTCGAATTTCAAACAACGGCAGAAGGCAATCCATTCAGCGAACAACAGCTGATAGAGCTTCTGCATACAGGTAAAAAAGCTATTTTTGATATAATTGAAATGCAAAAACAGGCACTGGCAGACTAAAAAGATTAATTTCAGGAGAAGAATATGACTATACAGGCTCAAAAAGGAACAAAAGATATATTACCGGGAGACTCACAGAAATGGCAGTTTATGGAAGAAACGGCAAAAGAAGTCTTCTCAAATGCCAACTATCAGGAAATAAGAACTCCGATTTTTGAAGCTACGGAACTGTTCTCAAGAGGGGTCGGAACAACTACAGATATTGTTAACAAAGAGATGTATACATTTATACAAAAAGAAAGAAGTATCACCCTCCGCCCTGAGAATACGGCAGGAGTAGTAAGAGCCTTCATCGAAAACGGAATGCACAGACTCTCTGCACCGGTAAAACTCTGGTACCACGGTCCTATGTTCCGTTATGAAAGACCTCAGGCAGGACGTCAAAGACAATTCCATCAGGTAGGATTGGAGTTATTCGGAATAGAAGGTCCGGTTGCCGATGCAGAGGCAATAGCTATGGCTATCGAATATCTCAAAAAACTCGGGTTGCCTGATTTATCTCTTGAAATAAACTCCCTCGGCTGCCCGAAGTGCAGAACGGCATACCGTGACAGACTGAAGGAAGTAATTTCAAAAAATATAGACAAATTCTGTGAAAACTGCCAAAGCCGTCTTGATAAGAATCCTCTTCGAATTCTTGACTGTAAAGTGTCTCAATGTCAGGAGCTGCTTGCAGATAAAGAGATACAGGACGTAATTAACTCTGATTTTATATGCGAAGAGTGCTCTGAGCACTTTGAAAAACTGAAAGAATACCTCGATGCAATGGGAGTCAAATACAGTGTCAACAAATTGCTCGTAAGGGGGCTTGACTACTACAACAGAACTGTTTTTGAAATAAAATCAAATTCTCTCGGTTCTCAAAATGCAGTCTGCGGCGGCGGAAGATATGACGCACTGACAGAGCTGCTCGGCGGTCAACCGACTTATTCTGTCGGCTGGGCAATGGGGATGGAACGTCTTCTTTCTTTGATAAACTACGACGTAAAAGATTATCTTGATGTTTTTGTTGTATCAAGTTCAGAAAAAGAAGCTTTTCTTCTTGCTCAATATCTCAGAGAACATGGATTCAAAGCTGATTTTGATATGAACTGCAAAAATTTCAAAAAACAATTTGAAAAAGCCTCAAAACTGAATGCGAAATATGCTTTCGTCCTAGGTGAAGATGAAATAAGCAACTCAACAGTAACTGTAAAAAATCTTGCAACAACAGAGCAAAAAATAATCAAACGTGATGATATGCTTAATTTCTTAAATCAAGTATAATAAAACCATGGGCATAGAAACTAAAACGCTGGATTTTTTGGAAGAATATAACCTGCTTGAACCTGGTTCAATATGGATTGTCGGTTTTTCATGCGGTTACGACTCACTTTGTCTTCTGCATGTTCTAAAAAAAATAGCAAAACAATATTCAATAAGATTAATTGCGGCTCACCTCAACCATAATTGGAGAGGAGAAGAGTCATTTTCAGAACAGGAGAGGGCAAGAGAATTCTGCAAGAAGAATGACATAGAATTCTACACGGAAACACTGACAGATGAAATCCCGAAAACAGAAACAGTTGCAAGAGAATACAGATACTGGTTCTTCAAAAAAGCAGCAGAACAATATAATGCAAAAGTCCTGTTCACCGCACACACACAGACGGACAATGCAGAAACAATTCTTTATAGAATAATCAAAGGAACCGGAGTAAAAGGACTTTCAGGAATAGCTCCCAAAAGAGATATGGGGTCATTTTGCGTTTACCGCCCAATGCTTGAAGTCGAAAGAGAAGACACAATATTTTATTGCCTGGGAAATGCCCTCGATGCCTGCAACGACTCAAGCAACTACGACAAAAAATACATGAGAAACAAAATCAGAATTGATATCATCTCCCAGCTCAAGAAAATAAACAAGAATGTAGAAACAGCCCTCGCACAGCTCGGGAAAATAGCAGAAGATTATGAAGATATAGTTGCAGATGCAGCACCTGATTTTAACTTTGAAACAGGGGCTTCAACAAAAGATTTTACAAACCTGAAGGACGGTATGCAGCGTGTTATCATCAGAAAATTTTTGACAGAAAAATCAATCGAATACGACTACGAAAAAATAAATATCATCTTAGATAAAATCAAAGAAAACTCTTCAATCAAAGCAGGGAAAAAATTTTCCATCGCTGATGGAATGTGGCTTTTTGTTTCCAGTGAGCACATAAAATTTTTAAGTGCCTGCCAGGACTTTTTCGTTGATGAAGATTTAGAAATCTATGAAAATCAGGAAACTTATATCCAGTTTTTGAATAAGACAATCAAAATTTCAAAATTTGAAGGAGACTCTGTTTCATCTTATCCCAAAGAAACAGAAAACACTGTTTTAGCAAATATGAGCAAGTTGCATTTCCCTCTTGTTTTAAGAACACGCAACCCGGGTGATATCATACAGCCGTTTGGTATGGAAGGGAAAATGAAACTGAAAAAATATTTTATCAACAAAGCCATTCCACGCTACAAAAGAGATACCATTCCGCTTCTTGCTTACGGGGATGAAGTCCTATGGGTCATAGGCGTCGGCATAAGCGAGAAACTAAGAGTTGAAAATAAACCAACACATATTATAGAAATAAAATGAGGTATTCATAATGATAGTTCTCGACAGAAAAAAAGAAGATCTTGTAGAGCTTTTCTCAGAAGAAGCAATCCAGAAACGTATAGCAGAAATAGCAAAACAGATTAATGCAGATTACCCTTCAGATGAGCCTATGTGCGTAATCTGTGTACTAAAAGGCGCTGTTTTATTTGCTTGCGACTTAATCAAACATATCGATAAAGAAACACATTTTGAATTTATAAAACTCGAAAGCTACGGCAACTCTCAATCATCATCAGGAGAAGTAAAATCAGTATCAATGGCTCTGCCCAACCTGAATTCAAAGAATGTCCTTGTTGTTGAAGATATTGTGGATACAGGACTCACGGCAAAATTTTTGCTTGATTACATCCAGATGCATTTCCAGCCCAAAATGCTGAAACTCGTAGCCCTGCTCAACAAAAAATGTGCAAGGGTTCATGACATCAAAGTTGACTACTACGGATTTGAAATTGATAACAAATTTGTAGTAGGCTACGGGCTTGATTATATGGGCTACTACAGAAATCTGCCTTATATAGGATATTTCCCTCAATGAAAAAAACTCCCCTGAATGTATTCATTGTTCCAACAGGTGTTGGTGCCTCAATAGGCGGCTATGCAGGAGATGCCTCAGGTGCGGCACGTATGTTCTCAAAAATCGGTAAGCTGATAGTAAACCCGAATGTTGTTAATGCAGCTGTTTTTTCAGGAATAGATGAAAATATGCTCTACACGGAAGGATATATTATCGATGAATTTTTCAAGGGAAACATCACTCTGAGAGAATCAAAAAATAACAAAATAGGCATAATTTTCGATAAATCAATTCCCGAATATGTCCTGAATGTACACATAAATACAATTAATGCCGTAAAAACAGTCTATGGAATAGACATATTTGACTATGAAATAACCAAAGAGCCGGTAGGCGTTGAGTTTTTTGTAAACGAAAACGGAATATCATCAGGAATTATCAAAAATGCAGACACTTTAATCAAAGCCGGAAATAATTTAAAAAATAAAGGAGCTCAGGCTCTCGGAATTGTTTGCCTGTTTGATAACTCTGATGATGAAGACTATGAAAATGCAGACGGAGTTGACCCTGTTGGCGGGGTAGAGGGGATTATATCTCATATCATAAGCAGGGAGATGAAACTTCCATGTGCACATGCGCCGGCATTTTCTGACATAAACATTCCAACCAGGATAGTAAACCCGAAAGCTGCCGCAGAATATATTACACCGACATTCCTTCCATGTATTCTTCTAGGATTGAACAACGCTCCTCAGATAGTTTCATGTGAAGACAAACAGGATAGTGATTACAGTATTGATGATGTAAATTCTTTGATAGTACCTTTTAACTCTCTTGGGTCAATACCTGTTTTGCAAGCAGCTGAAAGAGGTATCAGAATTTTTGCCGTAAAAGAAAATTCGACAATTCTTGATGTTGATGCATCCTCTTTGGGAATTGATGTTATAGAGGTTGAAGAGTACAAAGATATTTTAAATATTCTTTAAACATCAAAAAGGCGGTGTATAAACACCGCCTTTTTGAAAATAAATTATGTTTCTACTGAAGGAATTGTTGTTTTTCTTCCTCAGAAACACCTTTCATCGTAAGATTTGTTCTTCCTTTTTCGTCAATTTTGATAACCTTCACGATTACCTCCTGACCGTGAGAAAGCACTTCATCAACAGTGTTGATGCGATGGTCAGCTATTTGAGATATGTGTACCATACCATCTTTGCCGCCGCCAAGTTCAACAATAGCTCCGATAGGAAGGATTTTGATTACACGACCTTTTATTACCATACCCGGTTCAGGTTTGAAAGTCAGGTCTTTTATCATCTTGATTGCAATATCAGCACCTTCTTTATCGTTGCTTGTAATCGTAACTTCACCGTTATCATTGATATCGATGGTTGCACCAGATGCATCGATAATACCTCTGATTGTTTTACCGCCAGGTCCGATAACAGTTCCGATTTCATCAGTGTTGACTTTCATTGTATAAATTCTCGGAGCAAATTCACTTACATCAGCTCTCGGTTCGGAGATGGTTTCTCTCATTTTGTTCATAATGAACAAACGACCGTCTTTCGCTTGCATAAGAGCTCTTCTCAAAGTTTCGGTAGAAATACCTTTGATTTTCATATCCATCTGCAAAGCAGTGATACCGACTTCATTACCTGTAACTTTGAAATCCATATCGCCCAAGAAGTCTTCAATTCCCTGAATATCAGTAAGAATGACAACATCATCGCCTTCTTTTATCAAGCCCATTGCAACCCCGCCAATCATAGTTTTGAGAGGAACACCTGCGTCCATCAACGCAAGACAGCTGCCGCAAGTACTAGCCATACTTGTTGAACCGTTTGATTCCAAAACATCTGATGTGACACGAATAGCATAACCAAATTCTTCATGAGGAGGAAGTGCGGGCAATATAGCTCTTTCAGCAAGGTTACCATGTCCGATTTCTCTTCTTCCGGGACCTCTCAGCGGTCTTACTTCACCGACAGAAAAACCTGGGAATGCATATGTGTGCATATACATTTTTTCTTTCTGAGGGTCAATCCCATCAAGTTCTTGAGCCATGCCCGGACCTGCAAGAGTTGCAACAGAAAGAACCTGAGTCTGTCCTCTTGTGAAAACAGCTGAACCATGAGTTCTCGGAAGCATACCGACTTCACACCATATCGGTCTGATATCAGTAGATTTTCTACCATCAGCTCTGACTCCTTCGTTAATAATCATTGCTCTCATGATTTTCTTTTCGAGATATTTAAACTCTTCTGCAACGAAGTCAATGTCGGATTCTTCGATAAGTTTTTTGATTTCATTATCTTCAGGAAGCTCTTCAAGTTTTTGAGCGAGAAGTTCTTTTGCTTCTTTGAGTTTGTTCTGTCTGTATTCTCTGTCAAAGTTGTGATAAGCATCAAAGACCATATCATAGCAGTTTTCTTTGATGAAATCAGCTAACGGCTGAGTGTTGAAAGGATTTACAAACTGAAGAGGCTCTACACCGCATTCTTTCATAAAATCTTTCTGAGCCTGTACCTGTTTTCTGATTTCAACCTGTGCAACTTCAACAGCTTGCAGAATATCATCTTCGGTAACAAATTTACATCCTGCTTCCACCATAATTACTGATTCTTCAGTACCTGCTATTACGATATCCAAATCGCTTTTGTTTGCCTGCTGATAAGTCGGATTGACAATATATTCACCGTCCAATCTGCTTATTCTGACTGCACCGATAGGACCTTCAAAAGGTGCACCTGAAAGACTCAAAGCTGCCGAAGCACCCAAAACGGCAAGTGTATCAGGCTGGACTTCCTGATCAGAGCTGAGAGTTGATGCAACAATCTGAACATCATTTCTGTATCCTTTCGGGAACAGAGGTCTGATAGGACGGTCTATCAAACGGCTTATTAAAATAGCTTTATCTGAGGGTTTGCCTTCTTTTCTGTTAAATCCTCCCGGTATTTTACCGACAGATGACATTTTTTCTTCATAATCAATCAGGAGAGGGAAGAAATCAATCCCGACTCTAGGTTCTTCGCTGACGGTAGCTGCAACAAGGATGACAGTATCTTCACATCTTACGGTTACAGAAGCCGTAGCACTTTTGGCATACTTGCCTGTTTCAATCGTAACGGTTCTTCCGCCGATTTCCAAACTAAAGTTCTTTACTTCATTCATTTTTTATACCCTTTTTTATCTTTCATATAACAGTATATAAGAAAAATCATTTATAACCAATCATTAAATAAAAATAATTTTATTGAATTAAGTGCTTTTTCCTATATAATTCTATTAATACGCTTTATTTTACATAAGTTGTATTTGCATATTTTTTAATAAATTTATAATATAATTTAACTATATTATTAGAGAAGGAGTAATTAATGACCACCACAGACAAACAAAATCCTGCAGAAGAAAAAGGCTTCAAATTTCCCAAGTTGACAACCATGCAGCTGATAAATTTTTGTATAGGATTTTTCGGATTGCAATTTGCCTGGCAGATGAGAATATTATTATCAGGTCCTGTCACAGAAAGTCTCGGTGCGTCACCTTTTCTTTTCAGTCTGATTTGGCTTGCAGGACCATTCACAGGTCTTGTGGTACAGCCTGTTATCGGAGCTATTAGCGATAACATATCAACTCCTTTCGGAAGAAGAAAACCTTTCCTCCTTGGCGGTGCAATACTGTGCAGCTTGGCTCTGTGGGCTTTCCCAAATTCCGGCAAGATTGCCGATTTTTTAGGTAAACTTGTACATTCGGATGTTCCGATATGGGGAGGATTACTGGTTGCTGCGATATTAATCTGGGTTATAGATGCCTGCATTAATGCATCGCAAGGTCCTTACAGAGCACTTGTTCCTGATACAATGCCTCAAGAACAGCATGCGTTAGCTAATTCATACTTGAGCCTTTCAATTGGTCTTGGTTCTGTTGTCGCCTCAGGTGCAGCCTGGTTTATGAAGACTGTTTTTAACTATCAACTTTCAGTAGAAACCCAGTTTATTATGGCAGCTTTAGCATTCTCGCTTGCTGTAATCTGGACCTGCCTTACAACAAAAGAATACATTACAAAAGTTAAAACAACAGAGGAGAAAACAACTCAGGAAAAACAAACTTTTCTGCAATCTCTGAAAGCATTCTTCTCTGATATAGAAGTATACAAAGTTTGTGCAATCCAGTTCTTCACCTGGATGGGTGTTATCAGTATGTTGATTTATTTCACAAACTTCTCCGTACACAACGTTTTTGGTGTTCCTGATTTGACATCGGTATCAGAATCCGTCAAACAGTCTTATGAGTCAAAATTGCTTGATGGAACAAACTTTTCATCATTCTGTTTTGCAATTTTCAATCTTGTTTGTTTCCTGTGTTCAATTCCAATAGGTATCCTTGCTTCAAAATTCGGAAACAAAAAGGTTCATACCGTTGCACTTTTACTTATGGCTGCTGCATTCACAGGTTTAGCTTTCACGGTTAATCAAACTTATGTTGCAATTCTGATGGGACTTGCCGGCGTAGGCTGGGCATCATTGCTTGCTTTGCCTTTTGCAATGCTCTCTGAATACATCCAAAAGGGAACTGAAGGTTCTGCCATGGGAATATTCAACCTGTTCATAGCCGGTCCGCAGGTTATATCATCAATTGTTCTCGGAGCAGTAATTGCAAAAAGCCCGATGACAACTGACGGTTTGTTGAATTATCACTGGGAATATGCTTTTCTTGCGGCAGGCATATGCATTTTGATAGCTGCGATTATGACACCGTTTATAAAAGAGAAAAAAGCTTAGAAAAAAATAAAACCTCCTGCTTGGAGGTTTTATTTTGGAGAAATAAAAATGAAAAGAAAAATAATACTCGCCTCAGGCTCTCCCAGAAGAAAACGAATGTTTGAAGACCTTAAAATAGATTTTAGCGTGATGGTATCAAATTATGAAGAAGATATCGCAGGCAAAGATTATGATGTGTCGCTTGTTGAGAAAACGGCTTATAATAAAGCTCTTGAAGTTTCAAAAAGAGCAGATGACGATGCTTTGATTGTAGCGGCTGATACGGTTGTCGTGTTTGATAAAAAAATACTCGGCAAACCAAAAGACAAAGCAGATGCAAAACAGATGCTAAAAATGCTTCAGGGAAATACGCATACTGTTGTAACTTCTATAGCAATAATAGACAATCTTGAGAAAAAAACATTGATAAACTCCGAAAAAACAAAAGTCACATTTGATAAACTGACCGACCGGGAGATTGATGACTATATCAAAACAGGCGAGCCGATGGATAAAGCAGGCGCATATGGTATACAGGGATTAGGATGCGTGTTTATACAAAAAGTCGACGGTTGTTATAACAACGTCGTCGGACTTCCTGCATATCTTCTTGCAAAAATGCTGAAATCTTTCGGAGTTTATCTTTTCTGAGTTACTCTTCAACGGAATTTCCGCTGGCAGAAAGACTGATTCTCCTTTCAGCAAAATTAAATTTCATAACGACAGCTTCTATTTCACTGCCGACTTCCAAAATAGATCCCATTTTATTCTGGAGTTCAAGGACTTCTTTTTGAGGAAGCAGGGCTTCGACACCGGGAAGAACTTCTACAAAAGCGCCGAATGGTTTAAGTCGGGTAATAGTTCCTTTAATTTTTTCACCCTCTTTGATTGATTCTTTTGCCTTTTCCCAAGGATCCTCCTGCAGTGATTTCAAACTCAGGCTGACTCTTTGTTTTTCGGTATCAATACCGATAATTTCAACTTTTATTTTTTGAGAAATTTTCAAAATATCAGTCGGATGATCGACCCATCTCCAGGACATCTGCGACAATGGAAGCAGACCATCAAGACCTCCGATGTCAACAAATGCACCGAAATCTGCAAGACGAACAATCTCACCTTCAACGACCTGACCGAGTTTTATTTCCGAGAAAACAGCTTTCAGTGGTTTTTCCTGATTTTCTGAGTAAGCTTTTCTGTTCGAAAGAATAAGCGTATTTGTCGAATGATCCATAGATAAAACTTTCAAATCAAGAGTTTCGCCGACAAGCTCATCAGAGAGTTTTGTGCGCAGATGACTTGATGGTACAAAACCTTTTATTCCCTCAACATCAACTATAGCACCGCCTTTGACTGTACTGAGGACAACTCCTTTCAATATGGTATTTTCAACATCCAAATCCTGCAGTTTCTTCCAACTGTAAGCAGACTGAACCTTTTTATAAGAGAGCGTCAGCTGACCATCGTCATCTTCTTCTCTTATAATCAAAAATTCGTACTCTTTACCTTTTTCGAGGACGTCTTTTACTGATTCGTTTTTTGAAGAAACGACCTCTCTGTTTGGACATATTGCAACAGTTTTTGCACCGATATCAACTAATACATTATTCGAGTCATAAGAGATAACCTCTCCTTTGACCAAATTTCCTTTTTTAAAGCTGTAATCATACAAATCCAGTAATTCTGCAAAAGTTTTTTCTTTAGTATCGCCGGATGGCATCTGGTCCTCCTGACATAAAATGTCCAAACACTATTCTATTCTACATGTTCCATTATACCAAATTTCATATTTTTTTATTCAAATGCGGATTTTAAATTTGTGTTTATGTTGTTTTTTACAACACAAAAAAACAGGTAAAAATCTTTTTTTTATTTAAAAAGAGTGCCCCTGTTTATACCAAATTTACAGGAAGATTTTTATTAAGTTTTGTAAATTTAATCGTTATTTTTATATAAATATTTATACAAATTTATATTTAATAATTAATTCAAATCCCATTTTCCACATGTACCGCCCCAGCGAGCAATAATTTTGCCTTTAACTTCTTTCGGAGATTTTGCATCGGGATTTTCATTTTCTCCTTCAAGGATAGTAATAATTTCGCAATTATTAGAACAGTCATGGCATTCATTCGTAACAGAAGAGAATGAAATATCAGTTACGTTCCATCCTTTAAACTTCGTATCAGCACTAGTGTAGTCATAGTTTTCCATTGCGAGGAGTGCAGCACCGATAGCCCCCATTGTCTGGTGATTTTCAGGGACAACAACTTCATGCCCGAGAGCTTCTTCAAAAGCTTTTACCATACCGATATTTGTTGCTACACCGCCTTGAAAAACTATTGTAGGGAGCAGGTCTTTGCCGAGGGCAAGATTGCTCAGGTAATTTCTTACAAGTGCCTGACAGAGTCCGTATAACAAATCCTGTATCGGATAACCGAGTTGTTGTTTGTGAATTAAATCGCTTTCTGCAAAAACACCGCAGCGACCTGCTATTCTTGCAGGTGATGTTGATTTCAATGCAGTAGGACCAAATTCTTCTATAGGCACATTCAAACGGTTTGCCTGCTGGTCAAGAAAACTTCCTGTGCCCGCTGCACACACGGTATTCATTGCAAAATCCGTAACAATACCGTCTCTTAGAATGATAATTTTGCTATCCTGACCGCCTATTTCGAGAATAGTCTGTACTCCTGGGATTTTAGTGCTTGCAGCAACGGCATGAGCTGTAATTTCATTTTTTATAACATCAGCCCCCACAAGAGCACCTGCAAGATGACGACCTGAGCCTGTTGTTCCGACGCCTTTGATTACATACTCGGTATCTTTTGCCTGCTCTAGCAGTTTATGCATGCTCTGTTGGACAGCAATAACAGGTTTACCTGCTGTTTTAATCATTACGCTGTCAATATATTCGCCTTTTTCATCTATTACAGCAACTTTTGTAGTTACCGAACCTACATCTATACCTAAAAAAGCACTTTTCTGCATTTCTCTATTCTCTCCCCTTTACGACAAGATACTCTATACAGATTACGCCAAACATACCTCATTGTAAAGAGAGAGAAACGGGGCGTCACATAGCAAATTCCGCCCAGCCCCAAATTTCTAAAACAACGTCATACTGAGTGTTAGCGAAGTATCTAAACAAAACGGATTCTTCTGGTGAAAGCCCTCAGAATGACGGACTTTTAATGGTATCTGCGGAATTTGCTATATAAGTTCAGGGAAACGTTTATAAAAATCCGAGAACTATCGGCAGAAGCATAAGCAGGGTATTTCTTACTATCTCACCTTTTGAGGGACCTGAGTTATATTCATCATATGAGTCAAAGTAGTCATCGTTATCATAACTTCTTGATGATGACATAGGAAAGCTGCTGTAAGATGATGGAGGTTCCGATGCAAAATAATCATCTATCGATTTCTTTTGAGAAATGGTTTGCAATCTATGAACTCTCTCTTCATAATCACCGCTTTGTGCTGCACCGAGAAGCTGATATTCTATTCTTTCAAGACGTGCTTCAGGCGTTTCTTCAGGATAAGTTCTGCTAAGATTTTGCCGTTCAAGACGTTCGATATCCGTGACCAGAAAAGCAGGAAAATCTGAGATATTCGCCTGAGCACTCAGTCTGTCAACTCTGTCTGAAAGAGCTTCGTTATCAAAAGATTTTTTATACAGACTTCTTTCAAGCCTGCTCAGGCGCTGGTAGATATCTTCTCCCTCAAAAGTTTGGTTAAAAATATTTTGTTCTATTTTTGTAACCATAGGATAATTATTGTAATCATAACCATCCTCCCCATGTGCAAAAACCGGGGATAAGATTGCCAAAAAGATAAATAACAGTACCGTAAAGAATTTTATGTTCATAAACAGCCGACACCTATTTTCGTCTGTTTATAACCTAACCTTTTTGGAATGACTTTTAATCCGAAAAAGTATTAATATTCAAAACCTGCCTATTCGGATAATAATTTTATTTCATCTTGAAGGATTTCTATGTTTTCAGCCAATGCGGCAAGATTTTTTTCTATATTTTCTTTTTTGTAGGCACCGCCCGCTGAAGAATAAGAAACATATTGAAGAGTATAGTCAGCCTTTTGCCAGAGGGCAAGGATTGACTGATTTTGTCTTATAAGTTCTTTTACTATCTTATAAGTTACATATTTTTCTTCAGGCTTATTTTGATATTTTTTCAGGAAAAGATTTGCTTTCAGATTGAAATAATAAGCCTTTGCAGCAAACAGCTGAAGATTTTCCTTTTTTGATGCGTCATAGAGTTCTGACATGGGTTTCTGGAGTTTCAATATTTCAACGAGATAGTCAGCATAAGGATTATTTTCCATTAAATAATCATTGTATTTGGGAGAGTTTAGAGCAGGAGCTGTTTTCTTTGTCGGGTCTTTTTCAACATCGATAAACGGTCTTGAGTCAAATTTCTTCTGTTCCTGCTCATGTTTTTGTTGAAGTTTTTTTTGTTCTTCTTTGAAGGCTTCGCCCAAATCAGGAAGATCCCCTACATATCCGGCAGAGGTATTCAAAAAAGCTATGAGAAGAAGTATTGGTAAAATCTTTTTCATAGCTTTATTTTAATAATATTTATTTCAATAATCAAACTTTGTTCAGATGATTTCCATATTTTCGATGAACTCTTGCAGAGGTGAGTCTATGCGTGAGTTTATATTATTAACGATATAGGCGCACAAACATATATTCAAAATAACCGAAACTACAGAAACAACTATTGCAATCTTGAGAAAATATACAAGAGTTTCATTGTTTTTATCAACCTTCTCATCAAGGCGAATCAACAACTCTTCGTTCACTTTTGCCTTGGATAAATTTTCTTCGCACAACTTCTGAACTTTTTCCAGAGTTTCAGTCTGTGATTGGAGCTTTTCCGCCTGCATTGCACTCTGCGCTTCTTTCTCCTGAGAAATTTCTTTCATCTCATTGAGTGTTTTCTTCATATCCTCATCAACAACAGGAACTATTTTTACATCTTTTGAGAAAAATTCTTTGAAATTTGAGAGAAAATAACCCGCTTTTTGAAAAAATCTGAACTTATCAGTAATATTTTTCATACTCTTATCCTTAACAAATTTATGCCTATTTTATAATAGCATTATTCCCCAAAATTTTAAAATCCTTCAGAAGGCAAAAAAATTATTTATTTTTTTGCATATCATCAATCCATTTTTCGATATCAATATCATCAGGCAGTTTGTAATCAGGATTGCTCATCTCAAAAAATGTTTTTAGAAACTCTTTATCAAAATGCCTGTTCACAACCCGTTCAGTTTCAGTCATAGAATGTTCATATTCGATATTATGAAGAGCAGGGTCAAATCCGAGTAATTTTTTTATATAATCCAGACCTTCTCTCGCTGCCATAACAGTGTTTGACCAGGCATCAACAATTACGGCATTGTTCCCCCATGTTTTTATGTCAGAAAAATCAGCATCTTCACGGAGTCCCAAGACAGCAAAGAGATGATCGCCGACACGTTCTTTCAAACCACCGTCACTTTTGTTTGTAATTGCAAGAGAAATTGCATGCGCATCAAGACCGTCTTCAAGCATCATCAACTCCATAGCATCGTTCATTGCACCGCAGTTTCCGACCTTATTATTTTTTATATCTCTTATCACATCGGCAGAACTCTCCCATGAGCTGCTGAGACAAAAATTATCCTCAAGTCTGTCATATTTTTCGCTCAATTTATCCAAACGTGGAATAATCGTTTGAAATCTCGGAGAATTTTCATGTTTTATAATCTGTGTCTGTATGCGTGTTGATGATGGAACATAAGGAAGAATTCTTTTGAATTTTGCAAGTTCCCGTCTTCCTGCTTCCAGATTTTGTTTTAATGAACCGAAAGAAATACCTGCCATAAAAAAACCTTTCATACCATATCTGATATAAAAGGTTTGTGATTATAAAAAATTGCTCTAAATTGCGATAAAAAATTAATCTATTTTAACGGGAGTATCTTTCAGAGATTTTCCTTCTGCGGCATATTGCTGGATACATTTTGTTGCGGTGCGTTTGTTACTGACGCAGGAAGAACCGCCGACACAACCGCCTTCGCAGGTCATTACCTCAACAAGATTACCTTCAGGACACTCTCCGTTCTTTGCCCAAGATTTGAGTTCTCTGATTGATTTGACATCAAGACCGTTAATAAGAATCGGACTGATTTTTACAGCGTCATCATCATCACTTGCAACTTTTACTGAATTGGCGACACCGCCTGTTATTGCAAAATTGCGCCCTTCTTTTGACGCAGCGACATCAAACTCATAATCCTTGCATTTTGATAAATCAAGTTCGAGAGCTGTAAATATATCATCCATCTCTTCAAAACTCATAACAAAATCAACATTCTTGTCAAACTGTCCTTCTTTTCTCTTGGCAACACAAGGACCGATAAACACACTCAAGCAATCAGGAACTTCTTTTTTGGCTATCTCTGCCGTATAAGCCATAGGAGTCAGAGTATCAGAAACAAATGGAGCAAGCTCAGGAACATGGTTTCTGACAAGTTCTTTGTAAGAAGCACAACAAGATGTTGTCATAAACTTGTCGCCTCTTTCCATTCTTTCTTTGAAATCCTTTGCTTCATTTACAGCAGTAATATCAGCGCCTCTTGCCACCTCAATAACTTTATAAAAACCTATATCTATCAATGCTTGCGCTATTTTATTTATGCTGAAAGGTATTTGACCGACAACAGACGGAGCAAGCATTGCAACAAGTTTTTTGCCTTCCTTGATTTTGCGCAAAACATCTATAACCTGGCTTTTTTCATGTACGGCACCGAACGGGCATGTTGCAACACAAGCACCGCATCCGATACATTTCGAAAAATCTATCTCGGCATGACCATGTTCATTTTTATGGATAGCCTTTGTCGGACAGCTGTTTTCGCAGGGAACAATAATCTTTGCAATGGCATTGTAAGGACATGCCTGCATACACTTCATACATCCCTTACACTTATTACCATCTATAACTGATTTTCCGTTTATAGAGCTGATTGCATTAAAATGACAGCTATTAATACACGGTTTTGCGACACAGTTCTGGCACAAATCCGTAACATATATTCTGTTCGGAACACATCCATGACATGCCGTATCGATTACTGTGAGAATATCTTCTTCCAAATTTTCACGCTGCATAGCCTCTTGAGCATAGTTATAAAGAGGTTTCATTTCATCGTCACTCTCGACATTATGACCTAATGAAGCAATTACTCTTTGTCTTAAGATAGCTCTTTCTTTATATATACAGCATCTGTAAGGGATTTCAGCATTTTTAGGACGCATATCAAATGGGATTTTATCCGCTGTTTTGGCAAAGTCATCGCTGTAAAAAGCTTTTATCAGCCTGACAAGTATTTCCTTCTTCAGTTCTGTTGTATTATTCGGATTTTGCATATTCTTACCCTTCAGTTAACCATTACAATAAAATTTTAACATCAAATAATCAAAAAAATGTAAAGATTTAATTAAATTTTTTCGTGAAAAAGCAATACAGACGTGACTTTTAGAAGTTTAATCGTAACAAAACTCACCCGTTAATCGTGATTTTTTGAACAAAACTTATAAAAGAATAAGACTCAATCCTATCATAAACATCCCTGCAAGAATGCCTATTATTACATGATGGTTTTCCCCATACTCTCTTGCAAGAGGCAAAAGAGTATCAAAGGAGATATAAACCATAATCCCGGCGACAGCCGCAAACATTGCTCCGACCATGCTAGGAGGCATAATGGTCTTCAAAAGAATAAAACCGAGAACACCGCCTACCGGCTCTGATATCCCTGATAAGAACGAATAAAATATTGCCTGCCTTTTCTGCCCGCTTGCATGAAAAATAGGCAGTGCAATTGCTATTCCTTCGGGGATATTATGAATGGCTATCGCTATAGCGACAGGAATACCAAGGGTTACATCCTGACTTGAAACAAGAAACGTCGCCATCCCTTCGGGGAAGTTGTGTACAGCGACAGCTATTGCCGTAATCAATCCCGCTCTTTTTATTTTGTGTATTCTATGGTCACATTCGGCAGGAGATGAAAACAAGTCAGTTTCAATATGATCTGGAATAAAATAGTCTATAAGCGTTGCAACTGCTATACCTGCAAAAAAGGCAAAAAAGCTGATTACAGATGATGTATGAGCAGAAAAAGACATCCCGAGCATCTGCTGAGCATCAAGCATAATAGCTGTCAAACTGACATAAATCATTACACCGGCAGAAAATCCCAAGCCTATAGAGAGAGCTTTCATATTATCCCGTCTTACAAAAAAAGTCAAAAAACCGCCCAGAACAGTCGACATGCCGGCAAGCAGAGTAAGTATTATTGCAATTAAATATTTATTGTCCATAGTGAGATTATTTTATCACGAGAAAAAAACAGGGACTAAAAAATATTTATATAATTATCTGCAAGTAGCTTAACTTTTTTGATGATGTATTCGGCAGTTATTATGTTTTATAATGACTAAAAAGGAGGTTTAATTATGTTTTGGATTCTTAGATGGATTTTATTTGCACTGGCTGTAATGTTTACAGCATGGTTAATCCCGGGCATCAGTGTTGACGGTTTTTGGAGCGCACTGTGGGTATGCGTTATTTTGGGTATTATAAACGTATTTATAAAACCTCTTATATACCTTATCTCACTTCCAATCAACATACTGACTCTTGGGTTGTTCGGTTTTGTAATTAATGCCCTGCTGCTTTTATTAGCGGGTCATATAACCCCGGGATTTGCCGTTGACGGTTTTTGGAGTGCGTTATTAGGCTCAATCGTCCTATCAATCTTAGGCGTTGCAGTAAACCAGATCGGAGATAAAAAATAAACAGCCAATCAGAACTAATCCTCATCGGCAATGGCAAAATTTGCAAAAATTTTACATATTATGGATATGAAAAGATTAGGACTGTTTATTTTATTTTCGCTTATATTTTTTAACCTTAATGCATCGGCAGAAAGCTGTTTAGATGATGAACGTGTTCTCAGAACGGAACATATGTTCTGCGAAGATGGTGCGCTATCTGATGAGGTTATCATAACAAACCTGAGAAACATTATATGCAAAGGAAATGTCTTCAAAGTTGCATTTGAATGTAAATTCTGGTCAGAATGTGCAAAAGCAGGAGATAGAGTTAACTTTAGCGTGCCAGAAAGCATCTACACACAGGAGGGAACTCTGCTGATACCGACAGGATCAAGAGTTGTCGCAACTGTTCTAAAAATAGAAAAGCAGCGAATCCCAAATAAAAACGCAAGAGTTTTTTTGAAGTTTGAATGTCTTATACTGCCTGATGGGAGTGCTGTTGTTATGTCTGGAAAACCTTTGACGGAAGATGGAGCCTTAAAAGAAAGTCCCTGGATGACAGCAGGCAAACTTAGCGCTTATACCCTCGGACTTGGTGTTGTCGGCGCAGGAGCAGCCACCGGATTTGCCTTCATTCCTCATCCTCTTCGTCTTGGTGTTGCTTATGCAATAGGTATCCCAATAGGAACAAGCATCGGGCTGATTACCGGCCTTGTAACTCCTGGATTGAAATACCATGCAAAAGCAGGCGAGGTTGTCACCATCATCTTATGCGACAATCTATGTTTGAAAAAACAATGCTGTCCCTAGAATGGTATATCAAAAGAGAATACTTTTTCTCTATTCCTTAAGCAATTTTTATCAACAAAATGTTTTTATAAATATATAAAAGAGGGATAAGAGGACAAAGACTTTGATAGGTAAATATCATACCTCAATTACAAATGAGGCGTTAGGAACAAGCTTTAACGGATATGCCGTAAATTATATAGAAAAGGGCAATATTGATTCAGACGAACTGAGAGATTACAAAGAAGGAATAACGGATGGTTATGACCTCAGCGCTCAACACTTCAACAAAACGAGTCTTGAGAAATGCGATGAATTTTTCGAAGATGCGCAGGATGTTGTCCTTGAAGACTTTATTGAAGCAGCAAAAGCTGACGGAGCAGAAGAAGACGAACTTTACGAGCAGGCGTTCTACGACCTCGGACGTTTGGTTCACAACATACAGGACTTTTATTCCCATACAAACTGGATAAACTTAAATCAAGATGAATTGTGGAATGAAGACATCGACAACCCGAATGTTGACGACCTTGAAAAGTTCAAGACAGGTGACTATTCTTATTTCTCACAGTTTCTGGATCAAATAAATCCGTTTTATAAATTGTATTTATCAGCGAACTATGATGCTCTTTACGAAGATGATTCATCCATTTCACACTATGGCATAAATAAAGATGAACCGGGCACCATAGCTGATGAACTCTATGAAGATAAATACGGTGTTTCAGGTTTTACACTGGCTTCTGATATGGCAAGAGAACACACCGCGCAAAAATGGGATGAGATAGACAGTGCACTGAAAGAGTCTTTGAGCGAAGAAGAATATGAAAACCTAAAACAAAAAATGTCCGAATTTGACTCAACACAGGAGGACTTTGACGAAAACCTCGATGAGCTCAGGGCAAACTTCAACGAAGATATGAAAGAATTGCAATAAAAAATGCGTCTGGCGCGATTCGAACGCGCGACCTATCCCTTAAAAGGGGAGTGCTCTACCTGCTGAGCTACAGACGCATTTTTTAATATTATTCAATTTTCAATGTTATTTTGTTATTTCGGCTCTCACCGTATGTATAAGATACCAACAGCATACTTTAGAGTCAAGTATTTTTTTTGAAAAAATTATTTTTTCTCAAAAGGATTGCTCAAAACAATTGTCTGAGCTCTATCTGGCCCCACAGAAACAATAGAAATTTTGCATCCTATTAGTTTTTCAAGTGCCTTGATATAGTTCTGTGCATTTTCAGGAAGCTTATCAAACGATTTCACATCAGAAGTAGCAGTTTTCCATCCAGGATATGATTCATAGACAGGTTCCAAATATTTATGAACATTGATATTGGAAACATATTTGTCATAAACTTTGCCGTTTCTTTTATCTTTGTAAGCAACACAAACTTTTATTTCATCAAAAGTATCAAAAACATCGAGTTTTGTAATTGCCATGGAGGTTAAACCGTTAACCATAACGGCATATTTTGATACAAGAGCATCGAACCATCCGCAGCGCCTTGGTCTTCCTGTTGTAACTCCATATTCATGTCCGATTTCAAGGAGTTTTTTACCATATTCATCATCAAGCTCGGTAATGAAAGGTCCCTCACCGACTCGAGTAAGATATGCCTTGCTTATGCCTACAGCCTCATCAACAAAAGCAGGACCAACGCCGCTTCCTGTGCAAGCCCCTCCTGCTACAGGATTTGAACTTGTAACATAAGGATATGTTCCATAGTCAATATCAAGCATAGTTCCCTGAGCTCCCTCGAGAAGGATATTTTTACCTTCTTTCAGATAGTCAGACACCATATAAACAGCATCTTCGCAGAGATATGGTTTGATTATCTCTGCAGCCTTCGCACAATAATCAAGCAGCTGCTGTTTTGTATAAGGTTTTAATCCATAAACGCCTTCAAGTTGTTTATTTTTGAGAGCAATTGCCCTGTCAAGTTTTGCATTAAGCTGCTCTTCATCAAATAAATCCTCAACTCTTATACCTATTCTGTCAAATTTATCAACATAAGTAGGACCGATACCTTTATTGGTCGTGCCGATTTTGTTTTTACCGAGGTTTTTCTCGCTGCTTGAATCGATATCAAGGTGATAAGGCATTGTAATATGTGCAAGCGGGCTGATTTTCAATTTTGATGTATCAATATTTCTTGATATAAGCCCATCCAATTCTTTTCTCAACGCTTCAGGGTGTATAACAACACCATTTCCAATCATGCAAATTTTATCACCATACAAAATTCCAGAAGGAATAAGATGAAATTTGAAAGTTTCATCTCCTACGACAACAGTATGACCTGCGTTGCAGCCGCCCTGATATCTGATTACCAAACTTGCTTCATCAGTCAGCAAATCAGTAATTTTTGCCTTTCCTTCATCTCCCCACTGAGCACCGATTACAATAACATTTGACAAAATATCGCTCCTTCATTTTCCGCACCATTCAAAATTGTCTGACAAATTCGAGAGAAAAACAATCTTTTTTGAACTAATGCAAACAATTTTTATCAGCATTTTTACTTTATTATATCCAACATGATAAAATTACTCTTATCTGCATTGGATTAGTTTTTAGGGGTATGTCTGAGTGTTTAAGAAGTTTGGAATATATATTTTTTTGACAATTTTAGTAATATCAATTAGTTTATCTTTTATTAATAAAGAGTCTTACGATAATACCTATGGGAGCTTTATAAAAGGACCTGATATGAAATATGCCCGACAGGAAAATTTTGAAGCTATCAAGTTAAAGGATGGTCGTGTATTAATCTTGGGATTTAACCACAAAAGATATGCAGAATCTGAAAAGGAAGCACTTTCTTATGTTAGTTCTTTAAAAAAGAAAGAAAAAGAAAGATATCTAAATGAATATCATCATAAGCCATCAGAAATGTATAACCCGAAAACAAATTCATTTCAGGAGGTAGAGTTTCCAAAAGATTTTTATTACAATTCAAAGGGGCTATTACTTAATGATGGAAGAGTATTATTTACAGATGTACTCCTATATGATGATAATAACAATATTTCCAGAGCTTTTTCTATCTATAACTTTGAGAGCAAAAAAATAGAGTTGACTCTACCGATAAATAATAAATTGATAATAAAAAATGATGGAACAAAGATAGATAAATTACCTCAGGAAGAAGTTTTTATCTATGATATTGATACATTATTATTAAAAGATGGGAATGTTCTTGTTATGTATCATTCTCCAATACTGCAAGAAGATTTTAACAATAGGAAAATATATGATTCGAATTATCTGAGTGCATTATATAAATTAGCAGAAGAGAAGAACAAAATAGAAATATTCAATCCTAAAACAAGAGTTTTTGAATTTATAGGATATTTAAATTTAGTTGATGTTAAAAATAATATACTCTTAGATAATGGAGATGTATTAATAGTGTCTTCGTCTTTACAATCAAGTCTATATAACCCTGATGGAAAAAAACTTAAAATGATTGATTCTTTAAATATACTTCATTCGAAGCCTTTGTTAAGAAAATTAGATAATGGAAATATTTTAATATTGAATGGTAGCTACGAAAAAGTAAATGGATTAGCATCCGGGGTTCAGAAATCTGAAATATTTGATGTAAAGGATAAAAAGTTTAAACTTATTGGAAGAATGACTGAAGTAAGGGGAGGAGACCCTTTTAAAGATTTTACGGCAACAAAATTGAGAAATGGAAACATTTTAATTTCAGGAGGACATAATTCTGAAGGAGGGAGATTCCTACAATTATTTGTCAGCCCATATTATAACTATCTAAAAAGTGCAGAAATTTATGATGTGAAAAAAAATAAATTTATAAAAATTTCAAATATGTACAAAAAAAGACGACTGCATAAGGCAGTATTGCTTGATAACGGTGATGTTTTAATACTTGGTGGTGTTAAGGGCAGAGCATCAAAATCGACAGAAATTTTTAAGCCTAATTATTCAAACTGATAGATAAATCAGTAAAGCTTTTTTCTATATCCATATATACAAGAAAAAATCAATCCCGTACGTTTTACATAAAAAAATAGGCAAAATAAAAAAGGTCTTTCTTTCGAAAGACCTTGAAAAAAAGTTTTACGCTGTGTTTTTTATTGTTTTGTGAACTCTGCATCAATAACATCATCATCAGAACCTGATGAACTTTGATTATCAGAAGCCTGTCCAGATGCTCCGGCATCAGCCTGAGGCTGCTCAGCTGTCTGTTGATAAGCAGCCTGAGAAATTGCGAATATTGTCTGCTGGAATTGGTCAGCAAGAGTTTTGATTTCAGAACCCGGTTTATTTTCATCAAGAGCTTTCTGCAATGCAGCTTTTTCTTGTTCCAATTTTGTTTTATCCGAGTCAGAAATTTTACCTTCAAAATCTTTGAGCAATCTATCTGCTGAGTTAACCAAAGAAGCGGCATTGTTTTTGATTTCAACTTCTTCTTTGTGTTTTCTGTCTTCTTCAGCATTTGCTTCAGCTTCCTTGACCATTCTGTCAATATCCTGTTCAGACAGATTTGATGAGTTAGTGATTGTAATTTTTTGTTCCTTATTTGTAGCCTTATCTTTAGCGGAAACATTTACAATACCGTTAGCATCAATATCAAATGTAACTTCGATTTGAGGAATACCTCTCATAGCAGGCGGAATACCATCAAGTCTGAACATACCTAAAGATTTGTTATCCTTGGACATAGGTCTTTCACCTTGCAAAACGTGAATATCTACAGCTGTCTGGTTATTTTCAGCAGTTGAGAATACCTGTGATTTGCTTACAGGGATTGTAGTGTTTCGTGGAACAAGAGGAGTCATTACTCCGCCAAGAGTTTCGATACCCAAAGTCAGAGGTGTTACATCCAACAAAACGATATCTTTAACTTCACCCGCCAAAACACCTGCCTGAACAGCAGCACCAACAGCAACAACTTCATCAGGGTTAACTGACTGGTTAGGTTCTTTTCCTGTATATTCTTTTACCAGAGCTTGAACAGCTGGTATTCTTGTAGAACCGCCGACTAATACAACTTCATTTATATCATTTTTTGTAAGGTTAGCATCTTTTAGAGCTTGCTCTACAGGTTTTTTGCAGCGTTCCAGCAAATCATGGGACAATTCTTCGAATTTAGCTCTTGTCAAAGAAACATCAAGGTGTTTTGGTCCGTTAGCATCAGCTGTAATAAACGGAAGATTGATGTTTGTTTCAACAACCGATGATAATTCACATTTAGCTTTTTCTGCTGCTTCTTTCAAACGTTGCATAGCTTGTTTATCAGCTCTCAGGTCAATACCTTCAGTTTTCTTGAACTCATCAGCGAGCCAGTCCATAATTTTCTGGTCGAAATCATCACCACCGAGGTGTGTATCACCTGAAGTTGAAAGAACTTCATGAACACCGTCACCTATTTCAAGGATTGAAACATCGAATGTACCACCGCCAAGGTCAAAGACCAAAACTTTTTCTGTTTTTTCTTTTTCAAGACCGTAAGCCAAAGCTGCAGCAGTCGGCTCGTTTACGATTCTCAAAACATCAAGACCTGCAATCTTTCCGGCGTCTTTTGTTGCCTGTCTTTGCGAGTCATTAAAGTAAGCAGGAACAGTAATTACAGCCGAAGTTACTTTTTCTCCCAAATATTTTGATGCATCATCAGCCAATTTTCTTAGAATCATTGCACTGATTTCTTGCGGGGTATAATCTTTTCCGTCAATATTAACTTTAAAATCAGTTCCCATATGACGTTTAATACTTATTACAGTTCTATCAGGATTTAAAATTGCCTGTCTTTTTGCGAGTTGACCGACCAATTTTTCTCCTGTTTTTGAGAAAGCAACAATAGAAGGGGTTGTGCGAGAACCTTCTGCGTTTGCTATAACGACAGGTTTACCGCCTTCCATAACCGCTACTACGGAGTTTGTTGTTCCCAAATCAATACCTATTGTTTTTCCCATGAGTATGACACTCCCTTTCTTATTCTATTTATTTTTCTATTGAACCTTATATTATAATTTAAGCAACAAAATTCAAAATACCCCAAAAAATAAAGAAAAATTTAACAATTTAAAAATCATAAAAAAGACCGGCTGATAGACCGGTCTTTTAGCTTAATGTTATATTTTATAAATCAGACAACTTCTTTCCAGGTTTCCTGATTGCTCAAGAGTTCTCTGTCGATTTCATTCTCATTATCTGCAATAACTGAGGCGACAACAATGTCGCTTGTGACGTTCAACATAGTTCTTGTCATATCAACAATTCTGTCAATAGTGAAGAGAATTGCAAATCCCTGTACAAGCTGTTCAGGAGTCAGACCAAGTATTTTAAGAACAAGAGCGATGGTAATCAATGCTGCGCCGGGGATACCTGCACAGGTGCTTGATGCAACTATTGCAAATAAACAAACCATTACTATTGTCAGAAAATCAAGCTGAATGCCATAAGCCTGAGTAAGAAAGATTACACAGATAGTCTGAAAAAGAGCAGTTGCGTCCATATTCATTGTTGCGCCAAGAGGTAAAACAAAGCTGCAAATCTTGTTGGAAATACCGACTCTTCTCTCGCAGCATGCAATAGTTACGGGCAGAGTGGCAGAACTGCTTGCAGTACCAAAAGCAACCATCATAGCTTCGGCAGATGCTCTGTATATTGACCATATATTCAACTTGCTGAAAAGTTTCACCAAAAGAGGATATACAACTGTAAGCTGAAGGATAAATCCGACAAAGATTAATATAAGGAATTTTGATATATCTCCAAAAACAGACAGACCGTAGTTTGATACAGAAGCTGCAGTCAGAGCAAAAATACCAGGCATAGCCAGCACCATAATCCAGTCTGTTATCTTCATAGTCGAGGCAAATATCGACTCGAAGAAAGAAACAACAGGTCTGTTAATTTCACCGATTACAGCAAGAGCACAACCGAGAATAAATACAAAGATTATGATAGGAACCATATCACCGTTTGCTAAAGAGTGAATAGGGTTGCTCGGAATCATATTCAAATACATATTGGTAATATTTTCTTTTTGAGCTGCTGCTGTAGCATTAAACTGCTGCTGAGCTTCCATTGCCTGTTGAGGGCTGATATACCCCTCGAGGTTTGTTCCAGGAGAAAAAATTCCGCCCAACACAGCTCCTATAATTACAGCTGCGATAGTTACAAAAGCATAATACAAAACCATCTTTAAACCGATTTTGCCGAGTTGTTTGCCGTCTCCCAAACTCGCTATACCTACGATAATCGCACTAACGACAAGAGGTATAACCACCATTTGTATTAATCTTATAAACACCTGACCTGCGAAAGTAAATATTTCATTTACCGTAGGATGGTTGGCAGCCGGAAATAAAGCACCGACAATGGCACCTGCAATAATCGCAAAGAATATATGCCAGTTTCGTTTTGCCCCAAGACCCAGTGCTACCAGAATCTGTGATTGTATTTTCATATAACTATCTGTCCTTTCAGCTATTAAATATATATATCCGGAGATTGTTTTATTATACAAAATATATCAGAGTTTAAGCAATTATTTTTTTTATTTCTAAGATAAAAATATGAGAAAACAACATTCATATCTAAAAGACATCTGAAATTTTCAATACATTTTGCCAATAACATCCTTTTATACGATAAGATTATTCCTGTTTTATCGTAATATAAGTACATTATGTCTGAGATAATAACAAACAAGCAAGTTGAAAATAATATAGACGAGCAGATGAAGCCTATTTTGACGGATATGTTGAAATATTCGCCGTCAAAAATAGTCGGATTTCTCGGGAATCTGATTGTTGTTCCGATTTATACCCATCTTCTGACAACGCAGGAGTATGGGCTTTATGCCATGGCAGTTGCTGCACTCTCCTTCCTGTGCATAATTTTCTCCGATTGGATAGGTCTCTCGGGACTAAGATTTTTCAGAGTACACCAGATAAACGAAAATATTCCGAAATACCTGACAACGCTTCTTGTCTTGCTGATTATAAATCTATCCGCATTATTTTTAACTGCATTTTTTTTCAAAGATAATTTCTGCGATTTCTTTAAAATACCGATGAATGTTTTTCTTGCAACTCTTATCCTTATTATACCTGTTGCAATTAGAGCGTTGCTGTTCCAAATCCTCAGAGCGCAGATAAAACCTAATGCATACACATTTTCGACTATTTTAAATCAATTTTTGACCATTGCGATGGCTGTTGCAATAATCAAAATGACAAATCTCGGAGGAGTTTCTATTCTGCTTGCGATGGGAATATCCATTTCGCTCATAGATATTCTGCTGTTGTTCCAGAGCAATATTTTTTCTTATTTCAAATTTGAAAAAATTCAGTTCAACATTTTGAAAACACTGTTTATCTACGGAGCGCCTATTGCAATTGCATCAATAAGCGTGTGGGGGATGACACAGAGCAATAAATTTATACTTCAGAGAATAAAAGGCATATCATCTGTCGGATTGATGGGAGTCGGGTACAATCTCACTTTTCCTCTGCTCATGACAATCTTTGCAATCATTCCTATCGCCGCATTTCCCCGCATAATCAATCTATATGTCGAAAAAAAAGACGTTCGTCCGGTAATATCAAAACTAACGGAATACTTTATGCTGATTTCTTTGCCCATAATTGCCATAGGGTCTTTTTATTCTAAAGAAATAGTATTGTTCTTCGCTCATCAGCGATTTTTGGAAGCCTACGTACTGCTGCCTTATCTCGGATTTTCAGCATTTTTTCTGAGCTTTGCGGAATATACAACCATGCAATATCATCTGATAAATAAAACTCATATTGATACAATCATAAAAGTAGCATCAGGTATCATAGGCGTCATTTTGAATATAATATTAATTCCTCCGCTGGGACTCGTTGGTGTGGGAATTGCAACATTATTCGCAAATGTTTTGTATTTCCTTTTAAGCATAATAATTGTCATTCCAAATCTTGAATGGCAGGTGCCGTATCGCAAAATATGTTTGATACTTTTCTCATTCCTTCCCGTATATGGCTTATATGAACTTCTTCAACACTTGGAGGGGCATACAAAATCAATTTATGAAATTATCGTTCTTATGGGTGTTTATTATCTTGTATTCTTCGGGGTGAACAAATTTTTCAAAATAAAAAAGGAAGCCGCATAAATAGCTTCCTTCAGATGTATGTAAAAAAATAATTATTTTACAGCTTTTGAAATTTCTGCAGTGATATCAGTTCCGCCAAAGAGGACAACTCCTTTTGCAAGAACCAGATTGTAGTTGCCTGCTTTTGCTTTATCATTCACAATATTTGATATATTTGTATCTATCGCCTTCAGTTTTGTAATGTATTCTTTTTCAATTGCGGCTTTTTTGGTGTCAAACTCTTTGTTGTATTTTTCTTCAAGAGCTCGTCTTTTCTTTGGGTCCTTTTCTTTTGCAATATTTTTTCTTGCTGTATCTACAAAGTTAATAAGGTTGTTCATCTTTGCCTGCTGATCTTTTTTGAGAGCAGCCACCTGAGATGATTGAGATATAACTTTCTGTACATCAACAACGGCTACTTTATAATTTGCAGGAACTCCCGACATAGCAAAATTGTTCAAACCCATTCCCAAAACGAATGCAGCCATAGCAACCGCAAAAAATTTCAAATCTTGTTTCATACACAACTCCTCCTAAGTTTTTTAAAATTATAACACAATTCTTATTCACAAATTATATTTTCTTTTTCAACTGAAGAATGAACATCATATGTATATTGAGCAGCCTTAAGCGAACGACAATTTTCAAATCCAATAATATTAAGATATTTCTCTGCTCGAGATAACGCTACATAAAATAACCTCAGCTCCTCGTTTTTTTCTCTGACTTTTTTCCAGAGTTCTTTATATACAATATACTGGGGGGTATCTTCTCCCGAGAGTTTTGTTATAATAAGCCCGAAACCCGGTTTATTCCCGTATTGCAAATCAAGGACAACCTTACCGTCGCTCCTTGATACATAATTACGCACAGCGCAAACAAATACATAAGGAAATTCAAGTCCCTTACTTGCATATACCGTCAACAGGCGTACAGCGTCAACTTCTGCAATACCGGAGGATGGGAGTTCAAAATTTCTGTCCGATTTTATTCTCTCGATATAAGATAACAGCTTATCAATCGATACGGAATACTCGCTTTTCATAAAATCAGAAATCACTCTCTCAAGAATTTTTAAGTTCATTTCTGATTTATACTCTGAAACAGTGTTATCAGCAACATACGGTTTGATTTCATTGACAAAACGGTAAAAAATCTGCAGCAAAGACATATCTGTTTGATGTTTGTTGATATATGAACAAACAGAGAAAATTTTAGATACTAAATTTTTGATATAATTTTCAACCTCAATAGAGTCAAATTTATTATTTTCTTTGAGAAAAATTATTTTTTCACAGAAATTTTTTCTCTTCAGTTCTTCAAAATCGGATACTTCTGCCATAACAGCAGTATCAACAGTTTTTTTGAGAGCAAAAAGAGCATAATCAGAGAGATATAACGATAAAATTTTTATTAATGCAAGTTCATCAAAACTATTCTTTGCAAGTCTGAACATTGCCAAAACGGTCCTGACAACATCACTTTCAAAAAAATCTGTATTAACACGTTTCACACTCGGGATACCATACTTTGATAATTTTGAATCCAAAAATTCAGCCTGGGCATGGGATTTCACAAGTATTGCAAAATCTTTGAAAGAAACACTTTTCTCACTTTTCAAACGCAATATCTCAGATGCAATATAATCAGCCTGCCTCTCATTCAAGTCATAAGCACCCTGACACCCCGTGAGAATTGTGTTTTTTACCTTTATATCACAAGAAGATTTGTACGCCTCAAGACATTCATTAAGGTGCAAAAAGTCAGTTGTAACATAATTGACGGCACCCAACACCTCGGGCGTGGAGCGATAGTTTATATCAAGTTTTATTTCAGGATAGTTCTTATGATACTTTTCGCATACAAACTGCTGCAATACATCCAGGTTTTCCATTTGAGCATATCTGAAACCGTATATAGATTGTTTTCTGTCTCCTACATATGTCAAATTAGGGCTCTCATCTTTCAGCAGCAGCTTTATTAACTCAAGCTGCGATCCGTTTGTATCTTGAAACTCATCGATAATAATATGTTCAAAATAATTTTTGTAATACTCCAGCACCGAAGAATTATTTTTGAAAACTTCAACAGTCTTATTTATCAAATCATCAAAATCAGCCAAATCAGCCTTCTCAAGTTCATTTTGATAAAGCGCATATATAATCGCACTGACTTTTATAAGATACAAAGATAAATCATTAGATTTATTTATTGCTTCTTCAAATGTTTCACTGCGAGTCCACTTCTCAGGTTTTGGAGAACGGTTCTTCTTCAGCACACAGCTGTTTGACATAATATCAGCCACGGCATCATCGGGATTCTGGCAAAAATCATCGATATAATCTCTCAAAACTCTCTCCCATTCAGTGATATACTCTTCTTTTGAAGAAAAACCAAAAGGAATTTTATCGAGAGTACGCTTATACTCCACTGTTGCAGAAGACGTCCTCTTATAAAAATCATAAGGCGACAGCCCGAGAGCCTTCACTTTTTTTATTACGCTGAATATATTCTCAAAAATATCATCAATATCATCTATCTCTGAAAGGGATGTAAGCTTATCAACACAGAGAACATCCTTGCCAATGCCTAAAGTTCCGGATATTTTATCAAAACCTTCAATTGTCGAAACCTCTCCTTCTTTGATTTTTCGAATAAGATAATCATACTTTTTTGCAAGAGTATCCTCATCTGCAAGTTTAAACGACGGTGAGAGCCCTACTTCAATTGAATGACGCCTTAAAATCCTCGAGCAAAAACCATGAAACGTAGATATCCACAAATTGTCGATATCACATCCTGCATCGCTTGTTCGTAATTCCTTCAATATCCTCTCTTTCATTTCGCCTGCAGCTTTTTCGGTAAAAGTAATTACTAACAGCTTAGAGGCAGGATTTTCAACTCCTCTTGAAATCAAGTCAAAAACAAGTTTTACAAAACGTTTTGATATAATCTTTGTCTTGCCAGTACCGGCTCCCGCAACAATTTTGGTACAGGTATCAATTGAATTTTCTACCGCAGCTCTTTGGTTATTGTTGAGTTCATCAAAAAATAATGTCCTACTGTTCAGCATCAGTTTCTTCCCCCTCACCGCATAAAAATGTGTATGCACATGAACTGCAGCAGCGTTTATCTGCTGTTTTTGGAAAAGAGGAAGTACCTCTTATTTTATCCACAACTGTTTTTGAGATATTTTCAATAATCTTATCTTTTTTTTCTTCGATAACGTCAGAAGAAATTATATCTTCAAAATACCCTCTTTTTTCTCCCCTGATTGATGGACGGATATACTTAAGACCAAGAGTTTTCACCTTATTTTTAAACTCCTTTAAACTCTCTGCATTCTGCAGCGCAAGATAATACAAAGGTATCTGATACTGGTAATTTCGTACGTTATTTTCGCTAAACACACCTTTATTTCTTGAAGAATCGCTCTCAAAATTTACTCCGTAATCACTCAAATAATATGACAGAGGGCGTTTTGGTTCTCCTGTTTTGTAATCCACAAGAAAACATTCTCCGTCTTTTGTCAACACGGCATCAATCTTTCCGTTGATAACAACATTCTTAACTTCAGGTAAATCAAACTCAAATGATTTCTCACAACATACACTGTCGGGAACTTCTTCAAAAAAACCGCCTTTTTCCATAGTATCAACAGCCGAGAGAAATTTTTTCTTCATCTCTGACAAACTCAAGTCATCTGTTGACATAACAAGCGAAACTGCAAGCTGGCTATAACCGGCTCCCAGAGCGATTTCATTATCAAATTTTGCATTGAATAAAATATTTGCAAGAAATAGCAGACGTTCCTTTGTATAATTTTCAAGACATGTATTGTTGAATACCTCGAGTATCGCATGCACAACAGTCCCGTAACTTGCCTGAAACGAACTCTTTTCCTTCAAATTCAACACATTTTTGTAAAAAAACTTTCTCTCACATGACAGAAAAGAAGCAATAGACGATGCGTTCAGCTTCAAAACATCATCATCAGAAAATACAACTTTCGAAGTTTGTTTTTCCCGTGTTTCTACAGAAGAATTTTCAATTTGCTTCAACAAATCGACCCATGCTACAGAAAAATTTTCCGGATCATTATTTTTGAAAAAATCAAAAAAGATTGATGGAGAAAAACTTCTTTTCGAATCACACGAATGATAAGACAAAACAACACCATTTCTAGCTTTTGCAAGTGCATAATACAAATTTTTTAAATCTTCATAGAATATTAACTTATCTGATGCAACCAACTCGGAAAAGGCAGGAAAACGCTCCCTAAGCGCATCTGAAAAATTTTTATTCCCTTCATGAGATACAAAATAAGCCGCATGGGAATACCGTGGAAAACTCTCATCCTCTAGCGAGGGAATATAAATATATTTGAACTCCCTCTGTCTTACTTCATTAAAAGAAAGAATACTGACACAGTTCTTGTTATCAGAAAAACTCCAAGAATCACTGTCAAGAAACCTCAGCACAGCTTCACCGCTTAAGTTTCTCCCCATTTTTTCATAAAGCACGGAAAGAGCATATAACTTGTTTCTGAACTTTTTCAAAAGCTCCCTGCTCTCATCATCAACAAATTCCTGCTGCAAGACATCAGATATCCCGACAAAATCAGACTCGAGAAACTTTGAATAAACGACCTTAATAGTGTTCATCTCTTTCAAGAAAGCTGATTTATCATCATCTCCGAGAATGTCAAGATTTTTATATACACTCAAAAGAAGCGACTTGTTTTTTGAAGAAGCATGCAAAAACACAAATCTGTCTTTTTTGTATATATCATCAAAAATATCAGACAAAATATTCTCAAAATATAAATCAAACTCCTCAAGAAAAATCTGTTCATCTACGACTGATTGTAACTTGGACGCTAAAAACTCCTCTTTTGAAATCTCAGACAAACAAAGTTTTTTCGCAGCAACACAAATATTCAAATATCTGTACATCTTCATCCTGAAATTTCTGAATTTCTCACAATAAGCAACAACATTCAAAGGTAAATTTGAAGCACTTAAAAATTCAACAAGTTGTTGTTTCTTCTGTAAATCAAGCGAAATAATCGCAAAATCAGAAAAATCAGCCCCCTCTGAGAGATGTTTCTTAATATCTTCCGCAATATAAGCAGCTTCTTCTTCAAAACCTAAAAACTCCAAATACCGAAGACTATCGCTTTTTCCAAAATCAAATGAAACTGATGAGCCTTCCAAAAACTTCTGCTTCATCGCCTCAATCCGGCAAAAAATATCCTGATTTCTCCTTGGTTCTAAACACTTAGTCGTCGTTATATTCTGTTTTTCCGAAAAAGAAATATTTTCAACAAAAACTACATCCTCTGATACGCTTGAGAAAAACTTTCTTAAAATGGGAGAAATCTCTTCTGCGTCATCCACAAACAAATATCTGTACTTTTTATATGCAGAGCGTAATGCAGCATAAATCAACCCGTAATAATCATTATAGCCTGTATTTTCAAAGAACTTGCAATATCTGCCATAAACTTCAAATACAAGTTTCAGCCTGCCAAAATCTATATCACTCAAAGATACACTATCCAAAATACGTGATAAATCACCATATCTGATTTCATTTTTCCTGAACAGGCAAAACAGTTCATACAGCTCTTTTGCAAAAGACTCAGTCTTCAAAAGAGCCTTCATCGAGTAATCATCAGAAAATACATCTTCGCATATATTACTGATTATGTGAATATAAATAAACGAGTCATTCCTGCTTCTAAAACCTTCTGGCAAAAAAGTCCCGCAAAAATCACCAATATCAAAAACACAAACATCCCGAAGCGAAGGTATAACACTCTTCCTATCAAACAGTTCTTCTTTTTGCGCTCTGGAAAAGGTCACAAATGCCATCTCAGAAAAGGAACATAGTTTCTCTTTCAAAATAACTTCAGCTTCTTCAAGCATTTTCGACGTTTTTGCACACCCCGAATATCCCTGAATAAATTTTTCCATATCCCGCCCCTAATAATAAAATTATTATCTATATTATCATAAGAACCCTGATTATATAAAGGATTTGACAATGCAGTGTTAAGATAATAAAATAATCTGACTATGATGATGTCTTGGATATATTTGTTTCTTGCGGCAATCTTTGAAGTCGGCTGGCCTGTCGGATTAAAGCTTGCACAGGTTACAACAGCAAAAGTTTTATGGATTTTATTTGCAGTAGTTGCAATGACTCTGAGCGGAGTGTTTTTGTATATGGCGCAAAAACACATCCCTATCGGCACAGCTTATGCTATCTGGACAGGGATAGGCGCCGTCGGCACATTTCTCATCGGCGTAATATTTTTCCATGATGCAATGTCTATGATGAGATTTTTCGGAATAATTTTAATTATCAGCGGAGTGACCCTCCTAAAAATAGGTCATTAACCCGATTTCTATTTTCTTACATCAAATGCTAAACTAATGATATGTTAGTTTAGGGAGAATTGTGATGAATAACTTTGAATTTTATTGCCCGACAAGAGTAGTATTTGGCAAAGATACAATAAAACAACTCGAACATTTAATATCAAAAGACAAAAAAATTCTCATCATATACGGCGGAGGCTCAATCAAAAAAAACGGAGTCTACAATCAGGTTAAAGAAGCTCTCAAAAACCATACAACTCTTGAATTCGGAGGAATTGAACCGAACCCGAGATACGAAACCTGCATGCAGGCAGTCGAGCTGATAAAGAAAGAAAATATAGACTTTCTCCTTGCTGTAGGAGGAGGTTCAACTCTCGATGGTACAAAATTCATCGCAGCCGCCTCAAAATACGAAGGTGATGACCCGTGGGATATTCTCGAAAAAGGCGCTGAAGTCAAAAATGCACTTCCTATCGGAGATGTAATTACCCTTCCAGCTACAGGCTCTGAGATGAACGGAAATTCTGTAATCTCAAAAAATGCAACGGATGAAAAACTTTCATTTTGCAGCGAAAAAGTTTATCCACAATTTTCAATCATAGACCCTCAGGTAACATACAGCCTTCCTGAAAAGCAAACAATCAACGGCATAGTAGACACCTATGTTCATGTAATGGAACAATTCGCCACAGTCGAAGAAAACACTCCTCTGCAGAGTTACTGGGCTATCGGCATAATCAAAACCCTCGTTCAGGAAGCGCCCAAAGTGCTGAAAAATCCTCAGGATTATGACGCACGGGCAAATATCTTCTGGTGTGCTACATGCGGTTTGAATTACTGGTTCTCCCTAGGCTGTACTCAGGACTGGGCTACTCATATGATAGGACATGAACTTACAGCCTTCTATGGAATAGACCACGGTCAGTCACTTGCAATAGTCCTCCCGAGATTATGGAGAAATCAAAAAGCCTCAAAATTTGAAAAACTTGCAGACCTTGCAAGAGATGTCTACCATGTTAAAGACTCTGATGACTTTAAAGCTGCAGAGCTCGCTATTATTAAAACAGAAGAATTTTTCAATTCAATCGGAATGAAAACAAAACTTTCTGACTACGGTATCAACCCTGAAGAGGCAGCTCAAAAAATTAAAGAACGCTTTGAAAAAAGAGGCTGCAAATTAGGAGAACATGGCAATATCGATGCTCAAACAGCCTATGAAATCATAAAATCCTGCTAAATATAGGAGATACTATATTGTTCAAAAAAAGAATAATTCTGCCTGTTGTTATCTCCATGGTAGTTTTAGTAATTGTTGTTTCTCTGCTGTTTTCTTTGAATGGCAGAGAAAAGACTTATCCTTATCATGAACAGCTCAGGGATATGGTTGTTTTTAGAATAAAATTCTTTGATATTCCCGAGCAATGTGATAAAGATTTTAAAAAAACCATAGACTATCTTGATCTCCAAAAGCATAAAGAAGAACTCCCCTTCCCTTCAGATGCAGAAAAAAGTTGTTTTGAAGCTTATCAAAATTATAAAAATCTTGAAATACCCAAAAGCCTTTCTAAAGAACACAGAAAAATTATAAAAAAAGAAATTGAATATCAAAAAAAATTACGAAAAACCATGTATCTGGCAACAAAAGATTCTAAAAAAATGGTAGACTCAAACTTCAACCCCATAGTAACAATCCCCGTGCTATTAGTAAATTCTTCAAGATATAAAAAATTAAATGATAACATGGCAGGTATTCAATTCACACAAATATATATCAAACTTTTAAAAGAACCTTATGATAAGAATTATATTCCTCAAACCTCTCTCGAGAGTTACACAATGTTTGTAAAAAATATATATGAAATAAGAAATGAATGCTTGGAATATACAAACACAACAGAAAAACTCCTTGATGAAAATAACCTGAACGAAGCTCTAAAAACTGCCCAAAAAGCAGAACAAAGCTGTCTAAAAGCGAGCCAAAATTATGCAAAACTCAACGCTGATGACAAAATCCCCGAAGAAGAAAGAAAACTTCTCAAAAATGCCTCTGATAAACTGAGCGGAATATACTATCTGAAATACGAATACACAAAAGACCTGCAAACAGCAGCAAAAACAAACTCAAAAGATTTCAGAAAAAAAGACAAAACAAAATCTCCGAAATATAATAACGTACTCTTATACTCTTTTGATATCATAGATGAAGCAGGCAAAAGATTGATATTGCAGGATGAAAAATAAAAATCAAACACCCTTCCAGCGGATTCTGATATCACAAAGATTTTCGAGACTCTCGGCATTTTTCAAAGAATGAAGGGTAATGTTTTTCTCTTCATCATACTCAACCTGAGAAAGAACAACCATCCCGTAGGTGCATTCTTTTTTATACTGAATTTCTACCTCGGCTAAAGAATTCGATACTCTGAAATCATAAGGCAGAGTCTCTGTCGCCCAGGCTATATAATTTGCATTGTTCACATGCCTGTTGATATCGAGGTCATCAAATCTTATCTCAAAAGTTTTTTCATAATCAACTCTTGCCACAGGGGGGATTTTTTCAAAAGATGTTTCAAGAGCCCTCTCATCAGGCAGATTTGGAAACTCAAGCGTTTTGAAGGGATTAACAGGACGTTTCGAATCAACCCCGACAAGTACCCAGGCACTGCTTGCAACACCTGTTTTTCTTCCGTCTTCCGAATAAATTTCAAAATCGCGCAAACACTGAATACCACCGTTTTTTCTCGGCCATGTTTTGATTTTTATTTTCTCCCAGGCCTGCGGAAGTTTTTCAAACTTCAGGTGATATTTCACTACAAACCAGTACAAATTCTTGGAAGAAGTCACACTGTGACCGAATCCGTAGCTTTCTGCATTCAAATAAGCAGCATCTTCAAAATAATGCAAAAGTGCAAAAGGTTTTAGTTCATTGTTCTGGGTAACTTCATAACTCTTTACCTTATACTCTTTTATGAGAGAAATATCTTTCTTTTCGTCCGTAATCATAACTTCCCATACCTGCTATATGATAATATTTTAAATTTTATCATGGATGTAGTATTCTTAGCATAGAATTTTACAGACGCAAACAATCTGGAGACACAATGAAAATCAGAAAAATGATAAAAGAAGACATTCCGCAACTCGAAATTCTCTACAGATTATACTGGAATGAAAAATCAGACATAGAAAAAATGAAAGAAAAATTCGACGAAATAAACAAACGGGAAGACTATATAATACTGAGCGCAGAAGAAAATAACAAACTCACAGGCTCAGTTATGGGAATAGTCTGCCAGGAATTATACGGTCCTTGCAAACCTTTTCTTGTTGTAGAAAATCTTGTTGTCGCAAAAGACGCACAGAGAAAAGGTGTAGGCAAAGCACTTATGGCTGAAATAGAAAAATTTGCAAAAAAACAAGACTGCAGACAAATAATCCTTGTTACCGAATCTGACAGAGAAGACGCTTTGTCTTTTTATCCTGCGATTGGTTTTCCTAAAGGAACAAACAGCGGATTTAAGAAAAAAATAAAATAAATTTTATTGCCCGTCCGGACAATCACCTTACTAATTGTAAAAGAGGGAACACTTCTTTAAAATCAAAAGTGCCGAAAACAAAGGAGGTTATTATGGACGAAAATAACAACAGACACGATTATGACCGAGAACACCATGAACTGCATCATGTGCTTGGATGGGTAAAAGTTCTGCTCATCAGCTTTGCAGCTTTCCTTGGTGCCTATCTCGCTACATACTACATCGTAGACCAGGCAAGGCACACTCATGGTTATCCCTTTGCCAGATTTGAACGACCAAACAAAGATTTCATGGCTCAAAGAAGATTATACGAAGACTTCAACAGATTTGAACGTGATGCTCTTATGATAGATAAAGAGCTTATGGCAAAAAATCCCGTCAAAATAAAACCGCTCAAAGACAACGAAGGTTATAAAATCTGTATTAATCTAAAACCCTTTGATGACAATGAAAAAAACATCAAAGTGGACATCAAACCAAACAGAGTAAATATATCAGGTCAAAGCGGCAAAGTTGACAAAAATAATGAAAGTGAATTTTCTTTTGCCCAAAGTTTCATACTTCCGGAAACAATAAATGTATCAAAAGTCAAAAAGGAGAGAAAAGGGCATAAATATATAATTATTCTTCCATTTGAAGATTGATAACTCATAAATAATAAAAAAGGCTGTCTTTTTGACAGCTTTTTCTGTTTTGGTATAATCTCTGTTATGAATAACAAACACAATCTGATACTAAAAGAAGCAAAAAACTCAGATATCATCTTTGAGGATATGCAAAAGCAATTTCCTCCTGAAGAACTTAAGGATTTTAACACCTTCAAAAAGTTGTTGAATACTCCTGATTACAAGCTGTTTGTCCTTGAAGACAACTCAAGACTGACAGGATATCTGATTTTCTTAGAAGATAAACAGTCAAAGACAATATGGATTGACTATGTTGCAATACTCAAAGAGTATCACGGCTGCGGCTTCGGGTCTGAAATTTTTCACATTGCAAAAAACACCTTCAAAGACCTGAAAGGATGTTATCTCGAAGTCGAAAAACAAAATCCTGATGATATCAACACTCTCAGACGCATAAAATTCTATACCCGCCTCGGAGCAAAAAAACTCGATGTAGACTACATCTATCCGAATAAAACAGGAGGACTCCCGATGGATTTGTATTTTATGCCATTTGACGAAACTTATTTCCCCTCAAAAGAAGATATGATGCAGGCAATCAACCATACTTTTTCATATCTGCACTCTGATATAAAAAATACAAAAGAAATATTTTCAAAAATCAAGTAGCATCGGCGTTTTGCTTATATAAACTTTGAGAAGAGTAGTTTCTTATATATTCCAAAATTGCACCGCCTATCTCCTCGCTCGGATCAAAAACAGGCGGAACAGGTCTTTGTGATGTTTGTGCAAGCATTCTGCAAAGAGGTCCAAAAGCATCAGGAACCTGTGTTTTACGATAAATTCCCGATAACAGAACCTGAACGGTCGGTGACTGAGAAGAGTTGAACCTTGAGATAGTGCCGTAAATTTTATCTATCCCCTTCACTCCCGCATCTAACATCCTATCATAGACATAAAGTCCTTCTGATATTGTTTTTTCATCAGTTGCTTCAGCCAGTTTTTTTTCTATAACAGGAACAGCTTCTTCTCTATAAGATACAAGCTCGTTGACAAGTGGCATATTAAAAACGGCATAATTCCTTTGAGGAGTTGCCATATCAACATTTTTTCCGAGATTATTTACAAGAAAATTTATCCTTTTAACTTTTGGCTGTATTGCAGTTCCCGCAACATACCCGCCTCTCATCGCAACAATTCTTGAAATATCCATCACGCCTCCTTATGCATAAACAAACGGAGGACCGTTTTTAATTTCAGATAAAACATTATCAGCCATCTTCCTCAGCTCTTCATCGCTGATATCAGGATATTTGTTTCTTATCTCCTCCATAAGAGGTTCTACATAACTCATTTTTTTGCTGTAAAAATTCTTTAACTCGGTATTTATCAAACTTTTTTGAAGTTCGAGTTCAGAATCAGTATTTGCTTTTTTCACCTCTGCATCACGAATTGCTTCGATACCCTGTTTCCCTATATACCCGATGCCTGATACGGCTGTCAGCACAACGGACAAAATCCCGAGAGGTTTTGACCCCAAATTCATCATCCAGTTATAAAAATGCCCTCTTGCATCATCGTTATAAGAATAGAACTGCCAGTTTCCCGCTAAACCTCCAAGTTCATAAGGAGTCATTGCAAACTTATTATTTGATTGCCTTAACCTGTTTACGACATTATTTCGTACATCATCATCACATCCGACTTTTTTTAGCATCTTATCTGCATAATCAGCCTTGAAATTAAATGACGTCACTATATCTACAACATTATCCTTATATTTTGAAAGCTCATCCTGAGGCGCCTTGTCTAAAAGCTCCTGCACACTCTGCAACAGCTCATCATGTGTTTTTCCGAGCAGTTTATCAACCTTTTTTATATTCTTATACGCCGACGCAGCAAATAACACCGAAGCCACAACCGTACCGAGTCCTAAGATTGGATACAGCTTATTTTGTTTTTTCTCCTCAGTCTTCGTTTTTTCTCGAACTGTTTGCGTTTCTTTCATTGCATCTTCCCCATGCCCGAAAGTTGGAGTTTTTCTCAAAAATCCGCTGAACGTTTTCTTGCTTTTGTCATATTTTTTGTTCGATTCAATTCTCTGCAGCTCAAGAGCAGTAGTAGAAAGCATATTTCTGATAATTTCATTTTTCCCTTTGAACACACGGGTTTCAACATCAATAAGATTTTCCTGAAGATTCTTCTCAGCATCAAGTTCTTTCTTCTTGACCCAGATTGATTTAGCCCCGTCAACAAAATTTTTCAGAACAAATCCTGTTATCGAAAAAGCCGCAAACGCTGCCGTTGCCATAACGGTTTTTATCTCGGGATTTCTGATTAGCATATAGGATACAAAAAACTCTTCCTTATTCAGGTTCATGTTTCTTCCTATATCTGGAAGCTTCTCATTGTTGTTGTTGACAAAATTTTTGAAACTGCGGCGAAGTGCGGCATTCTCAGTCAAATCTTTCAAATCATCAAGTGTCTTAAGCTGGGGAATTTTCAATTTTGACCGGGCTATTTTGCTCCCGAGTTTTGCAACTCCTGCAACACCTCCGGTTAAAAGCAATGTCGCACCGGCAAGATAAAGAAGAGGATTCTTTGAATTTTTCTTCTTATTATCATATTTTGATGAAGTTGGAACAAACAAATCCTGCGGAAGCTCGGCATGCTCAGGAATAACATAATCACTTCTCAAATCCGCCATTCCCAAAGATTCTTCTTTCGGAATGGTGTTGATAATCACACCCTGTTTGGTATCTATCATATTTTTACGTTGGGTTGAGGTATTATTCCTCAGCTGGCGTTTTGTTTCAATGTCATTAAACGGATTTCTAGGATTTATCATCGTCTTCTGGTTCTTTCTCTTGTTTTATCATAAGCTTTAGCTTCTGAGTAAGTGTTTTCAGATTAAATATTTTCTTCAATTCCTCATCATCCGTCTCTTCTTCAACTTCCAGCTTCAGGAAGGAGAATAAGCTTGATAATTTTTTCTTCACACGGTCTATACCCTTTTCAAAGACCGAAGACAGCGCATTTTTCAAATCTCCGTAAATTGCCGCCAGTTTATCCGTAATATTAATAAATTGACTTTTTATACCATCAAAAGCAGCCGCTAACATATTTGATACAGGATTGTTCACAACAAAAGACATCACATTGCGGGCAAAGTTCATAACAGCCTGTGCACCGTCTTTCAAAACGGCAGATATCGGCTTGCTTAAAATCTCCTGAATGTTTTGAGCAATCTGATTTATTTTCACAGCCAGAGTTAAAACAGGCTGGAGCATCTTATTATGAGCCACTGCATTTAAAAATGCCGTTTGTTGACTTTGAAGAGCAGCCTCCTGAGCTGACTCTGCAGCACGTTTCATCAACATTCCTTCATAATAGCACTGATTCCAGCTCATCTCACCTGCAACACGAGGGGTGTTCAAAGAACTTCCGCCACCGCCGCCTGTTTTACCGGAACAAATAGGACAGGCACCCGGTGCCATTCCATGCGGGCATGTTCCGCTTTGAGTACTTAGAGGAGATACCATCCTTTACCCCTATCTTTAACAATCCTGCCAGTGATATCGTGAAAAATAAAAAAACTAAAAAATTTTTGTATTCCCTAAAATCACGAAGTACTAACAAAAAGGTCTGCTGCCTTCTTCCAAAAAATATTCCGACTTTAACGGCTACGGCTTAGTTGAGGATTTTCACCAACATTTCTTCTTTGAAATTAAGTTTATTTTACTATATACAAAAACTTAGTAAATAATTTATTACAAAACATTTAAACGACTTAATCAAGCAAGGCACTTAATAACTGCTCTATTGAGGAATACTGTCTGATTAAAAGAACATGCTAATATCGTTCTGTTCAAAAAAATGAGGATATTAAAAATGAAAAAAAAGTTATTTTCACTGTGCGTAGCAGCAATATTTGCGTCCTGTTCATCTTTAGCATCTGATGCATCAGATATCGTAGAGGTAAAAACTCCTCCGGTATTTGTACCTATCAATGCGGCACAAAGCTCAACACAAACACAATCTGCAAAAAAACCTCTTTCACAAACAGTCAAAGACGATATGGAACAAGCCGAAAAAAATACAAAAAATGCAGCTAAAAAGGCTGAACAAACTGTCAAAAAAGATCTGAAACAAACAGATAAAAAACTGCAGCAGACTGGCAAAGATATCGAGCATGGAACAAAAAATGAAATAAACAGATTAAAAAATGACACAAAAAAATAATAAACTTCCTCTCATTCGTAAAAAGACCATAGACTATATGGTCTTTTTCGTATCCTGCTAAGCTCTTTTTCATCAGATCAATATCTAAATCAGCTCTTTAAGCTTTTCAAAACACAATGAAGCGCTTATCCCTTCTTCACTTAATATAACTCTTGTGAAGGATTCATCCCGAGGCGCCCATTCATCAAGCAAAAAGGGCACAAAAAATAAACAAACAACAGGCATTTTCATTGCAACACCTATATGCATTGTTCCCGTATCAACACTAACCAAAGCTTTGCAATTTTTAAAACCCCGCCGAGCAAGGCTATATCTGTCTTATTTATCAAATTCAAGAAGACATCTCCGATATTATTCTCAACTTCTTCTGCCATCTCTGCAGAATTCGATGTTCCAACCCAAACAACACGCCGCTCGCTTTTATTCACAAGTTTTATAAACTCAGCAGCCTCTTTAGCATTCCAGTCTTTTACGGGATTTTTTGTATTTGTGCAAAGAGCAATAAGCTCATATTTATCATAACCCTGTTCTTTTATCATATCAAAAGCTCTTTTGGAGTATTCATCTTTTACTCTATAATTCATTGATGATTCAGGCTTTTTTCCGGTAACAGGAACAACCAGTTCAAGTGTCCTGTCAACAACATGAATACTATCGGTGTTTAAACAATCAGTAAGCAAAAAACGTGTAAGATTTTTCTCCTGTTTATTAGATATTCGTCTTCTTGCTCCTGTCAAAAAAGCAAGCAGATTACCTCTGTCATAAGAGTGAACAGGAAAGCAGACATCTACATCTTTGAAAGTCGAAGCAAATTTCAAAAGCCCGAGCAATCCTCTGTGCTCTTTTTTCTTGTCAAAAATCCTTACCTCATCAACAGAAGGAATACCCTCAGCCACCTGTGCGGAAATGTTATTCGTAACAAAAATAAGCTTTGACTCTGGATAATTCTTCTTTATCTCCTCGCACAGAGCACTGCACACCATAACATCTCCGATATATGCAAGATTTATAACAACAAATGTCTTTTGCCTATTCTTCCCCATAATAATATCTTCGACCTATTTCATACGTTTTCACCATATCTTTTGACAATTTCTTGGCATTCCTCCAATAAGACAGATGCGCCCCCATAAAAGTTCTTCTGCTCTTCAAATCGGAACGATCAAATAAAAAGCCTTGTCTAGGGGAAATATCAAGTTCCAAAATTCTTGAAATAGCGTCAACATCCAAATTTGTGGCAGACGGGAATCCCAGAGGGTCCTCTCTGTAATTTGTCGTAATCCAGAAAAAATCATGTTCTATGATATATTCATACATCAATTTATTATACAAGCTCAAATCAAAATCATTGCTGCTTATATCTGAATAAAATAAAACCAGCGGACTGCCAAAGTTAATAATGCCTCTTATATCATCAGCAGAAGCACATGAACAATCTGTTTGTTTATCAAGAGCCGAATATTTTTCTTTCAACAATTTTTCATTTTCAACCGGAACAACCTTACCGCTTGTAGAAACAACAACGAGATTTGAGTCTACCAAAGCATCAATACAGGTGGGTTTTACCTCAGTATTTTTGATAAACTCCTTGCTCTCTTCAGATATATTCGAATTCAAAAATATTTCCTCAGGTTCAACTATATAAGGAAATTTATTGAAAATATACTGATATGTAATAAAACTTCCAGCACTATATCCCAAAAGCACCACTTTATTACCTGAAGCTCTCTCCTGTTTAATTTTTTCATGCAGCTCTGAGGTAATCATACTCATATTATGCGGTTTTTGCACCCAGATTGCATCATGCATACAATGAGCAAAAAATGAACGGATAGTTTGTGCTATCTTCGGACTGAATATGCTCGAGATTAAGAGTTCTTTATCAAGCCTTCCGACTTCAGACTGGCTCTTATCTCCCCAATAAAAGGCAACGGGTTCTGAAGATATGGAAAATTTATTATCCTTCAAAAAATGTTTGACCGCATACTCATTTGACTCAAATGCACTTTTCAAAAAAGGATGAAATTTTTGAACATCTTCCAAAAAACCTTTTTTTGATTTCTCGCAATTTGTATTAGAACCGTTCATATAAATAAAAACTATATTACTGTCTTCTGTTTTTGATACATCAGCATATGAAGGAGAAACATAAAACAATAATAAAAAAAGTATCAAACAAAAATTTTTCATAACCGCCTGCCGTTCATAATCTTCTCAACGCAATGTTATCATAACAACAAAAAAATCACCACATTTACAACAGATTTTTTTTTGACTATTATCCCTTATGATAGACAGAACAAGGAGTTTTATATGAAGTTTTTACACACAATGATAAAAGCATATAACATAGAAAAATCACTCAAGTTTTATACAGAATTGATGGATATGGAAATCGTAAAAGAAAAATATGCCCCTGATTTAAAATTCACTCTTTATTATCTCTCTGACAAAACAGGTTATACCCAGCTCGAAATTGTCAAAGAAGACGAAAAACCTCAACATCCTTATCAACTCGGCAAAACATTCGGACATCTTGCTTTTGAAGTCGAAAACTTTGAAGAGTTCACAAAAAAACTGAATAACTACGGACTTAATTATATTCAAAAACCGTTTGAACTGGGCAAAAACGGGACCAAAATAGCTTTCATAAACGACCCTGACGGAAACTCAATCGAGCTTATTCAAAAAGGATTCAAACTGTAAATTTGCCGCAAAATGTTATATAATTATGTGCGTGAGTAAAAGTTTATTAGAGGACACATACTATGTGGGAAAAAGATATTGATATCTATCAAGTACAGGAACTTAGGGTAAAACCGAACGTATATTTTGGTGTCGGAGCAATAAATAAAATATCTGATGCCCTGAAGGATTTGAAAACAAAAGGTGTTGAAAAAATAATTGTAATCTCAGGAAGAGGTGCTTATAAAAGCACGGGAGCTTGGGATGTTGTCGAGAAAGCGCTTATTGAAAACGGTATAGGCTACACAAACTATGCCAAAGTCACCCCAAATCCGACAGCAGATCAGGTTGATGAAGCAGCACAACAGGCAAAAGACTTCGGGGCTACGGCTGTCATGGGGATAGGAGGAGGCTCTCCTATCGACACTGCAAAAAGTGTAGCAATTCTTCTTGCAAACGAAGGAGTTACCTGCCGTGACGTTTACGAATTCAAGTTTATTCCTGAAAAAGCCGTTCCAATAGTCGCTATCAACCTAACTCACGGAACAGGAACCGAAGTTGACAGATTTGCAGTTGTCACAATCCCTGAAACTCAGTATAAACCGGCAATTGCCTACGACTGCATCTACCCCTCTTATGCAATCGATGACCCGGGGCTGATGACAAAACTCTCAAAAGAACAAACGGTTTATGTATCAATCGATGCTGTAAACCACTCTATCGAAGCTGCAACATCAAAAGTCGCCTCGCCTTATTCAATATCAACAGCAAAAGAGTGTATCAGACTGGTTGCAAAATACCTTCCGATTATCAATAAAAACCCTGATGACCTCGAAGCAAGATATTATTTGCTTTATGCTTCGCTGCTAGGAGGTGTAAGCTTTGACAACGGTCTTCTGCATTTCACACATGCTCTTGAACACCCGCTCAGCGGTATGAAACCTCAATTGACACATGGCTTAGGATTAGGAATTATCCTGCCGGCAGTAGTGAAATACATTTATCCCGCTAAAGCAAAAACTCTCGCAGACATTTTGGAACCTGCAATTCCTGACCTTTCAAGTGATCCATCAGGAGGAGAAGAGGCTGCAAAAAAAGTTGAAAAATGGCTTGTTGATATGGGAGTTACTACAAAACTCATAGATGAAGGATTTACTGAAGAAGATGTAGATAAACTTGTCAATCTTGCATTCACGACCCCATCACTTGACGGTTTGTTGAGTATAGCTCCTGTTGAAGCTACAAAAGAAGTTGTCAGAGCTATCTACACAGAATCACTGACTTCTTATAATAAATAGGAATCACAACTTAATAAAAGCTGCCGGTAAATACCGGCAGCTTTTTTAATTAAACATTGTAAATAAATTGTCTTTTTTTATCAAATATGCAAAATTTCTATCATTAAATAAATAGTCAGATGATGAAAAAAATTTTTTATGTATAAAATGAACTCACCGGCACTTAAACCGAAAGAAATAAAAGCAAATCTCCAAAAACTTCATAAAAGCGGATTTGAAGTTATTTACAACGGAAAAAGCAAACAAGGACAAGACATCGTTACCCTCAGCGGAAAAAACGAGGTTATCTCAGACTGCTCTTCAAGCGGAGAAAATATAATTGAAGCACTGCAAAATCTTTTTGCAAAATTATCAAATACCACAATAATAACCAAAACGGATAAATACTAAACTTTTTGACAAAAATTATATCTGATAAAACATTCTAACCAGCAGAATAAATATATAACAAACGATTGAAACAGATGTTTGAAATTGTTTATGGTAATACTGATTAAAATGAAAGAAAAATATGTCGTGAAAAAGATTATAATTCGACAGGAAACGGAAAAAGACAGAGCATATGTCTACAATCTAATAAAGAAGACTTTCAAACAGGCAGAGCATTCTGATGGAAATGAACATAACCTTGTTGAAAAGTTAAGAACAAGTGAAGCATTTATTCCTGAACTTTCTCTTGTCGCTGTATTAGATAAAAAAATAGTAGGTCATATTCTGTTTACCAAGCTTAAGGTTTGGGAAACAACACAACTCGCTCTGGCTCCTTTAACTGTTGCAACACCGTTTCAGAAACAGGGTATCGGTAGCCTGCTAATCAAAACGGGACATAAAATAGCAAAGGAAATGGGATTTGAATATTCCATTTTATTAGGAAGTCCAAAATACTATTCACGTTTTGGGTATAAACCCTCAACGGAGTTTAATATTATATCTCCTTTTGATGTTCCTCAAGAGTATTTTATGGCTGTAAATCTTCAAGAGAAAAACTCTTTGCTCAATGCCAAAGTTGAATATCCAAAAGAATTTTTAATATAGTTTGTTAATCTAATGTAAAATAATCACACCGCTCTTAACTTTATGGTGCCACAAGATGCGAAACTGTTCTAGGCGCAAATAATTTAAACAAGAATTTTCCTTGCAAAATTCTGCCCATATATAAAAAACTTTAAAAAAGTCTTTTTTGAAAAATGTCGATGGAGGGACTCGAACCCTCATGAATCTCTTCACATGCTCCTGAAACATGCGCGTCTACCATTTCGCCACATCGACATAAAATATTTACTTTTCAACATACAAAATATTATACCAAACAAAAAAATCGGGCAATCAAATATTTTTCTTGCGAAAACCAAAATCTTCAGATACAAAGCGCCCGATTTTTTCTATTTTCTCTTCAAGTGCTCTCTTGGCAAAAGCAGCAGGCACATCAGCCCCGCTTTTTCCCGGGTACAAATTGTAATATTTTTTATGCACAAAATCTGTTACATTGGGCATAACAACATTCGCACCGCTTTGCAGTGCAAGAATACGCCCGTCAGGACTGAGTGTCTCCATCGCAGTCGTTGCAGGTATATTGATATCAGGCATCAACAGCCTGACAAGAGCCATAACCTTGCGCGCCATCTCAAAAGTTCCGCCCCTCTCCAAAGACAGAGGAGTATCTGGATTAGGAATAAACGGTCCTAATCCTATCATATCAGCACCTATCTCCCTGAAAAACAATAAATCTCTTGCTAAAGACAACGGTGTCTGTGAAGGCAAGCCTATAAGACACCCCGTCCCGACTTCATAACCTAACTTTTTCAAATTTCTCAAACACTTCACTCTGTTTGAAAAATCCATATCAGGATGCAATGCCTTATAAATCGCAGTATCTGTTGTTTCTATTCTGAGCAAAAATCTGTCAGCTCCGGCATTCTTAAACTGTTTATACTCTTCATAACTCTTCTCTCCTATACTAAGAGTTATAGCTAAATCGAATTTCTTTATCTCTCTTAAGATATAAACCATTTTATCAACAGAATAAACAGATGACTCCCCTGATTGCAAAACAACCGTCTTATACCCGAGTTCTTTAGCCCTGCCTGCAAGAGAAATTATCTCATCTGCACCAAGACTGTACCTGTTCACATTCCTGTTTTCACACCTGAGTCCGCAATAAAAACAACTCCTCGAACACACATTCGAAAACTCTATTAAGCCTCTTAGATGAACACCATCTCCGACATATTTTTGCCTCACTCTATCCGCAGCTTCAAACAAATCTTTATCATAACAGTCATTTCCGATAAGCAAAACAAGCTCTTCTAAAGAAAGATTATGTTGTTTTTCTATTTTTCTGACAATTTTGTTCATAATAAAAAATTATAATATAAGCATGAACAAACTCTGCAAATAAAAAATAAATTTTTTCTTATAATGAAAATTTTATAAAAATAAAGGCTTTCAAATATTTTCAAAAAATAGTTTAAATATAAATATATTTGTTTTATAATGCTCAAGATAACATGAGTATAATTATATATTTTTAAATAAGAAAGAGAGAAATATGGACGTAAAAATCGAAAAACAGGAAAATAACACTGTAAAACTTGATATCACAGTAGACGCAGAAACTGCTTCGCAAGAATATAGCAAAACTTGCAAAAAAGTAAGCGAATCAGTCAATATCCCAGGGTTCAGAAGAGGAAAAGCTCCAAGAAACGTTGTTGAAAAACATGTCGGCATCGGAAGAATCAAAAGAGAAGCTCTCAATAGAATGCTTCCAAATATTTTCGCCAATGTAATCAACGAAAATAAATTCAACGTTGCATCAGAACCATATGTAGAATCATTTGACTACGAAGTAGGCAAACCGGCTAATATCATAGCTAAAATCGAGCTCAAACCGGATGTAAAACTTGATAAATATAAAGATATTTCAGTAGACGTTGAAAAATACACAACTCCTGACGACGCTGTTGAAAAAGAGCTCTCAAATCTCGCTCAAAGATTTGTAACAACAGAAACAGTTACTGACAGAAACTCTACGGATAAAGATATCGTCGTAATCGATTTTGACGGAACTGTTGATGGTGAACCGATTAAAGGCGGAAGCGCCAAAAATTATTCTCTCGATTTAGAACACAGCAACTTTATCGAAGGATTTGCTCCTCAACTGGTCGGGCATGCCGCAGGTGAAGAATTTGACATTAACGTCACATTCCCTGAAAACTACCATGACGAAACACTCAAAGGAAAACCTGCCGTTTTCAAAATTAAAATTAATGAAATAAAACAAAAAAATGTTCCAGAAATTACCGATGAGCTTGCTCAGAAAGTAGGACCTTTCCAAACAGTCGAAGAGCTGAAAAAAGATATAGAATCTTATCTCAAAAGACATGAAGAAATGGAAAACAAAAACAGAGCTCAAAATAAAATTCTTGAAACGATTATAGAAAACGCACAGGTTGATATCCCTGATTCAATGATAAACAGAGAAGCAAAACTTCTTATGGAAGATATCAAAAACAAAGTTACCGCTAACGGCACATCATGGGAACAATTCCTTGATTTGCAAGGACAGGAAAATATCTGGAACAACCTCAGAGATGAAGCTCAAAAAAGAATTAAAAATTCTCTTGTTCTTGAACACATTTCAAAAGTCGAAAATATCAAACTTGAAGATGATGCGATTGAAAAGAAAGTTTCTGAAATGGCTAAGATGTACAACACGGATGAAAAGACCGTTTACAATCAAATGTCAAAGAATCCGCAGATTCTCCAATCTCTCATCCAGCAGCTCATAAGCCAAAATATAATCGACTTTTTGGTTGAAAATAATAAAGTTAACTATGTAACAAAATAGAAAAATCTGTTACAATTTTATTAAATACGGGATTTTATAGGAAAGGATAAATATTAATGAGTTTCGTACCTGTAGTAATAGAACAATCAAGTAGAGGAGAACGCTCTTTTGATATTTTCTCAAGATTGTTGAGAGAACGTATAATATTCTTGGGAACACCTGTTGATGATATGGTGGCAAACCTCATCGTCGCCCAGCTGTTGCTTCTGGATTCAGAAAACCCTGAAAAAGATATTATGCTATATATAAACTCACCTGGTGGCAGCGTAACGGCAGGTCTTGCAATTTATGATACAATACAGCATATCAGAGCAGATGTTTGCACTATATGTCTGGGACAGGCAGCCAGCATGGGAGCATTCCTCCTTGCTGCAGGGACAAAAGGAAAGAGAATGGCGCTTCCTCACTCAAGAATCCTTATCCACCAACCTCTTGGAGGCGCTCAAGGACAAGCTACCGATATTCAAATTCAAGCTGCAGAAATCGGAAGATTGAAAAAGACATTGAATGAGTTGCTCGCTCAAAACACAGGTCAATCAATCAAAAAGATAGAAAAAGATACAGATAGAGATTATATCATGACTCCTGAAGAAGCCCTCGAGTATGGTATGATTGATAAAGTGGTTGCTCACGCCGAAAAACCGAAAAAAAGTTCAGAAGACTAATTAGAAAATCAGGAGATATAAATGGCTAAAAGAGATGACAGCCGGCTAAAATGTTCGTTTTGCGGAAAAACGCAGGATCAGGTAAAAAAACTCATTGCAGGACCTGAAGTTTATATATGCGATGAGTGCGTAGAACTCTGTAATGAAATTCTTGATGAAGAATTCTTTGATGACAAAGAAAAAGCTCAGGAAAATATCAAAACAGAAGATAGCAATATACCTAAACCAAGCGAAATTAAAGCTTACTTGGATGAACATATTGTCGGTCAGGATGATGCAAAAAAAGTTCTCTCAGTGGCTGTATATAACCATTACAAACGTATCCTCCATAATACCGGCGACAACACAAATGATGTTGAAATTCAAAAAAGCAACATTCTGTTAGTCGGACCTACAGGAAGCGGAAAAACTCTCTTGGCTCAAACTCTTGCCAAAATGCTCGATGTTCCGTTTGCGGTAGCTGACGCAACAACTCTGACAGAAGCAGGTTATGTCGGTGATGATGTAGAAAACATTCTCCTTCGTCTTTATCAAAACTCAAACTACGACGTAACTAAAGCTGAAAGAGGAATAATATACATCGATGAAATCGATAAAATTGCAAGAAAATCAGAAAACCCGAGTATAACAAGAGATGTCAGCGGAGAAGGCGTTCAACAGGCTCTATTAAAGATGATTGAAGGGACCGTGGCTAACGTTCCTCCTCAGGGTGGAAGAAAGCATCCTCATCAGGAATTTATCCAGATTGACACCAAAAATATTCTCTTCATCGTCGGAGGTGCATTTGTCGGACTCGATAAGATTATTGAACAGCGTTCAACATCAGGCAAACGCCTCGGTTTTGGAGCCGTAACTTATCAGAGCATAGAAGAAAAAGAAATGCAGGAATCAAGACTGCTAAAAGAGATGGTGCCTGATGATCTCCTAAAATTCGGACTGATTCCTGAGTTTATCGGTCGTGTTCCTGTCTATGCAATTTTAGATGCACTTGATGAAAAAGCATTAATAAAAATCCTAACGGAGCCGAAAAATGCAATCATAAAACAATATCAAAAACTTCTTGATATGGACGGAGTGGAACTCAAGTTTGAAGACGAAGCTATTTCTATGATTGCAAAAGAAGCAATTAAAAGAAAAACAGGCGCAAGAGCTCTTCGTTCAATCGTTGAGGAACTAATGCTTGATATTATGTATGAAATACCATCAAGAGAAGATATCAAAGTCTTCACGATTACAGCTGATATGGTAGAAAAGAAAAAAGGGATAGCTGAACTTCTTCCATGGCCAAAAAGCATAATGCCTCAGGAAGTTTCATCTTCATCAACAACACCGCCTGTTGCGGAAGAAAACAAAGAAGAAATTGCTTAAACTAAAAAACGGGAGTAATCTCCCGTTTTTTAGTGTCAAAAAAATGTAAAAAAAATAAAACAAATCCCTTCTTTTTATCAAAAAAAATAGATTTTTAATTTTTATATATAAGTAAGGGATTAATTGATAATGGATCAGTACTATATAAATATACCAAAAAATAATGCCTTCGAGGCTTTCGAAAAAAAGGATAATACTGCTGAATTACGCAAGTATTATCTGAAACCTGATTCTGACACGGACAAATTTATCCCTGAAAAAAAGCTTAAAAACTCAAAACAAAAAAATAAGAAAAATAAAAAAAGTATTAAAGATATGGTTATCCTCGGATTTGGAGCCTCGAGCCTGATGCTCGCAGGTGCGTTTTTATTTTTAACAACTGGTTCGAGCAATAAACTGTTTAAAAATATAGGTAGTAGCTTCAAAAAACTAAAATACGCTGCTGTTGATAAAGACACACACTTTATGTTCGAAAAAGCGTTAAATAAAGCCTACAACGGAGTTAACAAATTTCTCAACATATCAGCTAACTTTACACCAATCAAGGATACAATATTTAGAAAATTTATGTTCTCACTGCCTGATAATATAGGAAGAAAACCCTGGCAAAAAATTACTGATATCTATTCAAACATAAACGTCAGCACAACAAGACGTACCCTTACAGACTCAAATGATAAAGTAAACAGAGTCCTCGACTGGATTAACTTTAACGGTGAAAAACTGCCGGAAGACTCAAGAAAACAGCTCTTTGAACTTTCAAAATCCTTGCATAGAACAAAATCAGATTACTTCAAAGGATTTGATTCAAGAGTAGACAAAATGCACAAAAGCATGCATGACATGAGAGACAGACTCTCTATTAAAGACATATTCCTCAAAATGAAAGAAGGACTGGTCACTGATAGTCTTCTTGAAGAAAAAAGCGCTATTTCAGGCTATTTCACGCCCATTGAGGAAAGTATAGAAACAATGACAAACAACATACCGCAGCTTTGTAAAGGATTGTCAGAACAAATCAATCAATCAAAAGACTTAATGTACAAAATAAAAAATAAAAAACTGCGTTTAGATGTAAGAGATTATTTGAAAACATTGACCAAAGAACTCGATGTATACAAAAAAATGGACAATATAGGCAGAGACGAAAAAGCCAAACAAATAAGAGCTCTTATTTGTGATTATCAATCATTCCTGAAAGAAAATAATCAAGCAGAACTTCTTTCAGCATCAGATAACCTGCTCAAGGCATTTGACGAAATACCGAATAAAAAAGGTATTATTGAAGAAATGCGAATTCTCATACGTGACTCTGAACTCAGTGAGCAGGATAAACTATCTTTCAAAACTGTTTGCGACAATGCCCGTGACAGCTTATATGATTCTCTCAAAAGCGAACATAATATGTTCGATAAAGATAGAGAAATCGTTGTCGGAAACGGCCCCACAGATGTCCTCGGTCTTCTGGCTCCTTTTGCTCTCCTCGGAGGACAACTAGCAAGCAACAAAACAAAAGACGAAAAAATAGGCATAACACTCGAAGCCGGAGCTCCGCTCATAGGTGGTGTCGCTACATACCTCTATGCAATGGCAAGACAACTATCAGGAGTTGCAGCGCTGGTTACTTCATTCGGGACAGGTGCTGTGTTGAATCTGGTTGGTTCAGCTATCTTCAAAACATATCAAAATCATTCAAATAAAAATTCACAGATTAATGCTGCAAAACTAAATACAAATAATAATACTGAAAAAAAAGAAGAAACTAAGGTTTCAAAATAACTTTGTCAATAAGTCCATACTCGACAGCTTCTTCTGAACTCATATAATAATCACGTTCAGTATCTTCCTGAATTTTTTTCAAATCCTGACCTGTGTGCTCAGCCAAAAGATGATTGAGAGTATCCTTCATTCTAAGAATTTCTTTAGCTTCAATCTCAATATCGGTTGCCTGACCTCTTGCACCTCCAAGCGGCTGGTGTATCATAATTCTCGCATGAGGCAGGGCCATCCTTTTCCCCTTAGCTCCAGATGAAAGCAAAAACGCTCCCATACTTGCAGCCTCTCCAAAGCAAATTGTATTTACATCAGAAGATATATGCTTCATCGTATCATATATAGCCATGCCGGCTGTTATAACACCACCGGGAGAATTTATGTACATCATGATATCTTTCCCCGGATTTTCGGAGTCCAAAAGCAGAAGCTGAGCGATTATGGAATTTGCCATCTCATCATCTATTTCATCACCCAAAAAGACAATTCTCTCTCTCAAAAGTCTCGAGAAAATATCAAATGAACGCTCTCCTCGTGATGAAGATTCTATAACCGTCGGCAAATAACTCAATATTTTTTGATAATCCATAAATCAACTCCGAAAATACTTACAACCTAATTATATAAAAGTGATAAAGCTTTTTCAAGAATGAATACAAGGAATTTATATGACAAATACAAAACAACTAACCGGTTATTCTTCCAAAAGCCCTGCTGTCAAAAATATTTTCCACCAGAACATCCTGCATCGTATTGCACAAATCTCTCTCATCATCAACAAGAACATTTATATAATTCCCGCTTATTCCCTTAAGATAACCTGTTTTTTTATCCCTCTTCCTCTCTATCAATACCCTGAGAGTTTGCCCTCTCATCGACTCAAGAAATTCTCTTTTTTTCTCATGAGCAAGTTCTTTCAACCTATCAGCTCTATCCCTTTTTTTATCATCTGCAACCTTCGGTTCTATTTTTGATGCAAGAGTATTTTTCCTGGCTGAATAAGGAAAGACATGGATGTCTGAGAGCGGCAGCTTCGATAAATTATCATAAGTTTCTTTGAACTGCTCCTCCGTTTCACCAGGAAAACCGACAATTATATCACTGCCGAGAAAAATATCCGGCATACTCATCTTGAGCTTATGAATTATGTCTGAATAAAACCCAACATCATAATGCCGCTTCATCAACTTCAAAATTTCATCACACCCGCTCTGCAAAGACAAATGGAGATGATGCGCAAACTTTCTCGATGAACTCAAAAAATCAATAACTTCATCGCTTATCTCAGGAGGTTCCAAAGACCCGATTCTATACCTTTCAATCGGTGTATCTTCAATAGCCTGCAACAGATGAAGAAAAGACTTCTTCTCTTCAAAATCCAATCCCCACTGCCCGAGATGAATTCCTGTCAGCACAATCTCTTTATAACCTTCTTCCGATAACTCCCTTACATTGCGCAATATATTATCAAGAGAGTTGCTGCGGCTCCTTCCTCTCGCAAACGGTATAATACAATAAGAACAAAAGTTGTTGCACCCGTCCTGCACTTTTATGCTGGCTCTTGTTTTCTCCTGATGAGCGGATATATCTCTAAACTTTTTCTCCTCAAATATATTCGATACAAAAACTCGCTGCTCCTGGTTCGTCAAATACTTCAAAATTTCCGTTTTTTCACTGTTACCCAATACCATATCAACCTCTGGCATGGCTGATACTTCATCTTTTGATACCTGCGCAAAACACCCCGTCACAACAACTTTCGCTTCAGGATTTGTCCTTCTTGCTTTTCTTATATAATACTTCGACTCCTGATCAACAAGTGATGTGACAGAACATGTGTTAATGATATAAAAATCAGCACACTCTTTGAAATCTACCTCTTCAAAACCCGCCTCTTTCAGCTGTTTAACCATTACAAAACTCTCAAGCTGGTTTGTCTTGCACCCGAGTGTGTGTATCGCAAATTTGTTCTTCATAATAATTTAATTTTCCAACAAAAAATTTAAAAAATATGTTAATATTTATTAAAGAAAAGAAAAAAAATAACAATTTTATTAATGTTTCAACTTTATAATTTTATGAATTATAAAAACTAAAAGCGGGAGAAAAAAATGGTTGTACCAAGTGTAGGTTTTGATATTAATAAAGCAGCAAAAAGCGATCCGGCTCTGGCAAAACAAATTATCTCAATTCCAGATTCAGAGCTTTATCTTGTAGCCAATGATTTAACTGCTGATAAATACGAAAAGAAAAATAAAAAACATCAAAAAGCAGGAACTGCACTTATAGCAGGAATACCTATTGCACATGGTATTTCAACCGCATTAAACTCTGATAAAAAACTGGTACAATTAGCGAAGAATCAAGGAATAGCGACTGTTCCAATGAATGCTGCTGAAAGAGCAGTCAAAGGTTTGAAATCTGCAGGCTATATCGGAGCAGAATTCGCCGGTTTTGCGATAGCAAACAAAGCTTACAACAAACTGAGCGAAAAAGTACCGTTTTTGAAAAAGTTCAAAGAAGAATCTCCGACTCTCAATATGTTGACAGGTCTTGCAGCCACTTTCTTCGGCGGCGAAGCTATTGCAAGAGGCGCAGCAACAGTTGCATCAAAAATAGCTGAAACAAAGAAAGTGCAAAATCTCAATATACCTCAAAAAATTGAAACAGCTCTCAATACTATCAAAAAACATGTTCCTGAGAAAGTTTCAAACTTTGCACAAAAACACTCAAAAGGTATCAAAACAGCTTCAAAATTTGTTGTACCTGCAGCTATCGTCGGCTATTTGGCTTCCGGTATAATTAATGCCGTAAAACAAGAAAAAGAGACTCAGGCTGTCTACCAAGCAGCAAAAGATGTCAAAAGTCAAGCAGCGGTTGATTATGCAAAAAGCGTTGAAGCAGAACAAATTAAACAAGAAATGAGCGATAATTTCAGTTCAATTCTTTCTGAAATTCAAAAATAAAGAAGCTGCTAGATAAATCTCGAAAATATCTGATAATAAATATACAAAGAGAATAATACAAGAACTAATCCGCTTGCTTTCATGAGTAAAGCGGAATATTTTTGCAATTTCATAACCTTCTTGAACACATCGGTAAACAATGCTGCTATCAACAAAATTAATCCCTGCCCCATCGAAAAAGTAAACAAAAGTACAGCACCGGTAAAAAGATTTGACTCTAGCGAGGCAAAAGCCATTATACTTGCCAGAATAGGCGTCGAACAAGGTGTTGTACCAAGTGCAAATGCTGCTCCTATCGACAGAGGTATAAAAAATAAATTATGATGGGTATTTTTTGGCAATTCTTTTACAACAGCAGGAATTGGAAGAGATATCACCTCCATCATCTGCAAACCCATCACAAGAATCATTGAAGCAAGAATCAAAACCCATATAGTCCTTGACTGTGCAGAAAATATCTGCCCGGTTGCCGCACAAATGATCCCAATTACTGTCAATGTAAGAGCTAAACCGACTATGAAGAAAAATACCTGAACATACAATCGCCAGCTTTTCTTCTCATTCTGACCGCCGACATAACTTATAATCAATGGCAACAGCCCCAATGAACAAGGAGAAAGCGACGATAAAAGCCCGCCGAGAAAGGCAAAAAGAACAAGTATCAACGACATCCCATGAAAGTTCGTCAAATACTGCGAAAAGTGTTGTGTAACAAAATTATCCATTATTCAATTCTTCTAAATAATTCTTGAAATTTTCCTTAGTTACCGCCCCCTCTATCTTTTTCTTCAAATCACCTTTTTTGTTGAACATCAAAAAAGTCGGGGTCAGTGTAATATTATATTTCTTTATATACTGCTGTGTTTCCTCATTTTCTGGATACATTTTTTTGAAATCAATCTTGTTTTCAAACTCTGGAAGCACTTCCTGAACAATCACATCCATTTTTTTGCACTCACCGCACATAGAAGACGACACCATTATTACAACAGGTTTTGCCCCAAGCTTAACTGACGGATTTGCTTCGGCTCCCTTCATCAGAGTATAAAATATTATGGGAACAACAAATATCAAAAGTATAATCAAATTGTTCAGCTTCATATTTTCCTCCTGCAGTTTAGTATAGTTTAATTGTATATAACATTTTGCTAAATTTCCAATCAACTGCTTATATATTTTAAAAAACTAAATATAATATTACAATTAGCTAGCAGAGTACAATAAAATAAGGACATGATATACTATATCTTGTTATTCTTAAAGACAAACAAAAATGCTTAAAACAGAACAGGAAATTCTAAAAACATATCTCCAATCATCAGAAAAACTTTCAAGAACAATCAAAAGAATAATCCTCAAAAAACTCCAAGGACTCTTTGGACTGAACTCGAGCGCCAAGGAAGTCTTCATAAGCCAGCTTGCTGAACAAACAGACAAACCTCTCTTTATCATAATAAACAGCCAGCAGCTTATGCTTAATTTTTTGGAAAGCCTGAAAAATCTTACTGATAAAAATATCAGCCTCCTTGACCAAACAGAACAATCACCATACGAATTGCTCTATTCTGACGTTTCTATATTTCATCAAAACAGACAAAAACTCAAAGACTTCCAAAACGGAAAAACAGACATCCTGCTATGTTCTGCCAAAAGCCTGATGGATCTTTATCCGAATCAAAAAATATTCGAAAAGTATTCTGTATATCTTGAAAAAAAACAGGAAATCAATCCCTACGACCTGATCAAACAATTATCTTCCATCGGATATAGAAGAGTAACAATGGTATCTGATGCAGGGGAATACAGTCTTAGAGGGGATATTCTTGATATCTTCCCATCAAATACAGATCCTGTAAGACTCGAGTTCTGGGGCGATACAATCGAGAGCATAAGACACTTCTCAACTGACTCTCAAAGGACAACAAAACACATTAAAGAAATTTCAATCAATCCAAGATACAGCGTTGTTCTGGAAAAACAAAACCTCGAAAATTTCAAAAAAAATCTCGATAATGCATACTCTTCTCAAGAAAAAAAACTTGATGATGAAAGTGCAAAAGATACCCTGCTGCATACCTACCGCAGCATAATAGAAGACCTCGAACAAAATTTTTATTTCGAAGGCATAGAATACTTCGCCCCTTATATCGAAAACAAATTTGATACCGTATTTTCTTATCTTCCGCCTGAAACTCTTATTATCACGGTTGAAACACCGGAAATTCTGTCAAAAATAGAACTCCAGCATAAAAAATATACTGAAGAATACAAGAACTCTCTTAATCAAGGACTGCTTCTGCCAATACCGCGGCTTCTTCACAACGATTATGAAAATATTGAAAAATACCTGACCCAGTTTCAACGATTTTATCTTGACAGTTTCATAAGCGATTTATTCGAATTCGACGACTCAATAGAATGCGAACCCGCACCAAAATTCGGTACTGATAAAGATTCTCTGATTAGCTATATCAAACAACACCGCCAAAAAGGCAACTTCATAATCATATCAACAACTTATCCTCAAAGAGCAGCAGAAATTCTCAAAGAAAACGAAATCCCCTACCAGAATATTAAAAACTTAAACACCAACATTGACTACAAAGATGTCCTAATCTGCAACTTTGACCTGACGGAAGGTTTCTCTTCAGAAGACCTGAAACTCACAATTCTCACTGATACGGAATTTTTTAATAAAAAAATCAAGAAAACAACAGTTACCAAAAAACTCCTCAACAAGGAAAAAGCAGAATACATCGAAAACATCAACGACCTCAAAGAAGGTGACTACGTCGTTCACCTGCACCATGGAATAGGTCGATATCTTGGTCTTACAAAACAGGAATTCGATGGTGAAATAAAAGACTATCTCACAATAGAATACGCAAGAAAAGACAAACTCCATATTCCGGCAGAACAAATCAACTTCCTATCAAGATACAGAGGCTCAGGCAACCAACCCCCTGTACTATCAAAAATGGGCGGTGATGACTGGGTTAAAACCAAAACAAAAGTTCAAAAAGCAATCGAAGAAGTTGCTCAAGACCTGCTTCTTCTCTATGCAAGAAGGGCAAAAGCAGAAGGCATTGTCTATGAACAGGATTCTCCCTGGCAAATTGAAATGGAAGACGCATTCCCCTTCACAGAAACGCCTGACCAGCTAAAAGCCATCGAAGATACAAAATCAGATATGGAATCACCAAAAGTTATGGACAGACTCATCTGCGGCGATGTTGGTTTCGGTAAAACGGAAGTGGCAATCAGAGCAATCTTCAAAGCAGTTCTCTCAGGCAAACAGGTAGCCATGCTCGTTCCCACAACAATTCTTGCTAGACAGCACTACCTGAATATATCTGACAGATTTAAGCCTTACCCGATGAAAGTCGGCCTGCTATCAAGATTTCGCACGCCAAAAGAGCAAAAACAACTCATCAAAGACATCGAAACAGGCGAAGTTGATATTGTTATAGGCACGCACAGACTCCTGCAAAAAGACATTCATTTCAAAAATCTCGGACTTTTGGTTATAGACGAAGAACACCGCTTCGGAGTAAAAGACAAAGAAAACCTTAAACAACTGAAAGCAAATGTAGACGTCCTGACTCTTTCTGCAACACCTATTCCAAGAACACTATATATGTCACTCTCAGGAGTCAGGGAGATGAGCCTCATCAACTCTCCTCCCGTAAACCGTGCGCCAATCAAAACATACGTCGGAGAATACAACATCAACTACGTAAAATCAGCAATCAACCACGAAATTGAAAGAGAAGGACAGGTATATTTTCTTTATAATCGTGTCGAAACAATACATCAATTTGCCGATGAACTGAGAATGCATATGCCAAATATAAATATTGCCGTCGCTCATGGACAAATGCCCCCAAAAGAACTCGAAGAAATTATGTACGCCTTCTCAGAGGGAGAATATGATGTTTTGCTTTGTACAACTATCATCGAATCAGGATTAGACATACCAAATGCAAATACAATGATTGTCTATGACGCTGACAGATTCGGTCTTGCCCAGCTTTATCAAATAAGAGGCAGAGTTGGAAGAAGCGAAAGACAGGCTTATGCATACTGTTTTTACCGTCCCGGGAAACTTCTTACAAAAGATGCATCTGATAGACTCAACGCTATCAAAGACTTTACAACTCTCGGCAGCGGCTATCAAATAGCAATGAGAGATTTAGAAATCAGAGGAGTAGGGCATATATTGGGACATAAACAACACGGTCATATGATAAGCGTCGGCTTCGACGCTTACTGCCAGCTGCTTGATGAAGCAATAAGAGAACTAAAAGGAGAAAAAGTCGAAAAAATTACCCCTCCGGCTGTCGACATCAATGTAACAGCCTATATCCCCGATGAATGGGTAGGTGATGAAAATCAAAAAATGATAGAATACAAACGTCTCGCTGATGTTAAAAATCTAAGAGAACTTACTCTGATAAAAGACGAATGGGAAGACCGCTTCGGAAAAATACCTGAAAGTGTAGAAGTACTCATAAAAGTAATCAAAATAAGGCTTCTTGCAACAGGAATCGGCATAAATTTCATAAGAGAAACACCTTCTGGAATAAGAATTTATACCGAATATGAACAAAATGAATGGAAATACCTGGCAAACCACCTCGACAAAAAACTATTGCGCCTGCTTAAATGGACAAAAGCACCTGAATCATCAAAAGATGCAAAATCAATTATTATACTGAACAACGCCCACATGGGTACAAATGAATTATTTGCCATGCTCGAAACACTGTTTTATGGTATAAATAAAATACAAAATAAATTATTAGATGTTTAAGGAGTTTATAGATGAAAAAAGTTTTGTTATCCCTGTTGATTGCTTCATCCGTATTTATGACAGGATGTTCATCTTTTAAATCAGGGAAAGACGTAATCATAAAAGTAAACGATACAAATATCACCAAACAAATGTATGACGATGCGTTCAATCAATCAGCATCAAGCTCGCTTGTCAAAAAAGAAGACAAAAACTCAGACAAAGGACGCTTCTTGAATCTTGTTATGAAAGACAGAATAGTCAACGAACTCGTCATTAAAGAAATGCTTGAACAAGAATACAAAAAAATGAATATAACCGTCTCCGATGAAGAAATGAACAAAGCAATGGACAAAATCTATACTCTGGTAGGAGGCAGAAAAAACTTCCTCGAAGGACTAAAGATGTCAGGCGCAACGGAACAACAATACAAAGAAGCAGTTGAAAAAGAACTCAAAGCTGACAAACTGCTCAAAAAAATCAATACCGATAAAATTTCAGACAAAGATATTGAAAAATATTATAACGAAAATAAATCATCAAAATTTGTCTATCCGGATATGGTAAGAGCCTCTCATATTCTGATTATGGCAAACGAAGAAGAAATTAAAGAAGAACTTAAAAACAAAAATCCCAAAACAAACGACTCGACAATAACATCTCAAGCCTCACAAGAAATGGAAAAAAGAAAAGCAAAAGCAAATGCTATCTTGGCTGAACTCAAAAAAGATTCTTCAAACTTCGCAAAAACTGCACAAAAAGAATCAGAAGACCTGAGTTCAGCAAACCTCGGCGGAGATCTCGGATTTTTTGCACAACAAGAAGTCCCTGAAGAATTTTCAAAAGCAGCCTTCAACACAAAACCGGGAGAAATGGTTGATTCTGTAATCCAAACAATGGCAGGCTATCACATCATTAAAGTTACGGACAGAAAAGAAGCAGGTGTGATGCCATTTGAAGAAGTTAAAGGAGATATCAGAACTTACCTCGAAAATGAAAAGAAAATCTCCTCTCTTCAAAAATATATCGACAGTTTGAAATCAAAAACAAAAGTTGTTTACGTAGACAAAAGTTATGACCCGGCAGAAATCCAACAGGAACTCAAAGATGTAATGAAAAAGTTTAACAAAGAATCACAACAAACTGTCAAAAAAGATGAAAAACAGAAATAATAACAACTCTGAGGCGGAAATGAACTTTCCGCCTTTTCAAAAAGGATAATAGGTATGAAAAATTTATTAACCGAACAAAATCTTGTTCAAACAATACAAACCCTCAAAAAACAAAATAAAACAATAGTAACAACAAACGGCTGCTTTGACATCCTGCATGTAGGACACGTAAGATATCTCGAAGAATCAAAAAAACTTGGAGATATATTGATTGTATGTCTCAACTCTGATTCTTCTGTAAAAAAGCTCAAAGGCGACTCAAGACCTCTGAATAACGAACAGGATAGAGCCGAAGTCTTGCTTGCACTCAAAAGCGTTGATTATGTCATAATCTTCGAAGAGCAAACTCCATCAAAACTCCTTGATATAATAAAACCGGATATACACACTAAAGGCGGTGACTATGACGCAACAACGCTGCCTGAATATCCAGTAATTATGAAAAACAACGGAAAAATGGTGTTTATAAACTTTGTGGAAGGCAAATCAACAACATCAATCATTGAAAAAATGAAAACTAACTAAAATAATTTATTTGCGAAAAACCGTTGTTAATAATAAAATATAGAAATAACACAGATATATGAGGGGTTAGGAAGTTGAATACAGAAAAGAACTATTCACTCGAAGAAATTACTGAAATTATAGGCGGTATCCTTACAAAAAAAACGGATACAAAAGTCAAACGTATCGGTCCTCCGAGAATAGCAGACGAAAACACTCTTGCGCTTGCTCTTTCGGAAGAAGAAATTCTAAATCTCCAACAGTGCAACGCTAAAGCAGCTCTTGTGCCTCTGGGCGTAAACTTTGACCATATATCAACAATAGAAGTCGAAAGACCAAGACTCGCAATGATGAAACTTCTGCACCTCTTCTATATTCCGCCTGATGCTCCATCAGGCATACACCCGACAGCTACAGTACACCCCGAAGCAAAACTCGGACAAAATGTATCAATCGGTGCAAATGTCGTCATATCAAGAGGGGTTGAAATCGGCGACAACACAAAAATTCTGCCGAATTGCTATGTCGGAAAATACACAACAATCGGAGCAAACTGCCTCTTTCACCCAGGAGTTAACATAGGCGACTTTATTAAAATCGGTAATAAAGTAATAATCAACCACGGGGCAAGCATAGGAGGGGATGGCTTCAGCTTTGTAACGGAAACCCCGAGCACTATCGAAGCAGCAAAAGAACAGGGTAATGTACAGGGAGATTTTTCTTCTCAAAGAATCTACAAAATTCCATCAATAGGCTCCGTAGTAATAGGTGATGACGTAGAAATCGGGGCAAATACAACTATCGACAGAGGCACCGTTGAAAATACAGTTATCGGTAACGGAACAAAAATCGATAATCTGGTTATGATTTCTCACAACTGCAAAGTCGGCGAAAATTGTATGATTATCTCTCAAGTAGGAGTAGCCGGAAGCTGTAACATTGGAGATAGAGTTGTTCTCGCAGGTCAGGTCGGTATGGCAGATCATATCAATATCGGTGCTGACTCAATAGTTATGGCAAAATCAGGCGTAAGCAAAAGCATTCCTGAAAAAAGCATCGTAATCGGTATCCCCGCTGTTCCTCGAAAACAGTTCATCAAACAAATAAAATATATGAAAGAAATGGAATCTCTCGTAAAAGATTTTAAAAAATATCAAAAACAAATCGAAGAGATGTTCTCAACAATCCAAGAGGAAGAATAATGGCAACACTAAAAAAACAAATAAGCATACATGGAACAGCTCTGATGAGCGGAATAGACTCTTCTGTCGAAATCTTTCCATCAGATAAAAAAGGAATAAGATTCTTTGTCAACAACACTGAAATCCCTGCAAAAGCTGAAAATGTCGTATCAACACAAAATTGTACGGTACTGGCAAAAGACAATGCCAGCATAATGCTTATCGAACACTTTATGGCAACATGTGCATTCTGCAACATCGATAGTCTTGATGTCTGCGTAAATGCCCAAGAACTCCCTATTCTTGACGGTAGCGCTAAAGGATGGTATGAAGCTTTTTGCGAAGCCGGTATAACTGACGATGAACAAGAACCTCTTGCAATCAAAGAACCGGTAAACTTTATCCACAATAGCTCGCTTGTCAGCGTAATTCCTTCTGACTCGCTGAACATAAGTTATATGGTAAACTTCAACCATAAAGACCTTTCTCAAAGATGGGTTAACTTTACAAAAAATACGGATAAAAAAGAAATTATTGAAGCAAGAACCTTCGGATATCTCAAAGACCTCGAGAAAATTCAGGCAATGGGATTGGCAAAAGGCGTAAATATCGAGAATACGGTAGGTCTTACGGATGATGGTTACACAACAGAACTAAGAAGCCTCTATGAACCAGCCAAACACAAAATTCTTGATCTCATAGGAGATTTTATGCTTACAGGTTTCAACCCTCTTTCTATGAATGCAATGATTATTGCAAAAGAAGCAGGACACTTTCTGCATGTTGAAACAGCAAAAAAAATGAATAACTTAATTATAGTTAAGGAGAAGATATAAATGACACAAACAGAAAGCAAAATGAGTTTTGATATCATGCAGATAATGGATTTGATTCCCCACAGATATCCGTTTCTGCTGATTGATAAAATTACAGAATGCGTCCCGGGTAAATATGTTAAAGGCTATAAAAATGTTTCAATGAATGAAAACTTCTTTCAGGGACATTTCCCCAATAATCCTGTTATGCCGGGAGTTTTACAAATAGAAGCAATGGCTCAGCTATGCTCAGGACTTGTTATGACTATGCCTGAATACAAAGGTAAACTTGCCCTCTTCGCCGGAATTGATAATGCACGTTTCAAAAGAGTCGTAAGACCGGGGGATCGCCTTGATATGGAAGCTGAAGTAATTAAAATGCGCGGTCCTATTGTTAAAGCCAAAGTAATGGGACATGTCGACGGAGAAGCAGCTGTCGAAGCAGAACTTATGGTAGCTATTCAGGATAAACACTAAAACTTAAAGACGAGGTATGAAAATGTCAAAAATTCACAACACTGCAATCATCCACCCGAGCGCACAAATAGCTGACGATGTTGAAATCGGTGCATTTGCCGTTATCGGTGAAAATGTCAAAATTGACAAAGGCGTAATCATAAGACCCTATGCCCATGTTGAATTTGCTGAAATCGGAGAAAATTCTATGATTTACAGCGGAGCAATCATCGGAACAGAGCCTCAGGACTTGGGATACAAAAATGAACCGACAAAAGTCGTAATCGGAAAAAGAGTTCAGGTCAGAGAATATGTCACAATCAACCGTGCCTCTGGAGAAGGGGGAGTTACACAGGTAGGCGATGAGTGTTTGTTAATGACGAATGCGCACCTCGGACACAACACAAAACTTGCAAATAACGTAATACTTGCAAATAATGTAATCCTTGCAGGTCATGTCAAAGTCGAAAAACGTGCATTCCTTGGAGGAACAATGGTCGTTCATCAACACTGCCGCATCGGAGAAATGGCAATTATGAGCGGATTTTCAGGAACACGTCAGGATGTTCCTCCTTATGCAAAAACAGACGGGCGTCCAGCCAAAGTTGCAGGCATAAATTCTGTCGGACTCAAAAGAGCAGGAGTAAGCGACGAAGATAGAAATATTATCAAACATGCCTACAAACTTTTGTTCTATTCAGGATTGAATACAACCCAGGCCCTTGAAGCAATAGAAAAAGAAATGCCTGCAGACAATCCTTACGTTAAACACCTTGTTGAATTTATCAAATCAAGCAAACGAGGAATAATTAAATAACACAAAAAGAGGACTTGTTGAACAAGTCCTCTTTTTTATTTCAAAAAAATGATTATGCTTCTTCATCAAGTTTTTGTGCTTTAACGGAAGCTGCTGAATCTGCAACAACTGCATCTGACTTTGCATTTTTACCGCCTTTGTAGGCATCAACAATATTTGCAATCCATAAACCTGTTCCAGCAAGCCCCATCAATCCTAAAGCAACAAATTTTCCTACAGGAGTTTTTGGCAAAGTTTCAGCGCCTTCTTCTAATGCCTGGGAAGCTTTTCTCAGCATAGAAACACTGACCAGAGTTGATGCAGCACCAAGACCAACTGAAGCACCAAGATATTTAGCACCGTCTTTGTTTCTTCCATCCAAAAATTGTCCAAGCCCCGGAACAAAAGCTGACGCAACTGCTTTGACTGCTCCACCTTTTTGTTTTGGCTGGTCGATATTTCCTGCAAAATTTACCGGTGATACTGTCATGATTTATTTCTCCTTACCTTCACTTTTTATATGTTTATTTAAAATAGAAACATCTCAAAAAATTGTTATCTACAACAATGATATTTACAAAACTTTATATTATTATACTAACAAAAAAGACTACCTTTTAAAGGTAGTCTTTTTTGTTATATTTTTATTTATCTTTATATGTAACAGTAAGAGTTATTCTTTTTATCGCCCAATCATCAAATGCATTTATTTTATTTTGAGGTCTATTACCATCTACATATGCTCCTGCAGATATAGTTATTTTCAGTTTTTTTCTACTTTTCAGTACTTCACAAGAAGCAGTAGATTTTGATAAGCAATAAATATTTTTTCCCCTGCCTGCACCACCACCTATCTTCGTACAATTCCTATCATTTATTGAAGAATCTTTACAAGATTCAATTACAGCATCTTTAGGTAAATTTTTAATATCAGAAAATGAAATATATTTAGTCCCCACACATTTATTTTTATTTGCTGTAGAGGTAGAACTACGCAAATATTCACAATTTTTTACATACTGTGATGGACTACCCAAATCTGGTCTAACATATGGATCATCTCCAATAATAATAGGTGTTTTAATTGTATATGTTTTTGTATGAGTCACTGTCGGACAAGGTTTTCCATTATCAAATGTTTCATTACAAGACGCATTTGTACAAACCTTCAAAATCCTTGGAGGATTTTTATCATCACATTCTACATTTTTAAATGTGCAAGTTCCGCACTCGGTACAAGTATCAGAACTTCCTGTCTGCATACATACACAAGATGTACAAGGAATAGGAATCGGCGTAAACTTGCGAGAACACAGAGGATCTGCATATGTATAATACAGAGTTACCTTGCTCAGAGTATCATTCACTGCTTCTTTTCTCATGCAGCGTCCGTTGCTCTTCCACTTAACACATTTTTTACATGTTTTCGGATTCTTTTTTGAGCCGCAAGAATAAGTTTTATATCTGGCACATGTTTTGCATGCAGCATACGTCTGCCAGTCATTGCCTGAACATGTCCTTGTACATTTTGTCTGCATATGAACCCTTATTGTAAATGTTTGGGCAGAATAGTTATAACCTGTCACCTCGCATTTAAAACCGTTGTTTGTTTCGCATTTTTCAGGAAGGAAATATGGACTCAACTTTCCTTCTTTGGTTGAAAGATTTCCGGCTACAGGATTATATGGTTCATATTCAACAATCTGGTCTTCATTTCTGTAGTTATTTGAATTATCTTTTACTCTTCTCAGGTTATAAACTTCTTTATTTACATGAGAAGAAGGAATTTTTATCGTATAGTCTTTTGTTGTGGTTGTGCTACTTGATTTGCTTGATGGACAAGTATTTCCAATCAAATTTCTACAATACTTAAAGTTGTACGGCAGCCCGGGAACATTTGTCGACAACTGCTCGCAGGCACATGAATATTCTACATTGCCGGTATCAAAGCCTTTATATCTGCTATAGGCATTATCAGTGTATCCTGTTCTGTTCTGGTCAGCCTGTGAGCAGTATCTTCTAACCTGACACCGCGCATCTGATGTTCTGTTTTTTATTTTATTTTCTGAATAGCACGCACTGCATCCAAGAAGGTTTTTAAACTTATTTGAATCAAAGCCATAATTGAATGTTGTATCTTCGCATTCTCTGCGGACCTGCGTGCACGCCGTCATATATTTGAAGGTATGTTTATTTAATTCCGTTGAATTTACGGAGGTTGCCGTTTGTTGATTTTTATCCGTTTTGAGGAAATAACTATTGAACAAATCACACGGTTTGCAGCCTTTTATACCTCCGTCGCGATCATACTTTCGTTTATTGGGGTCTTCGTCGTCATCTACAAGGTTCATATTTCCATCTCCACCCATGCTTCCTCCGGGGAAGTTTGAAGAGAAGTTATATGACTTTCCGCCTGCTGTCAATGGAGGGCATTCTCTTCTTGCCTGTGTACACTGCTTTTTATATTTCGTATATGTCCATTCATTTTCGCCATTCGGACAATCTCCGTATTTATCCTCCGTTCTGCAGGCATAAGCAGCATTATTCGGATCGGTCATTGTGATTTTCAAGATATTTCTTGTCGGAAAGTCACATCTCTCACATTTCGTCACTCCGTCGTTTCTGCTTCCAAATACAAACGGCATATCGAATTCTTTATATTTATAGAACGCTGTTCCTCCGCAGTCTCTTTCTATCTGGGTGCACTGGGTCAAATATCCGCAACCGAGGTTTATATAGTCTTTGTTGTTTCCTGAGTTTCCCTCGAACAATTTCAGCGATGTCGGGTCGACCATTCTGACTGAGGCGCCTCTTCCGTCTTTTCTATATATTGCGCTGTCTATTGTTCCGCAGTCATTTCCTACGCCTATGCGCAATGAGCCGCTGATTGTATTCTTTGAATTTTTATCGTTCCACAGAAGCATATCTTCTGTACCCATGAGTTCTTTTTGAGTGAGCGGGTCTAATTCTTCAGTAGTCCATGCAGCAATTTCTTCTGACATTTCAACGCCTTTTTCATATACAAGCTGGTTTACTAACACTGCTCTTTGTCTTATTGTGCAGTTGTCTACTTTTGTTATATGGGCTTTTCCGTAGTAGTTTACCGCATGTTTCTCTTTTTCCCCTACTTTGTGTGTTTCTAGTGTATTTAAGGCTTCATTCAGGGTTATCTTTCCTACTGAACTTCCGTCCTCATACTTCAATTCATTTTCATTATCTTCGTTGTTTATTGCAGCATTTAGTGAGGCAGGGCATTCTCTTCTATATTCTATGCCGGCTTTAGATGTATTCGCCATATTAGATATATAGTCTCTTGTTATTATTCCAGTACTGTCATTTATCAAGACTTTTCGGTCTTCTACATCAGGACATTCGATGCAGACCTCGGGTCTTGTCGTTTCTGTCGTTTCTCCGTCTTTTGTGCAGCGGATTATTTCCTGATAGCACAATCTATGGGCTACGTTTGCTTTTTCATTTTCTGCTTTATCTGATATATTTTCTCTGCTTATCACTGTTGTTATCGGTGAGCATATTCCGAGTGCGCCGTCTTTATCCGGGGTTCTGCTTGTATTTGCAACTTCATGCACTCCGATTTTTCCGTTTTTATACAAGTCAAGCGCTACTATATCTTCGCCAAGTTTATTATTTCCTTTATTCGGACCGTTTACGTCCGTTAAGATTTTTATCGGTTCATCTCCTTCGAAGTTCTGGCTAACTCCCCACCATACTTCTCCGTTTGATGCTTTTATATTCGCTTTATTATACAGGTCTGAATCTTTTGACAGACCATTTACTGCTGCATTCTCGATGTTCTCTACTGGCTCGTTCTGATTACAGTCTACGTTTACTCCCATTTTAAACAAGCCTGCGTAGTCTTTACAGAATTTCTCTCCGTTTTTAAATTCTTTGCCAGGATATTTCCTGTCATCCTCCAGCATCGTTTTTACTCCTTCGCTAAGGGTTACCGATGCTTTCTTCGCTGTATATGTATAGTCCTCTGGAATTACATTCCTCAGCACTCCTATTGTTACTGCTGCTACTACTCCCAATATCGCCACTGCCAGCAACACTTCCGCCAGCGTAAATCCAAACTTCTTCATTTCGTTTCTCCAAATTTAATCATACTAATTGAATTCAAATAAAAACATTTATTTTATATTCCACATCAGCACAAAAAATATTCCAATTTATAAGAAATAATAAGTAATGTATATATTTTATCAAATATCTTAACAAATTAAAAATTATTTAAAACCATATTAAAAGACTATTTTTCAACCGTATGTTGAAATTTTTCACGAAGTTCTTTGACTTCATAAGACAGGCGTCTCAATTCGCAGGTAATCGGATCAGGAATACGGTTATGTTGAAGTTCTCCGTTAGGTTCACTGTATCGCTGAATAACCACACGCCCAGGAATTCCGACAACTGTCGAATGAGGAGGAACATTGTCGACGACAACAGAGCCGGCTCCGATACGGACATTTGCTCCTATCATAATATTTCCGAGAACTTTAGCGCCTGCGCCTATTACAACGTTGTTTGATACCGTCGGGTGTCTTTTCCCGTGTTCTTTGCCAGTACCACCGAGTGTTACTCCCTGATAAATCAAGACATCTCTGCCTATTACCGTTGTTTCGCCAATAACAACACCCATACCGTGATCAATAAAGAAACGTCTGCCGATAGTAGCACCGGGATGTATTTCTATGCCGGTAAAAAATCTTGAAATATGAGATATCATACGGGGAATAAGCGGAATTTTTTTATGGTAGAGATAGTTTGCAAAACGATGGCAAATCAATGCATGCAACCCCGGATAACACAGAATAACCTCTGCTAGATTTGTTGCTGCGGGATCTTTATCGTAGATTGTTTTTATATCCTCTTTTATTAACTTTGAGATGCTTAATCTTCTTTTCATAATCAGTATTCCTTAATCAAAAAGAGGGGTTGATAAATATCTCTCTGCCGTATCAGGAGCGATGACGACAACCAATTTATTTTTATACTCCGGTCTCGAGGCTATGGTTAATCCTGCTCTCAAGGCAGCACCGGCCGAGATACCGCATAAAATTCCTTCTTTTTTTGCAAGCAGCTGAGAAGTTTTGATTGCATCTTTTGTTTTGATAGGAATTATCTCATCCATAAGAGTCAAATCCATTATCTTCGGAACAAAACCTGCTCCAATGCCTTGTATACCGTGTATACCGCAATTTTTCCCGGACAAAACAGCACTCTCTTCCGGCTCAACCGCAATAATTTTTACTGAGGGTTTCTTTTCTTTCAATTTTTTTGCAATACCGGTAATAGTCCCTCCTGTCCCTACTCCCGCAACAACCACATCAACCTTGCCATCCGTATCTTTATAGATTTCTTCAGCAGTTGAAACGTAATGAGCAACAGTATTTGACTCATTTTCAAATTGCATCGGTATAAAAGAATTTTTTGTTTTGGAATAAATTTCATTAGCCTTATCAATAGACCCTCTCATCCCATCTTCTCCGGGGGTCAATACAATTTTTGCTCCGAATTGTTCAATCAGTTTACGTCTTTCGACGCTGACAGAATCAGGCATTGTAATAATCAATCTGTATCCTTTGATTGCGCAAATCATCGCAAGTGCAATACCTGTATTGCCTGATGTCGGTTCAATTATCGTAGCGCCGTCAGTAATAATCCCCGCCTCTTCTGCTGAGTTTATCATTGAAATAGCTGTTCTATCTTTGATTGAACTCGTCGGATTAAAATACTCCACTTTCAAAACCACATCAGCGCAGCAATCTTTTGCTAGATTATTCAGTCTTACAAGCGGAGTATTTCCTATTAAATCCAATATGTTTGAATATATTTTCATATACTCATCTTACAAGAAAATAAGCATAAGTAAAGTATTATATTTTCTTTTTGCAGAGATACCATGTCAGGCATTCTTCAGCATCATTCCTGTCTTTTTCTGACTCCTGCAGTGTCTTCGGAGGAGGAATTATCACAGGCTGCCCGTCTTGCCAGTCTGCAGGAGTAGCCACATTGTTTTTTGACACAACAATCAGAGCATCGAGGGTTCTCAATATTTCATTGATATTTCTTCCCACCGACTGAGGATAAGCCACCATATATCTGATAATATTATCCGGATCTATAATAAATACCGTTCTTACTGCTTGGATATCACTGATTGACGGATGAATCATCCCGTAAAGATTCGCTATCTCAGCAGACAAATCAGCAATTACGGGAAATTTAATTTCGACATCAAAGGCTTTTTCCAGGTCTCTTAACCATGCAATGTGAGAGTGAATACTGTCAACACTTAGTCCTATAAGTTTGACACCTCTTTTATCAAATTCTTCCTGATTTTGAGCAAAAGCCACAAACTCTGTTGAACAAACAGGCGTAAAATCACCCGGATGAGAAAACAACAGAGCCCAGTTTCCTCTTTTGTAGTCATAAAAATTTATATTCCCGTTTGTAGTAACTGCGTCAAAATCAGGTGCCTTATCTCCGAGTTTCAGACAGTTGCATATTGTATATTCATTGATGAATTCTTCAGTATTTTCAGCCATAGTTGAATACCTCCCTTTACGTATTGAGTACGATATAAAATAACCCAAAACAAAAAAAGATATAATATCACACAGGGTGGTACTTGTTGGCTAGAGTTATGATTGAACTTGAATTATTTTTTCTTTGAGTTCTTTTGCGGATTCTTCATAACCCCGTCTGCCCATCAGTGCATAAGTGTAATTTTTAGCCTGTTCAACTCCCGGCTGGTTAAATGTATCAACATTATACAGCTCGCCGGCGATAGCAGTTTGAACTTCAAGCATATAAAGAAGCTGCCCGAGGTAATAACCGTTTATGCGTGGAAGCGTGATAGTAACATTCGGACGTTTGTAGTCAGTCAGAGCAATTCTTGTTGCATCAGCTTCTGCATTCATCAAGTCATTTATTGTTTTTTCGCAGAGATAACCTATACCAGTATATTCAAATGTTTTTGGAATAGTTAAAGTAGAGTCAAACTCTTTCACTCTGATAAAGTTTATCAACTTATCATTAGGCCCCTCATTGTATAGCTGAATTTGAGAGTGCTGGTCTGTTGCACCGAGAGCTTTAATCGGAGTAGGTCCGACATGAACCGTATGTCCTTGTTTATCAACTTCTTTTCCCAAAGACTCTGCCCACAACTGAACATACCAGTCTGAAACATATTTCAACCTGCTTGAATAAGGCATCATAACGGAAAGATTTTTACCCTTCTCTGTATCCATCAAATAATGAATAAGAGCATTCTGCGCTGCTATATTTCTTTTTATGTCAGTATTTTTTAAATCCAAATCTATATCTTTGATACCTCTGACTATTTCATCGATATCAATTCCAAGAAGAGCAAACGGAAGCAAACCTACTGCAGAAAAAACAGAAAAACGACCGCCGACATCATCCGGGATAACAAACGTCTTATACCCTTCCTGATCAGAAAGCTGGCGAAGAACGCCTACTTCTCTGTCTGTAGTTGCTACTATATTATTTCTGTAATCTTCTCCAAGTTCCGCTTCCAACTTGTCTTTTATAATCATATAAGCAGACATTGTTTCCGCTGTTGAACCTGATTTTGTTATGACATTTACAAGAGTTTTTTTCAAATCAAGCACATGCAAAAGACCGTTAATTGTATCAGGGTCAATGTTGTCAATAAAAAATATTCTCGGATAGTTATCTCTTTCATCATCAGATAGAAAATTCCAGTAAGGTTTCAACAGAGCTTCAGCAACAGCCTGTGCTCCGAGTGCTGAACCGCCTATACCAAGAACCAAAAGGTTTTCAAACTCCCCTCTCACTTTAGCGGCATACTCTTTGATGTACCAGATAGTTTCTTCGCTATATCCGAGGTTCATCCAGCGCAACCATTGACCCGGTTTGTCTTTTCTGGCATTCAAATCTTTGATAATCTCACCGATTTTATACTGATATTTGTTGAATTCTTCTTCTATATCAAGACCGTGTTCCTGTCCCAAAATCATGGTGGTGACATTTCTGTAGTTAAATTCAAGCATTCATAGATTCCCTTATTTTTTATGCCGCTATTTTTATTTTATTTGCTAAAAAATAAAATAACAGTACTCAACTTAACGGTTTTTTCTTCCAAGAAACAATGAACATCGCTAATTCAGTTATATATTATTTTTAAGCGTACATACTACACTTTAATAAGTTAAAAAATGTAACAAAGTTAAAATAAAAAAGACCGGATATCCTATTTTGCAATAGGAAACATATTTTCAAAATGTTTTTCTATCTCTCCGTACATGATTTTCAAATAAGTTGTATCAAAAATCTCCGTATCAGCATAATACAGTTTATCATTATCAGGTTCCTCTTCTGCTTTGAACATAGGAAGTGACGCAACAACCTGATGCCCCTGCTTGAGCAAAAGCCAGTCCTGCCCCTCAGAATCTTGGCGGTATACAGCATTGTAATAACCTTTCGGTACAACCTGCCTGTTGTTATAAATATCACAAGGCAAAGCCATCAGCATATATGGTTTTACAAGAATATTTGTATTTCCGTGAATTTTTTTCTCATCTGCCTCTTTGAGCATTTTATCTTCTTTTGAAAGTTTTGGTTTTTTCTTCGGCTTTGGCATTCTTCCCTTGTTTTCGTTAAGGGATTTTATGGTATCAAGAGCATCCTGATATTCCTGAGGAGTAACAGTTTTCCCCATATCAAAATCTTCGTAATAATCAAGATTTGACTCTGAGGCATATGAACAAATATTCAGAGATAAAAAACTTATTATCAAATATAACAAAATCTTCTTCATAAACCGTCTTTCTTATATAAAGAATAAATTTTTATATTATAATTGTCTGAGGAAAGACTATAAACATATGAACTTATTTATTCTTACAATCATTATATTACTCATCTTTCTGACATCAATGATTTTTAAGCAAAAATCATCTTTAAAGAGGTCAGAAGAATTATCTCAGCATTTTTATTTTAATGATAATACTGAAGAAATAAAACAAATTATAAATTTATATAGCTCAAATCTCATAAAAGATGCGGAAAAGAAAGCACGAGAGATGATTTTGCTTGATTCAAAAAACCTTTATCATCACTATCTGCTCGGATGCATTTTGATGAAAGAGTCAAATTTGTCTGAAGCTCTGCAACAATTCAAAATAATCCTCGAGTTAATGCCCGCTCTTGAATACCCTCGAAAAAGAATGATTGAATGTTATTATGAAATGAAAGATTATGAAAAAACAATCGGAGAATGCGAAACATACCTCAGAACATACAATTATTCACCTGAAATTTTTGAATATAAAAACCTCCTTGCTGACTCATATTTTCAAACGGGAAATAACGACAAAGCAATAGAAACATACATAAAGTTACTCTCATCAAACACATCAAACATTGAATATCTGAATAGACTCTCTATTTTATTTCTCAGAAAAAACGAGCCTGAAAAAACTTTCGAAATCGACAAAAGAATACTCGCAATGAACAACATTCATAAAGAAGCGGTAAAAAGAACTGCTGATTTTTATTTTGGCAGAGAAGATTATCCCAAAGCTCTTGAATTTTTAGAAACATACAATAAAATTAAACCGGAAGATGAAACATCTCTCAAAATAGCACAATGTTTTTATCATATGAACAGAATGATGGATTCAAGAGCCATTGCAACAGGACTTCTGCGCAAAAATCCGGATAATATTGATATTTATTATCTCTTAATAAAAATCTGTAAAGCACAAAGCTGCTATGAACGAGCTATAGAATATGCAAAAGAAGCAATAGGTCTATCAAAAGATGATGAGGAAGAAACAAAAAACAAAAAAACAGTATCATCTCTTCTTCTTGATTATGGGAAAAAATGGCTCGAAAAAGACCAGCAGGAAATAAGTTTTGATTATTTTCTCGAAGCGCTCAAATATGACCCTGAAAATTCTGAAGTTTATTATGCGCTTGCCATAAATAACCAGTATGCAAAAGACTATGAAAAAGCTATCACAATGGTAAAAAAAGCCCTGTCTTTTGAAAAAAAAGCAAAATACTACCTGCTTCTTGGATATTTGTTTGATGAAGAAAACAACCCGATTCTCTCAAGAAAATCATTTGAAGATGTACTGCGTCTTGAACCGAATAACACTGAAGCCATGTCTTTTCTGGGCATTTTTTATGCTCAGGAAAAAAAGTATGATAAGGCTATTGAACTTTTTTCGGATATAATTAAAATTGATAAAAATAATCAAGATGCATATTACAATATTGCATTATGCTATGAATATTTGGATAATAAAGTAAGAGCATATGAGTATTATAAAAAATTGTTGGAAATAAATCCCCAGCATCTCGGTGCCAAAAATAATATTGATATACTACAATGGGAAAAAATCGACAAGTAAAAAAGGAATAGAATTATGTTGATGCAAAGAATGCAAAGAACGTTCATCGCTATCAAACCTGATGCGGTCCAAAGAGAGTTAATCGGAGAAATTATCACAAAAATTGAAAGAAAAGGTTTCAAAATTATCGGAATGAAAATGCTCCACCTCACAAAAGAGATGGCTCATGCCCACTACGCCGAACACATTGGAAAACCTTTCTTTGATGATCTGGTAAGGTTTATAACATCAGGACCTATTGTTGCTATGGTTGTTCAGGGTGTCAATGTTATCGAAGAAACAAGAAGAATAATGGGAAGAACAAGACCTGAAGAGTCTGAACAGGGTTCTATCCGTGCAGAATACGCTCAAAGCAAAAGAAGCAACATTATACACGGTTCTGACAGCTATGAAAGTGCTGAAAGAGAAATTGCTCTTTATTTCAAAGAAGACGAGCTTTGCACAAACTGGGAAACTACATCTGAAGAATTCTTGCGTAAATACTAATGTCTGATTTTTTTAGTTTCACACTCGAGAAAAAAAGCTCAAAAACTCATGCAAGAGCCGGTCTGTTCAAAACTCCCCACGGGGTGATAGAAACACCCATATTTATGCCTGTCGGCACAAATTCAACAGTAAAGATGCTTACAAACCATCATCTTTACGAAACAGGAGCGCAAATTATTCTTGCAAATTCCTACCACCTTTTCTTACGCCCGGGACATAACCTTATCAAAAAAGCCGGCGGTATACACAAATGGATGAACTGGAATAAACCTGTTTTGACAGACTCAGGCGGTTTTCAGGTGTTCAGTCTTTCTCATCTTAGAAAAATTAAAGAAGAAGGCGTCAGCTTTCAGGACCCAAAAGACGGAAAAAAATATTTCATCAGTCCTGAAGTTTCTATGGAAATTCAGGAAGCTATCGGTCCAGACATTGCAATGGCATTTGATGAGTGCACTCCATATCCCTGCACTTATGAAGAAGCCAAATTGTCAATGGAGAGAACTCACAGATGGCTTGAGAGATGCTTTAAAGCACACACGAGGAAAGACCAGGCTCTCTTTCCGATTGTTCAGGGTTCAACTTTTGATGACCTGAGAAAAGAAGCAGCCGCAGTAATATCATCATTTGACGCTATAGGCTACGCCATAGGCGGCGTCAGTGTCGGAGAACCTTCTGATGAAAAAAATCATATAGTCGAAATCACAGCTCCCCTCTTGCCTGAAAATAAACCGAGATACCTGATGGGAGTCGGAACGCCTGAAGACCTCCTAGATGGAGTCAAAAGGGGCGTGGATATGTTTGATTGTGTTATGCCTACAAGACTCGCACGCCATGGCGGTTTTTTCACAGATGAAGGCAGGAAGATTATTAAAAATAAAGAATTTGAAGAAGATTTTTCCCCTCTTGACAAAAACTGTACCTGCTATGCCTGTCAAAATCATACAAGAGCTTATATAAAACACTTATTCAGAATGAAAGAAGCAACAGCAGCAACATTATTATCAATCCATAATACACATTATCTCATAAACCTCATGAAAGAAATACGTAAAGCCATAATGGAAGACAGATTTGAAAAGCTTTATATTGAAAAAATGGAACAACTTGTCTGCTGCAAAAAAATTGCTAAGAATCAATTTTTTTGAATAAAAATACTTTATATATATATAAATAATAAATTTATTTTGTATATATAGCCGCAAAATAAATTTCTAAAAAATTTTTATTTTATATACTTATCAGGGATATTTTACAACTATGGCTCAAATTGTTATACAATAACAATTTGTCTGAACCAAGGGGGATGTTAGATTATGAACTTTATTATCGGAGCAGCAGGAGGACAAATACCTAATCCTGAGGAATACACAAGAAGATATGCTTCTCAACAAGGTAAATCAATTGATGAAGCAAAACAATACTTAAAAACTGAAATCGATAACGTGCAGGGTGTTGATAACAACCAATCATCGATAATAGGAGGAACCTCAATATGGACGGATGGGAAACAGGAAAAGCCAAACAAAAAACAAACAGACGGCATTTCCCTAAACGCTTCTTATCCTTATACTATGGATTTCAGTCAGGAAATACTTCCGCCGGAGCCTATTGACGGACAAACTTCAGGAACATTCTCATGGTTCAACAAATTTCTAAACGGAGGAAAAAATCAGGAACAAAAAACACAAAATGATGAACAACCAAAAGAATTCAAGAGTTATTGGGGATAAGTTTTTCATACCATCCCCTAAAAAAAGAGGAGGAATCTATGACACAAATTAATGGATTAAACACAAATTATCAAAATCAGCAAATTAATCCTGACAGTTATGCTCAAAAATATGCAGAACAAAATAACATCTCACTTGAAGAGGCGAGATAAGAACTGCGAGCCAAATTCGGAGAGCCTTCGCAAGATTCTTCACTTTCAGCAATGCTTGCAGGAAGCGCCCAAATTGGAATCACTCCGATGACAAATAATGACCAACCTTCAGTTTTTGGTAATTTTCAACTGCAAGGAGGACCTCAGCAACCGGGGGACCCGAATCCGCTCGGATTTGCAGGAATAATGGCAGGACGGGAAGCCAATTTCAACAATAATGACTGGGGATTCATGCAAAAGCCTCAAGAAACGGAGAATTCTGAATTTCAAGGATTAGATTTCTTTTCCTAAAAAATAAAAGAGGATAGTAAAAACTATCCTCTTTTTGTATAAAAAATTATATCCTACTGTTTTGATACTTTTTCAAGCAGGTCTGAATTTCTCACTTTCAAAGCAAAATAAGGTCTGTCTTGATTTGCTTCTTTCATAAACAAAACAAACGGCTTATCAAAGAAAAATTCTCTTCCGCCCTCTCTGCGTATAAGGCTCATAGTTGATATTACCATTGCCTCACTCTTAAGGTTCCCTCCTTTGTTATCAAGCCCAAAATCCACTGTTTGAATCGCTTTGTCAATAAACAAACCGTTGGTTCCTACAATTTTTTTGTTGCACAACTCATCATAAGAAAACTGTTTTGAAAACTTGATGTAAGGAACTTTCAACAAATCCTGCTCTCCAAGTTCTTTTTTACCGAACCAGAATCTTTTTTGTTTCTTCATTACAGCAGAATACAAGTCATCAAAAGATTTATTATCATCTGTTCTATAAAGAATAATCTCTTCTCCTTCTTTTGTTTTCAGCTTTATCGCATAACTGTTTTCAGAGTTGTAGAACAAAACATCAACATTTTGATAAAGCGTAGGATTGCTTGTATTTTTGTCTATCCCGAAATATCTGATACGCTCATCACTTCCGTAAAACGGAGCCGATGATAACTCAGGGAAAGCTGACAGATACTTGAACTCCTTTTTCAACATTGCATAAACAACATACCCTTGAGATGATGTCCAGTCAACGCTGTCTATAATTGAGCTTCTTTCTCCGAACTTTTCCATCAAACCTTTTTCTATTTCTTCTTTCAGCTCCAAGCTTTTCTCTCCGTAAGCTTTGAAATAAGAATTTTCGGATAACATGCTCGACTTGAACGATTGTCTGTTGAGTTCTTCAACAAGCTTGGGAGTTTCTCCCTCAAATTTTATTGGAGCTTTGACTATTTTATCCTGAAAATCATTCCACACAAGCTGGAATGTGCCAACCCACACATCATTTTTATCAACGGTATTTGACGGTACAAATGACGAATATTTCTCAAACCATCCCGCATCAGCAGATGAAGATAAAATAAAACAGGCCCCGAATAAAACAAAAATTGCAGAAAATATTTTCTTCAAATTCATATCAAAAATCCTCTATATCTTTACATAAGTAATATTAAAACATAAACAAAAAGAGCTGATGGTATTTCAGCTCTTTTTTATTTTTAGTATTTATAATCTGAAAAAAGTCTATCTCCCGTTGTTAACAGCCCCTTTGTTTGCAGGTGAAACTGTTTGAGAATATTTCTTCAGATAACCTTTTGATGCTTTCGGTTCTATTGGTTTGAAATTCTGTCTGCGTCTTTCAATTTCTTCTTCTGAAACCAAAAGAGTCAGCTCTCTTTTTTCGATATTAATATAAATTTCATCACCCTCTTCGACAAGCCCGATAAGACCGCCGTTAGCAGCCTCAGGAGCTATATGACCTATACATAACCCTCTTGTACCGCCTGAGAAACGTCCGTCTGTAATCAACGCAACTTCTTTTCCCAAGCCCTTGCCGACAATCGACGATGTAGGAGCAAGCATCTCTCTCATACCGGGACCGCCTTTCGGTCCTTCATATCTGATTACGACAACATCGCCGGGAACAATCTTATCCGTATTGATTGCAATCATTGAATCTTCTTCGCTGTTGAAAACTCGTGCACGTCCTTTGAATTCAAGACAATCTTTATCTACGCCTGATATTTTTACAACAGCACCGTCTTTCGCAAGATTACCATACAAAACAGCCAGCCCCGGATTTGAAGTAATCGGATTATCAAGAGGTCTGATTACTTCGTTATCACACCAGACATCTTTTATTATCTCAGAAATTTTTAACCCTGAGACTCCTACCGTATCTGTCATTTCAGGCACTTTACCAAACATTGTTTTCAAAACAGCAGGAATTCCACCTGCATTCTCTAAATCAGTCATAGTCATAGTGCTTGACGGGTCTAACTTTATTATCTGAGGAATTTTGAAGCTCAATTCTTCAAAATCATCAAGAGAAATATCTATGCCTGCTTCATTTGAAATAGCAAGCAGGTGAAGAATAGAATTTGTAGAACCGCCAAGTGCTAAATCTACGATAATAGCATTTCTGACCGAGTCTCTCGTTATTATTTGCGAAGGACGAATATCTCTTTCAACAAGTTCATTGATAATAAGCCCTGAATCAAAGGCTATTCTTTTTGTCTTCGCCGATACGGCAGAAGAAGAAGCACACCCGGGTAAACTCATCCCCATAACTTCAGATAAACAAGCCATTGTATTTGCGGTGTAAAGTCCCTGACAAGCTCCTGCTCCGGGGCATGAGTTCATCTCCATCTCTTCAAATATTTTCTTGTCAATCTGACCCGAGGTGTATTTTGCAATTGCCTCAAAAGTACCTCGAACCATCGTCAATGATTGATGTCTGCATTTCCCTTCAAGCATAGGTCCCACTGTCACAACAACACATGGAATATCAAGCCTCAAAGCAGCCATCAGCATACCTGGGGTAATCTTATCGCAATTTGTCAACAAAACAAGCCCATCGAGCTGATGAGCAGCCGCAACAGATTCAACACAGTCAGCTATCAAGTCTCTTGAAGGAAGTGAATACTTCATCCCGCTGTGACCCATTGCAATCCCGTCACAAATAGCAGGAACTCCAAAAATAAAAGACTGTCCGCCTCCTGAATGGATACCTTTTTCTATCTGACGTTCAATTTCCCTCATTCCTGCATGACCAGGAACCAAATCGCTAAAGCTGCTTGCAATGCCGATAAAACGTTTGTCAATCTGCTTATTCGACATGCCGGTACCGTACAAAAGGGCTCTGTGCGGAGTTCTGTGAACTCCTTTTTTGATTTCATCACTTTTCATATTTTAACTATCCTCAAACATTCTTATTAAATATTATTATACTAAATAAATTGTTTAAAAATATTAAGATTATTTATTTGTTAGCAATTTCACAAAACAAAATGTTTTTATAAATATAAGGGTAAAAAGGTAGATTCGGTTTTATAGAAGGTATAGTATGACAATAGATACACGGATAGTTGCTTTACCATTTCAAGTATACGGAAAAATGTTTGCAAGAAGTGCTTCTTCAGGTGTTGCAGCAGGACAGGACGGCAACATATTCAAAGAAGTCGGAGGTATTGCAAAAGACATAAACCGAGCACCTGATATCATGTATGATATGAAAAGCGTATGGAGCGATGTCAAAAATATAAACGGAAAAATATCAAATCCTATTAACAGCTTGAAAGGCAGTGCTTCAGAAGTTTCAGAATGGACATTCTTCAAAAACACTTTTCTTGACAACAAGGTTTCTCAAAACAGCTTTTTGAGAACTCTTGATAAAACAATTCTCAACACAAAAGCCGGAGCAGATATAGTCGAAGCTCTCGGTGGTAAAATAGTTACGGAAGAAGTGGCTGATCAGGCAGGAAAAACAGTTCTTAAAAAGACAATCGAAGGAACAGCAGCCTCTCAGGTTGTCGGTAATACAATGGCAAAAATATCCGGGTTGAACTTGATATTTGCGTCAGTGCTCGAAATTCCTGATATTGTAAAAAGTATCGAAAACGGTGATGCACCGCAGCAAATCGGACGTTCTGCAGTTAACGTTACAGCAGGATGGGTATCGACAACATTCTTCAGCTCATTATTCAAAAAATTTGCACCAAAAAAATTCAAATCAATAGCAGGTCTTGTAGGCGGCGCAGTAGGAGCTGTATTAGGAGGCATCGGAACTTCTAAATTCAATAATGCCGTTTTCGGAAAAAGCATAGCTTCACAAAAGAAAGAACAGGAACATCTCGAAGAACAGCAAAAGACAAAAGCAGCAGCTCAAAGAGTAATCGATACAGCACTAAATCAATACAATGCTCAAACAATATCAATGATGGCTTAACATAACCCCAAAAAGGAAGAGGTCCTGATTGGACCTCTTTTTTTATTTTAATCCTTTGATTCTATTTCTATTCGCCCTGCCGGTTTGAGTTCAAAAGTTCTGTTGTTGAAACTTGCGAGATAATCTATCAACGCCTGAGTTGTCGTAACACCGAAGGCTTTAATCATCTTCTCAGGACAGTTCATCATCTCAAGATACTTTGGTCCTCCTCCGAGATAAGTATCGTACACTACGGTATAGAAAGTGTTTTCTGAAGGATGTTCTTCATCTATTTCTTTCCAGGTGCCGTCTTTCTGCTGGATGAAAACATCATCAATTTTGTTGTCTTCATCTATCTTATAACGCAATCCTGATACCTGAATTGCACTTGGACCATGTGCTTTGTTGACGTGAGAAGCAACGCCGCCTTTCAAAACGTCTATAATATCTTTTTCGCTGTATTTGAAAGTTTTCAGCTCATTTTCATAAGGCAGCAGTTCCATAATCTGTCTGTCAGTAATTTCTCCCGGACCTACAGAGCCTCTGACAGAGCCTATATTCGAAAAAGCAACATCAGCGCCTGTTTTTGCTCTCATTGCATCTGTTATCAAATCAGAAATTGCACTCTCTGCCATATATTCTTCAGAAATAGCATCAACTTTGTTTGTTATATTCGCAAGCACTTTCGCAGGTCCCATATGGACTATCTCGAAATGGTTTGCAAGAGCACTTTGAGGAATATTTTTTGTCGGATAAACATTATTTTCAGCCTTAATTATTCTTCCCTCATCATCCCATGTCACTTTGGCGATACCGTAATGTTTACCGTCTTTTCCTGCCTGAGTAATAAGTACAGGGTCGCCGTCTTTATTGTAAACAAAGTTTTCACCCTCTTTTACGCCATCAACAACTTTGTGAGTGTGAGCTCCGGTTATAATATCAATACCCGATGTATTCTCGGCAATTTTTTTCTTCTCATCATCTTCCATATGAGCAGAGAGGATTATCCTGTCAACGCCCTGCGCCTTAAGTTTATCAACTTCCTGCTGAAGCTCGGCAATTGTTTGGTCAAGATTGTCTACACTCATCGTTTCGGCTGTTTCTTTTGCATCGGCATTCAATCTTTCTTTCAAATTGGTCGGTATTGCCCCAAGATAACCGTATTTTGTTCCGTTTTCTTCAATAATCGCCGACCTGAGAATTTTGTTGTTAACAACATGCCTGTGCAGAGGATTAGACGGGTCAGTGTTCAAATTTGTAACGACAAAATTTGAAGGAATCTTATCAAGATGCTCTGCAAGCTTATCAGTGCCCATATCAAACTCATGATTGCCGGGTGTTTTTGCATCTATTCCCATCAAACGCATCAAATCAAACATATATGCATTTTTCGCATCATCAGAACCGATAGCCACATCTCCAGAGGCAATTTTCAGAGTATCAACTCCTTGATTTTCATATTGATCATCAAACTGATGTGCTGCCGTCACAAGTCTTTTTGAACCGTCAAGACGCCCGTGAAGATCATTTATATACCACAGAACAGTTTGATTATTTCCTTTAGGCTTTGCTACTGCAGGTTTTGTTTCAGGAGGAATAGAAGCAGCCTGCGTCTGATAATAGTTCTGGACAGATTGAAGCTGAGTCTGCTGCTGTTGCTGCGGCTGATAGGGATAAGCAAAAGGAGCAGACTGCGGCATATAAAAAGAATACGTCCAATTTGCTCCCTGCTGATTATTATTGAAATTATTCACACCGTTCTGGGCAGGATATTGCGCATAATAAGCCTGCTGGGGTGGAATATATGTCTGCGGTGGTGGAAATGAATAAGAATACATTTACTTTACCTTATATGTCTTTATTTATATTAAAGCGCCTAAATAAAATTATTGCCCCATGTTTCATGTGTATTGAAATAAATTTTTACAATCATAAAAAAAATGGAATTTATATAGCAAATTCCAGAGATACTATTAAAAGTCCGTCATTCTGAGGGCTTTAGCCAGAAGAATCTTTTTTGTTTCGATACTTCGCTAACGCTCAGTATGACGTTGTTTTGAGAATTTTTTGCGGAATTTGCTATATAAATCAAAAAAACTCCGGGTATGTTATCCCGGAGTTTTTTATTTATGTTTATTGAGAGAGAATTTCTATTATACGTAGTATTGTTGTAAATATTCCTGACTTGAGTCATCTTTTGACATTTCATACGGTAGAACTTGTTTTGTTGCCAATCCCATATCTTTTCCGTGATTTTTGAAGAATTCAATTCCGTGTGCTTTTGCTTGTTGGAATGCCCCTGAGCCGACTGCTTCTTTGTATGCGACCTGACCTGATTTTGACAACATGTCCGGATTTATTTTCTGACCTTGTCTGAGAGCAGATCTCAGGTATGTTTTATCTGTTGTTGATAGTCCTTTAATATCATCGAGATTGTCTAGTGTGATTTTTGTTTTTGAAGGAACTTTTGACTTCAACGCTTCTACATAATCTCTTCCTGATGCTTTTACCGGATTTTTTCCGCCTTTTGCTGCATTTTTAAGTGTATTCAAGTCTGTATATTCAACACTGTTATTAAAATCATCAAGATCTTTTTGTGCTTTCTCTAAATTTTTACTTGCTCTAGTTTGTGCCTTCTGCCCCTTAGCGCTATTTAATTTTTGTTGTGCTTTATCAACTGCTTCGGTATAATGATTTCTTGAAGAAGCAACATCATCCATAATACTATCGTCTAATTGTTTTGCTCCTGATTTTGCCAGCTCATCCATTCTTGTATTAAGTCTTGTATTTGCAATGTCATCAGCTTGAGATGTCAAAGTCTTTTTGAAATTTTTAATATTAGATATGGTTAATTTTTTCCCTAATGGTGATGATTTTGCATCTTCCAACATTGCTTTGCCGAAATCTTTCATCCCTTCAACAGGTTTAAATTTATTCTTACTATTTTTGAATACATTCGACAATTTGACTTTTTGAATATTTCCACTCTTATCAAGTACTCCTAATTTTTGTCCGACAGCAGAGCCTGCGCCCATTGACTTAACGGAAGCTTTTGCTCCTGCGACTGACAATCCGACGGTCAATCCGCCTGCACCGATATCCTGGAAGGCAGCTTTTGCTTCTGCATCAGTTTTAGCATTCATGGCTTTTGAAATTCCGCCAATAACTTTTGCACCGCCTGATACAATACCTATGCCTGCAAGTGCCAGACCTGCCGGTGGGAATACAACGCACAATGCCGCAGTTGCAACTGCTCCAAGCAATTTGGCAGGATTTGTTACAATATCCTTAACTGTATTCACAACCATTTTGGCTGCGCCTTTAAATATATTTCCTATTGCACTGAAAAATCCGATTTTACCATCGTTATTCCCGTCAGTACATCCTCTTGATTCAAGATACTCTTCTCTTGTCATCGAGTTTGTTGAATTTGTTGATGATGTTGACCCCGTAAATAACGACATCTGATTCTGTACGGAACTCATTGTTTCAGCAATCTGCTTATCAAGCTGCGGATTTCCATACGGGTTTACATAAGTGTTTGAAATAGCTGTCATAGAAATTCCTCTCTTTCTTTTTCTCTTCTCAATTTGGGTAATAAAATTTTTCTATTGTGACATATATAATAATAAAAACAATGCCATAAAAAATATTGCTTTAGTATATACTCTTTAATGACTCTTTAGAGCTGTTTTTAGTAAAACTATTATTATAATTGAATTTTACAACTTTACATTATTTAACAATATTTATATACTCAAGTTTATTTTTATAAAATCCGCATATTTCTATCAGCGCATGCATCAAAAGCGCAGAATACTCAACCTCTTTCTTCCACTGATAATATCCGCAGCTATCAGGCAATATGGCAAGCGGATTATCTGGAAAATCTCTGCACAACTTAGGTCGTTTATCGTATATGGAGCATAAATTATCTTCCGTTATGTGAGGACAATGATAGAAATATACTCTATCAGTTTTCGACTCCATCATCGATACAAACTCGGGATAAACCTTTCTTGCTTCTTCTATGTTTTCATATGGAATAAAAATGCTCACAAAATCGCATGCAAACCTATCGCCATTTGAAGCTTTTTCTTTAAGCTGCTCAAGCGTATACTCAGAACATGCAAGACGGCAGCATGTTCCCGTATGGTTGCAGGAAAATTCATATCTGTATTTTTTTATATCTTCAAGCTTTTTGAGAATATCTTTTGATATTTCGTTCTCTATTTTTTCAAGAATAAGTTTCTGCCACATGACATAAACACAGTTCTCATCAAGAATTGCTGTCGATGAATTTGGATATCCGAGACAAAAAGCGGCACTGTCTTTGTTCTTGATACATTGCCCGTCAATAAAATACCGGCATCTGAAAAAGAAAACATCTTTCGACACCGTATTCAAAACATGCCGAACAAAAACATCATCAGCCTCTTGAGCCAGTTTATGATTTTCAGATATATCAACATCCTCAAATTTATCAGAGCCAAAAGGAACAAAGAGCTTATCAAAAATTTTGTTTTCTCCTGAAAGCTGAGAAGGTGGAGCTTCTTTGCTCAAAATTTTGCAGCATCGTCTGCATTTCTTGCAGGAGAAATTTGTTTTCAAACTCAAAAAGAACTCTTCAAGCGACTTTGATGAACTCTTGAACAATTCACGATATAATAATATATCCTCGCCGCATTCCCTCGAAAGTTTATTTTTATTATTCATATTTGCTTTCAGCAGAGGATAACTTGCTTGATAAAGCAGCAACAACTCTTCCTATTTCAGAACCGCCTATAGCAATTTCCAAAATAAGCGACGGATTCAAAAGGACTGTTTCGCAATATTCCATAGTATCTGTGTCAATGACATCAACTTCAACAAAATCTGCACCGACATACTTAATTTTGCAAAACTCGGCAGCCGTAGCCCAGCGCATAAATACTATTTGTCTTTCAAATTGTTTCAGTTTATGAACCAACAACATATCTGCCCTACATCCTCTAAACTACCTTATATATTCATGATAGCCTATTCTTCAAAAGTGTCAATGAACTTAAGATATTCTTTATAGTTTGTAATAAAAAACTTAATTTTAGTGCCATCACAAGTTTGTGTATGTTATAAAACAGTTAAGTAGGGAAATGAGATTAGAAATTGAACAAAATTAACTCAAAATTATTATCATCAATTTTATGCTTAATATGGATGAGCAACACAGCTTCAGCCATATCATTCCCGCCTGTGCCTCTACCGGCGCCGACTTATGCAAAACAAGAAAAAAAAGTAGAACAAAAAACAATTCAGCCGCAAAATACAAATACGGTAACAAAAAAAGAAACACCTCAAGCGGCTAAGGTTCAAACAACCCAAACAACAAAACAAACTCAGAAAAAAGAATCATCACAAAATCCCTACGAAATTACTCTGACAGCAGAGGACCTGCCTGAGCAGAAAATTCAGAGCAAAAAAATAACAAAAGTCGATGACCCGCTTTTTGAAACTGATAAAGAAGCCTTATCAAAGATTTTTAATGCCCAGAAAAAACAGGATAAAGAAGATTTGGATAAGTTATGGTATGCGACTCTTGATCGCAACAGCGCAATAAGATTTGCCGTACAAAAACTGTCCATCCCTCCAGAACAACTCAAAAGCCACTCATCAATAATGGCTCGTTCAATCTCCACCCTCATAAGCGGAGCAGCACTTGTACCTTATATGCTCGGAGCAGGATACACAACACAAACTCTTTCTCTTGCAGGCGGTCAGCTTGCAAGCAGGCTGGTTGAAAAAAGTGCAATGCCAAAGAAGATGCCGCTTACTGATACTGAATTGATTCAACTCTCTGAACTGGTTGAAAATCTGCAAAATCGAATAATTAAAAATTATTACGGTTACAAAAGTTCTATCAACGAACTAAAAAACTGCCGTCAAAAAATGATGGTCGAACACAGAAATTATTCAAATGCAATTGAAAAAAATGACTCTTTCTACATTGTAGTATCATCGGCACTCTATGATGAGCAGCTTCTTGAAGAAGTAAAAATAAAACAAAAGATTAAACAATACAGACTTGAACTTGAAAGACTTGCCGGTGCAGAAGCTGTATCATCTCTTAATTTGAACGCTGTTGTCTATAACAACCAATCCGATGAAAAATCTGATGTAAAATAAATTAAAGATATTATATTAAGAAGAAAAAAATGAAAAAACTAACTCTTATTATACTCTCCATATTTTTTTCACTCTTAACAACAAAGGCTTATGCAGTTATTGTCCCCGGAAAAAGCCCCTCTGTAGCTGACAGTAAATCAGTAAAATCAGGCAGCTACTATGACATGGACATGACAAAAATAGCACAGGAAATAGGTCTTGAACTCAAAGATGAAGAAGAAGATATGCTTAATGACCTTACTTTCTTGTGGCCTTATGCCGTTGAACACAGCGAAACAATTAAATTTGCCATATACAAACTCTCAGACCCTCAGGATAAAGACAAGGAAAAAGAAAAAGCAAAAGTAAAAAATCTCCTCAAACCTATTGCAGCCATTGCTCCGGTAGCAGCACTGGGGTCATCTTCCGCAATGTTAGGGGGGTCTGCACTTATTGGCGGCAGCTTTCTGCAAGAAGTTTTACAGGGCAGCAAAACTCCTCTCGAAAAACATATCGAAAAAGTAACTGATACGGATCTCGTCCTTCTTGCCAAATCCGTTGAAGAACTCCAGACAAAACTTGTCATTACCTACTATGACTACATAACAGCAAAAAAAGTTCTGTTTATGACCGACGAAATCCTAAAAAACAGGCATAAACATTATGTACAGATGCAAAATTCAACGGACAAAAATCTCGTCATAGCAGACACATTTTATCGTGATGCAATACAGAAACAAACAAAAGCCCGTGAAGACTTTCTTATCAAACGTTCTTCTCTTGAACAAATAGTCGGCAGCGAAGCAATTGTCCTCCTCGAAGAACAGAAACAAAAACAAAAGGAAATTCAGAAAAATGACAAAACAAAAACAGAGGACAAACAAAAACAGGAGAATACTCCTCAAAAAGGAGCTGACGAAAAAGAATTAAAAGAACAAAAACAACCTAAAGAAGATAAAAAAGACAAAAAAGATGAGAAACAGGATCAACCTGCTGAAAATGATGCAAAAAGCTTGAAGTTTCAGGAAAAAGAATTCAAAAAGCTAAAAGAAAAACATAAACAATCAGAAGAAGCAAAAAAACAATCTCAAACAAAATCTCAGAACAAAACTACACAAAATCAACAGCAACAGAAGAAATAATTTAACCTATAAACTTCTGGAATGTAGACCCTGTTCGTTCTCTAAGATGCCTGAGCGACGGTGCATTTTTTGTAATCGTAATATTTGATTCTGTCTGCTGAGCCGGTATTTGTTTCGGTGTTGCAGAAAAAGAAGGCTGTTGAATAGCCTGAGCGGCTTTTTCTGCTTCTTTCGTTTTCTTTTCATTAATACTCGGTATCAAAAGACCAAGAATCGCCGGAGTGATTACAAACAAATTCAAAGCACCGGCCAGTGAATTATAGAATTTTGTCTTGTTAACAAAAATATTATCGGCATTAGAGAAAACTTTCTTCAAAGATTCAGCACCTTTTTTCATTGCCTCGGGAGCATCTTCTTTGAATGCACGTCCTACAACTTCAAGAATATCATCATTTGAAGAAGCAAAAATAGAACCCGTTTTCCCTGCTTCTTTATACATATTCTCCAGTACAGGAGCATCTTCTTTCAGATTTTTAAACATCTTTCCGAGGTTAGCCCCGTTATCTGTAAGCACTTTAAAGAAATCTGTAGCCGGCTTGCCTGCGGAAAGATAATCATCAATTCCTGAGTAAAGATGTTTTGCATCAAAAGCATTCAAAACTCTGTCACCTTTTTCAGGTCTTATCGTATCAAAAACATTCTTCCAAAAACCCTGAGTTTTTCTGTTTGGATTTGTTGACAAAATTAACCCTGATTTCTCCTGGCAAACCTTTGCCATCGTCTTATTCAACAAAGGAACAGAAAACAATACAGCACCTATTGAAGGAATATCTCTTCTCAAAATATCCTTCAACTCAACATTCTTAGCTCCCTGAGTTTTGGCTTTATCACGTTTTTGAGCCTGAATAATACGAGGTAAAAGAACAAATCCGTAAGTCGTCGTAAACAATATCGGGAAAGACATATTCAAACTGTCAAATTGGATAACATCCAAAAACTTTTTGCCTGAAGAGCTCTTTGAAAATTTATCAACAGCATCACCGGCTTTGGAAATAATAGTTGAGGCACTTCCGAATGTTTGTGCTTGAGCTTTTTTTGTTCCCAAACGTCCGTTCTTTTTCATTCCGTCAAAAGAAACTCTATTTACCTGCATTTTGAGCTCCTTTCTCCGTTGCGGTTTGTTGTTGAGTATTATTTGTATTTTTAATCAGCCCTTCTGACCCCGGATAAGTCTTGCTTCTTGAATAAATTTTCGGTATCACAGTCATAAATGAGAAAATAGAAGCTATCGCTACCAAAGAAGAAGCAAACTTGGCTCCTTTCACTTTCTTCACGGTTTTTTCTGCCACATCACCAAAAGAAGACTTTGTGACAGATTTTTGAACTCTGTCAAACACCGATGCGGATTTATCAACAACATCATTTGCAAAAGTAACAGCCTGTTTTGCAAATGCCTGAGAATCTTTTGATAAAAGCTCTGCCCCTGATTTAACCGTAATAATCGAAGGATTTATTGCCGAGGCAGCATCTTTCTTGTTTGCAACCGCAAATGCATCGGCTATTTTTTCATAAAGACCTGAAACAGCTGCCTTATACTCTTTTTTGGTAGCATAATCGGTTTTCTTTAACTCAGAAATTTTCATCATTGAATCCGTAACTGATGCAATCGTCTTTTCATCGTCAGTAACAGACTTGGCAACATTCTCAAAAAATCCTCTCTTCAAACCTGCCTTATCTGAAACATTCTCAACATCAACATCTTTCAAATTATTTTTGAATGAATTCAACAAATTAAAATCAACAGAAGTAGAGGGTCCCCACTTTTTCTTTGTTCCATAAAAAATAGCGGCAGGAATCAAGAACATGCTCGGTCCTGTTATATACTCTCTGAGCGCTTCTTCAAGTGCAGCCTTATAATTCAGCCCGCCGATTTCTTCTTTATTTCGGAAGAGCCCTTTGACCGTTCTTGGAACATTTGTCCCCAAATTATCGGTAATCGTAAACGAAGCAAACAATCCGCCTCTGTCTATGGCACCCATCAAATTAACGAGGAAAGATGACGCAGCCCCCAATGATGCCGCACCTGCCGCAACATTAGAAGCAGATACACCCCTGAATGACGGTGCGCTCTGTTTCTGCTGATTGCGCTTTCTATAAACACTTACACTGGTATTATTTATACTGTTTACTTTCATCTATCTACCGACTAACCTGTTTGTTTCAGACCTTCTTCTACTCTCACAACAACCGTGAATAAAATAAATTGCCTGTTTTTCCACAAAATTTAATAATTTTTAAAAGTGTAAGGGGTACAATTATTATTGTATCAAAAAGAGTATTAAATTCAATATTATTTGCTAAGTCTGTAATATTTAATAACACTTCCGAAAAACTCACAAAACAACGTATTTTTTCAACAAAAAATATCGCTTGAAATAAGTTTTTACGATATGATTAAATGGGTAAAGTTTTTTCAAAGAGGATTTTCCATGCCGACACTAAAATCAGAACTAGATATGAACAAAAAACTTGATGAAGTTATTAACAAAAACTCAAAGCTGCACTTCATAGCAATTGGTGGCATAGGGGTCAGCGCTGTTGCAAAAATTTTCCTGCAGGCAGGATATCATGTTTCAGGAAGTGACATAAAAGAAAATAAAAATACCGTCATGCTCAAAGAACTTGGTGCTGAAATTTTTATCGGGCATAAACCGCAAAATGTTCAATCAACGGATATAATCATTGCAAGCTCGGCGATACATCCAGATAATCCTGAAATTATCGAAGCAAAAAAATTGAACATCCCAATATTCCACCGTTCTCAGGCTCTTGCTTATCTTATGAGCAAAAAAACTTCTATCGGCGCATCAGGTACTCATGGAAAAACAACTACAAGCGGAATGGCTGCATTTGTTCTGAACAGTTTGAAAGAGGGAACCTCTTTTGCAATAGGCGGAATTATCCCCGAGCTCAAAACAAATGCTAAATACGGACATGGAGAATTTTTCGTATCAGAATTGGATGAAAGCGACGGTACAATTCTTATGTACTCTCCTGATGTGACAATTGTCACAAATCTGGAGTTAGACCATGTCGACTTCTACACAAGAGGATTTGAGCAATTGCTTGAAACTTTTGAAAAATTTTCATCAAATCTGAAACAAAACAGCAAACTTGTTATAAACGCTGATAGCGAAGGAAACCGTAAATTACTCGACAGAATAGACAAAAACAGAGTAATCATCTATACAACAAAAGAAAATAAACTAAACGGGTATGAAAAAATCTACTCTGCACAAAATATCAAACTCAATGGCTTCTCTTCATCAAGTGAAATATATCTGAACAATAATCTAATCGGAAAGCTCAATTTGAATGTTCCCGGCGAACACAATATTGCAAATGCACTTGGGGTAATTGCTTCCCTGATGGAAAAAAATATAAAATTCGAAGACATAACATCAAACATCATTCACTTCTCAGGCATGGGCAGAAGATTTGAAATAATAGGCGACTACAACGGAGCAAAAATTATTGACGACTATGCTCATCACCCGACTGAAATTAAAGCCACAATAAAAAGTGCTCAAAGCGTTTTAATAAGCCAAGGAAACGGACGACTGGTAGTAATTTTCCAACCTCATAGGTATTCTCGCTTTGAAGGATTATGGAATGAATTTCTGAAAGCTTTTGACGGTGTCGACAAATTATGTATATGTGATGTTTATGCTGCAGGAGAAGAGCCATCTTCAAAACATACTCCGGAAGAATTTGCAAAACAAATAAAAAACGTACCCACTACTCATCTCAGCGGTAAAATAAACGACCTCACTGAAGATGTAAAAAAAATGATACAACCGCAAGATATTGTGATTACAATGGGCGCAGGCGACATAACAAACTTAGGAAGGAATATCTGCCAAAAATGAAAAAATACGAAAACTACGACCTGAAAAACAACACAACATCAAAAATATCTTCCGTCGCCAAAGTTGTATATATACCTGAATCAAAAGAAGAATTTGTTGACCTGCTCAAAACATTTGACTCAATGCCAGTGATAATCGGCGGAGGCTCAAATGTGCTGCTATCTTCTCATGGAGTAGATACACCCGTTATACTCACAACAAATTTAAGAGACATAACAATCAACAACAACACCATAAAAGCTCAATGCGGGGTCAAAACCGGAGTTCTCTCAAAAACAGCAGCAGACAATAATCTATCAGGCATGGAGTTCCTTTTTGTAATCCCTGCTACAGTCGGCGGAGTCGTAAAAATGAATTCATCAGCGCACTCTCAGAGCATAAAAGACATTATCATCAGCGCTGAAGTTTTTGATATAGGGCAAAAAAAAGTGTTAACTCTCTCAAATGACGAACTTGAGTTGTCTTATCGCACATCAATTCTGCAAAAAAAACCGTTAGTACTTCTGGAAGCTGTTTTCAATCTTGAAAAACAGAATAGAGAATTGATAGATAAAAGAATGCAGGAAAACCTCGACTACAGAAAAGAAAAACAACCTGCTCTCACAGAACCGAATTTTGGCAGTACATTCAGAAACCCTCAAGGAGCTGCCGTCGGAAAAATGATAGAAGAATTGGGACTCAAGGGAACTGTTGAAGGAGGAGCAAAAATTTCTGAAATTCACGGGAATTTTATTGTGAATTATTCAAAACAGGCAACCTCAACAGACGTGCTCAGGTTGATGTTTAAGATGTATAATGCGGTTAAGCAAAAATTCGGATACGAAATAAAAACAGAAGTTATTTTCATAGGAAACATGACAGAGGAAGAAAAAAAGATATGGACACTGATAAAAAGCCATTAATATCATACGACACAAAAATCGGCGTGCTATACGGCGGTATGTCAAGCGAAAGAGATGTATCTTTAAGATCAGGAAAAAACTGCTACGAAGCACTTTTACGCCTTGGTTACAAAAATGTTGAACTCATAGATGTCGATAAAAATATCGCCTCAAAACTTATCGAAAAAAATATAGAACTAGCTTACATCGCCCTGCATGGGAAATACGGAGAAGACGGCTGCATTCAAGGTTTGCTTGAAATATTAGGCATACCTTACACAGGCTGCGGGGTAGAGGCAAGTGCCGTTTGCATGAACAAAGAAACCACAAAAAAGGTTCTCAAAGACTCCGGTATCCCGCTGATAAAATCAGTAACGGTCAAAAAAGAAGATGATATCTTCGAGAAAATAAAAGGTCTTTCTTACCCGTTTATGGTAAAACCTCTTTGGGAAGGCTCAAGCATCGGAATGAGCAAAGCATCTGACGCAGAAGAACTGAAGAATTCAGTTGAAGAAGCCTTCAAATATTCACCTGAAGTAATGATAGAAGAATATCTAATCGGTAAATCAACGACTGTTGGTGTTCTTGACCTGCGAGATAAGACAATAGCAACCTCAATCCTTGAATTCAGAACAAAGACAGAATGGTATGATTTCGAAGCGAAATATACAAAAGGGCTTACAGAGTTTGTTCTGCCGGCAGAACTGGACAAAGATATGACAGATAAAATAAAATCACTCGCAATCAAAGCACACAAAACAGTCGGTGCTACAGGCATGAGCAGGGTAGATTTTCTCGTAACACAAGATACGCCTTATGTCCTTGAAATTAATACAATTCCAGGAATGACTGACTTGAGCGATCTGCCTGCACAGAGCAAAGATATCGGAATATCATATGATGAGTTGGTAAATATTATTCTTCAAAGTGCTACAATGCCTAAGAAGTAGTTTATCAATCCGACGCAAAAGGAAATGGAATGACAGACGAAGACATAACCCAAAAACAAATTCTATCAGACTCAATAAGACGTCGTTATGCCTATTTGAAAAGACGACGCAAAGTCCGTGCAATGAGAATTTTCTGGGGAAGAGTCAGAATGCTCATCAGACTCGCATGCATTTACTTTTTGTGTGTCGGAATATGGAAATTCATGCATCTGCCTCAATGGTATCTTCCCCCAAAAGCTTTTGAAACATACAATTCAAGCAGAGTAGAGTTTGAAGGCAACAAAATTGCTACGAACCAGCAAATTCTTAATATGATGAAACGGGTAAAATATCCTAATAAAGCAATTTACCTAATAGATGTCGAACCTTTTAAAAAAGAAATAATGAAACTTGAACCTATTAAAATGGTTTATGTCAAAAGATTTGCATTTCCTGCCCGTATAAAAGTTATAGTCGAAGAACATGAACCGATTTTTTCGGTTGCCCCAAAACCGGATGTCCCTCCTCTTGCAGTGTTTACAATGGATGGAACAATCATACCGAACAAATATCTTCCATTTGAAGGAATGGACAAAACTTACCGTGTTCTGACATATGATGACTACGAAAAATGGTCGAAAAAGAATATAAAATACCTTATCTATCTTGCAAAAATGGCAGAAGCTTATTCAGGAGAAAAAATACAGTATATCGATATGAAAAATCCTGATGATGTCTATATTCAGCTGCAAACAGTATCAGTAAGAATAGGAGAACTTGATAAAGGAGCTTTCGAAAGACTTGCAAAAATCGAAGCAGTCCTCCCTCAGATGAAAACTCTAAAAGAAGATGTAAAATACATTGACCTGAGATGGGAAGACTCAGCATTCATCAAACTCAAAAAATAAAACTAAGAAACAACAACCGGAAATTTTTCAATCTCAAGACGATAGATTGCCTCAGGACCTAAATCCCCATAAGCGACAAGTTCGGATTTTTTTATGCACTGCTGCAAAAGACAAGCAACACCGCCTGTTGTCGTAAAATATACAAGAGAGGAATCAACTCCTCGCGCCCCTTTGCCTATAGTTGCAAGAACCTCTTGTTTCTCGCACATATCAAGATATTTATCCATTCTGGCTGATGTAGTAGGACCTACAGGACCGATAACTTCACCTGGAGCACTCGGGCAGGGGCCTGCATAAAAAATAATCTTATTTTTTAAATCAAACGGAAGTGTTTCACCTCTGTTTATCGCATCAAACATACGTTTATGAGCCATATCACGTGCGGTATAAATTTCCCCTGACAACAAAACATGCGTTCCCTTTGAGAGTTTTTTTATTTCATCACACTGCGAAGTGTTTAACTCAATAATATTATCTGAAGGGATTTCAATATTCTCCAAAATTTCATAGTCAAAATCATTACAGAACCGGACTTCTCCGTCTTGGAATATTTCAACATCGCCATGCCTGCAGCAATGACAGCACAGGTTCACACTGACTGCCATAGAAGCAATGTGAGTCGGATAGTCTAAAACTCTCACACCAAGAATATCAAAATCTTTCAAAGCTTTTTCTATCTTTTTCTCAAAATCATTTTTCTCTGAGTCAAGACGCAAAGTCAACGCTTTCTTCGATAACAATGCAGCCTTCTCAAGCGTCCCGCCAAGCCCGACTCCGACAACATAAGGCGGGCATCCTTTATCTTTTGCATTTAACAGAGTTTCTTTTATAAACTCTAATACTCCGTCTTCTCCTGCTGATGGGGGCATCATCTTTAGCGCACTGACATTCTCGCTTCCTCCGCCCTTAACTTCAAGAGAAAATTTGATACTTTCTCCATCAACAACATCAAAATAAATAACAGGAGGAGTGTTATCGCCAGTATTAACTCTATCAAAAATATTTTCAGCCATCGACTTTCTGAAATAATTTTCTTCATAAGCCTCAGAAACAGACTCTTCGACAATTTTTTTTATGTCAAAAGAGCTCAGTGGAAAACCTCTTCCAAGCTCTATAAAAAAAATACAAACTCCTGTATCCTGACAAATCGGACGCTGTGTTTTTTTCGCAATTGAAAGATTCTTCAAAATTTGAGCATATTTTCTGTCTGAATAATTATGATATTTCTCTAAAACAGCAGCATAAACATCACTGCCTACAGATATATTTGTCCTGACAATCAGCTGCTTCAACGCATTTTTAATTATATCAGTGGATAATTCGCCCATTTTTTCAATCTCTTGTAGTCAGAACTCAAATTTTCATATAAAATATAGAATAATAATACTACAACAGAGAGACAAAAAAAAGAAAATGGCTATATTACAAATAAAAAGATACGGGAATGAAGTTTTAAGAAAACCCTGCAAAGAAGTCAGCAAAATCTCATCAAAAATTCAACGGCTCATCCAGGATATGCTTGATACAATGTATGCAAACAACGGCGTGGGACTTGCTGCACCTCAGGTAGGAGAAAATTTGAGAATATTTGTAATCGATGTTTCAACAAACAAAGAACCTCTCAATCCGATTGTATTTATCAACCCGAAAATAATCTCAAAAAGCGGCGCAGCTATTCACTACGAAGGATGTTTGAGCTTTCCTGACTTTTATTCTGATGTAAGAAGATACAAAAATGTCAAAGTAAAAGCACTCGACAAAAAAGGTAAACCTTTTGTCCTTGAAGCAAAAGACGGAGAACTTCTCTCTTTTGCAATACAACATGAATTTGACCACCTCGAAGGAATTTTATTTGTTGATCATGCCGTAAACCGTTTTGCTGCAGATATAGAACTGGAAGCAAAAGGGCTGCCTTGTATTGACCCTGAATATCTGCTCGAAGAAAAAGAACTCTGTGAAGAACTTGCAAAAGAAGAGGAAAAATAACTATCTATGAAAGCAGTATTCCTTGGCACTCCTGAAATAGCGGTCAAACCGCTTGAATATCTATGTGCAAAAAACGATGTTGAAATCTGCGCCATTGTTACCCAGCCTGACAGACCATCAGGACGGGGGCATAAGCTTACGCCGCCGCCAATCAAAGTGAAAGCTGAAGAATTAGGCATCAATGTGTTTCAAACCACGTCAATAAGAAAAGACTCCGACTTGATAGAAAAACTTAAATCACTGAACGCTGATTTTTTCATAACAGTAGCCTTCGGACAAATATTGAGTCAGGAAGTCATCGATATCCCGAAATCAGGAGTCATCAATCTCCATGCCTCACTCCTGCCGAAATACAGAGGAGCAAATCCAATCCAGCGTGCCATAACAAACGGTGAAGCAAAAACAGGCGTTACAACAATGATGACTGATATAGGTCTTGATACAGGTGATATTCTTCTGGTTGAAGAAATAGAAATTACTCCTGATATGACGTCACCTGAACTTGCGCAAAAAATAAGCAGTATTGGCGGAGATATACTCTATCGAACAATGACCGGACTGCTTGATGGCAGCGTAAAAAGGCAAAAACAAGATGACTCGCTTGCAACAAAAGCGAATAAATTTCAAAAACAAGACGGACTCATTGACTTTTCTGCCGACGCACAAACAATACATAACCTCGTGAGAGGTCTTCGTGACTGGCCCTGCGCTTATGTCGAATTCAAAGGTGCACCGCTGAAAATAATGAAAACATCCGTTGCTGATGAGAATAAAACATCTGATAAAACAGGGGTCATTTTGAGTATAGAAAAAAAAGGGATTACAATTTCAACAACAAAAGGTACAATATTAATAGAAGAACTACAGCCTCAGGGTAAAAAAGTCATGAAAGCATATGACTGGAGCCATGGGGTAAAACTAGCAACAGGGGATTTTTTCAAATAAAAGGAGAAAAATATGTATATGATATTATTCTTGATACTGGCGTTGTTTCTGATATTCCTGCCTCAGATGTTTGTAAAAAACACCTACAGAGAATATCTCAGATTCAACACTCAAAGCGGGCTGACAGGCGCTGAGGTTGCCCGTGAAATTCTTGACAAACACGGATTATCTCAAGTCGGTATAGAAGCAATAAAAGGTGAATTAAGCGACCATTATGACCCGTCTGCAAAAGTTCTGAGATTGTCTGAAGACAATTACTACGGAAAAAGCATCTCTTCTATCAGTGTTGCCGCTCATGAAACAGGTCATGCTCTGCAGGATGCTTACAATTATATGCCTATGCGTGCAAGAGCAGGCGTTTTCCCGATTGCATCTTTCGGGTCTTCAATAGGTCCTTTGTTGATGTTCGGAGGTTTAGCTCTAAGAGCATTTGCAGGAGGCGAACTAGGGTTGTTAATAGCCATAATCGGATTCTTAGCTTTTGCAGGAGCTGCTTTATTCCAAATAATCACACTCCCTGTTGAATTCAATGCAAGCAAAAGAGCAGTTGCAGAACTTGCAAACGGAGGATATATTACAGGTGCACAGGAACTTGACGGAAGTCAGAAAGTGCTTCTGGCTGCAGCTCTGACCTATGTAGCCGCAGCATTATATTCGGTTATAGAACTTGTTTATTGGGCTTGGCAGCTGTTCGGGTCAAACAGGGACTAAAGAACCATAACATAATTTTACATATTATTGAGAAAAATCCCTCTAGTGTGAGAAAATAAGACATACACAAAGAGGGATTTTTCTATGAGCAGGTTTTTAATAGTTGATGATGACGCTGAAATACGTGACTTCATAAAAACCGACCTGGAGATGAGCGGTTTTAGTATTGATACGGCAACTGACGGGCAAATGGGTTTGAATATGGCACTCAAATCAGATTACGAGCTTATAATCCTTGATGTCATGATGCCTAAAATGGATGGTTTTGAAGTCTGTCAGAATATCAGAAAAGTGAATAAGAAAGTTCCGATTCTTCTGCTTACCGCAAAAGGGGCAATAGAAGATAAAGTTAAGGGATTTAACTGCGGCGCTGATGACTATCTTGTGAAGCCATTTGATATACAGGAACTTCTTGTCCGTATCAGAGCTTTGCTCAGAAGAAATGCGCCCGTTGGAAACACATCAACAAACGAAACTCTTTCACTTGGAGAAATAAAACTCTTCCCCGAATCTCTTGAAACATCAATCAAAGGGCAAATAATCAAACTCACCCCCACGGAGTTTGAAATTCTCTACTGCCTTATGCAATATGCAAACAAAGCAGTCAGCCTTACAACGCTGTTAAATGAAGTATGGGGCTATGACGAAGATGAAGATGTCAGAATGGTCAGAGTCCATGTTGGCGGATTGAGACAAAAAATAGAAACAAATCCCAAACATCCCGAATTTTTGCATACGGTAACAGGCGTCGGTTATAAGCTGACTCCGTTTGGTGAACTATGAGAAGACGTCTTCGTATAGTCGAGCAGATTATTATAGTTCTGATTTTTGCGGTAATAGTCCCGCTTGTTGTAAGTACTCTTATCATAGCAAACGTTAACCAGCAGGCAATCAGAAGAGAACTGCAATCTTCAGTTCAGATAAACACTCTGAACTCATATCAATACATCCAGAATAATCTTGAATCAAAGAAAAATCTTTTGATTAGAATTGCCGGTTTTCTTGACTACCTTCCGACACAAACAAAGAAAAAACAGTTTATAAAAAGCATAATAGATGAAGACCCATCAATAAAATCCCTAAAACTGCACCACAGCCATCTTGAAGATACGGAGTTCAATCCCAATGTCACCTACGACAACGAAAAAAAGCTTATAAGAATTACCTACAAAATAAACGATAAAAAATATATTGAAGAAATTATCGATACAGAAAAATTCAGACAGGACGTCCTTGAACATTTCAATGATAAAGAACGCCGTCTTTATGTTTTTGATGAAGATAATGACCTTGTCTTTGCATCAATTTACAATGATGAGCTGACAAAACAGCTGCTTGAGATGATGCCGTCAAAAATTGAAAATGACGAACCCCAGTTTTTCTTCGAAATCAAAAACCAGCCGAATATGGTAATCCAAACCCAGAACCCGAATTGGAAAGTAGTTGTCACAACACCGGTTAAAGTGACAAAATACGGCATAAAAGAAGCCCGGTACAAAATTATCGTTGCTACTCTCGCTGCAGCTGCCGCAATAATAGTGATATGTCTCACTTATATGATTTCTCTTTACACAAACCTGCGTCAATTATTCAAAGCAATAAAAGCAGTATCAGAAGGTAACTACGACAGACGTATAAGATTGATTGTCAACTACATGACGCCATATGAAGTTATGTTCCTCGCGCATGAATTTAACAAAATGGTCGATAAAATACGCCACTCCTATAAAGAAATAAATGACAAAAACGAACGGCTTAAACAGCTTGACAGTTTCAAGTCAAACCTCATAGACACAGTCAGCCATGAATTCAGAACACCTCTTACAAGCATAAAGGGTTATACATCAAGACTCCTCAGAAATGATGTCACAATCACAGAAGATATGAGAATAAAATCTCTCAAAACCATAAAACGCCAAACGGAACGCCTCAGCAGAATGGTCGAAGACCTGCTTGTTATCCCTGATATAGAAACATCCGTACTGAGAGTGTTTCCTGAAAACATCAACATCGCCTCGATTATTGATAATGTAGCACTGTTTATGCGCCACAACACAGGCAGGGTAATAAACATATTTATGCCCGAAGAATGCCCGCTTGTTTTTGCCGATGAAGACAGGGTAGAACAAATTATAATAAACCTTCTTGAAAATGCATCCAAATATGCAATTCCTGATACCGAAATAAATGTCTATATCTCATCAGACAGCCGGTTTGCCAAAATTGTAATACAAAACGAATGCCAGCAAATAGAAGAAGAAAAACTCAACAAACTTTTCGATAAATTTACAAGAATGGATGACTCTACAACCAGAACAACCCGAGGTACAGGACTGGGACTGTTTATAGTGAAAGGGCTTGTGGAAGCAATGGGAGGAGAAATTACACTTTCTTCGCACAATGATTTTTCTGTTACATTCACGCTTCCACTGGCAGACAACGATGAATAACGAACAATTTATGGCACTTGCTCTTGAAAAAGCCGCAACCTCACAAAATGACCTCCCGATAGGAGCAATCCTTGTTTGTGACAACCAAGTCATAGCGGCTTCATCAAACACAAAAGAGAAAACATCAAACCCTCTCAACCATGCGGAAAAGATTGTTATCGAAGAAGGGCTCAAAAAATTAGGCGACTTCAGGGGGAAAAACATCAAACTCTATGTAACACTCGAACCCTGCCCAATGTGCGCAGCAGCAATAATTTTAAGCAGAATAAAGGAAGTTTACTTCGGCGCTTACGACTTGTTATACGGTGCATTTGGGTCTAAAATCAATATGAGCCAAATAATGAATTCAAAAATAAAAATCCAAGGCGGCATACTCGAAGATGAGTGTTCAAAAATATTAAAAAATTATTTCAAACAACTGAGAGAGGAAGAATATGGAAAATCTGAAAGAACACCTTGATAATCTTGTCAAAAAATATGAAACAGAAGACTTTATCTCACATGACCCGATACAATTCATACACCGTTTCTCCAAAAAACAGGATGCGGAAATCTCAGGACTTGTGGCATCTTCGCTTGCCTATGGAAACAGAAAGCATATAATCGCAATCGTAAATAAAATCCATGAACTTATGGAATATGCTCCATATGAATTTTGCAAAAATTATACTGTTGAAAAAGGCGAAAAAATATTTGACGGCGTGAACTATCGCTATACTTCATCTCAAGATTTGGTAGCTTTTTTCCATTGTTTGTCAAAAAGCCTGAAAAAATATGACTGCCTCGAGGATATGTTCACAAAGTATTATAATAATAACGATAAAAACATAAAAAATGCGCTGATAGGCTTTTCCGGAGAAATAAAATCCTTCTGCCCTCAGATGAGAGGTCTGAATTTCCTTTTGCCTTCTCCTGTTAACAACAGTGCGTGCAAACGACTTAATTTATTTCTAAAGTGGATGGTCAGAAAACCTCCTGTTGACCTTGGACTTTGGACATCGGTTGACCCTGCAAAACTCATCATTCCTCTGGATACTCACGTTGCAAGAATTTCTCAGCTTCTTGGAATTTGTTCAAGAAAATCAAATGACTGGCAAAAAGCTGAAATGATAACCGAAGTTCTCAAAGAGTGCGACCCTAAAGACCCTGTCAAATATGACTTTGCTCTCTTCGGATTCGGGGTTGAAAACAGAAATGTCAAATAAAAAAACGTAAGACGTCTAGCAGTCTTCCGTTTTTTTTATTCTTTCCTGAAAATAAATCTACTCTGCAGAATTGCCATATTTTAAAATAAGTTCAGGTTTTGCACTTCTATCAGGTCCGTCTTCTGCACTGTTGATTATAGGAAGCAATTCCTCCATTACACCAGAATCATCCTTGCCAAAATAGTCAGGAGTAATTGAAGAATCTTCATCTTTCATGTTTATTGAAACTTGTTCTCCATCTATGGTTCCTGTAATCGCATCATCAGAAACCATCAGTTCAACTTCTTTACCGCCATAAACGCCCGTATATTTAGTTTTATCTGAACCAAGCATCTTGGATGCCTCGAGATTAAGTTCCTTATCTCCGACAGTTCCTGTTATATCCTGTTTTCCAAGTCCGTCATAAACAGCAACATCAAAATACTCCTCTCTTTATACTTATAATACAGACATATTATTAATAAATATTTTTTATATATTTTATTGTCAGAAAAAATATATTCTTGTTACAAAATTTAATCCGTAAAAAAGGAAGACTTATAGAAGTCTTCCTTTTTTGTAAATATTCAATTTTCAAAAATTTTTTATTCAAAACATTTGTTATGTTTAAATTTGCGGCTGCCTCCTTTTTTGTAAACCTTCGCAAGAGAATAATAAACTCCGCTTACCATCTCGATGTCACCTTCTAACTCATCATAAAATTCGTTCATGTCGACTTTGTTTGAGAGATTACTTAAGATGTTACTGTTCTGCATTTGTCCTCCAAAATAAATAAACTTGACGAGTATCTTGATTACTTTATTCTCTATCGGTTATATTCCACAAATCTTGAGTAAACATTTGTAAAAAATTTCGCAAATTAATCATCAATATCCTCGACCCACACCATCACAGAGCGCCTTTCAGGAGAATAATAACTAAAAAAATCAACATATTTTTTGTTACAATAATTCACAGAGCTGAAAGGATTTGTCGCATCAATTTTTTTGTCAAAATCCCATACATCATAAACAAATTTTTTCAAAACTTCCACAATGTTCATAATAAAAACCGCCTTCATTAAAACGAACAAAAAGGCTTTTATTCTGGTATATTATAGCTTTTTATGTATTGTATTATGACTCCATAATGGAAATTTTTTATTGCACAAATCAGTTATATATTGCTAAAGCGTTTTACTAATTTATTAAACTATCCATAAGGTTCAAAAAACCATATTCCTTATACCCGAAGATATCACCAAGAAATGGCGCCTTATCAAAAAATTTATTATCGTAGGGAACACCTGCACATACAGCGGCATCAATTTTCAATCCGGAGATTAACCTCCGCTGCCCCTCAAACAAAACAGCATTATAAGAAACAAAAACCACCCTATCATACCCTTCAGCCAGTTTATACAGAGATAAAATCTCTTCTTCTTCAGGGTTCAAAGAATATTCTATCTCACAGGAATTTTTCAGCCCCCACAAATCAGAAATCAGAAATTTATCTGTTTTATAACTGTGGATATCGTTTCTCCCGGGGCGCAATATCAACACTCTGTCAGCTACTGAAAGATGTGTGTTGTTTCTCACTACAGAAAAAGTTTTTTTTGAAATTTCAAAAACTCTTTCCCTCTCTTTTTTTACATCAAATTTTACATCCTGCTCTTTTATTTTCGATTTCAGGCTCTGTATTTTTTTATTGGAAAACTTTATTTTTTCAAGAAATTCAGGATTTTCAACAGCATATTTTGCCAGAAAATCAATCAAATTTTCGCTGTTCTTTGTATAATTACGAAAAATCAGCATATTAACACCGGCATCTATCGCTCTTATGCATGACTCCTCGGGTGAATAATACTTTGCAATCGCCCCCATAACCATATCATCAGAAACAACAACACCGTCAAAGCCGAGTTTTTCTCTCAAATAGGAAATAACAACAGGTGATAAAGACGCAGGATTTTTCTCATCAAACGCAGGGTAAATCGCATGTGCAACCATAACAGCATCAACGCCATGTTTTATTGCCTCTTTGAATGGAGCTATATGCGTTCTTTCCAGTTCATCAAAATCCAAATCTATAACAACCATCCCTTTATGCGAGTCATCGCAAGAACCGCCATGCCCGGGGAAGTGTTTTGCAGAGGAGAGAATACTATTTGAGCGGAAAATTTCAATGACATTGCCTGAGCAATCGCTGACTGTTTGTGGGTTTTGAGAAAAACTTCTGATACCGATTACTGAGTTTTTTTCTTCCGTATTCACATCACAGACCGGTGCAAAATTCATATTTATTCCCAAACTCAACAGTTCCCTTGATAGAATATCATAGTGAGAACGAAGAAAACTATTATCATTGCTCGTAGCAATCCCCATAGGTGAAATATAATCAACCTTATCCTCAAGATTGATTGTTCTCTCTACCAAACCTCCCTCTTGATCAATCGATAAAATCAAAGAATCGTCAGATAAGGATTTGAGGAAATCAACAGTTTCCCTAAACTTTCTTCTATCCCAAATATTATCGCTAAAAAAAATAACACCGCCCAAACCGTCTTTGATAGCATTCTGAATTTCTACAGATGGATTTTCCCCCTGAAAGCCTGCTATAAACATATTATTTAAGAGTTTTTTTATTGAATGAGCGTCCATTTTATGCTAAGTTGAAAAATAATAACTCAAATTATTTTATAAAATATCAGATAAAAAATAAACAAAAAACTTTAGGCGGGGGTAGAGGGTAATGCTGAAAAGATTTTTAATACTGTTTCTTTCTTTCTGCGTGTTTGCAGGAATATCAAACAATGCATTCGCTGCAAAAAAACAAAAAAAGATGACTGCTGAACAAATTATGCAGGCAAGAGAAGAAACAGAATACCTGAGAAAAAAAATCTATGCCCACGGTTTATTCTCTCCTCAGGATAACGAAAAATTAATTAATATAAAAATGCAGCTGGATAACTCAATGCTTATCAGCATAGATCCACAGTTTGCTCCTATTTATTATCAGCTTGGAATTATCTACAAAGCAAGAGAACTCAAAGATGACGCTATCGACTGCTTCCAAATAATACTTGAAAACTTCTCTGATACTGCATTCGCACCGAAGGCAAAAAGAGAGCTGCAGAAAATGGGCGTCAACATAAAGGATCCTGCGCTTTCTGCCGGGGAATAAAAATATTACACAAAAAATGCCTCTCAAACTTATAGTTTTTCTATCCAAACTAGTCGGAGGCATTTTTCGTATTATTACTATAACTTTTTTGGGAGAAATATTCATCACCGGAACAGATAATTTTATAAAAGGCTTTTTATATACTCAAGTGCATCGTCCTTTGTAACTACATCGCCGTCAAGTTGAGCCTCTTTCAGGGAATTTATCAACTCACCGAGTTTTGGCGACTGAGGAACTCCGAATATTTCCATAATCTCCGTTCCAGATAAAAGTTTCTCAAGAGGTTTCTGATTTTTCTTGAACTCATAATACCCCTCCAAAAGCTTTTTCAGTCCTGATATATTGTTATCAACTATATCCTGAGTAATCTCAACACCTCTTGCGCTGAGTCTGTCCGCTTCTGCAAGAAGTATCACATCAATCGCTTCATTATCAAGACGTCTATACATCCTGTTTATCGCTCTCTCTGATGTATCTGATTTTATGAGCTGAGAAGGATAGATATGATGTTTTATCAATTTTTGAACATAAGCAATCTGCGCATTCCCGAATTTTAAACGGCGCAAAATCGGCTTTGCCATCTGCGCTCCGACTTCATCATGTTTTATAAAACGATGTCTTCCCGTTTCTTCTTCAATTGTCCATGTCGAAGGCTTGCCCAAATCATGAAGAAGGGCTGAAAGTTTGAGATAAGAATATCTGCTCGTACTCCCAAAAGCCTCAAGAAGATGAGCTTTCACAAAATCGGGCTGAGAAGAAAAATTTTCTTCAATCTGTCTGATTGTTTCTATCGAATGGTCTATCAACCACAGATGATGATGCAAATTCGGTGGAACTGACATCTGAGCTTTCAACTCCGGAAAAATCTCAAATAACACCCCGCTGTCTTTCATCTCAGAGATAACATCAGCAGATTTTTCTCCCTCAAGCAGCTTCATAAATTCAGCGTTAATACGCTCATGCGAGACATGCTTAAGCAAATGTTTGTACTTTACAAGCATATTAATAGTTTCATTGCTTATTTCATATCCGAGCTGGGAAGAAAAACGGTACGCTCTCAAAACTCTCAGTGGGTCGTCTTTCATGTTTTTTTCATCAACAGCACGTATAATTCCCCGTTTCAAATCATCAAGCGAATTTTCGGTATCAATCAAAACATTTTCTCGGAGATTGTATGCAAGCGCATTTATCGTAAAATCCCGATTTTTCAAATCATCAAAAATATTTTCCCCGCTGCATTTTGCAAAATCAAGGCAGTTAATCTTATCATCAAGAACAACTCTGACTATTTCTCTTTCTTCATCAAGCATAACAAAATGCGCATCAATACTATCAGAGAGTTTCCGAACAGCTGGAATGATATTTTCGCCAATCAGCACATAATCCCTGTCATAAGACTCTTTTTTGAGAAATTTATCTCTCAAAAAACCGCCGACCAAAAATATATTCATATCTTCAGGGATAAATGACAGTATCTTTTTTGAAAGTTCATCATCAATCTTCATATTCATAAATCACACAGCTCAATGCACTAATAACAGCAGTCTCAGCCCGTAAAATCAAATTACCGAGAGTAACTCCGCAGAAATTATTCTTCTCAAAAAAATCAAGTTCTTCATCGCAAAATCCGCCCTCAGGACCGATAACAACAAGAATTTTTGACTCTTTTGTATGCTCAATCGACCTCAGCAGCTTTTTCAGGGGGAGAGTTGTGCTGCGCTCCAAGCAGGCAATTTTTATGTCATACTCATCTAGATTTAACTCCTCCAAAGGGACAATCCTTTCTATAACAGGCATTGAAGAGCGCTCGCACTGCTTGCAGGTTTCAAAAGCAATCTTATTCCATTTTTCAATTTTCGAACTTATTTCTTTTTCGCTCAAAAACTTCGGCACGGTACGTTTTGTCAACACCGGAATAATTCTCGGCGTCCCGAGTTCCACAGCCTTCTGGATTGCTATATCCTGAGCGTTGTTTTTCAAAACACTCTGAGCAAGCGTAAGATTCAAAGATAACTTTCTTTTTGACTTCTCTTTTCTGAGAACCTGCGCTTTCACCAAACGTTTTGATACCTCTGAAATTTCTGTTTCATAAACAAACTCATCCTCATCAACAAAATTCAGAATATCACCTTTTTTTATCCTCAAAACACTGACAAGATGCTTCAAATCATCAACATTATCTACAAAAATTTCAGAAGAATTTATCTGTGATTTTTTCACAAAAAATTGCGGCATAACTACTCTTTTATCTCCTTTGCCAGAGCCTTTTCAACGGCAGCCAAACAGTGAACTTCCGTTGTGTTTATTATCGGAAGGGACGATGTTTTGATAATATTCGGAAGCTCGGTACAACCGAGAACTACTGCCTCAGCACCGTTATTGCGGCAATTATCAATAATCTCAAGCAATTTGTTTTTCGATTCATCGAATATCAATCCTTTGCATAACTCATCAAATATAATCCTGTGAACTTCATCCTGAGAAGCTTCATCAGGTACTATCACATCCAAATTGTATTCATCAGCCAGCTTTTCAAGATAAAATCCGTCCTTTTGCATTGTAAACTTTGTCCCTAAAAGGGCAACCCTTGAATAATTTTCTTTCAAAATTGCCTCTGCCGTCGCATCTGCAATATGCAAAAGAGGGATGTTAACCGAGTTTGCGACATGCGGTGCAACCTTATGCATTGTATTTGTCGCAATGAGAAGAAAATCAGCACCGCATTTTTCAAGTTTTACAGCAGTTTGAGAGAGGATTTCTGCCATCTTTGTCCACTCACCATTATGCTGGAGTTCTTCTATTTCTTGAAAATCATAACTTTCAATAAACATAGAGGCAGAATGCACTCCGCCGAGACGTTTGTTTACCTCGCTGTTTATAATCCGATAATATTCAATTGTCGACTCCCAGGACATCCCCCCGATAATACCGATTTTCTTCATCTTTTCTCCTTCTTTATCTTTTTTAATTATAAATTAAAAAAAGATTGTCTACTCCATTCGGATGATTTGAAAAAACAGAATTAAATACACCCAAAAAGCTTGTTATTATTGACTTTTTGTCATCTAAAAATTTGTTTTTGTAAAACTAAAGTATTAAAGAATGTAAACTTTGGTTCGATAAAAAAATATGTGAGTTGATTAAAAGAGAAACATCAACTCTGAAATCAGAATTTAGATAAGTAATAAAAATTAAGGAGAGTAGAAACATGCCAATTACTATCAATTCAAACACAGCATCTCTGGTTTCTCAAAGGCATTTGACTAACAGTACAAATCTTTTGACGAAAACCTATGAACGTTTGTCAACAGGATTAAGAATTAACAGAGCCGGCGATGATGCGGCAGGCTTATCAATTTCAGAAGCATTGCAAGGTCAAATCAGCGGTTATTCAATGGCTGAAAGAAACTGTCAGGACGGATTGAATGCTATCAACATTGCAGCAGACTCACTTGGAGGAATAAGCGACCACATCCAACGTATCAGAGAACTATGCGTTCAAGCTGCTAACGGTGTTTACTCAAGTTCAGAAAGAAGTATGATTCTGACAGAAATTTTTGAAAGATTGGAAGACATCAACCAGCAGGCTAAAATCACTAAATTTAATGATACACCTCTTTTGACAGGTGAAACAGAACACTTGATTCTTCAAATCGGTGCAAACAGCGAATTGAGCACAAACACTATCGATTTAGGACGTGCTTTGCCGACGGTAAACGCTACAGTTCTCGGAATTGCTCTCGACAAAAACACCGTAAGCGGCGGTAACTGGACACCTGATATCATCAGAAACTACCTTGACACTCTTGATGAAGCCCTCACAAAATTGACTACAGCAGGCGCCCAAATCGGTGCTATGCAAAACAGATTGGAAGCTAACCTCCAAAATCTGGATGTTATGACTCAAAACATAACAGAAGCTAACTCAAGAATTATAGATACGGATATTGCTGAAGAAACGGCAAATATGACAACCCAGCAGGTTCGTCAACAGGCAGCAGCCTCAGTACTTGCACAGGTAAATCAACTTCCAGCAATAGCTCTAACATTATTACAATAGGCGGTTAATTAATCCTTAACCCCCTACATATACTCTCCTTATATTACGCCGGCTTATGCCGGCTTTTTATTTTGTTTTTTTTAAAAACCTATCAATATGCGCATAAGCTGATATTCATTATTGCTGTTCTGTGTCATCAAAGCAGTTGTTGCATCTGCAAGAATTTGATTATGCACGAGATTTGACGTTTCTTTTGCGATATCGGTATCCATGATTATTGACTTTGCATCGGATAGATTTTCTATTTTTATTTCATTCGACTCAACAATTGACTCGAGGATATTCGAATTTGCTCCGACGTAAGCTATTTTATCATTAACCTCGCCTAAGAGAGCTTCAATTTTGTCTATACTCTCTCTTGAGGCTTCACCTGATGACAAATCAACACTTATATCAGTAATATCAAGAGATGTATCAAGTGTAATGCTCGACGATGACTCCGTTGAGTCGCCTATTTGAAGGACTATCTCCGCACTTTGAGAGGTGGAATCGCCAAAAAGCTTTATGTCATTAAATTTTGTTGAATCTTTTGTTTGTTTTATATGTTCGATTATCTGGTCAGCTTCTGCCTGCAAAACAGCTCTTTCAGAATCGGAATAAAGACCATTAGCAGCCTGAACAGACAATTCTTTAAGTTTTTGCAAAGATGAACCGATTGAATTGAGAGAATCACCTGCTATAGACAGGACATTTATTCCTGTCTGAATATTGCTGTTTGCCTGATTCAGACCCCGTATTCGAGAATTCATTCCCGTTGACAGAGCAAGCCCCGCAGCATCATCTCCGGCATTGTTTATCTTCAATCCCGTCGCAAGACGTTCAAGAGATTTATTTATTTGCTTGTTTACCTTCGACAAGCTTCTTTGCAAAATAGAATCGATATTCATATTACTCATACGACGACCATCCTTATTATTTATACTTATTAATCATTTTCAGCATAATATTGTTTTTTGCGTTGTTATCGGCTACAACATCAAGAATACTCTGATGATAAATATTGTTATTTTGTATTGAATTTAGAATGTCCTGATGAGATATTTTATTATCCTGTATTACATCCAAAATTGACTGATGTTGTCTTCCGTTATTTTGAATATTATTAAGCGTGTTTTGAACTTCTTGACCTGATGATGAAAAATTCAATCCGTTTATCAGTGCCATAGCCTGATCATATTGGATATTTCCTGCCTGTATCAGCATAGTGTTGCTCAATTCAAATTGTCGTTTTGCCTTCATCAGCTCAACCATTTCAGCTGCAATATCCGCATCAAGAATTGTTGACTTCGCAGCCTCAAGATTTTCTGACTTCGCCTCACTTGTTTCTATAGATGACTTCAAAATATCTGCTGTTGTGGAAAAGGAGGCTATTTTCTCCCGAACAGTTGAAAGAGCTGCATCAATTGAATCAAGACTCAAATTTGAAGTATCGCTGTTTGATAAATTTATCCAGATATCATCAAAATCAAGGCTTGTATCAATTGTCCACCGTGAAGATTCATCATTATCGGTGCCTATTTGCAGGACAACTTCCGTTTTTGCTTCACTATTCCCGGGGTCTGTCGGATAAGAACCGCTTTGCCCCCCGCTGTCAGGAAAATCCGGATAACCGTCAAAGTCAGGGTCACCTTCATCACCCGGAGTAACACCAGGACCGACATAATTTTCCCATTCAAGATGAGGTCTCGGGTTCCCCTGTGTCAAATTCCAAATTGTGTCATTCCAGCCTGCTCCGACAAAATTGTTCATATTCATAAACTCTTGTGTCGTAAGTCCGGTCAGACCTGTTGAAGCCCCGCTGCTAACACCGGTCATTCCTGCTGCTGTCGTATTCCAGAAGCTGTTTACAACGCTTCCGCCGGTTATTGTTCCTGCAAATCCTCCAGTGTTTGTAGCACTTGAGTTCACCGCACCGTAGGAATAGACGTTTGTAAAGGTACCGTATGTCATATTACCGACAAATCCGCCGATATTTCCGCTGCCGCCGGATATTCCCGTTACTGTACCGGTTGAATAACTGTCAGATATTTCTCCGTTGCCGCTGGCTGTTGTTGAATTAACTCCGACAAATCCGCCGATAGCGCTATAACCAGAAACAGCACCTTCTGCATAGCTGCCGGTGATTGTACCGTAATTTACGCCTGCAAAACCGCCTGCATTGTCACTTCCTTCAACATCACCAGTAGCATAGCTATTTTCAATTATTCCGTTGTTAGATCCCGAAAAGCCTCCGACATTTGTCTGTCCAAAAATATCGCCTGTCGCATAACTTCCTGTGATACTTCCGCTGCTGTGTTGACCGACAAGACCGCCTGACTTATCACGACCTTCGACATTTCCTGTGGCATAACTGTTTGTGATAATTCCGGTTCCGTTGTGCAAGCCGACAAGACCGCCCGTGTTCTCTCCGCTGGATTCAACCCTGCCCGTTGCATGGCTGTTTTCTATTGTTCCTGAGTTATTTTGTCCTATAAGACCGCCCGTATTGGTTTTGCCGTTGACATTTCCTGTTGCGTAGCTGTTTGTGATAATTCCTGCAGAATAATTAGCCCCTATCAGACCTCCAACGCTTTCAGAACCCTCAACATTTCCTGTTGCATAGCTGTTTGTGATTGACGCATCATAATTGAAGCCGACAAGACCACCGACAATAGAATCCCCTGAAACCGTCGCAGAAGACGAGCTATTTGATATTGCTCCATAGTTACTACCGACAAGAGCTCCTGTGGCACTATAGCTTCCACCGTTAATTGTAGAGTTGTTCACATGGACATCGTCGATATCACCTCTGTTCACTCCGACGAGTGCGCCGGTATTATTTTCTGACGCAGTGATGGTAAAGTTTTCGAGGGTCAAATCACTGATTGAGGCAGTATTTGTTGTTGTTACAAAAAGCCCCTGATCTGAGGTCAAATTTTTGATGGTATGACCGTTGCCGATGATGGTTCCTGAGAAGTTTTCTTTTGCAACATAGTTTGAGATTGTTGAGAAATCAATGTCATTGTCGAGGATGTAGGTTCTTCCGGCTGTGCCTGTCCCATCCTGAGCTATTTTGTCGATGAACTCCTGCGCTGATGAGATGTGGATTGTAGAGCCTGCAGGTTCATAGTTTTCCCAGACGAGGTGAGGACCGTCGACTGTGAAATCCCAGTCAGCTTCACTCCACCCTGCATTAACAAACGGTGTTGAGGTTGCGAACTGCGAGCCTGTCAGACCTGTTACGCCGTAAGATGAGCCTGAGCCGAGAGCAGAGGAAACACCTGATGTTTCTTTATTGAAGAAAGAGTTTGTAATCACACCGTCATAAAGACCGGCAAGAGCGCCTACGTATTCAGTACCTGTCACCGTACCTGTTGCATAGCTGTTTGAAATAACCGCATATGGAAGAGTCACACCTGTAAGACCGCCGACAGAGGAAGTTCCAGTGACATCTCCTGTTGCATAGCTGTTTGAAATAGTACTTCCTGTGGTATGGTTACCGACAAGTCCTCCGATGTTATCAGTACCGCTGACATTTCCTGTTGAGTAGCTGTTTGAAATATCTCCTGAAGTGGAACCGACAAGACCGCCAACATCTTCCGTTCCTGTAACATCTCCTGTTGAGTAGCTATTTGTGATTGTTGCATCGTTTGAACCGACAAGTCCGCCGACATGATTACCGCCAGAAACCGTTGCCGAAGACGAGCTGTTTGAGATTGCTGCATTATAGCTATGTCCGGCAAGACCACCGATGTTTTGATAACTTCCGCCGTTGATTGTCGAGTTGATAATGTGGACATCGTCAATATCACCTCTGTTGTTCCCTACCAGAGAGCCGGTGTTATTTCCTGATGCCGTGATGGTGAAGTTGTCGAGTGTCAAATCTCTTATTGAGGCTGTTTCCGTCGTTGATTCAAAAAGCCCCTGATTTGACGTAAGATTTTTGATGGTATGACCGTTGCCGATGATAGTTCCTGCAAAGTTTGTTTTTGCCGTATAGTTTGAAACCGTTGAAAAGTCGATGTCATTGCCGAGAACATAAACCTGACCCTCTGTATTAGAGCCATTCCGAGCAATTTTGTCAATAAACTCCTGCGCTGAGGTAATATAGATTTTCGAAGTCATATTATTCTCAGCTTTCAAAGAAGGAACGCCTGAGATATCCCAGATACCTGTATCCCAGGATGAAAACAGTGACGAATCAGATATATCGCTGACCTGAGTTCCGGTAGTCGTATTTTCAGCAAAAGTTGACGTAATATTTCCGCTGTTCTTAGATGATATTCCATCGTTAGAAGGCTTGCTTGATAAGGTAAAATTGATATTTTGTTCGACAGAAGAAAAACTGTTTGTAATCGTTCCCGTGTTGTTTGCAACAAGCCCGCTAATAGAACCGAGAATGTCACGTACCTGACCGTTAAAATTCATCGTTCCTGACGAATATGTGTTTCGAATAACCCCATTATTTTTTTCGGCAATCAGTGAAGAAGTTATATAAATATATGAATTAGGATCACCTGAATAATAATAGAATTGTCCGTTTACTTCAGTTTTGCTCTCTGAGATAATTCCATTGTTTGTTTCGACAATACCTCTTATTATCTCCGATTGATTGTTTAGTGAATCAACATCAACAGTTTCACTCAAATTCTTGGTTAAGAAAATTTTCTCTACTGTTCCGTTGTTTGTTCCGACAACCGCAGCAGAATTATCTGTTGAACTTGCATAAAGATTTTGAATCACTGCATCTTTTGTTGTACTTGAGAATACATCATCAGAGAAAGTAATTGTATGACCGTTGCCGTCAAGAGTTCCTGCAAAATTTTCTTTTGCAGCGTAATCTGAAATAGAAGACAGGTCAATATCCGCATCGAGAACGTAAGTTTTTCCTTCAGTGCCGGTTCCATCCTGCGAAATCTTATCGACAAATTCCTGTGCCGATCTTATTATAATTGTTTCAGAAGCGGCAGCGTTTGAATCAGTTACAGGTGCGGATGATGAAAGATTTTGAGCTGTATAAGAAGCTGCAGTTGTATTTATTTCATAGTTTTTATAACCGCTGCCGTCATTTGTAGCACTGCCGACAGAAGAGGGTGTGTCATACATAAATGCAGCATAGTTCACATACGACGCCACAGAGGGTGTTGAAGGAGCTGTCACAGAGCCGAGTTTTGAGCCGAAGATGTTTATTTGCCCGAAAGATGTCGAGTTTTTTGTTGTATAAAGTGATTTCAGCAGCTCGTTTGCCTGTTTTTGCATTTCCTGGCGTTCAGAAGCTGAATAAGTCCCGTTAGCAGCCTTTTCCGTCAGTTCTTTGAGTTTCAGCAGCGTTGACTCCATCGTTTGCAGTGAGTCAATACCGGTATGAAGCAAATTTATGCCGTCCTGAGCATTTTGCATTGCCTGTGCGAGTGTTCTTATCTCAGAATTCAGATTGGAAGACAAAACAAGCCCTGTCGGGTCATCAGCAGGCGAGTTTATTCGCATACCCGTAGCAAGACGTTGAAGAGTCTGTTCAATTCTATTATTAGATTGGCTAATACTCCGCTGAAGTATCAGATTAATCTGATTCATTGACGATACACCTGTATATTCCTTTATTGACGATTATGAAGAAGCAATCCCTATTATAAAAAGCTTCTTTTATTTATGAATATCCCTATTCAAAGTGTACAGCCCGTTTTTAGGCTTGACATCATACATATATACATATAATGTATTTATATATCTATTGTTATACCCATTATTTACATATTTTATTCAAGGCAAAAATATTTTGTTGCAAAAATTTTTTGAGTATTTTATAATCATTTCACAAAGGCAATGGGAGCGTAGCTCAGTCTGGTTAGAGCGCCTGCCTGTCACGCAGGAGGTCGCGAGTTCGAGCCTCGTCGTTCCCGAATTAAAAAAGTCCTACAAAAGTAGGACTTTTTTAATTGGAATGATAATGGTGAGGACTCGCCAAATTCGCGAGTTGCGCGAGGGAGCTGAGGCTGGAGCGTTTTTGCGTTTGTGTTGAAAACACATTAGCAAAACGCGTAATTGCCGTTAAAAGCGACCGAGCAAGACACAAGCCTCGTCGTCCCCGCCATTTACTAAAAATTGATTATTTATCAATAAATCAAAGACGGAACTAAGCTCTATGCTTAGTTTTTTGTTTTTATAACAAAACTTCGTATATTTTATATCTCAACAATTTCATATTCTCTGCTGCCCAAACCGAGTGTCTCTGCTGCCTCAATCGTATGAATACCGTTTCTTGACTCTATACGTTTGATTAAATCCCTCTTACCCTCATCAGATGAGTTATAAACAGCATCAACACAAGCCTGATCAACGGAAACCGGATCAGTCGAAGCAAAAATACCGATATCAGCCATCTTTGGTTCTGCCGGATTTGAATCACAGTCACAGTCAACAGACAGTCTGTTTGCAACATTTATATAAACAATATTCTCATGTCCAATATAATCAACAACCGATTTACACGCCTCAGCCATTGCTTCAAGAAAGGCATTTTGTTTTGATATTCCGATAAAACCTCCTGCATTGTGTATCAGTGATTTACCATGAGCAGAGGCAATTCCGATAGACATATTTTTGAGAGCCCCGCCAAATCCACCCATAACATGCCCTTTAAAATGCGATAACATCAAAATAGACTTATAATTCTGCAAATTTGCCCCGACAAAATTCTTTTTTAAATGCTTTCCGCAAACGACATCAAGAGCTATCTCTTTTTCGCCGTCCATAATATCACATGGAGCTATCTCAAAGAAACCATGTTTTTTCATAACCTCCCAGTGTGATTTTGTATTGCTTCTTGGACCACCGTAGGCTGTATTGCACTCAACAATCGTACCATTGACCTCTTCTACCAGCTTTTTTATCATATCCGGCTGTAAAAAATTGTGTCCTCCTGGTTCACCTGTCGAAATTTTTACAGCAACTTTTTCTTTTAGATTCACATCAAGCGTTCTATAAACTTTCACAAGACTATCCGAGGAGATTTCTTTTGTAAAATAAACCGTCGATTTTGCCATATCACACCGCCTATCTTCTAAAATCCATATATGAATATATCACAAATTTTCTTTTCTAACCCAGTTTTCTCTTGAAAGTTCTCGATGCCAGAGTCAAAGTGATTGAGGAAATTATTATTAACGGAATAAGATTTATAATAACATCCTCAAATCCCATTCCCTTGAGAATTATTCCTCTTGATAAAACCATAAAGAACCTTACCGGATTAAGCCATGTCAAATACTGCAAACAAAGAGGCATATCTTCTATAGGTGAAATAAATCCTGATAAAAGAACAGAAGGCATCATAAAAGTCATTGCACTTAAAATGGCTTGCTGCTGGGTATTGCAGATTGAAGATATAAACAATCCGACTCCGATTATCGCAAGAAGAGAAATCAAAATTGAAACCATAAACAAAACAAATGACCCTGCAAAAGGGAGGTGAAAAAATACAACAACTATCCACGTCATAATCATTGTCAATGTCATAGCTATAATCAAAGGCGGAACTGACTTTCCTGTCAGTATTTCAAATGATGACAACGGACTGACTATCAACTGGTCAAACGTTCCCTGCTCTCGTTCCCGAGAAATTGACAGAGATGTCAAAATCAACGTTGTAACAAGAGATAACATTGCCACAATTACCGTCAATATAAACCATTTATATTCAAGATTCGGGTTAAACCAGTTCCTGACCGAAGCATTTATGGCAGCACCGCCGCTTTGTCGAGAAACATCTCCACCATATCCTGAAATAATCTGTGATGCATAACCTGAAGCAATTGACGCAGAGTTTGTCTGCCTTCCTTCAGCTATAACCTGAACAACAGCAGGTTTGCCTGATTTTATATTACGGGAAAAATCGTTGTTTATCATCAAACCTATCTGAACTCTTTGCGTATCAAGTTTTTTTTTGAAATCAGACTCATCATTCACATAATAAAAATTTCTGAATCTGGGAGAATTTTCAAACCTTGACATCAATTCGCGAGACTCAACACTTTGTGAGCGATCAAGAACCGCAACATCAATATTTTGAACTTCCATCGTTACGGCATTTGAAAAAATCAAAAGCTGCATAAGCGGCAATCCAAGAATTATCCCTTTTGTTTTCGGGTCTTTCCAAATGGTTATGAATTCTTTTTTCATAAGAGCAAGAACTCTTCTCAAAAAACCCCCGATCATTATTCAATTCCTCGCTGCACTTTGTTCTTTTTATCTTCAAGTCTGATAGAAGTATTTTTATAAACCAGCCCAAACAAAATGACGCCAAGCAGAGTTAAATATATAGCATTTGCAATAACTATTTCAGCAACACTGCCTGCCATAAACTCACTTTCAACGAACGAAACATAATACCTTGGAGGTAAAACTCTTGTCAGATGTTGAAAAAATACCGGCATGGAATTTATAGGAAACATCAAACCCGACAACATCAATGCAGGCATAAAACCGACACTCATCGCAACCATGCTTGCCAGAAACTGATTTTTCAAAATTGAAGAAATACACAAACCAATACCGAGTGAAGTGAACAAAAACAAAGCACTGACCACCGATAAAATCAGATAGCTTCCTCTGAAGGGTATCTGAAAAACAACAACACACAGAAAAATATTAAACCCAAAAGACACCATACCAAGAATAAAATACGGAATATATTTTCCAAGGACTATATGTATAGCTTTGACAGAAGTCGAAAGCATACTCTCCATTGTTCCGCGCTCCCACTCACGGGCAATAACAAGGGATGTCAGCAATATACCTATTAAAGTCATAGTGATTGCGATAGAACCCGGTATAATAAAATAATGACTGTCCAAATCAGGGTTGTACCATGTCCTGACTTCAGTGTTTATTGACGGCGGCAATAATAATTCCGAATACTTGCTTGTTGACAACCAACTGTTAGCTATAGACAAGGCATAACTTTGAACATAGTTTGCAGTATTTACCTCAGAGCCGTCTGTTATAATCATCAAATCAGCTTTCTGACCTCTTGCAAGCTTTGTTGAAAAATCATTTGGAATTATGACAGCGCCCTTGATTTTTGAACGTATAACAGCAGACTCAATGTCTTTTTCATTATCAAAAATTATTGAGTTAACATACTTGCTATGTCCGAATGATTTGACAAGCGTAGTTATCTCAGGATTTGTATCATCATTTTTTATTCCCATAGTTACTCTTACGGAATCAAGGTTTATTCCGTACATATAAATAACAATAGAAATAAGCGGAAGCACAAAAGCCACCACAATACTGCTCGGATCGCGCAGTATTTGTTTTAATTCTTTTTTTACAAGTGCAAGGAGTATTTTCATTGCTCTTCACTCCTCTTAATCAATGTTATAAATGTTTCTTCCATGGTCGATGCACCGGCTTTGTTTTTTAAGTCTTGAGGCGAGCCAAGGGCAATCGTTTCCCCATGATAAAAGAGGCTTATTCTGTCACAATATTCAGCTTCATCCATAAAATGAGTTGTAACAAGAATTGTCACTCCCTTTTTAGCAAGAGAAGTAATATGATTCCAAAAATCACGCCTTGTAATCACATCTACACCTGATGTAGGTTCATCCAAAAACAATACCGGAGGATTATGGATTAAAGCACATGCCATAGACAACCGCTGTTTCAAACCGAGAGGAAGCTGCTCGCTCTTCTGGTCAGCATAATCCTTCAAACCAAACACATCAACAATCTCTTCAACCCGGGATGCCCTGTTTCTAAATCCTATACCATAAACAGAAGCAAAAAATTCAAGATTTTCTTTGACGGTCAAACTTCCGTAAAGAGAAAATTTCTGCGCCATATATCCCAAATTTGCACGAGCCTTCTCAGGATTTTTTGTTATATCAACACCCATAATCCTTGCTGTTCCGCTTGTCGGTTTTGCAAGACCGCACATCATCTTGAACGAAGTTGATTTTCCTGCACCGTTCGGACCAAGAAGCCCGAATATTTCCCCTTTTCTAATTTTGAAAGTATTATTTTTTACCGCATAAAAATTACCGTATTTTTTTTCAAGATTATCAGCTTCAACGGTAAGTTCTATGTGTTTTTCTAAAGCATCATAATTCTTTGCTATCAGCGATTCTGTCTGATTGTATCCACCCATCAGCTCGATAACTCTGTTCTCAAATTCTTGAGAAGTTGACCCAAGCTTATCGGGTTCTCCATCATAAATTATACGACCTTTATCAATAACAACAGCTGTATCAAAACTGTGCGCCTCATCCAAATAGGCAGTTGACCAAATGACCGTAGTTTCGGGAGATATCATATTTTTAACCATCGCCATCAAGTCACGGCGTGAAATAGGATCAACTCCGACAGAAGGTTCATCAAGAACCAGAAACTCTGGACTTCCAAGCAAAGTACATGCAAGCCCGAGTTTTTGTTTCATTCCGCCAGAAAGCGCACCGGCAAGTCTGTTCTGAAACGGTGTAAGTTTGGTAAACTCAAGCATTTTATCAAAAGTATGAGAAACATTCTTCAAATCCGCATATAACGTCAAGTTCTCAAGAACAGTTAAATCCTCATACAACCCGAACTTTTGTGGCATATATCCAATATGCGGAGTCAGCTCGTCTTTTTGATTCACGGGATTAAATCCGAGTGTAGAAATTGTTCCGCTATCAGGTAGCAAAAGACCGATGATAGTCCTCAGCAAAGTTGTTTTCCCTGCTCCATCAGCTCCGATAAGCCCGGTTATTCTTCCTTTTTTAATATCAAGAGAAAGATTATCAAGAGCCGTTACAGACTTGAAAGTCTTTGTCAGATTTCTGATTTCTACGGTGTTCATCACTCCTCGCTGTCTAAATCAACTTTTATTGTAACAGGCATTCCCTGACGCAGATATTCATCTATATCATAGATATAAACCCTGATGCGATAAACCAAATTTGTTCTTATATCAGTTGATTGAACAGTCTTTGGCGTAAACTCGGCAACTGGAGAAATATATCCGACCTGTCCCGTATATTCTCTTTTCTTACCCGTTTTCGGATTCGTTGTATCGGTATAAACCCTGACAGATTGACCGTATTTGATATTTCCCAAGTCGGTTTCGTTGACATAAGCTCTCACCCAAACGGGTTTTATTTTTGCCATTGTATAAACCGGTTGTCCTTTTGAAACATTTGCCCCGGGTTCTTGTATTCTTATCATCACAATACCTTCTTCAGGAGCATAAATTTTTGTGTAATCAAGCTGGTTTTTAGCAAAATTTTTCTGTGCAACAGCTGCGTCATAGTCAGCTTTTGACCTGTTTTTATTATTCAAAAGAGTATCGTAATCCTGTTTGGATATTGTATTGTCATTTACAAGCGGTGCATTGCGTTCAAATTTTGATTCGGCATCTGATTTAATCGCAAGAGTTTTTTCGACATCAGCTTCTGCCTTTTCAAGATTTGAGCGGTAATCCTTATCATCCATAACAGCAAGCAGCTCTCCCGCTTTTACCGTATCGCCTTCTTCTTTGAGCATTTTTTCAATCCTGCCTGCCACCTGAAAACTCAAATCAACCTGACGTATTTCTATATTGCCGTAAAGCGTAAGTTCATTGTTCAATCTGTTTTGCTTAATATACCAAAAGCCTGCAACCGCACAAATTATCAATAGTAATAATGTTATAACTGCTGCTTTCTTCTTCATAGTTGACCTCCAACGGCTTTATAGAGTGTAAAATAGTTAATAATTCTCTGAGTTTTTGCCTGCGTAAAATTTGTCTGCGACTCAAGAAATTCTGTTTTTGCAACAAGATATTCAGGAACGGATATTACTCCTTGATTGAGCTTCTTTTCCGCATTTCCAAAGTTTTGCAGTTCATATCCGAGTTCAGACTTTGTATTAGCTTCTACCTGTTTGTCATGTTTAATTATGCATAATGAGGTATTCACTTCTTTTACCGCTTCAAGATTTGTTTGGTTATAATCTTCAAAAAGTTCTTCATATTTCGCTTTTTGCATTTTCAGTCTTGCAACTTTCATACCACCCTTAAATATATCCTGCGATGCACCTGCAAGAATTGCTGCAAGAGAAGACTCCCAGGAGAAAAATGCCCCCGGAGCAATAGTATTAAACGCCCAGACTCCCACTATGTTGAATGTCGGGAAAAACTCTTTTTTGGCAACCCTCACATCAATTTGCGCTTTTTCAAGATTTGCCTCGGCAGCCTTGACATCAGGACGGGCAAAAATTATATCCGAACTGACTTCCTTAGGAATTTCTCCGGAGTATTCAAAACTGTCAAAATTGCCGAATTTCATATTTGCAGTGTTTGCAGCAGAATTTCCGGTCAGCACGGCAAGCTGCATAACTGCTGTTTCCCGATTCTTCTTAAGATTTTCAAGCGTACTTTTTGATGCTTCAACATTCTTTTTTACGTTATTCAAATCTGTCAAATTTATGACACCGTGTTTAAATTTTTTATCATTGCGGTTGAGGATTTCTTCCTGAATTTTCAAAATTTCTTCCTGTTTTTCAATCAAATCATCATAGCGCAAAATATTTGTATAAACGGTTGCAACATCGCTCAATAGCGCCAGATAAACCGCTTTTTCATTGAACTTTGCAGCTTCATAACTTTTCTTTATTGCTCTGGTTTTATCCCGGTTTTTCAAGAGCAAATCAGCTTCATAACTTGCAGTAAAGGGTAGAACAAATGCATTTTTCTTAAGCTGAAAATTATCCAGTTCGGGAACTTTGACCCCCAAATAATTTGCACTGACACCCAAAGAAGGAAGTTCCTGACCGAGTGAATATTTTGTCTGCTGTCTGTACTGTTCAACCGAGTGGGCAGCCTTCTTCAGTTCGTGATTTTTCTCAATAGCCTCTTTTATGTAGCAGTTCAGGTTTTCATCATTGAATTTTTCAAAAAACTCAATATTCAACTCCTTCACATCAACAGCATAAGAAACTTGAGAATAAAATAACAACATACATATCAATAATATTTTTTTAATCAAGCGCAACCTCCTTTGTAATTGCGTTTATATAAAATTTTATATTATCTTTTATGATTTGTTTGTCGTCTTCTCCGAATTCATCCTGACCGAGCATTCCAAGACAAAAAGCAGGCATAATTCTCGGAGAATTAAGCTGAGAAAAAATAAATACCGTCTTATAAATAATTTCTTTATGACTGATATCATCACCGAAAATTCTCGCAACAAGTTTTCTTATGTAGCTGAAAACAGGTGAATCCAGCTTTCTTTTCGGATTTTGCTGTTCTTTTAGCAAAAACATCATCAAATCATTTGAAATTTTATTTGAATATAAGAAATCCACCGCTTTATCAAGAATTGTGCCCAATAGTTCTATACACTCTGCTTTTGTAAGCTCAGAAGGATTTTTATTCAAATCCATAAAAGTCTTTGAATACTCTGTCTGCTGCTCGATGAGATTTTCAATAATTCCTTCATACAACTCACGTTTTCCGCCCCAGTAGTAAGAAATCATGCAGATATTGACTTCTGCTTTTTTGCAAATTTCTCTAATGCTGGTACCATCAAAGCCTTTCTTTGCAAAAAGAGTTGTAGCCGCAGCCAAAATTCTGTTTTTCGAATTATCATCCCGAATTTTTTCCATAACACAACCCTGTTCTTTCTATAATTAATTTATAAAACAAACGTTTGATTATGTCAAATAAAATAAAAAACATCATACCCCAAAGGTATTAAATATCATACAATATAAGTATTTGCTATTTCATATAATATAACCAATAATAAAAATACTTGGAAAAAATTGGTAAAAACGTCACCATGAGCACACTCAAAGATTTTTTTGAATATATGAACTCTGGCAAGTCTGTTGAGATAGGTTCCCCTATGCTGTCTTTTTTCGATGAACTGAGCCAGCAAGCCATGAAGATTACGACAGAGCTAAACAACAAATATCATTCACCGATGGAAATTGTCGAAATTTTCTCAAAACTTACCTGCAAAAACGTAGACAAATCATTCAGACTTTTCCCTCCTTTTTATACTGACTGCGGAAAAAACATTACCGTAGGGAAAAACGTATTTATCAACTCCGGATGCAAGTTTCAAGATCAGGGCGGAATATTCATCGACGATGGATGTCTGATAGGTCACAATGTCATAATAACGACATTAAACCACGATATATCTCCATCCAAAAGAGCGGCATTGCATCCAAAACCGGTAAAAATAGGGAAACGTGTATGGATAGGAGCAAGCGTAACAATTATCCCGGGAGTTACTATTGGAGATAATGCAATAATCGGCGCAGGAAGCGTCGTTGTCAAAGATGTTCCCCAAAATACAATTGTTGTAGGAAACCCGGCAAAAGTCATAAAACATATAACAGAGGAGTAAAAAAATGGCAAAAAATGTTCTAATCATTGCGACAAGCCCGAGAAAAAACGGCAACTCATCACAAATAGCTCAGGAATTTGCAAAAGGTGCTTCTGACTCTGGAAACAACTGCGAAATAATTTACCTTGCAGATAAAGACATAAACTTCTGCAAAGGTTGCCTTGCGTGTCAGAAAACAAAAAAATGCGTAATCAACGACGATGCACCTGAAATAGTCAGAAAGATGAAAACATCCGATGTTATTGTCTGGGCAACTCCTGTTTATTATTATGAAATGTGCGGCCAGATGAAGACCATGATTGACAGAGCCAACTCTTTGTTTGCTGATGATTATTCATTCAGAGATATATATTTAATCGCAACAGCCGCAGACAGCGGGGATTATTCAGCTGACGGAGCAATAAAAGGACTGAGCGGATGGATAGAATGTATGGATAAAACAAATCTGAAAGGTGTAATAAAAGGCTTCGGACTCGAACAACCAGATGATATCAAATCGCATCCGGAAATATTGAAAGAAGCTTATAATGCAGGACAAAACGTATAAAACGGAGTGTTTCTTATGCTAAAAAAACTGATAATCTTTACAGGACTGTTTTTATTAATCATTGGAGGAACAACTATGACAACAGCAAAAAATAACGACTGGGATAAAACTTTCCCGAAAAGTGACAAAGTTAATGTAGAAAAAATTCATTTCAAAAATAGATACGGAATAGAATTAACAGGTGATTTATATACGCCTAAAAATAAAAAAGAAGATAAACTACCAGCTATCGCAGTATCAGGCCCGTTCGGTGCGGTTAAGGAGCAGGCTTCCGGTTTGTATGCACAAACACTAGCCGAAAGAGGATTTATTACACTGGCATTTGACCCTTCTTATACAGGCGAAAGCTCCGGAGAACCGAGAAATGTATCATCTCCTAATATTAATACCGAAGATTTCAGTGCAGCCGTTGACTATTTGAGCAACCTGAAAGATGTTAACCCTGAAAGAATCGGGATTATTGGAATATGCGGATTCGGCGGTTTTGGTTTGAATGCTGCAGCTATTGATACAAGAATTAAAGGGGCTGTTACGGTTACAATGTATGATATGACAAGAGTTACCGCAAACGGATACTTCGATTCGATGGATGAAAAAGCAAGATATGAATTAAAAGAATCTTTGAATAAACAAAGAACCGAAGATTTTAAAAACGGAACTTATGCTAAAGCTGCAGGACTTCCTGAAAAATTAACGGGCGAAGAACCTCAGTTTGTAAAAGATTACTACGGATACTACAAAACACCGCGCGGATTCCATCAACGTTCAATCAATTCAAACGGAAACTGGACAATGACTTCTTCTCTCTCATTAATCAATATGCCCATACTCGCCTATAGCGGCGAAATTAAAAATGCCGTGCTTATGATACACGGAGAAAAAGCGCACAGCAAATATTTCAGTGAAGATGCGTTCAAAAAACTCAAAGGCGACAACAAAGAATTATATATTGTCCCCGGAGCAAACCACGTCGACTTATATGACAATCTCGAAAAAATTCCTTTTGATAAGATTGAAAAATTCTTCACAACTTATCTGAAATAGGCAAACAGGAGAAAACAAATGAAAAAATTAATCCCTCTGATATTGGTATTTCTGCTTGCTCAAAATTGTATAACAGCATATGGAGCCAATAATCCTGTAAAAAAACAAACAAGAACGGATATATGCAAAGATAACTACAGAACACTCTTCAAAGGAGAAGCACTTCAAACAAGCGGTGATGATCCCGAGATGATGGCAATTTTGCAAAAATACATTTTCGGCGAAGTCTTTACTGTCGGCGACCTTGACATCAAAACAAGAGAGCTGCTTACAGTGACCTCTCTAAGCGTGCAGCAAACACTTCCGCAGCTTAAATCGCACATTAACGCAGCTTTGAATGCAGGTGTTACACCGATTGAAATAAGAGAAGCGATTTACCAGCTTGCACCTTTCATAGGTTTTCCGAAGACGCTGAATGCTATCGGAGTAATGAACGAAGTTTTCAAGGAAAGAGGGATAAAAACCCCTCTCAAACCGGCGGCAACAGTAAAAGAAAATGAACGTTATGAAAAAGGATTTGCAATACAAAATCCCCTATACGGAGATGAAATAGAACAAGCACTATCAGAACTTCCTGATGATATGGGAAAAGATGTTTCTGATTTTCTGACTGAAGTCTGCTTCGGTGACTTCTATACAAGAGATGGGCTTGATATTAAAACAAGAGAATTACTTTTTGTCGCAGCACTTGTGACAACAGGCAATAACACAACTTTAAAAAGCCATATCAAGGGTAATTTAAAAGCAGGCAACTCAAAAGAAACAATAACAGCAGCAATCATTCAATGCCTGCCTTATGTCGGATTTCCGAATACTATAGCCGCCCTAAAAACTATGAAAGAAGTTTTGAGCGAGAAATAGAAAAACAACACAACAAAAAATAAGGTGCCTCGGCACCTTATTTTTTTTATCGAGAAATATTTTTTCCGAGCTCATAAGCCTTCTGAGGATATTGCGTGTGTTTTATATCACCCTCGCTCCACACTCCTGAAGCTATTACCTTCCCAGAGTCAGACCACCCGAGATAATTCAACAAGGCTTCATAATGACTGATAATCGGCTGAGCTTCTTTTGCCGATGTATCAGCATAAGTCATCAATAAAACGGCTTTTTTAGGTTTGCTTATTTGTGAATTAATTGCATAAAACCTGTCTATTACAGCTTTGATTTGAGCAGATATTCCGAAATAATACATCGGAGTTGCAAAAACAACCGCATCCGCATCCACAATATTTGCTTTGACAAATTCAAAATCATCTTTGAAGACGCATTGACCGTTCATACCGCATTTATTACAGGCAATGCATGGGTGAACATCCTTGAATGCGGAGTCAAATCGAACAACGCTGTGCCCTGCTTCCTGTGCGCCTTTTATAAAATTATCCGCCAACGTGTTTGAATTCCCGTTTTTCCTCGGGCTTCCCGTGATAACAAGTATCTTCATTTTTTTATTTCCTCCAAACAAATTTGTTTTCTTCTCAATTGCAACTGCACTGCCGGCAACGACAGCGCCTGCTGCTGCAATCAGTGTATTTTTGATAAATTTCCGTCTGTCCATCTTTCACCTCTTTTCAATTTTACCCCCTTAGAGCAGCTATCAGTCAAGCATAAAAAAGTCCCGAAAAATTCCGGGACAAAGAGTGTTTTGCGCTTAGCGTTAATAATTTATAATATACTCTGCAAACTCAGGGCTGTAGTGGTTAACAAACAGACTTTCACCCTTATCCTGCTTTCTTAGTTCATCCATATCTTCTAATGAAAGTTCAAAATCAAAAAGCATAAAGTTTTCTTTCATTCTTTCTTTATGAACTGATTTTGGAATAACAACAACGTCTTCCTGTATCAAAAATCTCAAAGCAACCTGTGCAACGGTTTTATTATATTTTTCGCCTATAGATTTGAGAATTTCATTTTTAAAGAAATTGTTTTCGCCTCTTGCCATAGGGCTCCACGACATAAGCTGAGTATTATATTTATCCATATATTTACGCAAAGTTTTTTGCTGTTGGAATATATGTGTTTCCATCTGGTTTATCATTGGTTTTATTTCAACAAAATTGCAGAGGTCAACATACCTATCAGGGAAGAAGTTGCTTACTCCGATTGCTCTTACTTTACCGTCTTTGTAAGCTTTTTCCATTGCCCTGTATGTTCCGTAATAATCACCGAACGGCTGGTGGATTAATAAAAGGTCAATGTAGTCGGTTTGTAATTTTTTCAAAGACTCATCAATTGATTTTGCTGCTTTTTCTTCACCCGAATTTGTTATCCAGACTTTTGTTACCAGGAAAAATTCTTCTCTTTTTATCCCTGATTTTTTCACGGCAGCTCCGACACCTTCTTCGTTGTAATATGCCTGAGCAGTATCAATCAATCTATAGCCGGTATCAATAGCATCAGTCACGCATCTTTCACATTCTTTCGGGTCAACAAGAAAGACTCCGTAACCTAAAATCGGTATTTCAACACCATTATTTAATTTTACTGTCCGCATATTATTCTCCTTTTAATTAATGGATTGTAAAACCGCCGTCAACAGAAATTGCTGCACCGTCAACAAAGGTTGCATAAGGCGAACAAAGCCACATAACGGCATGTGCTATTTCATAAGGTTCTCCAAGTCTGCCTTTTGGAATATCTCTGACCATAGCTTCTTCCATCGCAGGATTTCATTTAATGATATCTTTCGCCATCGGAGTTAATATTACACCCGGTAAAACGGCATTAATCCTGATACCTTCCGAAGCGTAATCAATGGAAGCTGTCCTTGTTAACCCGATTATTGCGTGTTTGCAGGCAATATAAGCTGCCTGTCCCGGGAATCCCGTTATTCCTCCCTGAGATGAAGTATTTACTATGCATCCTTTTTCCGGTTGTTTCAACATTTGGATGATTTCATATTTCATACAGTTCCAAACGCCTTTGAGGTCTACTGCAACTGTCTTATCAAATTCTTCATAAGTTATTTCCGCCATTGGTCTTTGGGGAGTCTGAACTCCTGCATTGTTAAATCCGCAGTCCAGACGCCCGTATTTTTCAACAATCCAGTTAATCATATTTTCAACCTGCTCAGGACTTGATACATCGCATTTATACGAAACAGCACTAAATTCGGCATCAGTCAATTCTTTCACCTGAGCATCCATATCAAGCACATCAGAGAGTATAACTTTTGCGCCTGCCTTTGCAAATTCCTGAGCTGTTGCAAGTCCTATACCCTGAGCAGCTCCGGTACATAAAACCACCTTGTCTTTAAAACATTCTTTCATAATAAAGCTCCTTATATTTATATAATTTTAGTCTAATATTTGAGAGTCGCTATCAGTCAAGAAATTGTTTCACCGGTATACTCTACTGCCTTAACAGAGCCGAGCTTGTGAATATCCTCGTCAGTTCTGTTTCCATAGATAGTGATTTTATTCAGCTCAGTTTCAATATTTGAAAATTCTTCATCAGAAAGTTCCACATCCGCAGCACCAAGATTCTCAACAACTCTTTCATCTTTTCTCATACCGGGAATAGGTACAACATGCGGATATTTTTTGAGCATCCATGCAAGAGAAATCTGAGCCGGAGTTATGCCTTTTTTATCTGCAACATCATGAAGCAAATCAAGCAGAGGTTGATTTTTCTCGACATTATCAGGAGCAAATCTAGTGATAACACGCCTTACATCATCACCTTTATACTGAGTATTTTTGTTGTATTTTCCGCTCAAAAAACCGCTTGCCATCGGAGAAAATGCTACAAAACCGATATTCAGTTCCTGACATAGAGGGATAACATCTTTTTCAAACATTCTCTCCATCATTGAATATTCACTCTGAATAGCACTCAAAGGAGTAACGGCATGAGCTTTTTTGATTTGCTCAACGGTAGACTGAGATTGTCCCCAGGCACGAATCTTACCTTCCTTGATAAACTCACCCATCCATGCTGCTACTTCTTCTACATTGCTATCAAGCGGTACTCTATGCTCATAGTAAATGTCTATATAATCTGTCTGTAATCTTTTGAGAGAATCATTCAATGCATTTGTTATTCCCTTTTTGCTGAGTTTACCCTCAGGAATTTCCTGTCCCGCCTGAAAAACAGGAACAAATTTCGTTGTTAAAACAATTTTATCCCTGAAGGGTTTAACAGCCTTCCCGACCAGTTCTTCATTTGTGAAAGGTCCATAAGCCTCAGCGGTATCAAACAATGTGCAGCCGAGGTCATAAGCCTTGCGCATTAATCTGATTGATTCTTCTTCCGGAGGAAGTGCGCCGTAACCGTGTGAAAACCCCATGCAGCCCATACCGACTGCAGAAACTTCTAAATCTCTTAGTTTTCTGTATTTCATAAATTATTTCCTCTTTTTTATACTATTTTTCCGATGCAAGTTGTTTTGCAGCATTATTCACACACTGCAATGCATTCAAGCTTCTCGGGTATCCGATGAAGGGGATACCTGCTGAAACTACATTGATGAGAAACTCTCTTGAGTTGCCGACTTTCATATTTCCGACAGAATGAGCCGTCAGTTGAGGCTCACATCCGCCTTGAGCAGAGATGAAACAAAATGTAATCAGCTCTCTTTGACGCAGAGTAAGCCCGCTTCGTGTATAGTAGTCACCAAAGCAGTTAGCAGCGAGCCAGACATTTATATGCCTTGTTTCTTCAGGTCCTGATGTGTAGAACTCCCGCATTCCTTCGCCAAAAATATCTACCTGAGCCTGATTGCCGTCTTGCAATCTTGTATCTGAAGTTGTATGTGATTGATTCTCAAGAGGAAGTTTTATTCCTCTTTTCTCAAAAATTTCATTGACAGCATTCAGAAAAGGAAAAACTCTCCCTATGCCGAGATAAGCGACAGCCTGATAAACTATCTCCTTAATTTCAACCGGGGTTACATCACAATTTAAGGCAGCCTGAAGCATAACTCTGAACTCATCAATTCCCTGACAACCGAGCAGATAAGAGAGAATAACCATCATTCTCGTTTTATCATCAAGCCCGTATTCACCGTGATTTGTCCGGTTAATAACTTCATCAAACGCAAAATTGTCAAATCTTTCAACAAATTCAGGATCTGTTTCATACAATTTTGAAACTTCGTCATCAAACATCTTTTTTTGATAACTCTTTGCAAATTCTGTAATCATATTTTTCACCTGTTATTTCTTATTTACCAATATACGGTTTGAGTACTGTCTTAAGCTGGAAGTCACAAAACTTATCCGTCCACTCAAGAGGTTCAAATTTCCCGTCAGACATACACCAGCTCACCATCATCCCGTACAGCTCGCTGATAATTATATAGGTCAGCAGCTCAACCGGTGTATTTTGAATCAACTCGCCGTTTGATACCGCATTATTGAGAATCCCTTTCAGCATCTCAACGTCATAAATCCATTTTTGACCGTCTTTGTTATCAGGAGTATTATTCGGGTCAAGAACATCTCTCGTCCACTGACGACAGATATGGATGCCGCATGTTTCCACACATTCCATAAATCGATGAAAATAATGCGACAGTTTTTGACTTATCTCCATATCTTTCATATTTTCGATTTCATCAGCTATCTCAGAGAAAGGCATTCTGCTGATTTCAAGGACAATATCCTCTTTTCTTTTGAAATAAGTATAAAAAGTTCCCTTTGCCACCCCTGCCTTTCTTGTAATATCCTCAACATTTATCGAATCAAATCCCTTTTCTTTGATAAGTTCAAAAGCGGTTGAAATGAGTTTTCTTTTTGTTTCAATAGCAGAGAGCTGACGTTTGTTCATAATTATCCCTTTCTGAAATTATAATATCATTTCGTTGACTAAAAGTCAATGACTTATAGTCAACGAATAATAAAAAAAATAAAAATCACCTGCTCTATTTGATGTTATTACCTGTTTTATCAATATAGAAACAATTTTCTGACTTATCTTTTTCTGATTTTCGGATGCAGACATAAGCCTTACCATCCGAAAATGGAAAAGCCTTATTATAACGAAAATCTATGGTTTGGTGTCCTTTTTTATCAATAAAACCAAATAAACATTGCCTGTTTTCTCTTTTTCCGACAACAGCAAGCCCGTCTGAAAAATCACCTGCGTAGTCATATTTGAAATCAACAGCCATCCGCCCCTGTTCATCCATATAACCATACAACATTTTGTTACCGCTGATTATTCCAACAGAAACCAGCCCCTCAGAAAAATTACCCAAAAATTCCGCATTTGAGGAAAAAACAGGTTTCAAATTCTTGTCAAAATAAACAAAATCCGCCTCTGTATTAACCTTTATATAATCATCATACACTACAATTTGTTCTTTAAAGACGGGAGGTAAAATGTCTTTCTCCTCCATATCTTTCACACCCCAGAGATTATTCTTTTTATATGCAAAATATTTAGAAAATCCGTTATAAGATATTTCTTCATATTTCCCGCATGGAACAACCTCTTTGTGGGATGCAAGAGTTTCTATCCTCCAGGTGCCGTCTTCGCACATACAGGAAAAGTATTTGTACATTTTTTCAAGCGTTTTATCGGTAAGCTGTTCAAGTTCATCAGCTTCATCTTTTGATATCTTATTCTTTTTCCCGTCAGGTTTTATCAAATAAATACCATCCTCTTCATACCAGATAATTCCATCCTGTTCAAAAGAAAAAAGTTTCTTATCAAATTTTTGAAAAAAAGCTTGTTCAGTAGAAAAAGAAATTTTCGGAATAACTTCTTCGCCTCTTCCGTTGAAGATTTTCCCCTCAAAACTCGGGTATAACAAATCATCAGACCTGCCATAAGTATTAGTTGCAAACAATCCCCCGGGGAATACAGGCGAAAGATAGTCATAATAATCCTTTGAAAGTTGTTTTCCTTTCTTATCAACAAAAAAATACCCGTTGATATTCTTTGCAATAATCATATTCTCAGAAAAAAATTCTATCGATGAATCGGGAAGTTCAAGCAGCTTTTTGCCGTTCAAATCATATATTGAATATTTCGGATATAAACGTGCGAGATAGCCGTTTTCCTGTTTTTCCAAAAATTTATATACCGGTTCAAGAATAATATCTCCAGAAGAATTTTTTATCCCATAATAAGTATGAATTCCTCTTCTTTCCGAAAAAATTTCATCCCCGTAGGAACTAGAACAAAAAAACATAACAAAAATGAAAGAAAATATTACCGCAAGATGTTTCATCACAAAGTACCCTCAAAAATTATTTTGCACACATTGCTTCAACTTTTTCGACAACATCAGCTATCGCCAATATTTCGACAAAGTCAGATAACATCTCCTGATAGTCTTTTACGTTGTTAATTGACTTAAAAAACGGCATATCAAAAGGATTATAATCATCTATAAAAAGATACATTTTTTTATTTTTGAATACACAGCTGATTTGTTTGTTTGTTTTGATATGAAGCTTTATGAGTTTATCGACGACATCATCAGTGACAAATTCTTTGACACGGTCGCTGTTATCCGAAAAAATATGAAATATATTATTAAGCTTCGGATTATCTTCCAAATTTATCGGTTTCAAATCTTTCAGTTTTTTATTCGAAATAGCCGCATCTTGAGTAATCAAAATATGAGAGTTAACACTTTTGTTCAGAAAAAATTCAACAACAAGCCCAAATTCATTTGCAAAAAGTCGGTGATTTGAGAGAGAAACATCCTGCACCTTAAATTTTTTATCTCCAAATCTTCCTGAAATCAAAGTATTACAGTCAATATTTCTATAATATTTGAATAATCCCGTCTCATTAAATTCATCCTTTGATGAACTCTGACGGGTTTTATTTTGAGCAGAAAAATCTCCAATAAAATTAAGCATTTTCTTCAAAAAAATATTTTTTGCAATGGATTTATACCGCTCGTTATAGCAAAAAGGAATAAAAGCAAGAAGAAACAACAATGCAAATATGGCATTCAGCTTTAGTGTATTTTCAAGAATCCCTGTATAAGACAGATATTTTATACTCAAACTTATAATAAAAAGTGAATATGCAATTGACAAGATTAACTGACGCATAAATTCAAATTTATTAAGAGTTGCTGCTATATTATTTTTGAAAAATTCTCTGAAATCCTTGCTGTTTATTCTCTGTATCAATTCTCTAGAATTATTTTTATCCATTTTTACATTCCTGTTACTTTTATTTACTTATTTTATCTTATTTGTTTTAATAAAAAATGATGTATTTGTATTATGCGGGAAACATAAAAATGCCGTTTATTTTTGAAAAACAGAGTATAGAGGATGTTGTTCTCATCAAACCGAAAGTGTTCGAAGATGACAGAGGTTTTTTCCTTGAAAGCTACAAATATTCAGAATTTTATAACAACGGGATAAAAGAAGTCTTCATTCAGGATAACCACTCAAAATCATCATATGGTGTCCTTCGAGGGCTCCACTACCAGCTTAATCCCAAAGCACAGGGAAAACTTCTGAGATGTACCGAAGGAAAGATTTTTGATGTTGCTGTTGATATCAGAAAAGGCTCGCCGACCTTCGGCAAGTGGGTCGGAGTAGAACTTTCCGAAGAAAATAAACATATGTTCTATATTCCTGCAGGTTTTGCCCATGGTTTTGTCGCACTATCAGATAAAGTACAATTGCTTTATAAAGCTACAGAAGAATATTCTCCGGAAAATGACCGCGGCATAAGATGGAATGACCCTGATATAAATATCAACTGGAACATAAATTTTGAACCGGTTTTATCGGAAAAAGATAAAAAACAACCAATGTTGAAAGACGCTGAAATAAATTTTGTATTTGAACAAAAATAATAAACATAAGGAAAAAATAATGAAATTATTAATAACAGGAGGAGCAGGTTTTATCGGCAGCTGCTTTGTCAGATATATGCTCAAAAATCACCCGGATTATAAAATCATAAATCTGGATGCCCTTACATACGCAGGAAATCTTGATAATCTGAAAGACGTAGAAACAAACCCTAACTACTCATTTGTTCATGGCAACATATGTGATAAACAGCTTGTTGACTCTCTTATGTCACAGGTTGATGTCTGCGTCAACTTTGCAGCGGAATCGCATGTTGACAGAAGTATCACAGGTCCTGAAATTTTTATACAGACAAATGTAGGCGGAACTCTGAATCTTCTTGAAATGGCAAAAAAACATAAAATAAGTCGTTATCTGCAGGTTTCAACTGATGAAGTCTATGGCACTCTCGGGAAAACAGGATATTTCACCGAAACAACTCCTCTTGCTCCAAACAGTCCTTATTCTGCATCAAAAGCAAGTGCCGATATGCTCGTCAGAGCATACTATGAAACATACAAAATGCCTGTTCTGACAACAAGATGTTCAAACAACTACGGACCTTATCAATTTCCCGAAAAACTTATCCCGCTGTTTATATCAAACCTTCTCAAAGGCGAGAAAGTTCCTGTCTATGGAGATGGAATGAACATCAGAGACTGGCTCTATGTCTATGACCACTGTAGCGCAATTGACACAGTTCTGCATAAAGGAAGACTCGGTGAAGTTTATAACATCGGAGGCAACAACGAAAAAGCAAACATCGAAATCACAAAACTCCTGATTAAAGAACTGGGCAGAGATGAATCTTCAATAAAATACGTCGAAGACCGACTTGGTCATGACAGACGTTATGCCATCGACAGCTCAAAAATCCAGAAGGAACTCGGCTGGCATCCTTCAGTAACCTTCGAAGAAGGGATAAAAATTACCATCGACTGGTATCTGAACAATCAGGACTGGATTAAACGCCTCGAAAACAGAGAGGTAGCGGTATGACACGAATTCTGGTTACCGGCGCAAAAGGAATGCTCGGGCAGGACTTATGTCCCATGCTCGACCAAAACGGATTTGAAGTAATCCCTTCTGACTATCAGGAGATGGATATCACTGACCTGAAACAGGTGGAATCTTTTATTGATACAAATACCCCGGGGATGATAATCCACTGTGCAGCCTACACAAATGTTGATAAAGCCGAAGAAGATAAAGATAATGCTTTTTTGATTAATGAAAAAGGAAGCGAAAACCTCGCAAAAATTTCAGGAGAAAAAAGCATACCGATTATTGCAATCAGCACGGACTACGTTTTCGACGGGACGGCAAACAAACCGTATACGCCAGAAGACAAAACAAATCCGATTAATGTCTACGGGGCTTCAAAACTTGCAGGAGAGCTTGCAATCAGGAAATATAACCCGATGCACTACATCGCAAGAACAAGCTGGCTGTATGGAATCCATGGCAAAAACTTTGTCGAAACAATGCTCTCTCTGGCAGAAAAATTACCTCAGCTGAAAGTTGTCAACGACCAAGTCGGCTGTCCTACCTGGACCGTCGCACTCTCTTACGGCATCTTGAACCTGATTAGACAGGAGATGCCCTATGGTATCTATCACCTCTGCGGTAGCGGTTATACCTCATGGCATGGATTTGCAGAAAAAATCTTTGAACTCTCAAACATAGACAAAACCGTAACCCCATGCTCAACAGAAGAATTTCCCCGTCCCGCATCAAGACCGAAATACTCTGTTATGGATAACAAAGGAATGCTTCCTGCGTGGGAAGACTCTCTTAAAAACTACTTACAACTGAGGAATATGACAAAATGAAAGGAATCGTACTTGCAGGAGGTTCAGGAACACGCCTCTATCCCGTAACAAAAGCCATCTCAAAGCAGCTGCTGCCGATATATGATAAACCAATGGTTTACTACCCGATTTCAGTGCTTATGCTCGCAGGAATCAGAGATATTCTCATAATCTCCACGCCAGAAGACATATCAAAATTCGAAAATCTGCTCTCTGACGGCTCGCAGTTTGGAGTCAACTTCAGCTATAAAATACAGCCTTCTCCTGACGGGCTTGCTCAGGCATTTATTCTTGGAGAAGAATTTATCGGAGATGACACAGCAGCACTAGTTCTCGGGGATAATGTCTTCTATGGACAGAGTTTTTCTCGAACACTGCAAAATGCGGTAAACAGAGTTGAAACCTCAGGCGGTGCAACTGTCTTCGGATACAGAGTGCGTGACCCTCAGCGTTTTGGAGTTGTCGAATTTGATGAAAACGGAAAAGCCCTCTCAATCGAAGAAAAACCAAAAAATCCAAAATCAAACTATGCGGTAACAGGCCTGTACTTCTATGACAACAAAGTTGTTGAATATGCAAAAAATCTGAAACCATCCGCCCGTGGCGAACTTGAGATTACTGACCTCAACAATATCTATCTCAAAAATGACAAGCTGCATGTTGAACTTCTCGGACGAGGATTTGCATGGCTTGATACGGGAACACATGAATCTTTGTTGCAAGCAGGTCAATATGTCCAAACAGTCGAAAACAATCAGGGAATAAAAATTGCCTGCCTCGAGGAAATTGCTTATAATATGGGCTTTTTGAAAAAAGAAGATATTGAAAAAATATCTTCACAGTATAAAAATAATGAGTACTACGGTTATATAAAAAGTTTAATAAAATAGGACAGAAAAATGGAATCCGAAAAAATTCGTATAGTCAGTGTGGTAAATGATTTTGACTTCTACAAAAAAGTAGTCAACCTGAGTCCATGCCTGAAAACATATCAGGTATGCGTATATGACAACACAAAAGAAAATATAGGAATATCAGAGAGATACAACGACTTTATAACAAAAAACATCGCAGCAGACAGCGATTTCTGGGTAATTTTCTGCCATCAGGACTTCGGCTTCTTCGAAGACCCTTATGACAAGCTGAAAGATTTGGATAAAAATTGTGTATATGGAGTTATCGCCCCGAAAAACGGAATAAACTTAATCCGCATTCTGAAATCAAAACTCGTCGCAAACATGGACTACTATCCGTCGATAAAAATTGACATAAGAGGGCTGATTCCTTTTTCGAAACATAAATTCATCGATATTCACAAAAAACCGAAAAGATGCAGACATCTATCAAGACATTTTATCGGACAGATAAATCAGGGAAATAACAACTTTGATTTTCAAAAAAACGGTATCTTTTTGAAAGAGCCTACTACCGTATCAACTGTTGACTGCTGCTGCATCATCGTCCACTCATCTTTAATTTTTGAGCATAACCTGAGATTTGATGAAAATCTCAAATGGCACATGTATGCAGAAGACTTCTGCATCAACGCACGCAGGAATTACGGTATTCTCACAAAAGTTGTCCAGCTCGACTGCTTCCATACCAGTACGGGTAACTTAGATAACCTGGATGAAAACTTCTACAACTCGGCTGATTATATAAAGAAAAAATACAATATAGAATATATAAACAGTACGTGTATCGATTAATTTTTATGTTTATGCTTATATATGTAACAGATAAAAAAATGGAATCTTAGTGGTATGTCAAGGATAAATATCTGTTTTGCATGTGACGATAACTATGCAAAATTATGCGGGGTGTCTATTGCCTCAATACTCAACAAAGCAAAAGACAGTGATGACTTGAATTTTTATATATTGAATTATCACATCTCAGAAAAAAACAAAGCAAAATTTGAACACCTCAAAAAAATAAAAGACTGCGATATCAACTTCTTCAAGATAGATGATGAAAGGTTCAAAAATCTATACCTTCCTGAGAAAAAAGGCTATCTAAGCATAGCAGCCTATCTGCGCTTCGTAATCAGCTCTTTATTCAGGGGAATAGACAAAATTTTATATCTCGACTGTGATGTCATCGCAACGACAAGTCTTGAAGAGATTTATAACACTGATATAGAAGACTTTTATGCCGCCATGGTCAAAGATACATCATCAGAAGAAAACTGCGAAAGGCTTCATTTTAATCCTGAGGATATATACTACAACTCAGGCGTAATTTTGATGAACCTCAAAAAATGGAGAGAGGATAACCTCGAACAAATCCTCTTCAACACAATAGATGAAGGACTCGACGATCAGGATATTCTGAACATTGCAATGAAAGGACAAATCAAAACTCTTGACCCGAAATGGAACTGGCAGGGGAAAGCAAAATATTATCCAAAAGGAGAAAAATATCCGAATCTGATACACTTCATCACAGCTTACAAACCTTGGAGAACAGGTTCAAGAAAAGGATTTAACAAAGAATATTTCAAAAACCTAAAACTTACTCCCTGGAATAATATCTATGAACAATATTTTTCAAGATATTTTCCGAATATTTCAAGAGACAGAAAATACCTTCATATATGCTTCTGTGGAGTAAAAACAAGAGTAAAAATATCCTGATATACACACAAAAAAAAAGCCGTCAGCTTTATTTTAGAAACGACGGCAAGACTTAAAGGGGAGGAGGTTTTGGTATATTATATTTATCGGCTTCTTTCATAAAAACTTTAGGATTTTCTTTTAAATCTTAACATTTTGTTACATCATCTCAAATAATTCTCAAATTTCTTTCAAACATTGTATCCAAAAAGATTTTTTGTCTTATAATTGTAGTATTAATTACAGGGTTAAAAAAGAGGAAGATATGAGAGATAAACTTCAGCAAATAAAAATAGACGCACTCGTCTTGATAGACAATGCTCAAACACTCGAAGACATAGAAGAAGTAAAACTGAAATTTCTCAGCAGAAAAGGAGAACTGAACTCTTTCAAAAAGAAAATTAAAGACCTTCCAGCTGACCAAAAACCGGTTATAGGTGCTCTGGCAAATGAAATAGCTCAGGAACTCGAACAAAAACTGAACGATAAACTCTACATTCTGCAAAGAGAAGAAATCCTAAAGAGAATTGAAAGCGAAAAAATTGACATAACAATGCCGGGGAAAGCAGTTTATTCAGGCAAAAAACACCCGCTTACAACAACAATTGATGAAATAGTCGAAATCTTTCAGGGTATGGGTTTCTCGCTTGTTGAATCACAACACTCGCCAGAAGTCGAAACAGAACACTACAACTTTGATATGCTGAATTTCCCTCCGGACCATCCGGCAAGAGATATGCAAGATACTTTCTACACACAGCTTGCACCTAATGTAATCCTGAGAAGCCACACCTCAAACTCTCAGGTCAGAGAAATGCAAACAAAAAAACCGCCGCTGAGAGTCGTTATCCCAGGTAGAGTTTACCGTGCAGAAGATGTCAGCAGCAGAAAAAACAACCTCTTCCATCAGGTAGAAGGTTTTATGGTTGACAAAGACATCACCTTCGGAGATATGAAAGGCGTGTTGAACGAGTTCATCAGACTCTACTTCGGTCAATCAAGACCGACAAGATTCAGAAGCAGCTTCTTCCCCTTCACGGAACCAAGCGCCGAAATTGATGTTCAATGCATTATGTGCAAAGGGAAAGGATGCCGTGTCTGCTCACAATCAGGCTGGTTAGAAATTCTCGGAGCAGGAATGATTGACCCGAATGTTCTGAAAAATGCCGGCATCGATCCTGATGTTTACAGCGGATTTGCTTTTGGTATGGGTGTTGAAAGACTTGCCATGCTCAAGTATGCAATAAATGATATCAGATTGTTTTTCAACAACGATATCAGATTTTTGAAACAGTTTTAGTATTTAATAAATAGGAATTTAAAATAATGATTGTATCACTAGAGTGGTTAAACGAATTTGTTGACCTTTCAGGCATAAGCGAAGAAGAAATTGCACACGCTCTTACTATGAGCGGATTAGAAGTTGAAGAAACGGAAAAAATTACTGCAAAATTCTCAAATATCAAAACAGCAAGAATTCTCGAAATAAAAGACCATCCAAACTCCGATCACCTGCATCTTGTCACCGTCTTCAACGGTGAAACAAACAAAGAAGTTGTATGCGGTGCTCAGAATATCAAACCGAATCAAATAATCCCCTACGCAAGCGTCGGATCAAAAGTTCTCGACCGTAAAACAGGAGAACAATTTGAACTCAAACCGGTCAAAATCAGAGGCATTGAATCTGAAGGCATGCTCTGCTCCGCTGATGAACTCGGAGTAAGTGATATTTATAAACAGGAAGAAGACGGAATACTTATCCTTCAGAATTTCTTCCCTGATATCGAAGTCGGAAAAGATTTGAAAGAAGTCTTTGGCATCCATGATGATGTTGCCTTCCACACAGCTCCAACAGCAAACAGGGGTGACCAGATGTCTGTAATCGGCATTGCTCGTGAGCTTTCAGCAATCTTTAATCGTGAAATGAAAAAAGCTAAAGTAATAACCGAAGCCAATACACCTGATTTCAAATTTGAAGTTGAAATAAAAGACGAAGATACCTGCAAATATTATTCTATAGCAGTTTTGAAAGACCTCAAAACAGCAGACTCCCCGCAGTGGATGAAAAGACGTCTTGAATCAGCAGGGGTTAGAAGTATCAACAACATCGTAGACATCACAAATTATGTAATGCTCGAATACGGTCAGCCATTGCACGCTTTTGACCTGCATAAACTTGATAACTACCTCTGCGTAAGAAGAGCTCAACCGGGAGAAACTGTTACGACTCTCGACGGAAACGAGCACAAACTCGTAAAAGACGTTGTTGTCAATGCAACAAAAGACCACGCTGTCGGGTTAGCAGGCGTTATGGGCGGAGCTAACTCAGAAATAGATGAAACAACAACAGATATCGCTCTTGAGTCTGCTTATTTTACCCCGAAAACAAACAGACGCTCATCAAGAGCCGCAGGAGTCAGAACAGAAGCCTGCGCGCGCTTTGAAAGAGGAGTTGACATCGAAAATGTCAGACCGTCGCTTATGCGTGCCGTTGAACTCCTGAAAGAATACGCAGGAGCAAAATTCATCGGTATGACAGCAGCAGGCGATGATATTCTCGATGAAATAATCATTACCTTGAGATTTAACCAGATGAAGAGAATTTTGGGAATAGACGTCCCTCAGGCTAAATGCATCGAAATTCTCGAAAACCTCGGATTTGAACTCTGCGGCAAAAACGAAATCGCTGCAAGATTCAGAGTTCCGTCTTACCGACAAAATGATGTTACAAGAGAAATTGACTTGATTGAAGAAATAGCAAGAATTTACGGCTACGACAAAATAGAACCGACGCTGCCTTCAAAGACTGTTTCTCCTGTTATCACAGATGAAACACGTCTTACTAACGAACTTAATAAGCTCTTTGTGGCAAGAGGTTTTTATGAAATAATGACATCTTCTCTTGTTGGCGACGGTATCTACAAATGGGCAGGCGTTTCTTACAACCCTGAGAAAGCGCTGAAAGTTGCAAACCCTCAGTCAGAAGATTATACAATGCTCAGACAGTCACTGGTGCCAAGCATCCTGAATGTTATTAAACGCAATTTTGACAACGGACAAAAAGATTTGTGGCTGTATGAAATCGGAAAAACCTATTTCATAGAACAACCTGCAACCAACACTGACTCAGGAGTCAAAGAAACTCGAGTTCTTGCAGGTGCTATGACAGGAAATGTTGCTTCTTCAAAATGGTCCTGTGAAGGAGAATCTGTTGACTTTTATGACGTAAAAGGAGTTGTCGAAAACATTCTGCAAATCTTGAAGCTTGACTCAAGAATACAATACAGACCGCTCGAAGATGTCCCCTACTATCACCCTGGAAAAGCGGCAGAAGTCGTTCTCCTCGGGAAAACTCCGCAGCGTCTTGCAGTATTCGGAGAACTTCACCCTGATGTAATTAACAACTGCAGATTGAGTCAGGATGTTTATCTCTTCGAAATTTACATTGAAGATATTATGAAGCTGATGAACTTCTCAACTCCGAAGTTTAAAGAACTTCCGGTTTATCCGGCAGTAAGCAGGGATATGGCATTCATAATAAAAGATGACGTTCCTCATCAGGATATAGTAAGAATAATCAAAAAAGCATCCTCTCACCTGTTCCAAAAAACAGATTTGTTCGATGTTTACAAAGGCGAACACATCAAAGAAGGATACAAAAGTGTAGCTTACAGAATCTACCTGCAAGACTTGAATGCAACCCTGACTGATGAAAGAGTCGAAGAAGAAATGAAAAAAATCAAAAACGCTATCAAAGCGGAATGGGCTGACTCAAAATTCAGAGAATAAGGAATAATAAACTCATATAAACAAGCCATTATCTAAAAGATAATGGCTTGTTTATTGAAAAAATATTTCTATCCCCAAGCCTCAGGGTTCCAATCATCCATCTTCTTTGTATGATACAACATGGACAAAATCGGCATAAACTCTTCAGCTCCGTTGAAGTCTCCGTCTGTATCTATATCGCCGAAGTCTGAGCCGAGTTCGTTATCTATTTTTATCGACACTTCTTGCCCGTTAATCAATCCGGTAACTTTTCCGTCTTCATCAAAGGATAAATTTATCTGGTCGTTGCCAAAATTTCCGTTTATAGAAACTTTGCTGTTTTTGTTTTTTATATCCAAATCAACATCCTGAGAACCTGTTGTTCCAGAAAGATTAAGCTTACCTCCGAACAAACTTTTCTTCTTCATCTTGAGTTCAGTTTCATTTCCGTCAAAATCCATATTGATTTTCTTGATGTTGCCAAGCCCCCAGGTAATGCCTGTTTTCATCTCATAAGAAAACTCTTTTCCGTTGACTTCACCTTTTGCTTTCCTAAAATCACCGTCAATCTCCATATCACAGCTATCCTGGGATGAGCCGGTTTCTACCTTATCAGAGTAAAGATTATTTGATGTTTTTATAATATCTGTATCACCTCTGTTCTCTGCTTTTGATGATGTCGAAACAGAAGTCGTATTATTTACCTTAGGATCAAAAGAAATAGATGTCATTACATTCCTCCTCTTTTATATATACTGTATATAAAACATATACCTTTAAAAAATTGCTACTTAAGTTAAAAAAAATTATCATTTATGACAATGAAAAAAAGTGAAAAATCTCTCATACTGACTATGTACCACAATATGGAGGTCGAAGTATGAAAGCTCTTACTTATATCTCTTTTGCTCTGGTAATTATCGGTGCCCTGAACTGGGGTCTGGTCGGTTTTTTGGGCGTGGATCTTGTTGCTGCCATATTTGGTGAAATGAGTGCAGTTTCAAGAGTTATCTATGCTCTTGTTGGTCTTAGCGGTATATTCTCGCTGATATCAGCCTTCCGCCACTGCACGACAAGTCCCTGCCACAACCGTGATTATTGCTAGATAAGTATCGCAACACATACTAAAAAAGAGAATGCGCCCATCAAATTTCGTGCGAGATAAAATCTTATCATGAAATTCTGCGCATTCTTTTTTTCTATATCTTCCCACAGCTCAATCGGGCCCATCCACCACTTTCTTAAGAGAATCGAGGTATCTCCTTCAACAAATTTTTTCATCAACACAACAAGCCCGACGCTCATCGGAAGAGTGAGAAAAGTTATCAAAAATTTGAGAGGAAGAACCCCTGAGCACATCAAAGCAAATATGTTTGCATAAGCTAAAACAAGCATAACAACAAGGGCATAAAACGCTTTCTTCTTCGAGCCAAGTATTGCACAGAGAGTTTTTTTATTTTCTTTCACATCAAAGTCATAATCCATAAGCGTGTGCACATGCAGAAGAACAACCGTCAACAAGCCTGTTGAAACTGACACCAAAACAGGAACAAGAGAGAACTCTCCGCACATAACAAAATAGGTTCCCATGAACAATAACGGAGCAAAAGTTATCCCGACAGCAAGCTCGCCAAGACCAAAGTACGTAAGCCGAGGATAAAGCAGACAAATCACGCCCGCAGCAAAAGCTATCGCAGCAGGCTGCCAACCGCATACAAACGTAAGGTAAAGCCCGATAACAAATGCCGCAGCAAAATAAAACACAACAACTCCAAGAACCTGATTGATACTGACACTGCCATCAAGAATGTACTCGCACTTCCCTTTCTGTCTTGCCTGAATTGTCCCTGCCTCAGAAATATAATCAACATAATCATCTCCGAGATTTACCCCGAGCTGGGCAAATAACACACCAACAAGCGCAAGCAACCCGTTCAGAATATTTCCGCCGTCTTCAAGCGCAAAACAAAACACGACTGACCACGACATCAAAGCCATCGGCAAAGAATGAACTCTTGATGCCTTCAGCCAAAAAATTATTCTATCAAAAAATCGCTGCATCCTTATTTTGATACTCTATAAATATAAAACTCACTTGGAGCAAGTTTTTCGAAAGACAGAGAATTCCCTTCACATTGTGTTTCCACAAGTTCAAATCCTCTGAACTCATATCTTCCTGAAATATTCATCCCTTCAGGCAGCTGAAGAGTTTTATTGTAGATATCTACACCTTTTTCGACAACTTTTTGAGTTGACCCGTCTTCCATTTCTTTACAAATTTTCTCTGTAGGAGCCTGAGCATTTGCTGCAACAAGCAAAGATGAGTTATTGTTATCTTCTTTGACAATCCAGACAGTAAACTTATCCTCATCGCTTACAAGAATTTCGGCTTTGCCATAACGGGTAATTGAATTTGATTTTGCAAAGTCGTTTATTGCCGTAAATTTTGAAAAGAAATCACGATTGTCATCTCGTTTCATTGAGATTTCCGCCCCGATAACTTTCTCTATTCCTGTTTTGTTAAAACTTTCATCACCATCGATGAACAGAACCGGACGTTGAGCAAATTTGCCTCCGGGAAGAAATTTAAATTTTAACCACTTAAACAAAGCGCCTGCTTCTCCAAGCTGCCCGGGATACTGATCAATTTCTCTGAACTCTCCGTCCTGATTGTTATAAGCCTTAAGTATAGAAAGTCTGCTTCTATCAGAAAGCAGAGAAGAATTATATTTTTCAAGAGTTTCATTATCTTCAACAATTGCAGGAACTGTTTTTGCCATCTGAGATACAATATCATTCCCCCAGAGCAAATCAAAATTCATATCCTGATGATACTCCTTCAAATAACCATCCCACAACATATACTCTGCAAGAGTACCGAAATAGCAGACCTGTTCTTTCATCGCAGCATTAAGCTTGCCCAACACCATCCTCGGAGCCCGATAGCTGATAGGTAATCCTTTTTCATCTTCCGAAAACTTATCAACAATATGGTCAATATGGTCAACACGGTAAGCATCAAAGTTATACTCCATCTGAAGTTTTTTCATATAATCAACAAAGAACTCAACTACAGTTTCGTTGATGCTGCCGTCCTCGAGGTATACAAAATAATACGGTGTCTGACAATCGAGGTTTGCAAAAGCGCTAACATCATTCCCTTCAAAGTCAAAGTGTTTGAATGTCGGATATCCTGCGCCATTGCTCATAATATCAAATACCGGAACACCGGAAGAACACCAGGCGCCACCCGGTGCCGGCCACAATCCTTCATTAATCAGCTTTCCGATAATTTCCCCCTGTTTATCAGTCGGAATATCATCTTCGCTAATTTGAGCAAACTCATCAAAACCGAGATGTTCGTTAATAATTTTTTTTGCTCTTTGTGAAAGAATCAGCTGTGCCTCTTTCTTCATCATATTTTCCGATAATTCTTTTTTCTTCGGTAACAGCTGTTTTTCAACCTCTGCTACAACCTCCTGAATGGACTCATTTGCATCATAATATTTTCCATTCAACTTATCTTTGAGAAAAGTTTTTGCATCATAATTATCACCTGAAGATTCAATTTCAGCTTCAATATTGCTAATCAACTGTTTGACATCAAACCACCTTGCAGCAAAAGGATGTGACAAAATAATTTTTGAAAAACGAGCTGTTTGAGGCAAAATATCATACATAACAGGGTGCCCGCAGAGCTGGGTAAGCGCAATAAACAACTTTACCTGTCCTTTTGCATCAAGCCCGGTCAAATCTTTCAAACGAGCATCTTCAAGCGCAGGGCTGACCTCAGAACTGGATGGCAAATAAGCACATCCGAATTCCCTCGGGTGAAAAGGCAAAAGATAAAGCGTTGAAGGCATTACATTGTTCTGCTCATCACCTGATGGCAAAATCAACAGCTCACGCAGCCAGTCCATAAATTTCCCTGGAGTTTCTGACCTGTTCCCATTCCCCAAAGCAGCGAGCCCGACAAGTTTTATGTTATGCTGTTCAGTCTTTATCCATGCAGAATTTTGAACTCCTCTTCTTTCAAGTGCGCTTTGTGCAGAAAAAATAAACTCAGAACCATTATAAGTTGAATTTTTCTTGAGTTTTTCTTCAACAGCAAAAATAACCTCGGCATCAGAAAGCTCTTCGAGTGCCTGAACCTGAGTGTATGGCAAATAACCTTTTTGTGCTATCAGTGATGAAAGATATTCTTTCCTTTCATGAGGGATTGTATCAGTGTTGAAAAATTCTTTCATTCTGCTCCAGATATTGTTCAGTGATTCTGTTTCAAAAGTCTTGTGATTTGTGGTTATTTGCATAAAATTGCTCCTATAAATATTTGTAATAATATTCTAGCATGGACTGTTTTATCAAAAAACAGTTGACGAAAATTTTTGAGCTTAGTATTATAGACATATTCAAGAGATGCCGCGTTAGCTCAGTTGGTAGAGCAAGGGACTGAAAATCCCTGTGTCCTTGGTTCAATTCCGAGACGCGGCATTTTTTGTGCGTAAATAATATGGCTTGGTTCTTTTGCTACACATTCAATAGTGTTTTTTGCATATTTTGAGACCATATTGAATTCTCCTTAGAAATTATATTATCTTGGAATAAACAGCTCTCCAGAATAAGTATAGTAACCATTACATCCATATATTAAAACTCTTCCATCATCAAGCAATATTGCATCGTCATTTACTCTCGAAAAATTCATTTTATTGTTGAGAAGTGTTGATTTTCCTGTTTTTAAATCCAGTATTTCTGCTTCTTTCAGTTCTTTAGCAGGTGCGCCCAACCGTCTGTTGCTATAATCTTTTTCTCCGCCAAAAATCAAGATTCGTCCATCTTTCAACTCAACAGCACTGAACTTCACACTAACATCCCCTCCTCTTGGGATTGCCAAATGTCCGACATAAGAGATTTCTTCTTTTTTTATATCAAATATCATAATTTCAGTAGCATCAACCTTTTCCCAATAATATGCATACATTTTTGAGTTTGGGGCAGGACTATTAGGAAAATTTTTCAATTCTTTTGTTAAAAATACACTTTTTCCTCCTGTAAATAATAGAATTTTATCATCTTTCAACATCAGAAAATTACTATATGATTTTAGAGGAAATGGTTTCGGAGACGAAAAAGTATTATTTTTAACATCATATATTGTATATTTTCTTCCCCATAAAAAAATATTTCCATTATTCAATGTTTTTATTTTTATAGAAGCTTGAGGTCTAAGAGTAAAAAATAAATCAGGTGCTTCAGTATTCAAGGCTTTAAATTGACCATCTTCCGGGTCATATATTTCTATATTTTTTCCGTAATTATCCGTTAAAAAAACTCTTCCATCTTTTAATAACGTCTTAAGCGTATCTTCTCTAAGATAAATAGTTTTGCCTATTTTTTCAAAAGTCTCTGTTTCCGGATCAAACAACCAAGCATATTTTCTATTTTCTCTTTCTGCAAGATAATCATTATATTTTTTCAACAATTCGGGATTTTTCTTCAAATAAGGCATATATATTGCGGCCCTATCTTTTTCACTTTTTTTATAATATTCATCTCGCAGTTGTTTTTTATATTTGGTTTGCTCTAATAATGTAAGTAACTCAAATGGCATATCATATCCTATATCCTCTTTAATTAATTTTTTTATATAATCGTCATAAAATAAATTAATTAATTTTGATTCTAAAGGGTCAGAATTCGAAGGTTGAGGGAGATAATATTCAAAAAATAAAATTTTACCATTGTTTAATAAAATTGCATCACCTGAAACGTTTTTAGGATATTGAGTAGTTTTTCTAAAAGTGTTTGTTTTTGGATCAAAAAAAAGTTTCAAACCTGTAAGAAAAATTCTTCCATCTTTTAATTTTACTGTCGGAAAACCTTCCTGTAATTGATAATCAGTGCGTATTTTTTTAAAATATCCGCCTTTTTCTTTTGAAGAATATGCACAATTTGATAGGGTTATACTTACTAATAAAATTAGTAATAATAATAGAACTTTCTTCAAAAACTTCTTGTACACTCAGACATACCCCTAAAAAAACTAATCCAACGCAGATAAAAATTTATTTATGCAAATAAAATTTATATTTTCTATAATAGAATTTTTTTCCTTTTTTGCAAACAATATTTTTTATTAAAAAAAATTTTTTTTGCTGCTCTTTAGTCGCTGTTTGTATTTATAGTTTATTATCAAATCTTCATAATTTATAATGGTTCTGATGTATACAAAAAAAGAGAATTATCAGATGAGTTGAATAAAATAAAATTTAGCATATTAAATACACTAAAAATAAAACTTGAAAGCTGCAAAATTACAGATATTTATTCTCCAATCATTCTAGAAATATTAAGAGCTGCATATAATTTTTCAGATGTAATAAAAGATAAAATGATAAAATTTTTAGAAGAAAATGATTTTGAAATTGTTCAAATGTTACAGCATTTTTCTGATATTGGAATGTCTACCAACGGTAGTTTTTATAGTTTAAAGATAATTAGCATAGTCAATAAACTTGGATTGAACTCTGAATATAAACAACGGCTGCTAAAAATAAAAGAAAATAAAGATATTATGAACAATCAACAGTTTATAAACTACTACTCTCATCCTGACAAATTAGGTGATGTCAATGAAAAGTCTCATATTGTAGATAAATCTTTAGAGATAATTGAAGAATATATCTCATTACCTAAAAATGAGTGAAATATTTCACCTGTTTTTTAATAAGTTCTGAAAAAATGCTCAAACTATCTGCAACTTTTGCTCAAACTAAATGAACGATGACATTAACTTTTTTCCATGTGTAATCTTGAGATAATTTACAATTATCCACTCCTTAAAACACAAGTTTGTACACAAATCACAAAATGAGCAATTTTACATCTGCTTAGAAAATTTTATGCAGAACCAAAGATAATAATCGGCAAATCATTTTCTTGCGCATATTTTCTCAAAAATTCCGGAATTTTATGATATGGCTTATCATAGGCAAATACACCCTGAATTTTTGGTCTTGAAATGAGCATCTCATTGTACTGTCTGCCGCCTCTTCGTTTTGTTGCTTCCATTTCAGAGAAAGTTTCTTTGAGTGCTTTTGCAAAATCGCTGTCAACTTTTGCTATGTCTGTCAAAGATTTACAGCCCTGAATTTTTTCTATTAACTTTGAATACTCATCATCATTGATATTCATCTTGGACTTAATCAGATCCGGGATATAATCTCTATACTTTGTTCTATCTCCTCTCCAGGCATCTTTTTCCACCCCATTGGTCTTTCTCTGTCCGTTGAAGAGATAATCGGATTTTAAGAGTTCTATCGATTTTCCATATCCTGACCCGAAATCAGTACAATAACCTGCATGGATATCATTCGTGTTTACATCGAGGATAAGCCCCTGTTTTCTGAATACTTTATAACTTTTCGGGTCAATATAAGATGTACTCAAGAGTGCTTCTGTATCAATAGTCGAAAAGGTATTGAACTTCTGCATCTGGGATTCATACTCAAGTGCATGGACAAGAGCTCTCCAGTTATCTTTCGTAGTACCCTTTTCAAAGCCGAGGAGTTCGAGGTTATCACCAGCTTTGTCCATATAAATGACAGTGTTTTTTATACCGTCAGCTTCTTTGAGGACACCGTTTTTTATCTGTGAAGCTTTAGGAATAACTGTTTGAGGGAGAACAATCTGAGATTCATGAATACGTTTGAGATATTTATCAACAGTTGCGCTCATCTCATCAAGAGTTTTTTCATGATGTTTGAAGAATGAGCTGTCTTTTTTAACAGCTTGCATATCTGCTTTGCAAAGAATTTTCGCAAGTTCAAAGGTATTTGTATGTCTTGCATCAAAAGCTATATCCTGAGCAATTCTTTGAATATCATCAGGCGTATTTTTCGGATGATTCAATCTATCTAACCAGTTATGCGATTTGATGAGTTCATAGATTTTCAACTGCTGCTCTTCCGGGAGCTTCATTTTTTGTATTATATAATACGCATCAAAAGCGGACTCCATAGGATGCATCGGATCTCTAAGCCCTTCTGCTTTTGTAATATCATGCAGCAGAGATGCTATTGATAAAACTTTCTTATCTTCTGCGGGAAGAGAAGCAAATCTCGGGTCTGATACAACTCCCTGCAGCACTTTCAGAGTATGCTTATCAAGAGAATAAGCATGTGTTTCATGCTGTGCCTTGCCTATCATCGACCGCAGCTCGGGAAGACCTTTCAAAATATCATTCAAATCTTTCTCAAAAGCTTTATCTACGCCTGCTACGGTAATCGGATTATGTTCTGAAAAATCAACGACAAGAGGTCTGATTTTTTCGATAACTTTTTTTGTTTTTTCATTGCTTATTTCTGCAAGTTTCTCTCCGTTGTTGAGGTTTATCGGATAACCTCTCAGTTTCCCATCAACGATTTCAAAACCGAAATAATCCATTACTTTTCGTTTTTCAAGGTCATCAAGTTTTTCCATCTGTTTTGATACACTATCAATAAAGTCTTGTCTTGAAATTTTCAAAGAAATGGAGGCTTTATCAAAATCAACTTTTTTGATGCTGCTATCAAGCCTTGAAAGACTATCTTCAAAGAATTTCTTATCCTGAGCAGATAGAGGTTTTGTATCAATACCTATTGATCTTGCAAGTTTGCTCAACAAAGCGCAGTATTCTTCCTGATTTTTGGGAAGAATAGGAGCTAAATCTGATGAAAAATCGAAAGATGCGGAATTATTCTTCACGAGTTTGTTCATAAGTTTTCTTTTTTCTGCCTGACTCAGCTCATTGATATTCTTCTTGCCGAGAAAATCTTCAAATCTGAGATAGGTTATAACATCATCTGAAGATTTAAGTTTTTTCAGAGTTTCTTCAGGTATTGAACTTAGTTTTTGAGAAACTTCTTTCAGGTCTATATCAGAATCATCGACCAACTTATGTAGCAAGCGAAGATCAAAGAATTCAACAACTCTGTCACTCAAAGAATTATAAAATTTTGTCAGAGATTTGATATTAACATCTTTATCACAAAGAAGTCGCTCAAGATAATAGGTATCCGTATAATCTTTTTCAACAGTACCTTTTTTCAGACTTTTGAGAAAATTGGCAGCATCTCTGAAATTTATCTCAGGATTATCGTTCAAAATAGTCGAGAAGTTTATAGTAGTACTCTTGCGAGGCAGTTCATCATTGATAAGTTTTCCAAGAGCCAAAAACCTTGAGGCATCCTGATAATCTCCTTTGTAGTACGTTACTATTCTAGCAATATCTGTTGAGTATATACCATCTGCATTTTTTGAAGCCATTTTGATGAAATTTTCAAACAAATCTTTGTCTATTTTTTCAGCAACGTCAAAGATATCTGAATAAAAATAGTTGCAAGGAGCTTTGGTGCGGTTAAAATTGCTGTCATATCCGATAAAATTTTTCCCTGTGAGAACTCTCAGGTTGTTTTTCAAGTTATCATTTTTTGCGGCTCTATCTGCAATATCATCTAAAGACCAGCTACTTACATAAGGTTCTAAAGCCGTTCTGAGTTCATCTGCTGTTTTCAGCTTATCAGAAAATCCATAATCCAGTTTCACATCTTTGATTGTCTCTGATATAGTCTTATCAAGCTGTTTGACATTTGGAAAATCTTTTAGAAACGGTTCATGATTGAACTTTGGAGTAACAATTCTTCCTTTTTTCAGATTTGAAGCAAAAGCAATCGCTGCAGCTGCTGCCGCTGCTGCTGCAATGGCTAATTTTTTCTTTTTGCTTAACGGTTGTTCTGCCGTCTTCACCTGACCATTAATCTCTACGGTATCAGGTTTCGCCTCCTGCTGCAAAAAATAAGTATTATTAGACGCATTCATGATCCTGTTTGCATAAATCTTTGCTGCCTGCTCAAAATTTGACATAGCAACTTTATTATTTTCCATAAAACTCCAAAATTTCTCCTCTGGTGACTATATTTATATAAAGTCATATACTAAATATTTATTGCTAAAAAATTTTTTTCACTCTGATTTTCCTTTCCCCATACCCGGTTTTTACTCCCCAAACACTGGTCAACCATCCGATTGTTATCCATCAAAAAACAGTCTAACCTTAAAATAAAGGGGGAGGAATGATTATGAAAAAACTGCTTATACTGATGTTCGCACTGCTCTTGGGCATGAACTCTGCTTATGCTGGTTCCTGCTCATGCAGAGAAAACTGTAGTTATAGAGTACAAAAAAGAATGCTTCATAATCATAAAATGATTAAAAACAAAGTTATCAACGCACAGGTGAAGGGAAAAATGCTTGCTATACAAGAGCTCGCAAAATCAGACTACTGCAATAATCCTGAAACGAAACAAAAAATAAGATGCTATCAAAAGCAGATTGAAGATTTAACAAACCAGAAAATTTTTCTGAGAAAAGAATACAGAGAATCTCTGAGGAAACTGAAGGCTTCTCGTTAGTCAACTTTCTTAAATATCAAAGACGTATTAATCCCCCCGAAAGCAAAGTTATTTGACATAATAATTTTTGTATCAATCTCTCTTCCGCTGCCTGTGATGTAATCAAGCGGAGCACAGTTTGCATCAACGTTCTCAAGATTTAATGTCGGCGCATACCACCCGCTATTCATCATCTCAAGAGATAGAATTGCCTCTATCGCACCGCAGGCACCGAGAGTATGCCCTGTATAACTTTTTAAGGAACTAATCGGCACATTCCTTTTGAATACATCATAAGTCGCTGTACTCTCAGCAACATCCCCCTGAAGAGTTGCCGTACCATGGGCATTGACATAACCTATATCATCAGGAGATATACCGGCATCTTTTATTGCAAGCTCAAGAGCCTTCCCCATTGTTTCATGACAAGGATTTGTAATGTGAGAGCCGTCAGTAGATGTGCCAAAGCCTATTATCTCAGCATAAATCTTTGCTCCACGTCTTTTTGCGTGTTCATACTCTTCAAGTATCAACGTCCCCGCACCTTCTCCGAGAACAAGACCGTCACGATTCGCATCAAACGGAGATGGAGTAAGTTCAGGGGTATCATTTTTCAGGCTTGTTGCATACAGCGTATCAAAAATCGCAACATGCGACTCATGCAGTTCCTCTGCGCCGCCTGCAATCATCACTGTTTCATAACCGTGTTTTATTGTTTCATATGCATATCCGATGCCCATAGCTCCAGAGGTACAGGCTGTCGATGTCGGGACAAGCCTTCCTTTTGTCTTGAAATACAACGATATATTCACTGTTGTTGTCTGAGGCATCATCTTTATATAAGACCCCGAGTTTACGCAGCGGACTTTTTTTTCAACCTCCATTGTATAAAAATCAATGATTGACTCGAGAGAACCTGAAGAAGAACCGTAGCTGACTCCTGTTTCTCCGTTTGATATAATCTCTTCTCCCAAAAGCCCTGCATCTTTCAGAGCTTCTTCAGAAACAGCCGTGCTCATATAGGCAACACGTCCCATTGTTCGCAAAACTTTACGGTTAAAATGCTCGGGAATAACAAAATCTCTGACAGGGGCTGCAAGACGGGTATTCATATTCTGAAATTCATCAAGTTTATCCCAGTGAATAACGCAATTTTGAAACTTCTTTAAATTAGAAAAAGCAGTATCAACACTGCACCCGAGAGGACTTGCAAGCGCCATGCCTGTAACAACAACTCTTTTCAACGATACATTCCTCCGTTTACAGCGATTACCTGACCGGTAATATAAGAAGCATCCTCACCCATAAGATAGTTAACAAGACTTGCGACCTCTTTTGCTGTCCCTAACCTTCTCATGGGAATCATCTTCTTCACTTCATCAACAGGTATGCCTTCTATCATCTCAGTATCAATCACTCCAGGAGCAACACAGTTGACGGTAATTCCCCTTTTTGCAAGTTCAAGGCTGAGCGCTTTTGTAGCTCCTATTATTCCAGCTTTTGATGCACTGTAGTTTACCTGTCCTCTGTTGCCTGCCTGCCCTGAAATTGATGACATCGTGACAATTCGTCCTCGTATTCTGTTTTCAATCATAGACATAACAACCGGTTTCAAAACATTGTAAAAACCACCCAAATTTGTGTTCAAAACATTATCCCACTCTTCATCTTCCATCACCGGGAAGACATTGTCCCTTGCAATTCCGGCGTTCAAAACAACACCGTAATAAGCTCCGTGTTGTTCCATATCTTTTGAGAGGACATCATGACTCTGTTTTCTATCACTGACATCGAACTGCAAAATTCTTACACTGTTTCCTAATAATTCAATTTCTTTTTTCACCTCTTCGGCTTTTGAAATATTTTTGTTGCAATGCAGAACAATCTCAACATCACTGTTGTTTTTTGCAATATAAAGAGCTGTTTCTCTGCCGATGCCACGGCTTGAACCCGTTATTAAAATATTTTTACCCATTGATAAACCCGCTACATTGTTAAAGTTTCAACATCTTGAGGCAAATAAACATTTACCGTTGCTCTTGCGCACTCAATATTATCATTATAAATAAAACAATCGAACGAAACAAGCTCATTATCCGAAAAAATCCGATTAGCAACGATTTTATATGTTTTGCCGAGCTCAAATTTTTCAAGACTGCAGTTATATTGTCTGCTGCCCAAAAGATAGCCTATCCTCGGTTTTTTCTGGCCGTTCTCAAAATACGCATAACACCCGACTGTCTGCGCCATAAATTCAATTCCGACAAGCGGTGATATCCCCCCTAATGTCCCGTCATAAAAGATTTTATCTTCCCGAACGGTAACAGATGATGTCACAACATGTTTTTCCATATCAACCTCCAACAGCTCATCAAGAACTATCATCGGATAATTATGCGGAAGGATTTTTTCGAGATTTTTTTCGTTAATATGCATCACTCGCCCCCAAGTATCATCACGGCATTTGACCCGCCAAAGCCAAAGGCGTTGTTCATTACATATTTTATATTATCGGCTCTCTGTCCGTATTTGACAAGAGAAATAACAGGAAGCTTGTCATCATAAACATTATCATAACGATGAGGGAGAAGATAATGTTCTTTATTAATCGACTTATCAAGAATCGCACAGCATAAAGCGGACTCAAGAGCTGCCGACGCCCCGAGGCAATGTCCTGTCTGAGATTTCGTTGAGCTTGCGGGAACTTTATCTCCAAAAACTCTATAAACAGCATTCGCTTCCATCAAATCGTTGGTAACCGTTCCTGTGCCGTGCAGATTGATATAATCTATATCCCCTCTATCAAGCCCGCTGTCCTCAAGAGCAAGTTCTATTGCTCTTGAAGATTGAATACCTTCCGGATCAGGCGTTGCACAATGGTAAGCATCTGATGTTTCGCCTATTCCGCAGAGTTTTATCGAATTAGCAGAAGTTTTTTCTTTCTCTAGCAAAAACAACGCTCCGCCTTCACCGATATTTATTCCGTTTCTGTTCTTGCTGAAAGGAATTGTCTGCTCGCCTGATAATATTTCAAGCGAGTGAAATCCATACACAGGTGTCCTGCTCACAGAATCAACTCCACCGACAATTACGGCGTCGCAAACATCATGAGAAAGAAGTCTGCGTGCCGTCGAAAAAGCCTTAATCCCCGAAGTGCACGCTGATGAAATTCCGCAGAAAAAGCCCGTCAAACCGAGATATTTCCTCAAAAAGGCAGCAGGATTACCTATTTGAGCAAGGTCAACATCTCCCCTGAGTGCATATTCATCAACACCCGAATTTGTCGACGCAATCACCACGCCGACTCTGCTTTTATCATACTTTGTCAAAGCAGTGTTTATTTCGTTTTCAATCTTCTCGAAACAATGCAGCAATATGCTGTTGCAGCGGGTGTTGTACTTTTCATCATCTATTTTGGGCAGAGAAGTTTTTATCTCTCCGAAATAAAACGGTTCTCCTCTTATAACAGTATCATCCAAAGTCAAAAAGTTTGAGCGCTCATCAAGTGCATGAAAAAACATTGATGAAATATCATCTCCAAGGTTTGATACAGCGCTGTAAGAATTTATGTAGACTCCGTTCATAAGGAAAGAGCGTCCTCTTTTGATAAAAAAACAAATTTATAATAAAATAAATATTACCATAAACCGTAGAAAATTTTATTGAGAGTCTGAGTAAAACTTGAAATTTTGTATAAAAACATATTGCACAAAAAACGCAAAGAGCACAGATGTATCATTTTTGCACCCGATGGCAAGAAGAAAACTCACGCCCGTTGACAAAACAGCCCTTTGCATAATGAATGAATGTTTTTCGAGTTTGGATGAAAAAAATCGAAACATCAAAATCGTCTTCGCCTCTCAATACGGAGAACTCGATAACCTGAACAAACTCATAAAACAATACACCGAAGAAAATGAAGTTTCTCCAGCAACATTCAGCGGTTCAGTACACAACAGCGCAGTAGGGCAATTCTCTCTTCTGAACAAAATCACAAAAAGCTATAACTCCGTTTCTGCAGAAGATGTCACTTTTAGCGCAGGTTTGATAGAAGCAGTGCTGAGTGCTGATGATGATTATGTTTTATACTGTTTTTGCGATGCGCTGACTCCAGATACAGCCCATGGTTTTGGGTGCATTATCAACCCACATGGAAAAGCAAATGCAGAGCTTATTGGAAACAAACTCTACAAAACAGATGACGGAGATTCACAATGCATCTTTTGAGAAGAGTGTGGAGAAGTGTTTTGATATCCTTCTTATTCTCTGTCTTCGGCATCGGTGCCATTCTCATCAACTATTTTATTTTTCCGATTATTTCCGTCTTTGTAAAAAAAGGCAACAGACGTCAAAAATTCTGCAAAACAATTCACAAAACCTGGAAATACTTTACCGAGCTGATGAAAAAAACAGGACTGATAAAAGTCAACTTTACAAATCCTGACAAACTCGAAAACCTGCATGGAAAAATCATCGTCGCAAATCACCCGAGTTTTATTGATATAGTTATCCTAATCGGCTTTCTACCAAATACCCTGTGCATTGCAAAAAAAGAAATAAAAAGAAACCTTGTCATGGGAAACATCGTCAAATCACTTTATCTCATAAACGATGAAGATAACGCCGAAATGCTCGAAGAATCATCAGAAATTCTGAACCAAGGCTACAACATCATAATCTTCCCGACAGGAACAAGAACAACAGATGGCGAAGACCTGAAGCTCCATAAAGGGGCTGCTGTTATGGCTCTGCATACAGGTGCAGATATAATCCCAATACACATCAGCTGTGATACAAAATTTCTTGCAAAACATCAAAAATTTTATGACGCAGGGGATAAAACACCAACCTATACAATAACCGTCAACAACGAAATAAAAATTTCCGACTTTGAAGAACAAAATCTCTCGCAAATTCAGAAGAGAAACCGTGTAAACCAGGCTATAAAAGAAAAAATCAAATCAGCTTCAATGAATTGACTTTGTGTGTTGTTTAGGCTATAAAATATAGTAAAAGGACAGATTATGACGCTGGAAGATGAATTAAAAAAACTTATTATAGACGTGCTGGAGCTTGAAGATATCACTCCTGATGATATCAATACTGATGAAGCTCTTTTTATCGACGGGCTTGGGCTTGATTCAATTGATGCCCTCGAACTCGGTATGGCTCTGAAAAAGAAATACAACCTCAAAATGGGGACTGACAAAGAGCAAAACCAGAAACATTTCTATTCCGTCAAAACACTTGCAGATTTTATCAGAAGCCAGCAAACAAATTAAAAACCCGAGGATTAAGATGAGTTCTACATTCACGAGAGAAGAAATAGAAAAAGAACTTAAGAGTATTTTAGTCGAAGATTTTGAAATCAACGAATCAAAAATTACTCCTGATGCAAACCTGTTTGAGGATTTGGAATTTGACAGCATAGACGCAGTTGATCTTGCAGTACGTTTGCAGGATTACACTCAAAAAAAGATTTCTCCTGATAACTTCAAACAAATCAGAACAGTAAAAGACGTAGTCGACGCAATTGAAGAACTCGTAAAATAAAACCGGTGAAAATTTTGTTGAAGAACCTTCAGACAATAATTAAAAAATACGGATTTATTTTTTCAACATTTTTTACACTTGCCGTTATTCTGATTTTTAACTTTACCCGCTTCAACGGGCTTAAGCTTTATCCTGTAGCAGCCAACTTTGCCATCTTCCTCGTTTTTGTTTCTTCTTTATTTCAGGAAGAAACAATCATTCAAAAATTTGCAAAAATGACAGAAGGCACACTCTCTGAATCTGTAAAGATTTACACAAAAAATCTGACCTATATCTGGTGCGTATACCTGTTTGTACAGTTTATTCTGTCAGTTGCCACATGTTTTATGTCAGATAAAATCTGGATGTTATACAATGGATTTTTGTCTTATTTGTTCCTCGGATGTTTTTTTGCGATAGAATATACTATCAGGACAATATTCAGGTTAAAAAACAAATTCTAATCTATCCGATATGAATATATTTGAAATCATAAACAACAAAAAATACGACAATCTTGCAGTTATTGACGACGGAGAAAAGACTTATACCCTCGGTTGGATAAAGTCGCAGCTTGCTCCTGAAATCAACAGACTAAAAGCTGACAAATGCAAAAATGTCCTCATCGCAGCAAAAGACAACTTTGACTTTGCTCTGTGTTTTCTTGCCGCCGCTTTCTCAGGAAAAGAAATATTCCTTCTTGCTGACCTCAACAAAACCTTTCTCATCGAAGAAGAATATATCTCCCTTGAAAAAATCCAAAAACAATCTGACCTCCAATCAGCTGACATAGAATTCAAAAAACCCGATTATGATAAAACTTATATAACCTTTTTCACATCAGGTTCAACAGGCATACCCAAAAAAGCCAGAAAAAACCTCAGAAACATGACCGTCGAATCAAAAGACCTGTTGGATGAAATCAACTCAATCTCTCCGCTTGAAAACAAACGCATAAAACTCATAACATCAACAAAAGCAGCCCATATGTATTGTTTTGTTTTCTGGCTGATCATAGCATTATGCGAATGCGATAAATTTATACTCTGTACTGATGACATCGTCTATCCTGATACATCCGATATATATAACACCATTTTTGTATCAACTCCTTCTTTTCTCGAAAAATACGAAAAATATGGTGTAAAACTGAACAAACCTCCAAAAGTTATCTTCTCTGCAGGAGATAAACTTAAAACCTCTACGGCAGAATATTTCAAAAAATTCGGCGTACTGATTACGGAGATTTATGGCAGCACGGAAACAGGTACTGTCGCAATCAAAACAGGAGATGAAAACTACCGTTGCTTTGGAAGCGCCGAAATTCAAACGGACGAGAATTCTCAGATAACGGTTAAATCACCTTATTTCCTCGCTGATAAAATATCTCTGAATGACACCATCGAAAAACTCGATGACAAAACCTTCATCCTGGGCGCCAGAACGGATAAAATTGTTAAAATTCAGGAGAAAAGAGTAAATACACAGGAAATTGAAACCTTCCTGAATAATACAGACCTGATTGAAGCGTCTTATTGCTTAAAACACGGAGAAAAACTTGCCTGCGCTGCTGTTCTTACCCCAAAAGGCAAAGAAATATACCTCGATACACACTCGCAAGGCAGGCAATCACTGGTAAAACAACTCAAGAACCTCCTGAAAAACAAATCGGAAATAGTCCCGCAAAAATGGAAATTTCTCTACGAAATACCAAAAACAAATACGGGAAAAATTGACAAGTCAAAAATAGAAAAACTCTTCAACATGAATTTATCGATTCCTCTTGTCACAAACTACTCTATCGGAACAACAGAAGCGGAATATGAAATGATTTTTTCAAGAAGCTGCAACTTTTTCGAAGGACACTTCACAAACTTCCCCGTTCTGCCGGGAGTTGTTCAGCTTTATTTTGCCCATATGTTTGCCTCTGAATCATTCAATAAAAAAATTCTCACCTCTCCATCAAAAAAAATAAAATTTTCCCATGTCATAAGACCAGATGAAAAACTGAAACTCAAACTCTGCCTGCATGGGAAAAATCTGAACTACACTTATGAATACAATGGTATAATATATTCAAGCGGAATTTTTGAAACAGCAGAAAACTAGCACTATCTGGACTTAGAACTTATGAAAAAAATAAAAACCGAATATAATCTGAAAGTGGAATTTTTTGACCTCGACCCGATGAATGTTGTCTGGCATGGGAATTATCTCAAATACATCGAAGAAGCAAGATGTGACATGCTTGAAAAAATCGGATATACTTACAAAAACATGCAACGGGACAACACAGCATACCCTGTTGCTACAATGGATTTGAAATATATAAAACCCGCATCCTTCGGACAAAAACTCCGTGTCGAATCAACCCTCGAAAGCGTTGAACCTGCCATGATTATAAACTACATAATAAAAGACGCTGAATCAGGTGAAAAAATCTTCAAAGCAAGAAGTATGCAGATTCGAATTGATGCGACAACGAAAGAATCTCTCTACAACGCACATGAAAATTTTTTGAAAAAAATCGAGGAATACTAAAACGATGAAAAAAAACGTTCTGTTTTTTGCACTGCTTTTGTTTGCTACATTTCAAAATGCTTTCGCCTCTGATATATTCAATCACCCCATCAGCGCAGAAGATGCATCAAAAAAAATGCCGGTTTTTGAAAACAAAACCTGCAAATTTACCCAGAACAAATATCTCACCTCTTCAAAAATAAATCTGACATCAGGCGGTAATTTCAGGTTTATCAAAGATAAGGGCGTAAATTTTGAAACGACATACCCAATTAAAGCCCAAAACTCATACACAACAGCAGATAACAAACAAATAAACTCCATTGTCAAAGCCGTGGTGAACAAAAATTTTTCCTACATAGAAAAAAACTTTGACCTCTATTATATGACTATCAACAGCTCACAATGGATTTTTGCCCTGAAGCCAAAAGCAAAAAGCCCTTTGAACAAAAGTTTGAAAAGTCTTCACATAACGGGAGAAAACATTAATAACACGGGTATTATCACCAAAATGGTAATCTCAACTGAAAACAATACAACAACAATCAGCTTTACTCAATGCGTTTAAAAATGAAAAACACTATCATCAACATACTGAGAATACTATTCTGCATAATATTTGCCTCTATGGCAATATTCGTCTTCTTCAACCCGAAAAAAACTCAAACAAACATTCTGAAAGCTGTCTTATCAAACAGCAAAGAAGATACAACACTTGTTAACCTAAGCAATAAACACTCAGGACGCTTCAACGTTATATTTGAATCAGAGGATATGTTCAATGCTGATGCAGCACAGAAAGAATTTCTTCAACTAACGGATAAAAGCTCGCTTCAAGCTGATATTGCAGCAGGAGAAAAAATTGCAGACATTCTTGAGGTATATAAAACACATCACAAAAAACTTCTCTCTCAAAAAACAAGAACAGAGCTGAAAAACAATAACTATGAACTCATAAAAAAAGAAAGCCTCGAAAGACTTTACAATCCTATGAGCATAAGTTTGCTTCCGCTTGAAGAAGACCCTTTTATGCTCTTCAGCGACTATCTCAGCATGCTATCGCAGAAAAACACAGGCGATTTATACGAAATTGACGGAAAATATTATACAATTCTCAAACTAACTCTCAAAAAAGACATCTCGCTCTCTCCTACTCTGCTCAATCTTGAGATGCCAAAAATTATCAACACAAAAGAAAAAATAGAGCAAAAATACAAAGACACAAAAATATACCTGACAGGCTCTCCCGTCCATACCTATTATGCCAGTTCAAAATCAATGAAGGAAATAAACCTTATCTGCCTGCTTTCTTCGCTGTTTATAATCCTCATCTGCAAGTTCTATTTCCGCTCCTTTAAACTTCTTCTTCCGATTATGCTGAGTCTGTCTTTGGGCATGCTCTGCGGCTATCTGCTTACATCAATATTCTTCGACTCAATACACATCCTCACATTTGTATTCTCATCAACATTGATTGGTATCTGCGTTGATTATTCTCTCCACTATTTCGCTCATGACAACGACATAAAACTCATCTTCAAAAGCCTGACAATGAGTATGCTGACAACAGTGTGCGCCTTCCTCATTCTGATGTTCTCAAGTATAGAACTGCTCAAACAAATTTCAGTCTTTACTTCAGGCGGACTTTTCTGCGTATACCTCTTTGTCGTTCTCTTCTATCCCATCTTATGCAAAAACATAAAACCCTCTCCCGCAAACTTCGACATATTTACTCCCTTCAACAAAGTTCCACAAAAAATAAAAATAATATCAGCATCGGTATTTATGCTTATTGCCTGCACAGGATTATTTAAAATCAGCTTTAATGACAGTATAACAGACATGTACAGACCTCCGAAATTTCTCGCAAATGCCGAAGCCCTCTACAACAAGCTTAATAAAAACAACTCATCACCCTTATTCCTTTTGATAACAGGCAACAATCTGCAAGAAATCCTCGAAACTGAAGAAACAGCAACAAAAAATCTCGACCAAAACTCTTTCACCGCTCTCAGCAAATTTCTGCCTTCAATAAAACAGCAGAAGGAAAATAACCTCCTCATCAACAGCCTGTATCAAAAAGAACTGAATAACTACGCCTCATTTCTCCCTGAAAATATAAGAAATAACCTGCTCAATACCCCTGATGAGCAGGAATATTTGACATATGAAAAACTAAAACTCCCCGTACTCAAAGACTTTATGGCTGATGATAATACATCAATGATTATCATACAAAACGAAACTCACCAAAAACTCAAAAACACCCAAAACAACAAAAATCTGAAATTCATCGACCTGAAAAATGACATATCAAATAAAATTAAAAACTGCAGAACCTCTTGTCTGAAGCTCATACTTCCAGCTGTTTTGATTTTGTTTGCTGTTCTATCAGCTATCTACAAACCGAAAAATGCCTCAAAAATAATGCTCCCGTCAATTCTTGCCGGATTCTTTGTCATCGGCATTCTTAGTCTGTTCAACAGGCAGATTAACCTGTTCCACATCCTTGCACTGTTTCTTATTGCAGGGTTCAGCCTGGATTATTCAATCTTCAGATATAACTCAACAAAAAATAATACCGTATCTCATCTGAAATCAAACTGGGCTGTGCTGATTTCATGCGCAACAACCGTGTTTTCGTTCTTCCTGCTTTCAATTACAAGCTTCAGATTAATAAGCTCGCTTGGATTCATTCTTTCACTCGGACTAACAAGCTCATACATCCTGAGTCTTGTTTTAATACCGGAGCCATCTGCCCCCTCGCCGAAAGCCAGCGATAACATATAATCATCAAAAATTTTCATACTGATAAACTCACAAACAGGCTCTGCAAGCTTTATTTCAGCTTCATATCTCGTCCAGTAGCGATAAAATTCTTCTTTTTTATTCAAACATTCTCCATCAATTCCGCAATAATCAAAAAGCTTCTCAAAGTCCCTCTGTTTCATAAACTCAATGTCTACACCGATATTCTTCCTACAAAATGCAGCCACAAGCATATTATTTGAATGAGATATGCTGAATTTCACACTGTCGTTTCTTATGCAGGGTTTGTTGTTTTCAACATCAACCTCTACCTCTGATAAGTCATAAAAATTCTTCAAAACATACTTAATAAGAAACCGCCCCAGAGAGAACTCCCGTTTTCTCTTTTCACTTAAAAAATTTTTTCCCTCAAGAAAACAATCCATCGAACCGGTATCAATATTTTTTAAAAATTTACTGATGTTAATAAAAAATATATTAATATTATTCATGCTATAATTTTAGTTGCACTATGGAAGAAAAATCAACAAAAACAAAATATACAAGAAAAAAGAAAAACACTTCTGAAACAGTTAACGCACTAACAGAAGCGCAGAAGATTGCCTTCGCTCCGTTTACGTTCCAGATTGTGGCAGCACTGCTCGAATTTGGTCTGCTGCAATCGCTAAATGAAAGCAAAAAAACAAGACAACAGCTGGCAGAGGCTTGCAACATCTCAAAATATGCAGTTGATACACTGTTTGATGCAGCTGTCTGCATAGGACTCGTCAGAGAAAATCCTGACCTTACATATTCGAACACAAAGCTCGCAGAAGCGTTTCTCTTTGATGAAATGACAAGAGTAAACTTCAACTTTGTACGTGATATCTGCTGCATAGGAGTAACGGAACTCACACAGTCCCTGCGAGAGAATAAACCCCTCGGACTGCAAAAACATTACTTTGACTCGCCGACAATTTATCAGGTGCTTACAAAACTCAATGACAAGATGATAAAAAGCTGGTGTGAGTTTGATCATCACTACTCTGATGACTGCTTTGACGAAATTTTGAGAATCATTTTCGAAGAAAAAACCAAAGTCCTATGCGACATCGGAGGCAATACGGGAAAATTTGAAAGAGCATGCCTGAATTTTGACAAAGATTGCACGATTGTTATGCTCGATTTACCGGAAAACATTGCAGAAACTCAAAAAAACTTTAATACTGAAAGATGCAAGTTTGTCGGCGCAAATATCCTTTCTGATGAGAAACTCTCAATAACTCCTCATCCGGATACTTTCCTTATGAGCCAGTTTCTCGACTGTTTTTCAAAAGAACAGGTTTTGTTCATCCTCAACAAAATAGCTGACGCATCAGACGAAAACACAAGAATTTTCATACTCGAACCGTTTATAGATAACCAGCTGTTCGAAGGCGCAGCATATGCTCTTGCGCATATTTCTCTTTATTTTACCTGCATGGCAAACGGATGCAGCAAAATGTACAAAGAAACAGAAATGAGAGAAATCATCGAACAATCAAAACTCAAAATCAAAAAAACTTATTATAATATCGGCAAATATGACTATACCTTTCTGGAGTGCCGGAAAAAATGAAATGGTATCAGCAAAAAGAAAAAGCCGCCGGAGAAAAAAGGCTCCTGTTCTCATGGCATGTTTATAAAATTTTCGGCAAAAAAGCCCTGCAGCTTATTGCTGTTGTAGTTTCTCTCTGCACGTTCGTTTTCTCAAAACAGCTGAGAACATACACAAAAAAAAACCTCTCAATAATCTTTGAATACACAAAAAACAAAAACGCAAAACCTTCTCTCATCAATATGTATAAAAATGTGTTGAATTATGCACTTTCTCTTGTCGACAAAATGGAAACCTGCGCCCGTACTTTCGACATAAAAAAACTGAATTTCGCAGAGAAAACAGATAAAGATGAACTGCTGAAACAAATGAATGACAAAAAAGGCATCTTTTTCATCTGCTCTCACATAGGCAACATCGAAGTTCTGAGAACGTTCATCTCAAATCCGGAAAATTATATATGGCCTATGAATCCCCATGCAAACATATTTTTGAGCAAAAGCCAGTGCAAAATTTTTAATAATTTCCTTTCAAAAATATCAGCCAAAGTAGATTTTTCAACATACCCGGTCGAAGACATCGATATGTCAACAGCCGTCGAGATTCAAGAAAAACTAAAACACGGAGACATCGTCTTTATAGCTGGTGATAGAGTATCGGCAGGTTCTTCAGCCATAACCTTTAAAACTGATTTTCTCAACCGCCGGGCTGAATTTCCATCAGGCACTTTCAAACTTGCTCAGCTCACGCAGGAGCCTGTTTATTTCATCGCCGCTCTGAAAGATAAAAAAGATACCTACAAAATTTATGTCAAAAAATTTGAACAAAATAACTCTCTGACAAAAAAACAAAACCTCTCAAAAATGCAAGATGAATATGTCAAATTTCTCGAAGAAATAACCATAATCGCCCCGCTTCAATTCTACCACTTCTATGATATGTTTGACTGATACCTCTTATGCTCAGCCATCACGGCACATCAATTCACTCTGCTGATTACAAGCCGTGGAAGTATACCTTCCTGCACTAATTCATATACAGCTTCAATAATTCCCATCGACCAGTGAGTAAGGGGTTCTCTATAATAATTCCTGTTCATTCTTTCACATATAAGAGGAAATACTTTCTTATGATATTTTTCATCTGCATCCGCCATATTCTTGCAATATATAATTTTTCTTGTAGCGGACATATTTTTAGAATTTTCTTCAAATAATGCGTTTTTATATTTATCAATTGTTATACGTGGTATTTTATCTTCTATCATTAACTCACATATCGCATCTATCCAGCACATTGACCAATGTGTTTTATCATAATAAAACATGTCCATTCTTTCCTTTATTAAAGGAATGACCTTTATTCTGTATAGATTTCCCACTTCATTAATATTCTTGCAATATATAACTTCTCTCATAGATAATCTTCCCTTACTCTTATTATAAATATTATTCCGTATTTGAGCAATCCTTCTTTAATACATAGTCAAGGATTTGCCCCCGTTCGTAAAAACGGATATAATAGCCTGAAAGAAAACAGGAAGGATATATCGAATGAACCACAAGCACGACGAGTTCTGGGAGAGAACACTAAAGAGTATAAAGAGATTTATGGCGAACGGAATAATCCTCAAAGAGGAAGAGGAAGAAGTCTTGAGAATAGCGAAAGAATGCCGGATGGCGGGGATGAGCAAAACAGACGTATTAATGGAGATAATGCGCCGAATGCCACAGATAGCCCAAAGGGAAGAGAATTTCAATCAGAGAAGATAGAGGAACAAGCCAAAGCTCCAACAGAAGGTTTTTATGCAAAGCTGATAAAAGATGAACACGTTGATATAGAAACGCCAAAACAAGCAGTTGTAACAAACAAAAACGTACAGAGGGCAAAAATTGATGACAGTCAGTTAAAAGCAGTTGACAGACGACTTCACAAGCTGGAAGATGATTTGAATTCACAGAGAGATTTTATCAATCAAAATATAGACAAGATAGACGCAGAAACATATAACAATCTACAACAGAATGTTGAAGGGAGATACAGTGCAGAAACAATAAAAGACGGATACAATGTCTATGGGGTTCCTGTAGAGAAAAGCGCTGTTGACAGATTCAATGAAAGATACAAAGAATACAACAATAAATCAAGACTGGAACAAGCACAGGAAAGCAACAAACAAAATCTTGAGAATTTCAGACAGAGAGTTAATGAGAAAAGCTCGGTAACTAACGAAACACCAACAGATACAAAGTTTGTAGAAAATACAGATATCGACTGGGGGGATAAGAGATATGATCTGAAAGATGCGAATGATAATACTCTCGGTTTTGTAGAATATTCAATTAATGGTAATAAACTCATAATTAATGAGGTTAAAAACCTTACGAAAAGAAAAATCGATATAAGAACAGGGAAAAAAATACCTCCTAAAGATGGTGATTTAGCTCCAACTCCTCATATCGGTGAAAAATTAATAGACAAAATTATTGAAGAAAATCCTAATTTAGACATAGAATGGAATGCGGCAACAGGTGACGGTATTAGATTTAAGCAAGAATATTTGCAAAAACATCCGGAAATTTCATCAAAAGTCACAGGAATAACAACAAATGAAGAACTTGACCGACATATCGATAATGATTATGATCATGCTAGGAGGGCAAGGGCTGATGAAACGAGAAGTGATATACTGCAAGAACGTCAACGAAATAGAGAAAAAATACAAAGAGATAGTAGTTCCAATAATAGCGGAAAGATTGGATCAGAATTATTACAGAGAACCTCTGACCCATTGGAAAATGGTGTGGATAGAAGCAGTATACGAATTGATGAAGGAAGGGAAAATCCCACAAATAATAGTCAAAAAATAACAGAACAAGCCAAAAAACCGACAGAAGGTTTTTATGCAAAGCTGATAAAAGATGAAAGCGTTGACATAGAAACTCCAAAACAAGCAGTTGTAACAAACAAAAACGGCGAAAAAAGAAACATTGAATACCTTGACAATGCCCCCGACGGATGGGTGAAAGATGAATATGCCACCACTGCACCAAAGGGATACAGCTGGTATCATAACGGAAAATCAGTTCTTAAGGGTGAAAGAAAAAGTATTCTCGTAAAAGACGGAGGATTTCACTATACACCTGATTCTCCTGACAGCGGTGAAGATTTTGACCTCGGTCGTTTTATAAACAATAGTAAAGACAAGATGGATATTGCCAACAGCCGCAAACAAGGGATAACCGTCGGAGAATTAATAGAAAAAAACAAGTTCTTGAAACCGATTGAGGAGGCTCTGTCTGATATTTCCGACTACACAATCAGTCCTATGCCTGATAATGTCAAAAATCCGAGAAGAAGAGCCACTCATTTATCCAAATCAAAGATGATATGGCTCAATATGGATGTTTTAAGAAATGATCCGAGAGGTTTTGTTGTTTCTTTTATGCATGAGGTACAACATGCAAAACAAATGAAGAAATATAAAGAACTGTCTTCGAAGGGGAAACTCACGCCTGAAGAGAAACGCTTTGTTGATAATTATAAAGAACTAAAAAAAGTTAACAAAATCAGATTGGAATATTATAATAAACATAAGAAATTTTTGAATGATGTTTTCGATAGACTTGATGAATTTAATCAAACAGAAGCTCAAAGATACAACAACTCTTTGACACCTATGCAAAGAGAAATACTAAAAACATACGACAAACTATATAGTGATTATTACAATACACCTTTTGAGGTTGAAGCAAGACAAGCGGGGGAATTTTATGCAAGAAGAGTGGAACGAGAAGGCTATACTCTCGGAAATCAAGGAAGAATTGAAGAAGAAGGATATACTCTCGGTAATCAAGGAAGATATACGGACAGGTCAGTGGGATATAGACCACGGATGCAAGCTCCCTCGAAAAGTAACGAGAGAACAAGCTCTGGCAGACCTCGAGAGAATGGAGAAAGAAGCGGAAAGACGCCGAAAGATGGGGATGGAATAGATTTTGATATTGATAATGTTGATAAGATAGTCAAAAAGGTCAAAAAAAAGGATAACACCTTTGCTCATGTGACATCTAAAATTTTGACGCCTATATCAACACGTCTTGAAGATATCAATCCGGTATTGAAACACGCTCTAAGAAGATTTGAGCTTGACAGTGCTTTAGCTGAAAACAGGTCAGCTGAAACAATAAAGCCGTTTGTTGACAAACTTGATAAGATGCCCGAGAGTGATTATGCAAAATACGACCTTGCTTTGAAAAACGGCAGAGCTGATATTATTGATAAGCTAAACAAGAAATACGGCATATCAAAAGAATATCAAAAAGTAAGAGAACTTCTTGATAATATCAGAGATGAAGCTATTGCAGCCGGATACACTAAAAATATATATTTATTGTATTAAAAATAAAAAGATGCCTAATACATAAAAGTATTAGGCAGAACTTTTCGAAAATTTCTTACTATAGTAACGTTTCGAAAATATTTATTGTATGTTATTATTATAAAAAGTAAAAAATATATTGTCAAGAAAGGTATATTATGAAAAAGATTCTAAGTCTGGATATTGGGATAAGTTCTATCGGAAATGCTGTTGTCGAACTTGATGATGAAAATTTTTACGGGAAAATACTTGATGCCGGAGTTAGAATTTTTTCAGCAGCAGAACAACCATCTGGAGATTCTTTAGCAGCCCCAAGAAGAGAAGCGAGAGGAGCAAGAAGAAGAATTTCAAGACGTTCAAGCCGTTTATATAATATAAAAAAATATTTAATCTTAAATAACTTTATAACTCAAGAACAAATTGAAAATTTATATTGTTCAAATAAACAAATTAAAGATGTTTGGACTTTGAGAAAAGAAGCACTATATCGTAAACTGAATAATGAAGAATTTTATAGAATTCTTATGCATATTGCAAAAAGAAGAGGTTTCAAATCAATAAGAAAATCAGAAGAAGCAAAAAAAGAAGGCGACTTATTAAAAGCAATAAAACAAAATTATCAGGAATTTGAAAACGGGCAGTATAAAACAATCGGAGAGATGTTTGCAGAAAAGGATATAAAAAGAAATAAAAGAGAAAAATATAATAATTCCATTCCAAGAGATCTTTTGCAAAAAGAAATTGAAATAATCTTTGAAACCCAGAGAAAACTCGGGTCTCCACTTGCAAAAGAAGAAACAGAAAATTTCTATCTACAAACAGCTTTTTATCAAAGACCACTGCAATCAATGGAAGATAAAATAGGATATTGTTCATTCGAACCTGATGAAAAAAGAGCTCCAAAATGTGCATATACTTCAGAAATTTTTACAGCGGCAACAAAACTTGTAAATCTGTCTATAACTGATGAATTAGGAGAATGTAGAGTCCTTTGCGGAGATGAAATTAAACAAATTATAGAGCTTGCTCACAAAAACACAAAAGTTACATACAAACAACTGAAGAAAGAATTATGTTTGGAAGATAATATTTTATTTAACGGACTAAATTACAACAAAAAAGACAAAAACCCTGAAGACTCAACATTAATTGAATTAAAAAATTATCACTTAATAAAAAAATCAATAGTAAATGATAAAAATTTAGGAAAAGTGTACTTTGAGGCAATAAAATATGATAAGGACCTGTTCAATAATATTGCTACTGTTTTAACCTGTGAAAAAAGTGATGAGTCAGTAATTGCCAGAATGAAAGAATATTTTATTGATGATAAAATTATCGCTTGCGTAAAAGACTTATCTATGAGCAAAACTATGCATCTTTCGCTGAAAGCGATGGAAAAAATATTACCCTATATGCTCGAAGGATATAAGTATAATGAAGCCTGCGAACTGGCTGGTTACAATCATCATTCGATTTCAAAAAATAAAACAAAACAAAATTTCTTGCCTGTTTTACCTCAAGAAGAACTGACAACCAATCCTGTAGTAAATCGAGCAATTTCTCAAACCAGAAAAGTTGTCAACTCATTGATAAAAAGACATGGGACGTTTGATTATATTATTATCGAAATGGCGAGAGATTTATCAAAATCATTTGATGAACGAAGAAAAATAAAAAAAGCTCAAGAAGATTTTCAAAATCAAAAAGAACTGGCAAGAAAAAGATGTATAGAAAATGGATTAAATCCAGATTATCCAAAGAGTAATTTATTAAAATTCAGACTATGGGAAGAACAAGGAGGATATTGTATTTATTCTGGAAAATACATTGACCCGAGAAAACTTAGCGACCAGGATTATACAGATGTAGATCATATTATTCCATATTCAAAAAGTTTTGATGACAGCCTGAACAATAAAGTTTTATGCCTGTCTGATGAAAACAGACAAAAAGGAAATAAAATCCCATATGAATATATCGGAGAATCAAAATGGTATGACTTCGTTCAAAGAATAAAAACCTATAATTTAAAATCAGCAAAATACAACAGACTCATCAGAAAAAGTTATGAATCAGAAGGATTTAAATCACGCAACCTAAATGATACAAGATATATAACAAAATTCATTAAAGACTACATAAAAGAAAATCTTGATTTTGGAAATAATCTTAAAGTTGAAACTCGAAATGGTTCACTGACAGCATTTTTAAGAACACAATGGGGACTGATTAAAAACAGAGAAGAAAATGACAGACATCACGCCCTTGATGCAATTGTCTTAGCGTGCTCAACACAAGGCATGGTACAATATTTATCAACTGTCTCTGCCAAAATTGAAAACTACAACTATACAAAAGATAAAAAACCAAGATTTAAACGGCCCTGGGCTACTTTTAAAGAAGATGTGGAACTTGCTATCTCCAAAATTTTCGTTTCAAGAGCTCTTAGAGCCTCTGTCTCAGGACAATTACATGACGCAACAATAAGAAGCCCTAAACACCTTCAAGATGGTTTTACCGTCCTCAAAACTCCTCTTGAAAAAATTAATCTGCAGACACTTGAAAAAATGTATGACAAAGAAAGAAACATAAAAATATACAACCTCCTTAAAGAACGTCTGACAAAATTCAATAACGACCCGAAAAAAGCTTTTGAAGAGCCTGTATATATGCCTATATCAGAAGAAAAATTGAAACAAGGGCAAAAACCTCACCTCATAAAAACAATAAAAATTAAAGACAACAGTATATCAGGAATAAAAGTGCATAACGGCTTTGCTCATAACACATCAATGCCCAGAGTTGATGTGTTTACAAAGAAAAATAAAAAAGGGAAAAACGAATATTTCCTTGTCCCTATCTACATCGCTGATTTTGGAGGAGAGTTGCCGAATAAAGCTATAAGCAGAGGTAAAGACGGATGGTTAGAGATGACTGATGACTACTCTTTCTGCTTTAGCCTCTATCATAATACACTGATTGCAATCAATCCGACTGGCAAACCTGAAGATGAGTTCCTCGGTTATTACAAAGGCTGTGATATTACAAACGGAAAAATAAAATTAGATTCTCATGACAGAACAATAAAAGATAAACGTATTTCAACAAAAACAGCAGCGTATATAAAAAAATATCAGGTCGGAGTTTTGGGGGATTATCATGAAGTGAAACATGAAAAAAGACTCAAACTCAAAGGACCAAAATAATGGGCTACAAAACCATTCTATTCTCAAAACCGGGAAAACTATTCATCAAAAATTATCAGCTTGTCTATCAAGCTGATAACTCTGATGATACAACATCAGTCCCGATGGAAGATATCTCAACCATAATCCTCGAAAGTCATCAGATTTCGGTAACAAATTATTTCCTCTCCATCTGCGAAGAATATAACATTACATTGTTCACCTGCAACAAAAAACATCAGCCAAACGGAGTGCTTATCCCTTTTTATCAACACAGCAGAAATACAAAAATTGCATATAATCACATAAATATGAATGAAACTCTGAAAAAAAGATTATGGCAAAAAATTGTAAAACAAAAAATAACAAACCAATCAATAGTCCTAAAAATATTATTTGAAATACAAGACCTTGATTTTTATATATCAAAAGTTCAATCAGGAGATAAAACAAACATAGAAGGTCAAGCCTCAAAAAAATACTGGAGCTTGCTGTTTGCTGACTTCAAAAGGCATGCAAATACAAAACACAATGCCGCCCTCGACTATGGATATGCTATCTTGAGAGGAACTATATCAAAATTTGTTGCCTCATCAGGTCTTATTCCATGTTTGGGTATTCATCACTGCAACGAACTCAACTCTTTTAATCTGACAGAAGATTTAATAGAACCATTCAGACCATTTGTTGATTTACTGGTCGCAAATATGAACACCCTCCAAGAAGATACACTTACAAAATACGATAAAGCTTATCTTCTGAATATACTAAATATGCAATGTATGTACAGAAAAGAACAAATTACCATCCAAAATGCCTGCGAAAAAGTCTGTAAATCTTTTTCAAAAAGCATAGAGGCAAGTGACTTTTCAATATTGGAATTGCCAGAATTCATAGAGGTAAAATGAGCGTAAAAGGTGATGATATTTTTATGAGATTATTCGTATTCTTTGATCTACCTGTTGCAAAGAAAACACAGAGAAAAATTGCTGCAAGATTTAGACGTGAATTACAAAATGCAGGTTTTACCATGCTTCAATTTTCTGTATACTGCAGAGTTTGCAGAGGTCAGGATATTGTAGACAGAGAAATAAGAAGATTAAAACAAATAATCCCTCAAGAAGGAAATGTTCGTGTTCTTCAAGTTACTGATAAACAATATGGAAACATGCTGCTACTGATTGGAGAACCCAAAAAAGAAGAAATTATAGGGGCACAACAACTACTTTTGTTTTAAAAATTCTTGGGCTAATAATATCAAACTCCTTATGTCTGTTAGACTTAGGAGTTTAATATTATACAATAAATGATTTCGAAAGGAAACTATAGCGCCGCATACACAACATTCATCTGCAAAAATATTATACAATAAATGATTTCGAAAGGAAACTATAGCTTTTGCGTGGAAACAGTAGCGTCTGTAAAAATTATACAATAAATGATTTCGAAAGGAAACTATAGCTGTAGATAATTATCCGATAAAAGATAACTTATTATACAATAAATGATTTCGAAAGGAAACTATAGCAGAGGAAGTAAATATCTACAAGTGTATAGAATTATACAATAAATGATTTCGAAAGGAAACTATAGCATGCGATGAATGATATCAACTTAAGTTTATATTATACAATAAATGATTTCGAAAGGAAACTATAGCGCCTGTATCTTTTAAAGAAATGTCAGCACAATTATACAATAAATGATTTCGAAAGGAAACTATAGCACAGCCGATCGACGCTACTGTTTACGGTGTATTATACAATAAATGATTTCGAAAGGAAACTATAGCACAGCCGATCGACGCTACTGTTTACGGTGTATTATACAATAAATGATTTCGAAAGGAAACTATAGCAACCACACTATCCTTATCTGATTCTCTGTCATTATACAATAAATGATTTCGAAAGGAAACTATAGCAAATTTTCCCGGCAATTTTCCTAATATTGCATTATACAATAAATGATTTCGAAAGGAAACTATAGCGCCATTGCCAGAATAGGCGACACCGTACAGATTATACAATAAATGATTTCGAAAGGAAACTATAGCTGTGCCTATGTCGGTAGGCGGCAGGCGTATATTATACAATAAATGATTTCGAAAGGAAACTATAGCAAAGGGCTAAACAACGAGTTGAGTTTGCTTATTATACAATAAATGATTTCGAAAGGAAACTATAGCATGTCTGATGGCTCACTTAACGCCTTAACTATTATACAATAAATGATTTCGAAAGGAAACTATAGCGGATCGAGTAATCGGTATTGCAATTGATACATTATACAATAAATGATTTCGAAAGGAAACTATAGCACAGGCACGTTCAAAATGCCTCAAAGACGTATTATACAATAAATGATTTCGAAAGGAAACTATAGCTTTTACAATAAAAATAACTCCCTCTCTTCTATTATACAATAAATGATTTCGAAAGGAAACTATAGCACTCCCGCTGATAATCACACCTGATAAGGGATTATACAATAAATGATTTCGAAAGGAAACTATAGC